>VXOJ01000010.1:0-87758 GCA_009840115.1 Gemmatimonadales bacterium | reverse complement strand
CCCCCCCCCCTACTTTTACCCCCCCCCCCCCCCCACCCCCCCACTCCCCACCGTCCCGTGGGCTCGGAGAGGTGTATAACCCCCCGGGCGGGCGGCGCGGGCGCCGTCGCCTTCCGGCGCGAGAGGGGGGTGCCCCGCGGCGGGCCCGCCGGCGGCCGTGGCGGAAACGGCGGTGGCGTGATCCTCGTGGCGGATCGCCGGCTCGACACGCTGCTCGACTACTCGTACCGCGAGCACTACAAGGCCGGGCGCGCGGGTCACGGGGAGGGGAAGAACCGCGACGGGGCCTCGGGGGAGGATCTGCGGCTCCCCGTACCTCTCGGGACGCTCGTGCGCGATGTCGAGACGGGGGAGCGGGTCGGGGAACTGCTCGAGGAGGGCGATGAACTCGTCGTGGCCCGGGGCGGCCGCGGAGGGAGAGGCAACGCGAGCTTCGCTTCGCCCACGCGACAGACGCCGCGCGAATGGGAACCCGGGGAGTGGGGGGAGGAGCGGCACATCGAACTCGAACTCAAGCTCATCGCCGACGTGGGCCTGGTGGGGGAGCCCAACGCGGGCAAATCGACGCTCCTCGCCCGCGTGACGGCGGCGAGACCCCGGATCGCGGATTATCCCTTCACCACGCTGACGCCCAACCTTGGAGTCGTGGGGTTGAGCGGGCACCGCTCGTTCGTGATGGCGGACATCCCGGGCATCATCGAAGGGGCGCACGAGGGGCGCGGTCTGGGCACGCAGTTCCTTCGGCACATCGAGCGCACGCGCACCCTCGCGCTCCTCGTGCCGGTGGACGACGAGGATCCGCAGGCGACGTACGATCTGCTGCGCGAGGAACTGCGGGCGCACGACGCGGCGCTCGCCGGCATATCTCACTGCGTGCTCCTGACGAAGGCCGACCTGGATCCCGAGGTGGCCCGACCGCCGGTGTCGGTCGAAGCCCCGGGGAGCTGGGGCCAGTTCACGGTCTCGGCCGTGAGCGGGGCCGGCCTCGACCGCGCGCTCGAGGGGCTGTGGGCGCGCGTGCAGAGGGAGACGGAGGCTGCGGCGGGCGATGCCGAAGCGGATCCGTGCGGAAGCAGCGAAGCGTGGCGCCCGTGACGGAGACGCGTGCCGTGCGGCGCTCTGCGACGGACGATGGGGAGTTGGCGGCGCTCGTCGTCCTGGCCCGCGCCCCCGGCATCGGTCTGCGTACCGTCCGGCGCCTGGTCGACCGCCACGGCGGGGCGTCGGCGGCGCTCGAAACGCTGCGCCGGGCCGCGCCGGACGACCTGCGCGCGGCGCGGTCGCTGCTGCGTGAAGCGCGTAACAGGGGGCTGCGCGTGGCGGGCTATACGGACTGTGGGGAGGCCGCATATTCCGCGGGGCTGCGCCATCTCCCCGATCCGCCACCGGTTCTCTTCGAGCGTGGCCCCGGGACGCCGGACTCCGAGCGGATGATCGCGGTCGTGGGCACGCGCGCCGCGTCGTCCTACGGGCTGCGCACGGCATATGCCCTGGGAAGGGAACTCGGACGCTGGGGCTGGACGGTGGTCAGCGGCATGGCGCGCGGCATCGATGCGGCGGCCCACGCCGGCGCCCTCGACGCGGGCGGGCAGACCATCGGAGTTCTCGGAACCGGGCTCGACCGAGAATACCCGGCGGAAAACCGGGACCTGTACCGGAGGATGCGTTCGCACGGCATCCTGCTGAGCGAGTTCGAGCCGGGGGCGCCGCCGACGCGTTCCGCGTTTCCGCGCCGCAACCGGGTGATCGCGGCCCTCGCCCGCGGCGTCATCGTCGTGGAGGCGGGCGGGAGGAGCGGGGCCCTGAACACGGCGGACCATGCCCTCGACCTGGGTCGCGAAGTACTCGCGGTGCCCGGGCGGATCGATGATCCGGGAGCCGCCGGGTGCCTTCGTCTGCTGCGCCAGGGCGCCGGGCTCGTGGCCGGCGTACAGGACGTGTTCGATGCCCTGGGCTGGCTGTGCCTCGAGCCGCCGCCACCGTCGGAAGAAGGACCCGCCCCGGCGGTCGACGGATCCTCCGGTGATCGGCGTCTGCTCGGAGCGCTGTCGCGGGGACCGCGCTCGCCGGACGAACTGGCCGTCGGTCTCGAGATGCCCGTCACGAAAGTGCTTGGCGGACTCGGGCGGCTGGAACTCGAAGGTTGGGTCGAGCGCCGGCCGGGAGGGAGCTTCGCCGCCGTCCGGCGGCGGGGCGGCCGCTGATGTCCGGCGAGTGCCCGCCAAGCTCCCTGTATGTGCATTTTCCGTTCTGCGCGCATCGCTGCCACTACTGCGATTTCTCCGTCCAGCGGGCGTCGGCGCCGCCGGTGTCCCGCTGGCTCGCTGCGATCGAGGCCGAACTCGCCTGGTGGTTCGAGCGCAACGGGTGGGATCGGGGGGAGACGCTGGATACGATTTTCGTGGGAGGCGGGACGCCGTCGCTCATGGGGCCCGCCGGGATGGACGGGCTGGCCTCGCGAATCTCCGCCTGGTTCCGGATCGACCCCGCGCACACCGAATGGACGGCCGAGGCGAACCCCGCATCCTTCGACGTGCGTCTGGGTGCGAGCTGGCGGGCGACGGGCGTGACCCGGCTGAGTCTCGGCGTCCAGGCGCTGGACGATGGGGTTCTGACGTGGCTGGGCCGGCTTCACGACCGGCGCCGGGCCACGGAGGCCGTGGCGGAGGCCAGGGATGCCGGATTCGAAAGCGTGAGCGTGGACCTCATCTTCGGCCTCCCTCCGGAAGTGAAGCGGGATCTCGGGGCGGAGGTGGCAGCGGCGGCGGCCCTCGACGTGTCCCACCTCAGTCTCTACGGCCTGACCGTGGAGCCGCGCACGCCGTTGGCCGAGTGGATCCGACTGGGCCGGGTCGGAGCGCCGGACGAGAAGCGCTACGCGGAGGAGTATCGACTCCTGTCGCGCGACCTGCGCGCGGCCGGGTATGAACAGTACGAGGTGTCGAATTTCGCCCGTCCGGGCGCGCAGTGCCGCCACAACTGGTCGTACTGGAACCGAACGTCGTATCTTGCCCTCGGCCCGTCCGCGCATGGATTTCTCCCGCCGATCCGCAGTTGGAACGTCTTCCGCTGGGACCGGTATGAACGCGCGCTGCGGGAGGGCCTCGGCCCGCTCGAAGGCTGGGAACGCGTGGGGCCGGAAGAAGAGGAACTGGAACGGATCTGGCTGGGTCTTCGTACGAATCGCGGACTGACGCCCGACTTTGTACAGGAGATCTCGTCGAACGGACTCCGCCTCGACGATTGGGTCGAGGCCGGGTGGATGGAGGAGCGGGGCGGACGCTGGACGGCGACGATCGAAGGCTGGCTCCGCCTGGATACGATCGCCGCCGAACTCGCCGGGGCTGAGAGAGCATGACCCTGCCAACACTGACAGAGCGCGAACGGGCCGTCCTCGCGGCGGTCATCGACTCCTTCGTCCGCACGGCTGCACCGGCCGGCTCCCGAAGGATCGGGAAGGAGTACGCGCTCGGCGTGTCGCCCGCGACGATCCGCAACACCATGGCGGATCTCGAGAGCAAGGGTCTCCTTACGCACCCCTACACTTCCGCCGGAAGGCTTCCGACGGACCTCGCATACCGGTACTACGTCGATGCGCTCATGCGCTGGGGCAGCATCCGCAAGCGGGATCAGGCCAAGATCGAACGCGAGCTGGGGGATGCGGACGCCGGCGGTGTGGAGGACCTCATGGGCAAGGCGGCGCGCGTCCTCAGCCTCCTGACGGGGGAACTCGGCCTTGCCGTGGGTCCGACGCTCGCCACGGCCACGCTCGAGCGTCTCGAACTCGTGCCGCTTTCGAGCGAGAAGGTGCTCCTGGTGTTCACCATCGAGTCCGGCGTGGTGCGCACCGTGTACGTGGACGTGACGACGCGCGTACCGCGGGAGACGCTCCAGGCGGTGTCGCAGGCGCTGAACGAACGGCTGGCGGGCAGCGCCATCTCGGAGATTCAGGCGACGCTGCGCGAACGATTGGGCGACCTGAGTTTCAGCAACCGCGGCGCCGAGGAATTGATGAACATCTTCGTTCACAGCGGTCCGGACATCTTCGAGTGGGCCCGCCGCGAGCGCGAGATCCACCTCGGGAGCGCCGCGGCGCTGACCGAACAGCCGGAGTTCACGACGAGCGCGCGCCTGCGCGAACTCCTGCTCCTCACGGAGCGCCGGGAGTTGCTCGCCTCCGTGCTCGGGGAGCGGGGCGGCTCGGACGGTCCGCATGTGACGATCGGCGCCGAGCACGGCCAGCCGGAACTCGAGGATCTGACCATCGTTACGGCCAACTATGCGGTCGGCAGCCTTCAGGGCACGGTCGGCGTGATCGGGCCGACGCGCATGCCGTACGACAAGGTCGTCTCCATCGTCGACTGGACCTCCGATCTTCTCACGCGGCTGATGCCGTGAGCGGACACCGCGACTACTACGAACTGCTCGGCGTCTCGCGCGATGCCGGCGCGGACGAGCTGAAGCGGGCCTACCGGCGCCTCGCCATGGAGTACCATCCGGACCGCAATTCCGCGTCCGACGCGGAGGAGCGGTTCAAGGAGGTGACGGAGGCGTGGGAAGTGCTCCGCGACCCGGGCAAGCGGCAGCTGTACGACCAGTACGGCGAAGCCGGTGTGCGGCGCGGCGGCGGAGGCGAGGCGCCGTTTTCCGGATTCAACAACTTCTCCGACGCGTTCGACGTGTTCATGCGGGAGTTCGGAGGCGGCGGCTTCGGAGGCGGCGGTTTCGGCGACCTGTTCGGAGACGCGAGATCCCCGAACCAGCCGCGGCGTGGCTCGACCCTCAAGGTCTCCGTCACGATCACGCTGGAAGAGGCGGCGAAGGGGGCCCGGCGCTCCCTCCGCGTCTCCGCTCTGGATCGGTGCGAGCGCTGCGACGCGACGGGCGCCGAGCCCGGAAGCACGGCTTCGACGTGCGGGACGTGCCAGGGCTCCGGCGAGCTTCGCATGGTCCAGCGCTCGATGCTGGGACAGTTCGTCTCCGTGCGCCCCTGTTCCGCGTGCGGCGGAGAGGGCACCTGGATCGCGGATGAGTGCCGGGACTGCCGGCGAGCGGGACGCGTGCGGGTCGACCGATCCGTCGACATCGAGATTCCCGCGGGTATTTCGTCCGACGATTACCTGAAGCTGCGCGGGCGCGGCAACGCGGGTCCGCGCGGCGGGCCTGCGGGGGACCTCATCGTGCAGGTGGAGGTCGAGCCGCACGACCGCTTCGAGCGCAGGGGCGATGACCTCGTCCTCGACCTGCCGGTCACGTTCTCCCAGGCGGCGCTGGGCGACGAACTCGACGTGCCGACGATCCTGGGACAGGCCCGACTCAAGGTGCCCGCAGGGATTCAGGCGGGGCAGGTTCTCAGGCTTCGTGGCCAGGGGATGCCGCGTTTGCGGGCGGCGGGCCACGGGGACCAGCTGGTGCGGGTCCACACGTGGACGCCGAGCGAACTGTCCCGACGCCAGCGCGACATCCTGGAGTCGCTGCGGGAGGTCGAGGACGCGCCGCCCGAGCCGCGTCGGGGCGAGGACCCGAGCTTCTGGGAGCGCGTCAAGGCGGCGTTTACCGCGTAGCGGACGCCGACGCGGCCGCCGCGGCGGGCTGCCGCGCCATGCGGTCCGCGAGGCTCGCGAGGAGCCGGTCGAAGGGGACGGCGAACTTCTCGACGCCCTCCGTCAGCAGTTGGTCCGTGACCTCGTCCAACTCGATTCCTGCAGCGGCCAACTCCGCCATCGTGCGACGGGCGTCGTCGACGTCCTCGGTCAGCGTGCCGGCGACGCGCCCGTGATCCCTGAAGGCGTCGATCGTCTTCTCCGGCAGGGTGTTGACCGTCAGGTCGCCGATGAGGGGCTCGACGTACATCACGTCCGAATATGCGGGGTTCTTCGTGCTCGTGCTCGCCCACAGCATGCGTTGCGGACGGGCGCCGAGCTCCGCGAGACGGGCCCAGCGGTCCGTGGCCAGCCGCCGCTGGAAGCCGACGTAGGCGAGTTTCGCGTTGGCGATCGCCGCCTTGCCGAGCAGCGCCTCGCAGCGGGCGGCGTCGCCTTCCGCGGCATCGGCCAGCGCCCCGAGCTTCCGGTCGGTCAGCCCGTCGATCCGGCTCACGAAGAAGCTGGCCACGGACGCGACGCCGTTGACGGAGCGGCCCGCTTCGAGCCGCTGCTCCAGCGCCTCCGTGTGGGCGTCCGCCACCGCCTCGTACGCGGCGATGGAGAAGAGGAGCGTCACGTTCACGTTCACGCCCTCGAACAGCGCCTGCCGGATGGCCGGGACTCCGGCCGGCGTCCCGGGGATCTTGATGAGGACGTTCTCGCGGGCGACTTCATCGTTGAGGCGGCGCGCCTCCCGCACCGTGCCCTCCGTATCGTTCGCCAGATGGGGCGACACCTCGAGGGAAACGTATCCGTCGACGCCGCCGGAACCCTCCCACACGCCCCGCAGGACATCGCACGCGCCCTGGACGTCGGCGATCGTGAGCCGGTCGTAGACATCCTCGACGCCGAGACCCGCGGCCGTGAAGCGGGCGATGTCCTCATCGTACTGGGCGCTGCCCGTGATGGCGTTGTGGAAGATCGCGGGGTTCGAGGTGACCCCTCGCAACCGTTCGGTCTCGACCCGGCGAGCCAGCGTTCCGTCGACCAGCATCCCGCGCGTCAGGTTGTCGAGCCAGTAGCTCTGGCCGTGCTCCTGGAGTTGAAGCAGCGCGCTCATCCTTCTCCCCTCCCCGTGGTGTGTCTCAGGTGTCCGATTTCAGGTGTCGGGCTTCGATGTCCAGAACTTTTTCCAGGCGACGTCGATGCCTCGGCTCGGCCGAGAAATCCGCCGCCAGGAACGCGTCCGTGATCGCGCGTGCGAGGGCGATCCCGATCACGCGCTCCCCCATGCAGAGGACGTTCATGTCGTCATGATCCACCCCCTGCGTCGCCGAATACGTGTCGTGGCAGACGCCCGCCCGTACTCCCGGCACCTTGTTCGCGGCGATACAGACGCCCACGGCGGAGCCGCAGATGACGATGCCGCGTTCCACGTCGCCGCGCGCCACCCGCTCGGCGACGGCGAAGGCGAAGTCGGGGTAGTCGACGGAGTCCGTGCCGTGCGTGCCGACGTCGACGACCTCGTGGCCGGCTGCGCGAAGCTCCGCAGCGAGGATGTCCTTGTAGCCGACGCCCGCGTGATCCGCCCCGACGGCGAGCTTCACGCCGGTCCCTCCGCCGCGAGCGTGTCCAGGGCCCGCGCGACGAGGGCCTCCGCGGTGAAGCCGAAGCGCGTGAAGTTGTCCGCCGCGGATGCGGACTGGCCGAAGCGGTCGATCCCGATGACCGCGCCGTCCGGCCCCACCCATTCCGTCCACCCGAGGGTGGCGCCGGCTTCGATCGCGACCCGCGGAACGCCGGGGGGAAGGACCTCGTCCCGGTACGACGCCGGCTGTGCGCGGAACAGTTCCCAGCTCGGGAACGAGACGACGCGTGCCGATACCCCCCCGGTCTCGAGGACGCCCGCCGCTTCGACGGCCACCTGCAGTTCCGAACCGGTCCCCAGCAGCACGACCTGTAGGGGGCCGGGCTCCGGCCGGAGGACGTAGGCGCCGCGTCCCACCCCGTCGCGGGCGGCGCCGGCCGCGCGCTCGAGGTGACGGACCTTCTGGCGCGTGAGCACGAGAATCGTGGGCCCCGCGCGGCGCTCGATCGCGATGCGCCACGCCTCGACGGTCTCCTCCGGGTCGGCGGGGCGCAGCAGGACGACGCCCGGCATCGCCCGGAAGGAGGCGAGGTGCTCAATCGGCTGGTGCGTCGGCCCGTCGGCCCCGAGCCCGATCGAGTCGTGCGTCATCACGTAGATGTTGGGCAGTCCCATCAGGGCGGCGAGCCGCATCGAGGGCCGCGCGTAGTCGGTGAAGGTGAAGAACGTCGCGATGTACGGCCGAATGCCGCCGTGGAGCACGAGCCCGTTCGCGACGGAGGCCATCGCGTGCTCGCGGACGCCCCATCGCAGATTGCGGCCTTCGGGCGCGTCCTTCGAGAAGTTCGGCGAGTCGATCAACGTGTTGTTCGAGCCCGACAGGTCGGCGCTCCCGCCGATGAGTTCCGGGAGGCGGGGGGCCAGCGCGGTCAGGATCCGGCCGGAAGCGGCCCTCGTGGCGATCGGATCGTCATCCGGGCCGAAGCTCGGCAGATCCTCGTCCCACGCCCCCGGCAGATCCGACCGGATGCGGCGTTCGAGTTCCGCGGCCGTCTCCGGGTGCTCCGCGCGGTATCGCTCGAAGCGCTCCCCCCACTCCGCGGCGAGCTTTTCGCCGCGTCGGACCTGCCGGCCCATGTGACCCCGGACGGCGTCCGGAACGAGGAACGGAGGCTCCGCCGGCCAGCCGTACACCTCCTTGGTGAGCCGGACCTCCTCATCGCCGAGCGGCGCGCCGTGCGCGGCGGCCGTGTCCTGCTTGTTGGGGGCGCCGTAGCCGATGTGCGAGCGGACGATGATGAGCGACGGTCGGTCCTCCGCGCCCCGCGCTCCTTCGAGTGCCGCGTCGAGCGCTGCCAGGTCGTTCGCGTCCCCGACGGACTGCACGTGCCACCCGAGCGACTCGAATCGCCGGCGCACATCCTCGGAAAATGCGAGATCGACGTCGCCGTCGATCGTGATCCTGTTGTCATCGTAGAGCCAGACGAGCTTGCCGAGGCCCAGGTGTCCGGCCAGCGAGGCGGCTTCGTACGAGACGCCCTCCATGAGGTCGCCGTCGCTGCAGATCACGTACGTCCGGTGATCGATGATCGAGTGGCCCGGCCGGTTGAACACCGCCGCGAGATGCGCTTCGGCGATCGCCATCCCCACGGAGTTCGCGACGCCCTGGCCCAGCGGGCCGGTCGTCGTCTCGACCCCGTCGACGTGGCCGTACTCGGGGTGGCCGGCCGTGCAACTCCCCGCGCGCCGGAAGTTGCGGATTTCCTCCAGGGGAAGGTCGAACCCGGTGAGGTGGAGAACGGCATACTGGAGGATCGCGGCGTGGCCGGCGGAGAGCACGAACCGGTCCCGACCGAACCAGGCGGGGTCTCGCGGGCTGTACCGCATGTGGCGCATCCACAGGGTGTACGCCACGGGGGCGAGCGCCATCGCGGTGCCGGGATGCCCGGAGCCGGCCCGCTGGACGGCGTCCATGGCGAGCGTGCGGATCGTGTCGATGGACTGGGTTTCTACGGAAGGGCCCGCGCCCGGAGCGGCGGACCCGGAAACGGCTTCGACGGTCTCTGTTTCGTTCAATAGCCCCCTCGCGCGAGTTGAATCGCCCTTGGCTGGCCCAAATGCCGGGAAGCCGGAGGCCGCGCGAGACAACTTGTAATGGGCGGGCCGCTTCGGCGGAGCGAACATAAGGGTTGGAGGCGCCGCCGGAAAAGGCGCCCCCGCGACGCGCGCGAGGTCGGTGGCGATGGCCCGCCGGCGACGGATACGTTGCCCCCCGTGAGCGATCAGACGTTCTTCGCCGACGGTCTTGCGGGCCTGGAAGCCGGCGCGCGGGCCGAACTCGCGAGCGACGAGGTGAGCCATGTCCGTGCCGCCCGGCTCCGCCCCGGCCGTCGTCTGGCGGTCATCGACGGTGCCGGGAGCCGCTGGGAGGCGGAACTCGTCGCGCTGGACCGGCGCCGCGCCAGTTGCCGGCTGCTCGCTCCCGTTCCGCCCGAACCCGCGCTCCCGCTCCACCTCTGGGCCCCCGTGGCGAACCGCGACCGTTCCCTGTGGCTCGTGGAGAAGGTCGTGGAGCTGGGCGCCGCCACGATCGCGTGGATCGAGTGGGAGCGGTCGCGCTCCGTGGCGGACGCCGGGCGCTCCGAGAGCTTTCTGCGGCGCGCGGAGGGCCGGGCGAGGGCGGCGTTGAAGCAATCGGGACGAGGTTGGCTCCCTCGGCTGCGAAGCCCCGTGGCACCGGAGGAGGCTCTCGGCCGCCATGAGGGAGCCGGATGGCTCGCGGACGCGGAGGGGGGGCGACGGCTCGGAGACGCGATCGTCCGTGGTTCGGCGGGCGGAGGTGCCGGGCCCCCGCTGACCGTCGCGGTGGGGCCGGAGGGGGGCCTGACGCATTCGGAGCGGCGTCGCTGCCGGGCGGCGGGTTTCGAGCCCGTTTCCCTGAGCCCGGCGACGCTGAGGTTCGAGACGGCCGCGGTGGTCGTCGTCGGCTGGGCAGCGGCCATGCTGGAGGAAACGAAAACGAAGCGGACGACGAGAGGATGACATGACGGACTGCGTGTTCTGCGGCATCGCTTCGGGGGCGATCGGGGCGACGATCGTCGCCGAGGCGGACGACTGGGTGGCGTTCCGGGATCTCGAACCCCAGGCGCCGGTGCATGTGCTCGTCGTCCCGCGGGCGCACGTGTCGAGCCTCGCGGCGATGTCGGAGGGACCGCTCGGCACCCAACTCCTTCTCGCGTGCGCGGCCGTCGCCGACTCGGAGGGGCTGGACGGCGGATACCGCGTCGTCACGAATGTCGGCGGCGACGGCGGCCAGGCCGTGCCGCACCTGCACTTTCACGTGCTCGGCGGTCGCCGCATGGGCTGGCCGCCCGGATAACCGCCGTGGATCGCGCGCTCCGGGTGATCGAGTTCGACCGCGTGCTGGCGGCGGTCGGCGAACGCGCCGTGTCGGAGGCGGGCCGTGCCGCGGTGCAAGGACTTCGGCCGCTGCCGGATGTGGCCTCCGCGCGCCGCTCGCTCGCGGCGGTGCACGAGCTTCGCGAACGGATCGGGGACGGCGACGGATGGGCGCTGGATCCGATCGCGCCGCTGGACGGGGCTCTGCGGCGGCTCGCGATCGAGGACGCGGCGCTGGAGCCGCCTCAACTGCTCGCGTGCGGGCAGGTCATGGCCGTCGCGCGCGCCGTGCGGCGACTGGCGCCGCGCCTCGATCCCGATGGACTCCCGGCGGAGCATGTGGGCCGGTTGTGGGGGGAGCCGGCCCTCGAGAAGCGGGTCGCGCGCACCTTCGATGCGACGGGGGCGGTCGCGGACGGGGCCTCCCCGGAGCTTCGGCGCATCCGCCGCTCGCTCGCGACGCGGCGCGGCCGGCTCGTCGACGAACTTGCGCGCTACGCCCGCTCGCTTCCGGAACGCGTGCGCGTGCCCGACGCCTCGGTCACGGTGCGAAACGGCCGCTACTGCATCCCCGTCCGCCGCGAGGGCAAGGGGATCGCGGGCGGTCTCGTACACGACGCTTCCGCCAGCCGCCGGACCCTGTTCGTCGAGCCGTCGCGTGCCATCGAGGCGATGAACGAGATCCGTGAACTGGAACTCGCCGAGGGCCGCGAGGTGGACCGGATTCTGCGGGATCTTTCCGCCGCCGTGCGCGCCCGGGCGACCGAACTCGCCGCCTCGTACGCCGCGCTCGTGGAACTGGACTCGCTGCGCGCCCGCGCGCTCTTCGCGGACGAGATGGACGCGGCGCCCCCGGCCTTCGTCGAGGCGGGGTCCGATGGGATCCGCATCCGCGGCGCGCGCCATCCTCTCCTCGCCCTCGATGCCGGCGGCGCGGTGCCGTTCGACCTGGACCTCTCGGGGGGCGAGCGCGTCCTCCTCGTGTCGGGCCCGAACGCGGGCGGAAAGACGGTGTTTCTCAAGACGCTCGGCCTGCTGTCCGCGCTCTCGCAGAGCGGGGTGCTCCCGCCGCTCGGCGCCGGGAGCCGGATCCCCTTCTTCCGTCGCTTCTTCGCCGTCATCGGCGACGAACAGTCGATCGAAGCGTCGCTCTCCACCTTCGGTGCGCAGGCGCGCAACCTGGCCGGGATTCTGCGCGAGGCGGGCGACCGGGACATCGTCCTCTTCGACGAGATCGGCAGCGCCACGGATCCGGCCGAGGGGGGCGCGCTCGCTGCGGCATCGCTGCGGCGGCTCGCTCGGCAGGCCCGTCTCACGGTGGCCACGACGCATCTCGGCGACCTCAAGCGTCTCGCGGACGAGAAGGCCGCGGCCGTGAACGCCTCGCTGGAGTTCGATGGAACGCGGCTCGAGCCGACGTACCGTCTGGTCAGGGACCGGCCCGGCCGCAGCTACGCGCTCGTCATCGCGGCGCGGCTGGGGGTCCCGGAAGACGTCCTCGCCGATGCGCGCGACCGGCTCGGACCGGAGCACGTCTCGCTGGACACGCTCCTCGCCAGGCTCGAGACCGAGCGGGGCGAAGTCGAGGACCTGCGGGTCCAACTCGAGCGCCGCGCGGGAAAGACGGCCGAGCGGGAACGCGACCTCGCGTCCAGGGAGACCGCCCTGGCCGACTCGGAGCGGGCCGCCGCTCGCAGACGGGAGGCAGAGCGGCTCGCGGCGCTGCGCGAGGCGCGAGAGCGGGTGGAGGCCGCGATCTCACGCCTGGAAGCCGAATTCGCCGCGGCGGATGCGGGGGATGAGGTGCGCCGCACGGAGGCGAAGCGGGCCGCGCGAGGGGAAGTCGAACGGGCGCTGCGGGCGTCTTCCGGCGCGCTTCGTGCGCTGGGCGAGTCCGCGCCTCCGTCGGCGGAGGGAACGGTCGGGGTCGGCGATGCGGTGCGATGGTCCGCGTCCGACCGGCCCGCGCGCCTCGTCGAGATTCGGGAGGATCGCGGCGTCATCGAGGTGGGCGAGCTGCGGCTGACGGTACCGCTCGGGGAGCTGACGCCGCATTCTGCATCGGCGGGCCGTTCGTCCGGGTCGGCCGGGGTCCGCGAAGCCGGAGGACCGGAGCCACGCCGGCCGGATTTCAGCGTCGCCACGGAGGTCGATCTCCGGGGCCTGCGCGTCGACGAGGTGGAGGGGACGCTCAACCCGGCCGTCGATGCGGCCGTGGTCGGAGACCTCCCGTGGCTCAGGATCATCCACGGAAAGGGGACGGGCGCACTGCGCGAGAGGGTCGGACAACTGCTCGCCGGGGATTCGCGGATCCGGCGCTTCAGAAGCGGCGAATCGAACGAAGGGGGCACGGGCGTCACGGTCGTGGAATTCGAGTGAGCGCGGATTGCGCGCGGTGCGCGGCATGATGGGCCGCTCAGCTTCCGGCTCGGGGGCGGGCTCGTGGTGAGCGACAGCCTCGTAGAGGACATCCGGGCACGGGCGGACATCCTCGAGATCGTGGGCGAGTACGTCCAGCTTCGACGATCCGGGAAGAGCTACCGCGGACCCTGTCCCCTGCACGGTGGAGACGGCCCGAACTTCTCCGTCGACCCGCAGCGCCAGATCTTCAAGTGCTTCGTGTGCGGGGAGGGCGGGGACGTCTTCGGCTTCCTGATGAAGCACCTCGGGTTCGAGTTCCCGGAGGCGGTACGTCACGTGGGCGCGAGGGTCGGGATAGAGGTTCCCGACCGGGAGGAGCGCCGCGAGGATCCGCACGCGCCGCTGCGCGGCGTGCTCGCCTTCGCGGCCGAGTGGTTCCAGGGTCGGCTGCGCGAGCCGCCCGGCGCCGGCGCGCGCGACTATCTGCAGGGGCGCGGGCTGTCACTGGAGGAGGCGCTCGACTTCGGGGTGGGCTACGCGGACGACGAGTGGCGGGCGTTGCGCTCGGCCGCGGCCCGCCACGGGATCGAGGAGCGAACGCTGCTCGACCTCGGGCTTCTCGCGACGAGCGAGAGGGCGGAGGAGCCGTACGACCGTTTTCGCGGGCGCCTCATGTTCACGATCCACGACCTGCGCGACCGGCCGATCGGCTTCGGTGGCCGCATCCTCGATGCCTCTTCCGATGCGCCCAAGTACATCAACTCGCCGGAATCCCCCGTCTTCCACAAGGGGGAGGAGCTGTACGGACTCAACCGGGCCCGGCACGCGATGCGGCGCGAGGGCCACGCGGCGATCGCGGAAGGGTTCACGGACGTCATCGCGCTGCACCGGGCTGGCCTCGGCTTTGCAGTCGCCGGGCTGGGGACATCGTTCACGGCGGACCAGGCGCGCCGCATCGGCCGATACACGAAGCGGGCCTATCTGCTCTACGACAGCGACCTCGCCGGGCTGCGCGCGACGTTCAGAACCGGGGACATCCTCCTCGCCGCCGGGATCCACCCGATGGTCGTGTCGCTCCCGTCCGGCGAAGATCCCGATTCCCTCATCCGCCGGGACGGTCCGGCCGCCATCCGGCAGCTCCTGGACGACGCGGTGGATCTCCTCGAACGCAAGCTCCAGATCCTTCACCGCGAAGGGTACCTCGACCGGGTGGAAGGGCGCCGCCGCGCCGTGGACGGCCTGCTCAGCACCCTGAGGGCGGTCTCCGATCCGGCGCTCCGCGACATCTACGTGGACCGGGCAGTGGAAGGACTGGGAATACGGCGCGACACGCTCGTGGATGAGATTGCGCGCCTCGAACGTTCCCGGCTTCGACGCCGTCCCCCCGCCGCCGGTGCGGGACGCCCGCGTCGCGGGCAATCCCCGGCTTCGCGGACAGAGCACGACTTTCTTCTCCTGCTCGTTCGGGACCCGGCGCTCACGAGGCAGGCCGTGCGCGTCGGACTCGTGCCCGACCACATGTCCGATCCGCGGGGCCGCGAGCTGTTCGAGATCCTGGCGGCGGCATCGGACGAGGGGGTCGATTCTCCGGACTGGACATCCGCCTCCGCCGCGGCCGGGGACTTGGCGAAGGCGCTGCGCGAGTCCGACCGGGAGCTTCCGGACGCCGCTCGGGTCTTCGACGCCGTGGTGCGCCGCCTGCTCTATCGGCGGCATCGCGAACGGATCGAGGAGATCGGCCGCGCGATCGAGCTTGCGGAGCCGGAGCAGCAGCGTCGATTGTTGGGTGAGAAGCAGGAACTCGTGCGCGAACTTCGTGCCGCGGGCGAGTCCGGGGCGTTCATGCCGGCGGCGGAGCCGGGACGCCCCCCGAAACCGACTACGGCGCAGCGATGACAGCCGGGGAGAGTATGCAAGCGAGCGATATCGTCGAGGAGTTACTCACGCTTCAGGAGATCGACCACAGGATCCTGAAGATAGAAGATGAACTCGAGGGTCTCGGCCGGGAGGAGGCCGGACTCCGGGAAACCGTGGAAACGCTGGAGTCGCAGGTCGCACGGATCCGCGCGGAAGCGGCGGAGGCGGAAGGACGCGTGCGGCAGTTCCACCGGTCCGTGGAAGCCGGCAGGGCGACGCTCAAGCGCCTCGAGGCGCGCTCCGTCGCGGTGGCGAACATGCAGCAGCATCTCGCCGTTCGGAGCGAAACGGACACGGCGCGCCGGAACCTGCGGGCGGCGGAGGATGACCAGCTCGATGCCATGCAGGATGTGGAGACCGCCCGCGGGGCGCTGAACGCGGCGGAAGCGGAGCTGCGGGAGGCCACCGCGCGGCTGGCCGAACGGAGCACCGCCGCCGAGCAGCTGCGGGCGACCCTGGAGGGGGATCTTCAGCACTGCGGGGCCAGCCGGAGAACGCAGGAAGACCGGCTGGACCGCCGGGCACTGCAACTGTACCGCACGGCGGGCGGAGGGGGGCGCCAGGCGGCGCTCGCCGAACTCACCGTCGATGGGGCGTGTGGCCGGTGCTATACGGCGATACCGAAACAGCGACAGGCCGAGATCCGGGCGCGGCGGCACCTCGCCGTCTGCGAGGGTTGCGGGATCATCCTCTACCCGGGATCCCTCGTCTGACGCGCCCCGTCATTTGAGGCTTCGCATCATCGCGGGCGACCTGGGCGGCCGCTTCATCGACGCGCCCCGTGGACGGCGCACCCGTCCGACGGCGGAGCGGGTGCGGGAGGCCTGGTTCTCCGCGCTCGCGGGCGATGTGGAGGGGGCCCGGGTCGCCGATCTCTACGCCGGCTCCGGGGCCCTTGGCATCGAGGCGCTGTCGCGCGGTGCGGCCCACGTCCATTTTGTCGAGTCGGATCGTCGGACGGTGGCGCTGCTGCGCCGCAATGTCGCGACGCTCGATCTCGCCGACCGATCGCGGGTGGTGCGGGACGATGCCCTCGCCTGGGTCGACGGTCTCAACGAACCGGACGACGTAGCCGGGCCGGGTGCGCCTCTCGATCTGGTCTTCGCGGATCCGCCGTATGCGTCCACCGCCGGCGCGCGACTGGTCGAGCGCTTCCGGGCCCATCCGTTCGCCTCACAGCTGTGGGTCGAGCACCGTCCGGACGCCGAATGGGCGGCGGCGGCAGACTGGAGGAGGGAATACGGTGACACCTGCGTCAGCCGGTTCCGGGCTCCGGCCGACGCGTCAACCCGAACACTCTGACGGGGAACTCGATGAACAATGCCGTCGCCGTGTATCCCGGGTCGTTCGACCCGCTGACGGTCGGACACGAGGACATCGTGCGCCGGAGTCTGGGGGTCGTCGACCGTCTGATCGTCGCCGTGGCGGAGACGGCCACGCAGGCCAAGTCGGGACTGTTCGAGATCGAGGAGCGCGTGGATCTCATCCGCGAGGTGTTTGCGGACGAACCCCGGATCGAGGCGACGTCGTTCTCCGGCCTGCTCGTGGATTTTGCGCGCTCCCGCCAGGCCCGGATCATCGTCCGCGGGCTGCGGGCCGTGAGCGACTTCGAGTACGAGTTTCAGATGGCGCTCATGAACCGCTCGCTCTGGCCCGAAGTCGAAGTGCTCTTCATGGCGCCCTCGACGCGCCACACGTTCCTGAGTTCCTCGCTGGTGCGCGAAGTCGGACGTCTGGGCGGAGACGTGACCGACTTCGTGAGTCCGGTCGTGAAGGCCCGCATGGACCGCGCCTTCGGGCGCGATGCATAGGTGACGTCGCCGCCGACCCGACCCGGCTTCATCGACCGGCTGAGGGCACGGGCCGGCGCCCTCGAGCGGCGCATCGGCTTTCCGGAGGCGGACGAAGCCCGCACCGCGCTCGCGATTCGCCGGTTGCGGGAGGAGGGGTGGGTACGCCCCGTGGAGATCCGGGCCGGCCCGGGCGGCCTCGAGGATGCCGCGCATCGCCTCGCCGCGGGGGAACTCGATGGGGTCGTGGCCGGCGCCGTGCATGCGACCGCCGACGTCATCCGGGCCGGGCTGCGGGTCGTCGGCCTGGCCGAGGGCGTGGAGACGGTCTCGGCCGCCTTCTACATGGTGTTTCCCGATCCCGGCGGGCGCGTGCTCACGCTTACGGACGCCGCGGTCGTCCCGGCGCCGACCCCGGTCCAGATGGCGGAGAGCGCCTCGGCGGCCTGCGACGCGCACCGAGCCATCGCGGGGGACGAACCGGTCGTCGCGTTTCTCTCCTACTCCACTCTCGGCTCGGCGGCGGGGCCGGCGGTCGACCATGTGCGCGAAGCGCTGGAGCTCTTCCGCCGCCGCCGCCCCGAAATCGCGGCGGACGGCGAACTGCAGGCCGACGCGGCGCTCGTACCGGACGTCGCCGCGCTGAAAGCGCCCGGGTCTCCGGTCGCCGGCCGCGCGAACCTGCTCGTCTTCCCCGGCCTCGACGCGGCGAACATCGCGTACAAACTGCTCGAGCGACTCGCCGGAGCGCGCGCCCTGGGGCCTGTCCTTCAGGGACTGCGGCGGCCGCTGAACGACCTCTCCCGCGGCGCGTCCGCCTCCGATATCGTGGATGTCGCCTGCATTACCGCCCTCATGTCACCCGGGAGCGAAGGATGACGTTTTCGATCGAAACGTTGGGAGCCAACACCCTCGTCGCCGTGGGCGGCCAGCTCACGATCAACAACCGCGGCGAATTCAAGGAGCGCGTGCTCGCGCGCCTGGCGGTTGGGGACACCGATTTCGTGATCGACTTCACCGAGGCCGACTACATCGACTCCTCCGGCCTGGGGGTGCTCGTCAGTCTCTCCAAGCACATCCGCGACGCGGGAGGGCGCCTGACGCTGGCGGGGCTGAACGACGATCTCCAGCGGCTCTTCGCCCTGACCCGACTGGACTCGCTGTTCGAGATCGCCGAGTCCCGGGCGGCCGCGCTCGGCGAGTCCTGACCGGAGCCGCGGCTCCGGAATGAAGGACGGCGCACCGGCCCGCATCCTGGTCCTCTCAAGCCGGCCGGACATTCTCCGGGCCGTCACGGACGCCGCCGCCGGGATCGATCCGCCTCCCGAAGTGAGAGGGCTCTTCGGGCGCCCCCTCAGGGTGCGCCCGACGGATCTGATCCTGGTGGACATCGCCGAGCCGCGCGCAACGATGCCGTACCTGCACCGGCGGTTCGGCGCCGCCTCGGTGCTTGTGGCGCTGATCGACGGAGCGTGGGTCGACCGTCTGGGTTCGGCGCTCGCCGAGGACTGGACCGACTACCTCTTCCATCCTCTCAACGCGGCCGAACTCGGGTTCGTGTGGCGGAAACACACCTCGCCCGCGGAAGCGCCCGATCTGAACCTCGATGTCGACGAGTCGGGGCACATACGCGTCGTTTTCCCCTCGCACGTGCGCTACCAGCGCGCCGTGGTGGAGAGGGTCGTCGTGGCGTGCCGGCACCTCGCCGATCTGGATCGCGAGACGGCGTTCAGGCTCCGGGTCACGCTCGGCGAGGCCGTGGCCAACGCGATCCTCTACGGGAGCGGAGACCGTCCCGGCGCCGTCGTGCGCGTCTCGGCGAAGGCGGACGCGGAGGGCCTCCGCGTGACGGTGTCGGATGAGGGGAGCGGATTCGATCCCGATGCCGTGCCGGACCCCGTCTCGGCCGAAGGCATCGGCCGGCCCCGGGGGCGCGGCCTCTTTCTTCTGAGGCAGCTCGCGGACGGCGTTTCGTTCAACAAGACCGGCAACAGGGTCACGCTCTCGTTCCGGGGGGCCCCGGATCCGCTCGTGAGGATCGAACCTCTCCTCAGACGGTTCGCCGATGTGACGGGTCTCAGATTTCGGCTCGACCGGCTGTTCGAGGACGGCTCGCGGGTGCTGTTCGACAGCTGGGGGGATGACGGGGAATCGGGTCGCCCGCCGGAGGTTCGCGAGACGTGGCCGCTGGGCGATGCGGGACGGCTGCGCCTGGTCCACGAGCCGGCGAGCCGCGGCGATGCCGCCGCGACGCTGCTCGCGGGCTGGATCGGCGCGGTGGCCGAGGGCGAACACTCGCGGGAGCGGCTCCTCGCGCGACGGCTGCGCCGGGAGCGGGTGCTGGCCGAGCTGGAGATCGCCCGGGACCTGCAACTGAAGCTCCTTCCGCCCCCCGAGGATTTCCGCGATCTCGGGAGGATCGCCGCCCGCTGCGATCCGGCGCTCTCTCTGGGCGGCGACTTCTACTACCTCGTCCGGCTCGCCGGCGGTTGCCTCGGGGTCATGCTCGGCGACGTGAGTTCGCACGGCCCCTCCGCCGCGCTGATCATGGCCCGCACGCTGAGCGCCGTCGTCCTGGCGACGGGCGTGGAGGCCGAACCCGCGGCCGTCCTCGATGCCATGCACGGGCAGCTCCGGGCGGCGCTCGACGCGACCGAGATGTACATGACGCTCTTCTACGGGGTCATCGATCCCGGGCGCGGGGAACTGCGCTACGCGAACGCGGGCCACCCGTACGCGTATCTCCTCGGACCGGACGGGGTCCGCCGCCTCACCGCGCTCGATCCGCCGGTCGGCGTGGCCGCGGTCCGGTCGTACCGGCAGACGAGGCTTCCGTTCGCGGGGGACACGCTGTTGGCCTTCACCGATGGCCTCGCCGAACTGAGCGACCCCCTCGAAACGCCGGATTCCCGGGTGCGGAAGCGCATCGACCGCGGCGATCTCGATCCCGAGGTCCTCGTGGCGGCGCTCTTCGCGGACAGCGATGACGAGATGAGACTGGACGACCGGACGGCCGTCGCGGCTTCCCTGTGAACTCCGGGAAGACCGGACGCCCCCGGCCGAAGCGCGCGCTCGGCCAGAACTTCCTGGTCGACCCGAACATCCAGCGCAAGATCGTGCGGGAACTCGATCCGCAGCCCGCGGACGTCGTGCTCGAGGTCGGGCCGGGGCACGGAGAACTGAGCCAGTACCTCGTCGGGCGTTGCCGTCGCCTCGTCCTCATCGAGAAGGATCGCGACCTCGCCGGCGAGCTCCACGACCGCTGGGGGGACCGGCCGGATGTGGATGTGGTGGAAGGCGACGCACTCCGCCTCGGACTTCCGGACTTCGTGCGGGGCGCCGCCGCGGTGCGCGTGGTGTCGAACGTCCCCTACAACATCACGTCGCCGCTCGTCTTCGCCTTCCTCGAGCTTGAGCCGGCCGCCGTCCGCATCGTGCTCACGGTCCAGAGAGAAGTGGCGGAGCGGATCGTCGCGCCGCCGGGCATCAAGGCGTATGGCGCGCTCTCCGTCGGCGTGCAGGCGCTGGCGGACGCGTCGCTCGCCTTCCGGGTGGGACGGCAGGCGTTCCGTCCCGTCCCCGCGGTCGATTCGGCGGTGGTTCGCCTCGAACCCCGGCCGGACGCCGCCGACGTGGATCGCGCGGCGCTCAGGACGCTGACGCGCGCGTGCTTCAACCGCCGCCGGAAGCAACTGCAGAAGACGCTGCGCACGGCTCCGGAACTGAGGTTCGCGGAAGATGCGCAGGCGGTACTGAGGCGACTTTCGATCGATCCCGCGGTGCGGCCGGAGACGCTGGATCCCCCCACCTTCGTACGTCTGGCGGCGGCGCTTCAACCCGGGCCGGGAGGGGGCGCGCCGCGTTGAGTTGAGCACGAACCGGCCCTATCTTGGTTTGTGAAACCTTTCACAAGGGCGGGCATGAGCGGCAGAATTTCCGATTCGACGGTTCGACGCCTCTCCCTGTACCTCCGCATGTTGCGCGACCTCGAGCGAGCCGGCGCGGAGTTCGTGTCCAGTTCTCAGCTTGCCGAACCCTCGGGGGCCACCTCCGCCCAGGTCCGGAAGGACCTGAGCCACTTCGGCTCGTTCGGAAAACGCGGGCGGGGATACTCGGTCGACGGGCTCGTGCGGGCACTGGAAGAGATCCTCGGGCTCTCGCGCACCTGGAAGATCGCGCTGGTGGGCGTCGGCAAGATCGGGTCCGCGCTGCTCGGATACGGCGGGCTGGCGGCCCGCGGATTCGATGTCGTCGCCGCCTTCGATGTCGACGGGGCGAAGGTCGGGACCACGGCCTACGGACTCAGGATTCGTCCGATGACGGAGCTCCGGTCGGTCATCGCGGAGTGCGGGGCGGAGATCGGGGTCGTCGCGACCCCGACGGAGGTGGCCGCCGAGGTCGCCGCGGCACTCGAGCGCGCGGGCGTGGGCGCGATCCTCAACTTCGCGCCGATCGAACTCTCCGAAGTGAACGGCGTACCGATCCGGACGGTGGACATCGTGCTCGAACTGGAAGGCTTGAGCTACCTGATGTCCGAGGCGGGCCGGCGGACCGGGAGCGACGCGTGACGGGCGTGCACTTTGCGCCCGACGGAGTGCTGGTACGCCAGGCGCTGCGCCGGCTCGAGGACGGTCCGCGCTCGTCCGTCGAGCTCGCGGCCGAGGTGCTCGGAATGCACGGGTGTCCGCCGGCCATGGCCCGCCGGCTCGTCGGGCAGTTGCTCGACGGGATCCCCGAGGTGGCCCGTGAGGGGGAGGGCGGCGATGCGTGGCGGCTGGCCGCGGGAGGCCCACGGACCCGGAAGCCGACGGCCAGGAGGCTGCACGACCTCCGATACGCGGTCGTGGACGTCGAGACGAACGGCGGCGTCGCCGGAGGGAACGGTCGCGTGGTCGAAATCGCGATCGTGGATGTGGACCGTGGCGCCATCGGGGGGTGCTTTTCGACTCTCGTGGATGCCGGCGTGGCGATTCCGCCGTCGATCACGCGCCTCACCGGCATCCGCACGGAGATGACGCACGGCGCGCCGAGTTTCTCGCAGATCTGCGATCGGGTGCGCGGGCACCTTCGCGGCCGGGTTTTCGTCGCGCATAACGCGGCGTACGATTGGGGCTTCCTGCGCGCCGAGATGCGGCGGGCGGGGTCCGGCCTCCCGCGCGGGCCCCGCCTGTGCACGGTCCACATGGCGCGTCGACTGTTGCCGGGGCTCGAGCGCCGGGGCCTGGACTCGGTCGCCGACTACTACGGGATCGAGATCCGCGAACGTCACCGCGCGCGGGGCGACGCGGTCGCGACCGCCCGAATCCTCGTCCGCATGCTCGCGGACGCTGAGCGGCGCGGCTGGACGACGTGGCCCGCGCTCCGAGAGGCTCTCGGGCCGGTTCCGGGGCGCGGCCGCGGCAGACGGCGGGGCCCGCATCCCGAACGGCACGAACACGCGAACGACGGCATGAGCGATGGAACATGAGCGATAGCGAAAGAACCCCGGTCATCGTCTCAGCGGCGCGGCTCCCGACGGGCCGCTTCATGGGCGGACTCTCCTCCCTCGCGGCCCCGGACCTCGGCGGCCTCGCGATCTCGGCGGCGGTCGACCGGGCCGGCGTCGCCCCGGAAGAAATCGACGACGTGATCATGGGGAACGTCGTGCAGGCGGGGGTCGGACAGGCGCCCGCCCGCCAGGCCGCGATCCGCGGCGGGGTGCCCGTGACGGTCCCGGCGGTGACCGTGAACAAGGTCTGCGGCTCCGGCCTGAAGGCCGTCATGCTGGCGGCGCAGGCGATAAAGGCGGGTGACGCGCGGGTCGTCGTGGCCGGCGGGATGGAGTCGATGTCGAACGCCCCCTACCTCCTCCGGGGACACCGGGAGGGAGTGAAGTTCGGAGATCGCTCGCTCGTCGACGGCCTCATACACGACGGCCTGTGGTGCGCCTTCGGCACCTGCCACATGGGCGGCCACGCCGAGTACACGGCGCACAAGGCAGGGGTGAGTCGCGAGGATCAGGACGCCTACGCGCTCGGCAGCCATGAGAAGGCGATCCGTGCGATCGATGCCGGGGAATTCGCCGAGGAAGTCGTCCCCGTCCACATCGAGACCCGCAAGGGAACCGTGACGATCGACACGGACGAGACGCCGCGGCGCGGCACGTCGCTCGAGGCGCTCGCCAGGCTGAGACCCGCCTTCGCGGGCGATGCGCCCCCGGAGGTGACCGAACCCAGCGTCACGGCCGGAAACGCACCCGGCCTCAACGATGGGGGCGCGGCCACGGTCGTCGCGTCCGAGGCGTATGCCACCGCACACGGTCTTCCGGTCCTCGGCCGGATCCGGGCCTATTCCGTCGGGGCGACCGCACCCCGCGATCTCTTCTTCGCGCCCGTCGCCGCCGTGCAGAAGCTCATGACGCTCGATGGGACGGTCGTCGCCGACTACGGGCTCGTGGAGATGAACGAGGCGTTCGCCGTCCAGTGTCTCGCGGATGCCCGCGAACTCGGACTGGATCTCGATCGTGTCAACGTCCGCGGAGGGGCGATCGCCCTGGGCCACCCGATCGGGGCTTCGGGCGCGAAGATCCTCACCACGCTCCTCCATGCCATGCGGGACCGAGACGTCGAGCGGGGGATGGCCACCCTGTGTCTGGGCGGGGGCAACGCGGTCGCGCTGAGCGTGGAACGCCGGTGAACGTAAAGCCTGAAGGCTGGGTCTGGGCCGGGAGGCTGGCGGCGTTCGCCGGTCTCTTCATCGCCTTCGGACTCGTGCTCGGGTTCGCGGTCGCGGTCATCGCCGGCCTTCCGGGCGCCGAGGCGATGGAGGCCATCGACTGGCGGAACGTCACGCCCGTGCTGCTCGCGGCTTGTGCGGCCACCTGGCTGCTGACTTCCGGCATCGACAGGCGCCCGCTGTCCGCCCTCGGACTGAGGCGCGGGCGTCCCGGTCTCGCTGAACTCGGTTCGGGCGCACTGGCGGGACTTGCGATCGTCGGCGCCGCCATTCTCGCCCTGGTCGCGCCGGGCTGGGTCTCCTGGTCCGCGTCCGCCGCACCTGTCCTCATGGGAGTGAAGGTCTCGGCCCTGCTGCTGGCGGCGGCGTTCACGGAGGAACTCCTCTTTCGCGGGTATCCCTTCCGCGTCCTTCACGTCCGATTCGGGCCCGTGCCCGCCGTAGTCGCGACGTCGGTGGCGTTCGGTCTCATGCACGGCGCCAACCCGGGGGTGACCCCGCTGGCGCTGGTCAACCTGACCCTGGCCGGCGTGTTGCTCGGCGTGGCGTACTGGCGTTCCGGCAGTCTGTGGTTCGTCACGGGCCTCCACTTCGGCTGGAACTGGGTGATGGCGGCGAGCGGTTTGCCCGTGAGCGGGCTCGACGTGTCGATCTCCGGCCTCGAAGCCGCCGTCACGGGTCCGGTGCTGTGGACCGGCGGCGCCTTCGGGCCCGAGGGTGCGCTGAGCATCACGTTCGTGACCGCGCTTGGAACCGTCTGGCTGTGGCGGGTCGCGGGGTCGCGAAGCCGCTCCGGTTCCCGGTTGTCGACGACGGCGGGAAGCCCCGGCGCCGAAGGGAGCTCCGATGCGCGCGGGTGACGTGTCGCGAGTCGGCGTCGTCGGCGCGGGTACGATGGGAAGCGGCATTGCCCACGTCTTCGCGCTTGCCGGCATCGAAGTCCGCCTCGTGGACGTGGACCCGGAAGCGCTCGGCCGGGCGCGTGCCTCCATCGAACGAAACCTTGCGCGCCAGACCCGCCGGGACCTGATCTCCGCCGAAGAGGCCGAGGCGGCGCTCGGCCGGATCACGGCGGAGCGGTCGCTGACGGCGCTCGAGGACGCGGAAGTCGTCGTCGAGGCCGCCAGCGAGGATCCGACGCTCAAGTTCCGGTTGTTCGAGGAGTTGTCCGCCGTCGTGGGTCCGGAGACGCTGCTGGCGTCGAACACGAGTTCGATCTCGATCACCCGCATCGCCTCGCACGCCGCGGACCCCGGGCGCGTGATCGGGATGCACTTCATGAACCCTGTGCCGGTCATGCGCCTCGTCGAGGTGATTCGGGGGCTCGAGACCTCCGACGAGGCGGCCGACCTCACGCTCGGCCTCTGCGCTCGGCTCTCGAAGACCGCGGTCCTGGCGAACGACTATCCCGGCTTCGTCGCCAACCGGATCCTGATGCCGATGATCAACGAAGCCGTGTATTGCCTCATGGAGGGCGTGGCGGAGGCCGAGGCGGTGGACACCGTGATGAAGCTCGGCATGAATCATCCCATGGGCCCGCTGGCGCTCGCCGACCTCATCGGACTGGACACGTGCCTCGCCATCATGCGCGTCCTGCACGCGGAACTCGGCGACTCCAAGTACCGCCCGTGTCCGCTGCTCGCGAAGTACGTCGCCGCCGGAAGGCTGGGCCGGAAGACGGGTCGCGGCTTCTACGACTACTCCGCGGCATGATGACCGGCCGCCGCTCCTGGTCTGCCCTCGAACTCTCGTCCGAGGCGGAACAGATCCTCACGCTCGCCCGCCAGTTCGCCGAAGAGCGGTTGCAGCCCACGGCGGAAGCCCGGGACGCGAACGAGGACCGCTTCGATGCCGACATCCACCGCGAACTGGGCGAGTTCGGCTTCCTCGCGATGCGGGTGCCGGAGCGGTACGACGGCCTCGGGCTCGATCTCGTCACGTACCTCTACGTGCTGGAGGAACTCGCCTGGGGAGATGCGGGGGTCGCGGTCTCCGTCAGCATCCACAACTCGCTCGCCGCCGGGATCCTGCTTCGCCGCGGAAGCGAGGCACAACGGGACGAATGGCTTCCCCGGATGGCCAGCGGAGAAGTCCTCGGCGCCTTTTCCCTCTCCGAGGCCGGCGCCGGTACGGACGCCGCGGCGCTTCGCACGCAGGCCACGCCCACGGAAGGCGGCTGGATCCTCAACGGCGAGAAGATGTGGGTGACGAACGGCGCCTCCGCGGATGTGGTCCTGACCTTCGCCAGGACGGACACGGCGGAGGACCGGCGTGGGTCGCGCGGCATCAGCGCCTTCCTTCTGCCGCGCGGGACGGACGGCCTTTCGGTCGGAAGAAAAGAGAGAAAGATGGGGCAGCGGGGCTCGGAGACGATCGCTTTGTCTCTGAAGGATGTGTTTGTGCCGCAGGAACTTATGGTAGGTGAGGTAAACCGGGGCTTCAGCTACGCGCTCGAAGGCCTCGAGGCGGGCCGGCTCGGGATCGCCGCGCAGGCCCTCGGCATCGCCTCGGCCGCGGTGGACGCGGCGTTCGAATACGCGGACACGCGGCGCCAGTTCGGACGGTCGCTGCGGGAGTTTCAGGGGATGGAATTCAAGCTCGGCGACATGGTGACCCGGCTTGAGGCCGCCCGGGGACTGCTCGAGCGGGCGGCCGCCGCGCACACGATCGGGGACCCGCGGGCGCGCCGCCTCTCCAGCGTGGCCAAGCTGTTTGCGAGCGAGACCGCGATGACGAACGCCCGCGAGGCCGTTCAGGTCTTCGGAGGCTACGGGTACTCGCGGGAATACCCCGTGGAACGTCTGTTCCGGGACGCGAAGGTCACCGAGATCTACGAGGGAGCCAACGAAATGCACCGCAGCCTGATCGCGCGGCAACTCTACAGAGAGAGGGGATACGTGTGAGTGCGACGGCGGAACCTGCAGCCAGCGGCGCCCTGGACCCGCGCCCGCTCCGCGAGATGGATCCCGCGGTGGCGGCCTCGATCGACCGGGAGCTCGAGAGGCAGCGTATGGGTCTGGAGCTGATCGCCAGCGAGAACTTCGTTTCCCGGGGGGTCCTCGAGGCAACCGGCTGCGTGATGACGAACAAGTACGCGGAGGGCTATCCCGGGCGCCGCTACTACGGCGGCTGCGAGTTCGTGGACGAGGTCGAGAACCTTGCCCGCGAGCGCGCGCACCGGCTGTTCGGGGCGGACCACAGCAACGTCCAGACGCACAGCGGTTCGGGTGCGAACATGACCGCGCTCCAGGCGCTCACCGAACCGGGGGCGACGCTCCTCGGGATGGACCTCTCGCACGGGGGGCACCTGACGCACGGTTCGCAGGTCAACTTCTCGGGTCTCTGGTATCGGGTCGTCCCCTACGGCGTGAGAGCGTCGGACCGGACGATCGACTACGACGCGCTCCGGGCGACCGCGCTGGACGTGCGTCCTTCCGTCATCATCGCGGGGGCCAGCGCCTACCCCCGACGGATCGACTTCGAGCGTTTCGCGGAGATCGCCGAGGAGTGCGGCGCCCGCGTCCTCGTGGACATGGCGCACATCGCGGGCCTCGTCGCGACCGGACACCACCCCTCTCCGGTGCCGCACGCGGATGTCGTGACGACGACGACCCACAAGACGCTGCGCGGGCCGCGGGGCGGGCTCATCCTGTGCCGCGAAGAACATGCGAAGGCGGTCGACAAGGCCGTGTTCCCCGGACTCCAGGGCGGTCCCCTGATGCACGTGATCGCCGCGAAGGCGGTCGCGCTCGGGGAGGCGTTGCGCCCCGAGTTCGGTGAGTACTCGGATCTCGTCGTGCGCAACGCCCGCGCGCTGGGACGGCGGCTGGCCGAACACGGCTACGATCTCGTGGGTGGAGGGACGGATACCCACCTCCTCCTCGTGGACCTGCGGACGACGGATCTCACGGGCAAGGATGCGGAGGCGCTCCTGGGTCGGGCGGGCATCACCGTCAACAAGAACACCGTGCCTTTCGAGACTCGTTCGCCCTTTGTCGCGTCCGGCATAAGGATCGGGACGGCGGCGGTGTCGACCCGCTCCATGAGCGAGAGCGAAATGGAGAGAATCGCCGATCTCATGGACCGCGCCCTGCGCTCGGAAGGCGATGATGCGACGCTCTCGGCGGTCGACGCCGAGGTCCGGGCGCTGTGCGAGGATTTCCCGCTCTACCCGGAGAATGAGAGCGTTCGCGGGGAGGGCCTAGCTTGACGCCAACTTTTTCTCCCGTCTAACTTTGCCGCTAATGTCCTTGCGGGCAGTGCGCATGACGGCCGGGAAAGGGGCCTGGGACGAGGTGAGAAGAGGTGGACACAGCGGGCGTTCTGACGGGCATCAGGAAGGGCAATCCCAGGTATACGGAAGCCGCGTACCTGTTCCTGCTCTCCGCTCTCCAGCGCCGGTTGTCCAGCCTTGAACTGCCTCGTCACATCAGCGGCGCCGAAGTCGCCGACGCGGTCCGGGAACTCGCGCTGGAGCGGTTCGGCCCTCTGGCGCGGACCGTACTCGAGCACTGGGGCGTGCACGGCACGACGGACATCGGCGAGATCGTCTTCGCGCTGGTTGAATGTGGAGTGCTGATCAAACAACCCGACGATTCGCGAGAGGACTTCGAGGGGCTCTTCAGCTTCGACGAAGCTTTTGAGGACAGCTACCCCTGGAGCGCGTAGGGGAGGAACTGGAAGGGGAGGGGGTGAACGCGTGGCCGATTCGGGGTCGTTCACGGAGTGCTTGAGTTGCACAAAGGGGGTCCTGCTCCCGCTTTCGGACTACGGACGCGACGGGGCACCGATCCGGTACAAGGCATGGGTCTGCTCGAACCCCAAATGCGGGTTCAACATCCGGATCGACAACGGTGAGATCAGCTTCGGACGTAACGTCCAGCAGTCCTACAAGTAACCTCCCCGGCGGAGTCTCCTCCGCCGCGCGGAGCCCCGCCATGCGGGTTCCCGCCTTCCCGCCATCCGACTGGTGGCGCTGCGCCGCCCGCGAGGTGTGGCTGCCCACCGCGGCCGAAATGGCGGAGATCGACCGCGTCGCCATCGAATCGGGGGCGATACCCGAACGCGCCCTGATCGAGAACGCGGGTCGGGCGTTGGCGCGCCACGTGCAAGAACGGTTCCCGGCCGGCCGCGTCGCGGTCCTCGCGGGAAGCGGCCACAACGGCGCCGACGCCCTCGTGGCGGGACGGACCCTTTCCGCGTGGGGGCGATCCGTCGGGTTCGTCCGGTGCGGAAGCCGAACCCCGGATCCGGATGTCCTCGCGGGCTGGAGCCTCGCTCTCGATCCGCCCGAAGCGCTGGAGCGGGAACTCGCCGCGGCCGATGTCGTCATCGACGGCATTCTGGGGACGGGCCTGACGACGGCGCCCCGCCCGCCCCAGGCGAGGATCATCGAACGCGTGAACGCGGCCCGGGCCGCCGTGGTGTCGGCCGATGGTCCCAGCGGCGTGGACTTCACCACGGGTCGCGTGCCGGGCGCCGCGATTCGGGCCGACCTGACCGTCACTTTCGGGTGGCCGAAGACGGGCCTGCTGAGTTTCCCGGCGCGCGAGCGCACCGGCGACCTGATTTCGGTGGAGATCGGCTTTCCGCCGCCGGAGCCGCCGCCGTCCGCCCGGGCCGTGACGGCGGCATGGGTGGCCGGCCTCCTCGGAGAGCGGGCCGCCGACGGCCACAAGGGGGACTCGGGCTATCTCGCGATCGTCGGTGGAGAACGGGGCATGGCCGGCGCCGCGGTGCTCGCCGCCCGCGCCGCGATCCGGGCCGGGGCCGGCATCGTGCGCGTCGTGAGTGCCCCGGAGAACCGGGAGATCGTGCAGGCCGGCGTGCCCGAGGCCGTATTCGTGGACTGGTCCGCGCCGGAGGCGGTGGGGTCGGCGCTGAACTGGGCCGGCGCGGTGGCGGTCGGACCGGGTCTGGGAACGGGGCCGGGGCGGGCGGAGTTGGTACGGCGCGCGCTGGAGGATGGGTCCGTGCCGCTCGTGCTCGATGCGGACGCCCTGAACGTCGTTTCGGCGGAGGCGGCGGAGGCCGGGGCGCCGCCCGGTCCGCTGGCTCCGCGCCGCTCCGTCCTCCTGACGCCGCATCCGGGCGAGATGGCGCGGTTGCTCGGAACGTCCGTCGGCGAGGTACGCGGGGATGCCCGGGCCGCGGCCCGGCGGCTCGCCGATGCGACGCGCGCGACCGTGCTGCTCAAGGGCGCGCCGACCTGGGTGGCTCGGCCGGCCGGCGAACTGCGCGCGACCACGCTGGTGAGTCCGGCGTTCGCGAGCGGCGGCATGGGCGACGTGCTGACGGGGGTGTGCGGCGCCTTTCTGGCGTCCGGCCTCGGCCCCGCCGACGCGGCGTCCGCCGCCCTGACGCTCACGGCGCTCGCAATTCTGCGCGACGTGGACGAGATCGGCGGATCCGCGGCGGATGTCCCCGACGCGCTGCCGGACGCCCGCCGGGCGCTGGGCACGGTGCGATCCGGAGCCTGGCCGGGGGTCAACCTCGCCCTTCCCGCCGCGCCGGCCCCCGCAGCCGGGGACCGGGTCGGATGAACGTCGCCGGTCCGGCGCTCGCAGAGGGGCCCGAGACGGCGCGCATTCGGGCCTTCCTGGACGGAGCGGGCGCGGCCGGCGGCGCCACGGACCCGGCCGTCACCGTCACGCTGCCGGTCGGGGATGACGCCGCCGCCTTTCGTCCTCCGGACGGCGCGCAGGTGGTGGTGAGCTGCGATGCGAGCGTGGAGGGGGTCCACTTTCGCCGCGAATGGATGACGTGGGAGACGATCGGGTACCGTGCGGCCGCGTCGGCGCTGAGCGACCTCGCGGCCATGGCCGCGACTCCCGTCGGCCTCGTCGTGGCGGCGGCGCTGCCCCCGGAACTGGACGTCGAGATCGCCGCGGCCCTCGGGCGAGGGGTGGGAGAGATCGCCGGCCGGGTGGGCGCGGAGGTCCTCGGCGGCGACCTGGTGGCGTCGCCGGGTCCCGCGTTTCTCGACGTCACGGTCCTCGGTTACGCCGCGGCCCCGACGACGCGGAGCGGAGCGCGTCCTGGTGATGAGCTGTGGGTGACCGGTGAACTCGGCGCGGCCGCGGCCGCGCTGCGCGATCTGGAGCGTGGACTGGAGCCGGACCCGCGGGCCCGCCGGGCCTTCGACCGCCCGCTCCCCCGCATCGACGAGATGCGGTGGCTCCGGGATCGGGTCGGGATCCACGCCGCGATCGATCTATCGGACGGAGTGATGCGGGATGCGCGCCATCTCGCGGCGGCCTCCGGAGTCGCCCTGAACGTCGAGGCGGATCGCCTGCCGGCGGCCCCCGCCCTCGAGGGCTTTCGTCAGGCGCCGGCCGGGGAACGCCTCCTGCTCGCCGGTGGCGAGGACTACGAACTGCTCCTGGCCGTACCATCCGGAGCCATGCGGGAGGCGGAACGGGCATTCGCCGTCGCGTTCGATCTCCCGCTCACGCGCATCGGGAGCGCGCGCGAAGGGGAGGGGCTGACCGTGAGCGGGCGGTTGAATCCGGCGCTTCCCGCGGGGTTCGACCATTTCGAGGCGGGGCGTTGATCAGGACGGCGATCTTCTACGTCGCCCTCGTGCTCTCAACGATCTTCTTCGGGGCCATGGCGGCGACGGTTTCTCTCGTCGGAGGCGGCCGGGCCTGGATGGACCGGGCCAACCGGGGCTGGGCTCGCTCCGTGCTTTGGGCCGCGGGCGTGCGCGTCACGGTCCACGGCCTCGAGCACCTTCACCCGTCGGGGGTCCAGGTCATCGCCGCGAACCACCAGTCGTACTTCGACATCTGGGCGCTCATCGCCGGTCTCCCCGCGTCCGTGCGCTTCATCGCGAAGCGTGAGTTGGGGAACATTCCGATGCTCTCCGTGGGGATGCGTTCGGCGGGGCATGTGCTCATCGACCGCGACCGGCCCCGCAGCGCAAAAGAAACGCTGCGGGAGGCGGGTGGCCGGATGCGGGCCGAGCAGCTGACGCTCGTGCTGTTTCCCGAGGGCACCCGGTCGCGCGACGGCCGACTCGGCCGCTTCCGGCGCGGTGCCTTCGCCCTCGCGCTGGAGACCGGGGCGCCCCTGGTTCCCGCGGCGGTGGATGGCGGCCAGCGTGTCTACCCGCCCGGCGCGAAGCGGGTGAGGCCCGGCTCCATCACCGTGCGGCTGGGGCCGGCGATTCGGCTGGAGGAAGCGGAGCCGGCCGACCGGAGGGCGTTGATGCGCGAGACTCGCGCCGCCATCGAGGCGATGCTCCCGGGTGGAAGCCCGGACGGAGGCGCGTCCAGGTAGCCGTGGTGCCGCCCGAATACGACACCAGGGTGGTCCGCGCGACTTGTTCGGGGGACGCGGGGCCCTATCTTCGGGCACGGGTGGAGGAAGACGCGATCGCCGAGATCGCCGGGGGAGGGGACACGCCTGCATGAACCGCCCCATACATCACCGAAGCCGAAACGCGCCGTGACGGCCATCGTCCGGGTCGCGGGCCGCGAGATCGTCGATTCGCGCGGCAACCCGACGGTCGAGGCCGACGTGCACCTCGAGAGCGGCGCGACCGGCCGCGCCGCCGTCCCGAGCGGCGCATCGACGGGAGAGCACGAATCGGTCGAGCTGCGCGACCGCGACCCCGCGCGCTACGGGGGCAAGGGCGTGCGGCGCGCCGTCGCGCACGTCAACGGGGAGATCGCCGCGACGGTGCGAGGGCGGGACGCCTCGGACCAGCGCGGGCTCGACGCCGCGCTCATCGCGCTCGACGGTACGCCGAACAAGGGCCGCCTCGGGGCGAACGCGATCCTCGCCGTTTCCATGGCGGCGGCGCGCGCGGCCGCGGCTTCGGCGGGAGCGCCCCTGTTCCGGCACCTCGGCGGGGATCCGCACGTCCTCCCGGTCCCGATGCTGAATATCCTCAACGGGGGCGCGCACGCGAACAACACCGTCGACATACAGGAGTTCATGATTCTGCCCGTCGGCGCGCGCAGCTTCTCCGAGGGTCTGCGGGTTGGCGTGGAGGTGTTCCACGGGCTGCGGCGCCGACTGTCGGATGCGGGGTATTCGACCGCCGTCGGGGACGAGGGCGGGGTGGCGCCGGATCTGTCTTCGAACCGCGAGGCTCTGGACCTCATCATGGCCGCGATCGTCGACGCGGGCTACGAGCCCGGCACCGAGGTCGCGCTCGCTCTTGATTGTGCCGCATCGGAGTTCTACGACGCGAAGGCCGGAGTGTACCGGCTCGAGAGCGCTGGCGAAGCGGGGGAACTCGACGCGCGGTCCCTCTTGTCGCTCTATGAGGACTGGCTGGAGGCGTACCCCATCGTCTCGATCGAGGACGGGCTCCACGAGGACGACTGGGAGGGGTGGGCGGCCCTCACGTCCCGGCTCGGAGGCCGCGTTCAGCTCGTCGGCGACGATCTCTTCGTGACCGACGTGGATCGCCTGGCTCGCGGCATCGAGGCCGGGGTCGGGAACGCGATCCTCATCAAGCTCAACCAGATCGGGACCGTGAGCGAGACGCTGGATGCGATCCGCCTCGCCGCGGAGGCGGACTTCGGCGTCGTCATCTCGCACCGCTCGGGGGAGACGGCCGACACGTTCATCGCGGACCTCGCGGTGGCGACGAACGCCGGGCAGATCAAGACGGGAAGCGCGTGCCGTTCGGAACGCGTCGCGAAGTACAACCAGCTGCTGCGGATCGAGGAACGGCTCGGCTCGAGGGCGACCTATCCGGGATCCGCCGTGTACGGAGGCCGATGATGGCGGAGGCGGCCAACCGTCGGCTCGCGCGGGCCATCACGTTCATCGCCCTCATCGGAGCGGGTTACTACTGGATGGTGGGCGGAGAATACACGAGAGCGGGACTTGTCCGACTCGAGAGGGAGATCGAATCGCGGAGAGCGGAGAGCACGGCCCGCGCAGACGAACTCGCGTCGATCCGGGCCTGGGCCGACAGTCTCGTGTCGAACTCCTGGGCGATCGAGCGCGTGGCGCGGGAGCGGTACGGATTCGTCCGTCCCGACGAGATTCTGGTGCGGTTCGTCGAGTTGGGCGTCCGGGAAGATCTTCCCCCCGCGGCGCCCCCGGCGGAGGACGTGCCGTAGCGGGTGCGGCGAAGGCCCCGCTGCGTTCGAACGGTGCCGCGTCCGGTCGGCGGCTTGCCCCGCGCGCCACGACGTGTAGGATTGCGGACCCACAAGCATGGCAGGGTAGCTCAGCCTGGTAGAGCAAGGGACTCATAAGCCCTGGGTCGGGGGTTCAAATCCCCCCCCTGCCACTCGTTATGGCGGCGCAACACGAACTCGGAGCCGGGCCCGTGCGGGCCCTCGTGCGGTTCTCCGGCGAGCTCTCGACCAAGGCGCGCCGGACGCGGTCGCGCTTCCAGAATCGGCTCGCGACCAACCTGCGCGATGCGTTCGACGCCGAAGGGATCGACGCCGCGCTCGAGTCCGGCTGGAGCCGTTTCCACGTCGAGAGCCCGGACGCGGCCTTCCTCGATCCGCTCCTGCGCACCTTCGGCGTGTCCAGTTGTTCCGTGCTGGCCGGAGAGTGCGAGGCGGATCTCGATACGATCGTCGCCACGGGCACGGCCCTCTTCGCCGAATCCGTGCGGGGCCGGAGCTACGCGGTGCGGGCGCGCCGCTCCGGTTCGCACGGCTTCTCCTCCTCCGACATCCAGCAGCGTCTCGGTGCGGCCCTCAACCCCGGCGCCACCGTGGACCTCGGCGATCCCGACGTCACCGTGTTCGTCGAGGTCCGCGACGAACGGGTTTTCTTTCACGAGGACCGGATCCGGGGACCGTCCGGCCTGCCGCTCGGAGTGCAGGGACACGCCCTGGCCCTCATCTCCGGCGGCTTCGATTCGGCCGTCGCCGCCTGGATGGCGCTGCGCCGGGGGATTCGCCTCGACTACGCCTTCTGCAACCTCGGCGGGAGCGCGTACGAGCGGATGGTCGTGGAGGTCACGAAGATCCTGGCGGATCGCTGGAGCTACGGGACGCGGCCCCGGCTGCACGTCCTCGAGTTCGGCCCGGTCGTCGAGGCGATGCGGGCCCGCGCCAAGCCCGCCTACCTGCAGGTCGTCCTCAAGCGGATGATGTATCGGGCGGCGGCGACGATCGGGGAACGGATCGGGGCCGACGCGATCGTCACCGGCGAGTCGGTCGGACAGGTCTCCTCGCAGACGCTCCGCAATCTCCGCGCGATCGAGAACGCCTCCTCGCTTCCGGTGCTGCGACCCCTGCTCGGATTCCACAAGGAGGAGATTCTGGACCGGGCGCGCGAGATCGGCACCTACGACCTCTCCGCCCGCGTGCGCGAATACTGCGACCTCGTGCCGCAGCGGCCGGTCACGGCGTCGTCGCCGGAGGCCGCCGCGGCGCAGGAGTCGGCCGTGGGCTTCGAGGAACTCGACGAGGCGGTCGCCGGCGCGGCCACGCACGATGTGCGCGCCCTGCGTCCGGAATCCATGGTCGGGGCGTCCCTCTACGTGGCCGACGTGCCCGACGGGGCGGTCATCCTCGACACCCGCGCCCGCGATGCGTTCGAGGCCTGGCACTGGCCGGGGGCGACCCTTCGCGACCTCCCGCAACTGGAGCGGGACTTCGGCGAACTCGATCGCGACGCGACCTACGTGCTCTGCTGTGCGGAGGGCGTGCGAACGGCTTACCTGGCCGAGGTCATGCAGCGAGCGGGGTACGAGGCCTACTCCTTCCTCGGCGGGGCGCCCCGCATGCGGCGCGTCGCGCGAGGCCGGTCGGGGATCGACTGATCGCGGCCCGTTTTGACACCCCCGCCCGTGCGGGGCGAGCTTGGGCGGCATGAGCGGAAACAAGCGCGGAATGACGGCGGCCCTGGAGGCCGTGCGGCAGGGTGAAGTGCCCACGCACGTCGCCGTCATCATGGACGGGAACGGCCGCTGGGCGAGACAGCGTGGCCTGCCGCGATGGGAAGGGCACCGCGCGGGCATGACGGCGGTGCGGGAGATCATCGAAGGGGCGGTGGAGGCCGGCGTGGCCCACCTCACCCTGTACGCCTTCTCGGATGAGAACTGGTTCCGGCCTTCCATGGAAGTCGAGGCGCTGATGACGCTCCTCCAGGAGTATGTGAGGAGCCAGCGCGAAGCCCTCGTCAGGCACGGAATCCGGGTCACCGTGTTCGGCGACCGCCTGCGGCTTCCGGAGGAGGCCCGGCAGGCGATCGCGGAACTCGAGGCATCGACGGAGGGGGGGGCGGCCCTGGAGGTGCACCTCGCGATCAGCTACGGATCGCGGGCGGAACTCGCGGGGGTGGCGCGAACGCTGGCGCAGCGTTGTCTGGAGGGCGAGCTGGCCCCGGAGGAGATCGACGCCGAACGCTTCGGGGCCGAACTCCTGACGAGGGACTGGCCGGATCCGGACCTTCTGATCCGCACCTCGGGGGAGCAGCGCATTTCCAACTTCCTCCTCTGGCAGCTCGCGTACGCGGAACTCTTCGTGACGGATGTCCTGTGGCCCGACTTCACCCGGGAGCACCTGTTCGCCGCGCTCGTCGACTACCGGCGCCGCGAGCGGAGGTTCGGACTGGTGAAGACGTGAGGCCGCCCGGTCCGGCATGAGCTCCAATCTTCGCAAGAGACTCGCGGTCGCGGGGGTCGGAGTCCCCCTCTGCGCGCTGCTGACCTACGCCGGCGGGGTCGTCTTCGTCGCGGGGCTGGGCGCGGCGGCCGCGCTCGGCTACCGGGAATTCGCCGCGATGATGCGAGGGACGGGGACGCGGGTCCTCGTGCTCCCGGGAGCGGTGGCCGCGTTTCTCTTCCCGTTCGCCGTCCTTGCGGGCGGTCTCGAGGGCGGCGGATCCTATGCGGCGGGCCTGATGCTCGCCTTCCCCGCGCTCGCGCTCGCGACGGTGGAGCTCTCGGAGCGGCCGATCCGGGCCGCCGCCTGCACGACGTTCGGAGTCTTCTACGTCGGAGGGCTGCTCGCGCTGGGCGTCCCCCTGCGCGAAGGCGGGCTCCTGTCGGCGCCCGGCGACGATGCGGGCGCCGGACGGATGGCCGGTACGCTGCTCTTCTTCCTTCCGGTCGTCATCACGTGGCTTGCCGACACCGCGGCGTACCTCGGCGGACGAGCGTTCGGGAAACGCCCGCTCGCGCCGCGCGTGAGTCCCAACAAAACGGTGGCGGGAGCCGTGTGCGCGCTGCTGGCGGGCATCGCCGCGGCCGTCGTCTATCCGCGATTCCTCCTCCCGGACATCTGGGTACTGAACCTGGTCTCCACGCTGGCCTTCGGGCTGGTCGTGACGGGACTGGCGATCATCGGGGATCTCGCGGAATCCGCTCTCAAGCGCGAGTGCGGCGTGAAGGATTCGTCGGGTCTGCTCCCCGGGCACGGGGGCATGCTGGACCGGCTCGATTCCATCCTGTGGGCGGTCCCGGCCGCGTTCCTCTTCCTCCTCTTCGCGTGATCAACGTCGCCGTCCTCGGCGCCACGGGATCCGTCGGCGGGGGCACGCTCGAGGTGATCCGCCGCCACCCGGCGCGGTTTCGCGCCGCCGTCCTGACGGCGAACCGCAACTGGAAGGCGCTCGACGCGCTCGCGCTCGACGAGGCCCCGGATTTCGTCGTGCTCGGGACTCCGCCCCCGGACGACTTCGCGCCGCGCTGGACCGGAGAGTGGCGCTTCGGCGCCGCGGCGCTCGCGGAGGCTGCCGGATCGTCGGGGATCGACATCGTTCTCAACGCGGTCGTCGGGTTCGCCGGACTCGACGCGACGCTGGCGGCGCTGGGGGCGGGGAAGCGGCTGGCGCTCGCCAACAAGGAGTCGCTCGTGGCGGGGGGAGACCTCGTGATGCGCGCGTTGCGCCGCGGCGGCGGCGAACTCCTGCCCGTGGACAGCGAACACTCCGGCGTCCATCAGTGCCTGGCCGGGCGTCCCGTGTCGGAGGTCGCGCGGGTCACTCTCACGGCTTCGGGTGGTCCCTTCCGCGAGTGGCCGGCGCCCCGACTCGCCACCGTGACGCGGGCCGACGCGCTGCGTCACCCCACGTGGTCGATGGGGGCCAAGATCACGATCGACTCCGCCACGCTGGCGAACAAGGCGCTCGAAGTCATCGAGGCGCACACGTTGTTCGACCTCCCCTACGAGCGCATCGAGGTCGTCGTGCACCCCACGTCGATCGTCCACTCCCTCGTCGAATTCAGGGACGGTTCCTCGCTCGCGCAGCTCGGCCGGCCCTCGATGGAGATTCCGATCCTGTGGGCTCTCGGCTACCCCGACCGGCTGGATGACGCGCGCCGGGAGGCGGGGTTCGACCCCGTACGGGACGGCCCGCTGGAGTTCGAACCGGTGCGGGAAGATGATTTTCCCCTCTTTCGCGCGGGGGTCGCGGCGGGAAAGGCCGGAGGCGAGTTTCCGGTGGCCTTCAACGCGGCCAACGAGGTTGCGGTCGAGCGGTTCCTCGCCGGGGATGTCGGCTTCCGGGAACTCGCCGATGTCGTGCTTCGTACGCTGGAACGGTTCTCGTCGCGCGCCATCGAATCGGTGGAGGATGCCAGGCGCGTCGACGCCCGGGCGCGCGCCATCGCCCGCGACCCACATGGGGAGTCCAAGTCGGGAGACGCTGAGTGATCGTAACGATTCTGGTAACCATTCTTGTTCTGGGCGTGCTCATTTTCGTGCACGAACTGGGGCATTTTGCCGCTGCGAAGAGCGTCGGGATCGACGTGCCGCGGTTTTCGATCGGCCTGGGCCCGAAGATGGTGGGGTTCCGGCGCGGTGGAACGGAGTATGTCCTCTCCTGGATCCCGCTTGGCGGCTACGTCAGAATGGCGGGGATGGCGGACGAGGAAGTGACGTCGACCCTCGAGGGGGGAGGCGACCCGGTGGAGACGGCGGGGCGCAGACCGGGCCCGGGCCCCGGAGACTTCGACGGGAAGCCGCTCTGGGCCCGCGTCTTCGCGATCTCGGCCGGCGTCATCATGAACTGGCTGTTCGCGGTCGTCGCCTTCGCGGCGGTCGCGATGGGGCGTGGCGTGTTCGAGCCGCGGATCGCCGAGGTCGCGCCCGGGTCGCCCGCGGCGGAGGCGGGACTTCGGAGCGAAGACCTGATCCTGCGCGTGGATGGCACGGCGGTGCACGACCCCGCGCAGGTGACGATGCGGATCGAGCGCCGCCCGGGCGAATCCATCGACATCGTCGTGGAGCGGGAAGGGGAGCGACTCACCTTCGTTGCGACGCCCGAGACGGTCGAGCAGTACTCGGACCTCACGGGAGAATCGAGGACGGTCGGGCGCATCGGGATCTCCATCGGCGCCGACGGAGGTCGAGCGGGTCCCATCGCGGCGCTGGGGCGCGGGTGGTCGGACGCAGCCTACTGGGGTGGCGCCGTCGTCCAGTTCCTCGCGGACCTGGTCACCGGACGAAGTTCGGCGCGCGAGGTCGGCGGCCCCATCCTGATCGGGGAGATTTCCGGCCGCGCCGCGCGCGCGGGATTCTGGGAACTCCTGAGTTTCATGGCGATCATCAGCATCAATCTCGCCGTCTTCAACCTGCTGCCGATTCCCGTCCTCGACGGGGGCCACCTCCTCTTCCTGGGGATCGAGGCGGTCCGGGGCCGGGCGCTCAGCGTCCAGGCGCGCGTGCGGTTCACGACGGTGGGGATGGTCTTCGTCCTCGCCCTCATGGTGTGGGCCGTGGGGAACGACGTGCTGAGGGTGCTTCTCCGCTAGCGCGCGGGCAGACCGACGGTGGGCCGCGCGCAGGGCCGGCGTCAGATCGGGAGAGAGAGCTGTTCGGCGTCGGCGCGGGCCCTCGCAAGCTCGGCCACGTCGTAGCGGGGACTGGGTTCCTCCTGAGCGGCGGCGTCCAGTAGTCCATCGTATCCCGCCGGCGCCAGGCCTTCCGCGACCCTGTCCAGGGCGAGTTCCCGGTCGTTGCACTCCTGGCTCAGGTGGGCGAGCAGGATCCCGCCCAGTCCCGGGTGCGCGAGTTCCCGCGCGAACTCGGCGGCGTGCCGGTTGGAGAGATGTCCGCGGCTGCCCCCGATCCGCTGCTTGACCCGCCAGGGATAGGAAGCGGCCCGCAGACGGTGTTCATCGTGGTTCGCTTCCATCACGAGAAAGGCGCATTCCCGGAGCGCCACGCGGACCGGCATCGTCGGTCTCCCGAGGTCCGTCGCGATCCCCACGCGCAGGCCCGTGGGCCGGTGCAGGACCGTGACGGCGACGGGTTTCGCGGCATCGTGCGCGGTGGGGGCGGCCTCGATCGAGAGGTCGCCGATCTCGAGTCCCGTGAGCGGCAGGTCCCCGCATCGCTCCTGCCCGCGCAGAAGGGGGGCGCAGGCGCGGCGTGTCGGGGGGTTCATCGCGAGTGGCCAGCCCCAGCGGCGTGCTCCGATGCCGATGCCCGCCGCGTGATCCCGGTGTTCGTGCGTGACGACGACGAGGTCGATGGCCTCGGGCTCCACGTCGAGTTCGGCGAGTCGACGGGCGAGCTGAACCCCCGAGAACCCCGCATCGACGAGCACGCGGGCGCGGTCGCCCTCCACGAGGAACGCGTTGCCGCGGCTGCCCGAGCCCAGTGAGGCGACCGTCAGGCTCACGCGCCGCGGGCCTCGTCCCAGACGTCGCCCAGCCAGTCCCGGAATTCCCGGGTCCCTTCGAGCCCCCGGCGCTCGACGACCCGGACGGCGGTGGAGAGGAAGTCGCCGCGGCGGTGCGGCTCCGGGCTCCGGCCCCCTCCCCACGAGAATGGCTCCACCCACCGGGGGGGCGACTCGGGGTCGAAAAGGCTGGAGCCGGCGCCGACGACCGTGCCGGTTTCCAGCCGAGTGCCGACGCCGGTCTTCACGTGGTCGCCGAGCAGGCAGCCGAACTTGAGGAGCCCGGTGTCCCGCCGCGCGCCCGGCGGCCCGACCCGGATCGGACCATACGTGTGTTTGAGATCGCTGTTCACCGTGGCCGCGCCGAGGTTGACCCAGCGGCCGAGGTACGCATGGCCGAGAAACCCGTCGTGCGCCTTGTTCGAATAGCCCAGGGTCGTGACGCGGTCGACCTCGCCGCGCACGCGGGAGCGGGGTCCGCCCGAAAAGCGGGAGATGTGGCCACCGAGGAGCTGCGAGCCGGCTCCCGCGTAGAGCGGCCCGCCGAGTCGGGTGCCGGCGCGGACCCGGACTCCGGCACCGAGTTCGATCGGGCCCTCGCGCGCATCGAAGAGCACGCCGGGTTCCACGTGCGCGCCCTCGCCGAAGCGGATCGGGGCGTCCCCGAGGCGCCAGCAGCCGTCCGGAAGTTCCGGCGCCTCCGGGCCCGGCGCGGCCGCCAGGTCCGCGGCCAGCCGGTCGGATCCGGCGGACACGAGGTCCCACGGGTGTCGAAGCCAGGCGCCGGGGACCGCGCGGTCGGGCAGCCCGGGCCGGGGGCGGGGCGCGGCGAACCAGTCCGCCCGCGGCGGCTCGACGTCGGCGCCCAGGCGGACGCCCGCCAGCCGATCGGCGACCCAGAGGTTGGCGGGCGCGCCGCTCCACCCCGCGTCGAGCGACGGGACGGCCCGGGCGTTCCAGGCGGTACAGGGCGCGAAAAGCCCGTCCGGATCCAGACAGCGCGGCGCCCCGGGCTCCGCGTACCGGCGCAGCCATGGGCGCGTCACGTGACCCGCCACGCGCATTCGGGCGACCCGTTCCAGCCGCTCGCGCAACGTCCAGCGGCCGAAGATGAGTTCGCCGCACGGCCGGGTGAGCGCGAAAGGGGCCCAGCCGTCCGCCCGGTCGTCGTCGAACATGATCAGCGTCGTCAACGCGGCGCTTCGGAAGAGGATGACGGGTCCGGGTCGATCCGTCCCAGGCGAGCGTCGAGTCCCGCGGCCTCTTCGCGCGGCATCACGAGGAGTTCGCCGTTCGCCTCCACGATGACGAGATCCGACACTCCGATCACCGTGGCCCGGCAGGACTCGGTCCACACGACGTTGTCCGCCGCGTCGATGAGACGAGCGGAGCCGACCGAAGCGTTTCCCGCCTCGTCCACCTCCCTGGAGCGCAGGAGCGCGCTCCACACGCCGAGGTCGTCCCAGGCGAATCGGGCCTCCACGGCGGCCACGCGCTCGGCTCGCTCCATCACGCAGACGTCGATCGCGACCGGCTCGGCGCGGGCGTAGAAACCCTCCGCATCGCCGCGCTCCAGCGCCGGCCAGGCTCCCGCGAGTTCGCGCGCGCTACGTCGGGCGGCCTCGAGCAGGTCGGCGGCTCGCCATACGAAGATGCCGGAGTTCCAAAGGAAGCGTCCCGACTTCAGGTATCTTCGGGCCGTGGCGGGATCCGGCTTCTCCACGAAACGCCGCACCTCCAGTGCGCCGGAGTCGGTCTCTCGTCCGGTCTCCACGTACCCGAAGCCGGTCTCGGGACGGTCCGGCCGCACGCCGACGCAGCACAGGTACCCCTCCCGGGCCGCTTGGAGGGCCGGCCGCAGCGTCTCGGCGAGCGCCTCCGGGGGCTCGATGCGGTGGTCCGCGTGCATGGAGATCATCAGGGCGCCCGGGTGAGCCCGCTCGATTTCGGCCGCGGCCCAGACGAGGGCCGGCCCGGTTCCGCGCGCCTTCGGCTCGATGAGCGCATCGACGCCCGCCGCATCCAGGCTCGGGCGCATGAGCTTCACGAGGCGTTCGGCCGCGACGACCCGGACGCGCGCGGCGCCCACCAGCGCCACGGCACGGGCGAGCGTATCCTCGATGAGCGGGTCGGGACCGGCCAGGGGCAGGAGCTGCTTCGGACGGGCCGGGGTCGACGCGGGCCAGAACCGGCGGCCGATCCCGCCCGCGAGGACCGCGCAGTACGCGTCGAGGTGCACCGACAGAGCCTCCCTCCCGTCCTCCGAACCGCCCTCGCGTGCGCCGGGATCTTCCCGCCGCGGGCCGGCCGCGACGCGGCCAAGCTACGGACGCCGCGGGTGCCGCGCCACGTTGCCGGCCCGCTCGGCCGATCCCGCTGCGCCGGGGTGTTTTTTCTTGCCCGAGTCCCCCCCGGGCGACAGTTTTCGCGCCATGTTCCCCCGACACCGAACCTGTCCGTCCATCCGGCTCGGAGCGCTGGTCCTCGCACTCGCGGCGACGGCCTGCGACGATCCGTTCGATGCCTTCCTCGGCGATGTTCCGCTCACGCCGACGGAGGTCACGCTGTATGACTACGTGACGGGCCGCCTCGAAGATCCTCCGGCGTTCGACATCGTACTCGCGGTCCCGGCTCGCGTGGACCAGACGCTGAACTGGGATTTCCTCTTTCGGATCCGGGACGGGGCGCCGGAACTCGTCCCCTTCTCGGCGGTCGCGGACAGCGTAACGGATGCGGGTCTGCAGATCACCGGCGAACGCTTCGACGCCGTGCTCGAGGCCCCGGAGCAGGGGTACACGCTGAACGCGCCCGTCGCGGTGCAGCCGGGGGACGTGCTCATCGCGCGCAGTCGCGTCGACCCGAACAACTTTCTCGCGTGCAGCCGCTACGCGAAGCTGCAGGTGCTCTCCATCGATCCCGAAGCGGGCACGCTCGTCTTCCGCCACCTGGTGAACCCGAACTGCGGAGACATCGTCCTCGAACCGGGAACGCACGGTTCGTTGTGACGTCCCGTCCGGCCGATCCCGCCCCCCACCGACATGCTTGACCTCAGAACCCTCCGCGACGACCCCGAACTCGTCCGCGACGCCATGCGGAAACGCGGCGACGAGCACGCCGCGGGACTCGTGGAGGAGACGCTGCGGACGGACGAGGTCCGCCGCCGCCTGATCCGGGAAGTGGAAGTCCTCAAGGCCGAGCGGAACACGGCGTCGAAGGCGATCGGCGCCGCGAAGGGCAGGGGAGAGGACGCATCGGCGGAGATCGAGGCCATGCGCCACGTGGCCGCGCGGATCCGGGCCCTCGATGCGGACCTGGCGCGCACCGAGGCGGAGCTGCGCGATGGCCTCCTGCAGATCCCGAACATCCCCGACCCCCGCGTCCCGCCCGGAGAGGAAGGAGAAGGGCCGACGGTCGCGGAGTGGGGCGCCCCGCGGAAGGGCGAGGTGCCGCCGCACTGGGTGCTCGGGGCGACGCACGGCCATACGGATCCCGGCGGCGGCGCGCTGCCGGGCGGCAGGACGCCGTCCCTGGATATCGAGCGCGGTGCGAAGATCGCGGGCTCCGGCTTTCCGCTCCTCGTCGGGGGCGGCGCCCGCCTCAGCCGCGCGCTCGTTCAGTTCATGCTGGACCTGCACGTCCGCGAGCACGGATACCTGGAGGTCCTGCCCCCTCTCGTCGTCTCGCGGGATTCGATGATGGGGACCGGTCACATCCCCAAGTTCGAGGACGACGCCTACCGAACGGACCCCGACGACCTCTTCCTGGTGCCCACGGCCGAGGTGCCCCTCACGAATCTGCACCGGGGAGAGATCCTGTCCGCGGGGGACCTGCCGCTGGCCTACGTCGCGCACACGCCCTGCTTCCGGCGGGAGGCCGGCGCCGCGGGCCGCGATACGCGCGGGCTCCTGCGGGTTCACCAGTTCGACAAGGTGGAGATCGTCCGCATCTGCCGTCCCGAGGAATCGGAGGCGCAACTGGAGCTTCTGACCCGCCACGCGGAGCGGGTGCTCGAGCTCCTGGAAGTCCCCTATCGACGGGTTCTGCTCCCGCTGGGAGATCTCGGATTCGCGAACGCGATCACGTACGACCTGGAGATCTGGGCTCCCGGCGTCGAGGCGTGGCTCGAGGTGTCCAGTTGCTCGTCGTACGGGGATTTCCAGGCGCGGCGCTCCGATATCCGCTTCCGGCCCCAGGGCGGGGGGCGTCCCCTGCACGTCCACACGCTGAACGGTTCGGCGCTGGCCCTGGCCCGGCTCATCGTGGTGTTGCTCGAGACGGGCTTCCGCGAGGGCGAGGGGATCCTGCTGCCGGAGATTCTCCACCCCTATCTCGGGTTCGATCGGCTCGAGTCCTGCCCGTGATCCGGCTCTGGAACCGGCGCGGCGGCGCGCTGCTGCTCGCGGTGCTGTCCACGGGCGTCCTCGTGTGGTCCGCCATCTTCTCGCGTCAGCAGGCGGAGGAACGCCGGCTCGACGCCGCGGTCCTCGGGCAGTTGACGGCCATCAGCATCGCGGCCGCGGCGGGCAACCTCACGATCGAGGAACAGAACGAACTCTGGAACCAGGCATCGCAGCAGGTGGGCGCCCAGGTCCGGCGCCTCCGCATCCCGATCGTGATCACCGATACCCTGGGGAACCCGAGCAGCTCCGCGCACCTGCCCGACGACTTCCCGCTCGGCCCGACCGGCGACCCGGACGACCCGGACGACGAGGCGCTGCGCGAATTCGTGGTCGAACTCGACGCGCTGCGGCCGCCCTTCGAGGCGCCCGGCCTGCAGGTCCACTTCGGCGATCCCGAGTTCACGAGCCGTCTCCGCCTCGTCCCGTGGCTGCAGGCGGCGTCGCTCGTCGTCATCCTCGGCAGCGGAGGTTGGCTCCTCTTCCTCTCCTTCCGGAGTGAGCGGGAGCGCATCTGGTCCGCCATGGCCAGGGAATCGGCGCATCAGATGGGCACGCCGCTCAGTTCGCTCGTCGGCTGGCTGGAGGTCCTCGAGGACCGGCCGCGCCCCCGGGGATCGGAGGTGGGACAACCGGATCTCATCGACGAGATGGCGGCGGATGTGACGCGCCTCCAGAAGGTGTCGCGCCGCTTCGAACTCATCGGCCACAAGCCGAAGCTCGAGCCCATGTCCGTGCGCGCCACGGCCATCCAGCTTCGGCAGTACTTCGAGGCGCGACTCCCCACGCTCTCCCGCACCGGCAAGATCGAGATCGCCGTGGAGATGGAGCCCGAGTCGCCCGAGGTGCTGGGCAACCCGACGCTCCTGGAGTGGGCGTTCGAAAATCTGATCAGAAACGCGATCGACGCGCTGGCTCCGGATGGCGGCCGGATCGTGATCTCCCACCTCGGCCCGAGCGGCAAGCGTTCCGTGTTCCGGGTGCTGGACACCGGACCGGGGATCCCTCCCGCGCTCCGGGACAAGATCTTCAACATCGGCGTCACGACCAAGAAGCATGGCTGGGGGGTCGGCCTGTCCCTCACGCGGCGCATCATCGAGGACATGCACGATGGCTCCATCCGCCTCGAGGACACGGGGCGGGGCGCGAGCTTCCGGATCGAGCTGCCGCGTCACCGACCCGGGAAACGGGGGACGTGAGGGGACTCCGCCTCAACCCGGAGCAGCGGGACGCGGTGGAGCACGGCGAAGGACCGCTGCTGGTCCTCGCAGGCGCGGGTTCCGGCAAGACGCGGGTGCTCACGGCGCGGGCCGCCCGGCTCATCGAGGAGGGGCTGGAGCCCACACGCCTCCTCGCCGTCACCTTCACCAACAAGGCCGCCGGCGAGATGCGGGAACGGATCGAGGGGCTCATCGGCCATTCCACCCGGGGCCTGTGGATCGGCACGTTCCACTCGGTCGCCGCCCGCCTCCTTCGCATCGAGGCCCCGCACACGTCCCGCTCGCGCGCCTTCACGATTTACGACGAGGATGACTCCATCCGCACGCTCAGGGATGTGATGGAGTCGGAGGGGTACGACCCCAGGCGCTGGGCCCCCCGCGCGCTGCGTGGCCGGATCTCCAGCGCGAAGAACGCGCTCCTGGGTCCCGCCGAGTACGAGTCCGAGGCTTTCGACCTGCTCGCCGAGGTCGTGGCGAAGGTCTACCCCGCGTACCAGCGCGAACTCGCACGGCGCAACGCCTACGATTTCGACGACCTCCTGTTCGAGACGGTGCGCCTGCTGGAGACGGTGGACGGCGTGCGGGACCGCTACGCCGCCCGCTTCGCCCACGTACTCGTGGACGAATACCAGGACACGAACCACGCCCAGTACCGGATGGTGAAGACGCTGGCCTCGAAACACGGGAACCTCTGCGTCGTGGGGGACGACGATCAGGCGGTGTACGGATGGCGTGGAGCGGACATCCGGAACATCCTCGACTTCGAGGCCGACTTCCACGGCGCGCACGTCGTGCGGCTGGAGCGGAACTATCGCTCGACGGGGTCGATTCTCGAGGTCGCGAACGCGGTCATCTCACGGAACCTCGCGAGGAAACCGAAGCGGCTGCACACCGAGCGGGAGGCCGGCGATCCGATCGAGGTCGTCCGTTGCGATGACGAGCGGGCGGAGGCGGCGTGGGTGTCGTCGCGGATCGAGGCGGGCCGCGACACCCGGGGCCTGAACGAGTTTGCGGTGCTGTACCGGACGAACGCCCAGTCGCGGGCCTTCGAGGAGGCGTTCCGGCGCTCCGGGATCCCGTACCGGATCGTGGGAGGCGTCCCCTTCTACGAACGTCGCGAGGTAAAGGATGTCATCGCCTACCTGCGCCTTCTCGTGAACCCGGCGGACGACGCCGCGTTCATGCGCGCCGTGGGGTGGCCGAGGCGCGGGGTCGGAGCGAAGAGCCTGGAGCGGCTGGAGGCACTCGCCCGCGCGGGCGCCGTCGCAGGCGCGGCCGTGGAGCCCCTCGCGGCGGTCGCGGCGCGGGCGCGGCACGAAGACGGCATCCCGAGGGCGGCGGCGCGCGGCCTGAGGCGGTTCACGGACGGGCTCGCCGACGTACGGGCTTCGCTTCCGGCCTGCGGCGCCCGGGAAGCGCTCGAGGCCTGCGTCGCGACCTTCGGTCTGGCCACGGCGCTGGCGGAGGAGGAGGACGGCGCGGACCGCCTGGAGAACGTGAGCGAACTGTTCGCGGCGGCGGAGGCGTTCGAGCGCGACGACGTGGAGGACCCCGACGACGAAGCCACGGATCTGGAGTTGTTCCTGCAGTCCGTGTCCCTGCGTTCCGACCTCGATGAGGCGGACTTCGACGGTGAAGCGGTGACGATGATCACGCTGCACAATGCGAAGGGACTCGAGTTCCCGGTGGTCTTTCTGGGCGGGCTGGAGGAGGGCCTGTTTCCTCTCTCGAGGGCGGTGGAGGCGCCGGGCGGGCTGGAAGAGGAGCGGCGCCTCTTCTACGTCGGGGTCACGAGGGCGATGGACCGGCTCAGCCTGACGTATGCCGACCACCGCTGGCGGGCGGGGATGGCGAGCCGCTCGGCCCCGTCGAGCTTCATCGATGAACTCCCGGAGGAACACGTGCTTCCGCGGCTCGCGGCGCCGCGCCGGGGGCGATGGCGTGCCCGGGACGCCCTCGGGGCCGGCCGCCGACCGGCGGGCGGAAGCGAGCCGGGAGGTCGCTCCTTCGCCTGGCAGAGGAGCCCGGACCGCGGATCGGGCCGCGCCGCCGCCGCCGGTGCGGATGGAGGGTCGGGACCTCCGGGGGAGCTCGAGTACGACTACGAAGACTCGCAGGTGCCGCTCTCGCTCACCCCGGGCGTACGCGTGGTGCATCCGCGCTTCGGGGCCGGCGAGGTGCTGCAGGTGTACGGCTTCGGGAGGGAGGCCAAGGCCGATATCGCGTTCGAGACGGTCGGCCGGAAGAAAGTCGTCGTCGCGTACGCGGGGCTGCGCCCGGCCTAGCAGCCGGGCCCGTCCGCCCCGGTCACTCTCCGCCGCGGTCCCCGAGCGCCCGGACCACGCGCTTCGCGGTCGAGACGTTGTCCTTGCCGCGCCGGAGTCCGCGCAGCAGGGAGGCCGTCGTCAGGAACGTCTCCTCGGCCTCCTCCTGGACGACGGCCAGCAGCGCCGCGACCTCCACCACCCGCTCCTCGACCAGGTCCACCATGCGGCCGGTGGATTCGCTCGCGCTCTTCAGTGCCTGTCCCACGCCGTCCGCGTCGTCCCGGAGTCGGCCCGCGATGCGCCGGGCCTGGTCGCTCGCCTGTTCGACGTTGTGCAGCACCGGCTTGAGGCGGTCGCTGAGGTCGGTGACCGTACCCGAGATCTGTCCCAGCGGCTCGCGGGTTTCGCGCAACAGGCGAATCGCGTGCAGGAGGACGATGAGAATCGCCAGCGCGACGACGAGCCAAACCGCCATCCCGGCCACGACCGCGATCTCGTATGTGGTCACTGCGGCTCCCCCGTAAGTGAGTCGGACTGACTGGCAGTCCGCGGCAAAACCCCACTGCGTTCGAGCGGCGCTGCATTCCGCCTGAACCTAGGCCGCCCTCTGTCCGCCGGCTACTTTGGCGCGCGGTGCCGGCAAGGCGGAGGCGGGAACGGGGGGGAGGAGGCGCGATGTACTATCGGATCGAGGGTGGGAACGAGCTGAGCGGCGTGTTCACGCCCGTCGGAAACAAGAACGCGGCCCTCCCGATCCTCGCCGCCACGCTCCTCACGCGCGAGCCGGTGCGCATCGAGAACGTCCCGCGCATCACCGACGTGGAGACGCTGCTCGACCTTCTCCGCAGTCTCGGCGTCGAGGGTGACTGGACAGCGCCGGGCGTTCTCGAACTCGATGCCGCCGGCGTGAATCGGCGGGCGATCCCCGATGCGGACCTGGCCGGCCGGATCCGCGGATCGGTGCTGCTCGCGGGCCCCATGCTCGCCCGCATTGGGTCGTGCCAGCTCCCGCACCCCGGAGGGGACTTCATCGGGCGCCGCCGCCTCGACACCCACATGCTTGCGCTGCAGGCGCTCGGCGCGACGGTCGATGTCGGAGACCGCTACGTCCTGCGCGCGCCCGGTCTCCGCGGCGCTTCCGTGTTCCTCGACGAGCCGTCCGTGACGGGGACGGAGAACGCCGTGCTCGCGGCAGCGACGGCGACGGGCACGACGGAACTTCGCAACGCCGCCACGGAACCCCACGTGCAGGACCTGTGCCGCTTTCTCGTCACGCTCGGCGCCCGCATCGACGGCATCGGGACTTCGCGGCTCGTCATCGACGGCGTGGAGACCCTGGGTGGCGGAACCTTCCGGATCGGGCCGGATCACATTGAGATCGGAAGCGTGATCGGGTTGGCGGCGGCGACGGGCTCAACCCTTCGAATCGCCGGAGTGGATCCGACCCACTTCGACCCCCTCCGCGTGGGATTCCGACGGCTCGGCCTCGAATTCGCGTGGCGCGATGACCACCTCCTCGTGCACGGCGCGGGAGAGCTGGAGATCCAGCCGGACCTCGGCGGTCAGATTCCGAAGATCGACGACGGGCCCTGGCCGGCGTTCCCCGCGGATCTGATCAGCATCGCGCTGGTGGCCGCGACCCAGTGCAGAGGCACCGTCCTCATCCACGAGAAGATGTTCGAGTCGCGGATGTTCTTCGTCGACAAGGTGATCGCCATGGGCGCCCGCATCGTCCTCTGCGATCCGCACCGGGCGGTCGTCGTCGGACCTTCGCCGCTGCGCGGGGCGACGCTCGAGAGCCCCGACATCCGGGCCGGCATGGCGCTCCTCATCGCGGCGCTGGCCGCGAAAGGCGGGAGTCGCGTGCACAACATCGGGCAGATCGAACGCGGCTACGAGCGCATCCACGAACGCCTCGCGTCGTTGGGGGCCCGCATCGAACGGGTGGCGCCGGAACGCGCATGACGGAGGTCGCGGAGATCCCCGGGGACGGCATGCTGCGGCTGTCGCGGTGGGAGGCGCTCGATCCGTACATCGTGTGCGGGATCACGACGGCCGAGCGCGGGGACCTCGCGGTCGCGGAGGCTTCTCCGGAGCACGTGGCCTCGGTCTACGAGGACCTGGCCCGCGAACTCGGCTTCCGCCGGGTCTCGGTGCCGACTCAGGTCCACGGTACGGATCTCCGGGAGATCGGCGCCTCGACCGTCTCCGACTCGGGGGCCTGCACGGTCCACCGGGCGGGTCGCGTGGACGGCCAGCTCGCGGAGGGACCCGGCTGGCTCCTGGCCGCGACGGCCGCCGATTGCGTGCCCGTCTATCTGTGGTCGCGCGAACGCGGACGCATCGGGCTGATCCACGCGGGATGGCGGGGGGCCGCGGCGGGCATCCTTCCGCGCGCGATCGCCCGGCTCGTTCGCGGCTTCGACCGCGGCTCCTCCGGCGCCGCCGGGGATCTCCGTGTCCATCTGGGGCCGGCGATCTGCGGGGACTGCTACGAGGTCGACACCCCCGTGCTCTCTGCCTTCGGCCTCGGCGGCACGCGCGCGCAACTCGACTTGAGGCGCATCCTCGCCGCCCAGGCCGCGGCGGCCGGCGTCGTACCCGGCGCGCTTACGATCTCCCGTTTCTGCACGTCGTGCGGCCCCGGCGACCTTCATTCACACCGCGCGAGCGGCGGTACGGCGGGACGGATGGCCGCCTTCCTGGGGCTGCGGAGCGACTGAACCGGCGACGCCGGCGAGCAGCGCCGGCTGTTGCAGCGGGTCGGGCCCCGCCGTATGTTCCGGGTCGCATGTTCACATACGTCCGTGCGGGCCGGCGGGCGATGGCGTTACTCGAAGTGGGGAAGCTGTACGGGCCCCACTTTTTTTTGCAGTAGGGCGAACCGGATTCGCCGAAAGGGTCGGTCATGCTGGACTCGGCGGACATCGAACGCGCGGTCGAAGCCCTCGGCTTCGAGGTCGTGCAAATGGAGCGGGGCGGAGGCCGTCAGCGGCCGTTGCTGCGGCTCCGGATCGATCGGCCCGGTTTGTCGAACCCGCGGTCGGGCGTGACCGTCGACGACTGCGTCGCGGTGACGAGGGAACTGCGTGGCGCACTTGAAGATGGGGCCGACGAGGACTGGGTGCTCGAAGTGTCGTCGCCGGGAGTGGAACGGCCGCTGGTCAAGCCCGTGGACTACGACCGCTTTGCCGGGTCGCGGATTCGCGTCCGGGGCTACGGTCCGCTGGCCGACCGAGGCCGAAAACTGGAAGGCACGCTGCTCGGGATGGTGAAGGGACGTCCCGGGACGTTCGCGCTGGAGATCGAAGGGGATCGCGTGGAGATCCCGCTGGAGCTCGTGGCCTCCGCCCGCCTGGTCTACGACTGGGACGCGGCCGGAGGTGTGGGTGGGAGATAGAGAGGGGCAATGAGCGATCAGATCCCGATCGTTGAAGCGTTCCGCATGATGGCGGCCAACAAGTCGCTGACGGAGCTGGAGCTGCATGATCTCATCCGCGAAGGCATCCACGCGGCGCTCGCCCGTCGTTTCGGCGGTCCGGTCGATGCGGAAATCGACGTCACCGATGGAGGGGACATCTCGATCGTCGTCCTCAAGGAAGTCGTCGAGGAGGTCGAGGATCCGGCACGGGAAGTGACGCTGGAGCAGGCTCGCTGGGATGATCCCGACTTCCAGGTCGGCGACCTCATGGAGATCCCCGTCGATTTCAGGGATTTCGGACGCAGCGCGGTGATGGCCGCCAAGCAGAGGATCATTCAGCGCATCCGCGAGGGAGAACGCGACCGGATCCGCATGGAGTTCAACGATCGGGTAGGGGACCTCGTTTCGGGCGAGGTGCAGGCGAGCGAGCGCGGCAAACTCGTCGTGATGCTGAACCGGTCGCGGGAAGCCGAGGCGATCATCCCGTGGCGGGAACAGAACCCGCGGGAACGCTTCCGGCAGGGCGAACCGATCCGTGCCGTGCTGAAGCTGCTGGAGGAGACGCCGCGCGGTCCGCGACTCATCCTGTCGCGGGCGGACCCCCAGTTCGTCGCTTCGCTGTTCGCGCTCGAGGTGCCGGAGATCTACCAGGATATCGTGGACATCAAGGAGATCGTTCGTGAGGCGGGCGGGCGCACGAAGGTGGCCGTCGCGTCCCGGGATGAGTCCGTCGACCCGGTCGGGGCCTGCGTGGGCCTGAAGGGGTCGCGCGTCCAGGCCGTCGTGTCGGAGTTGAGCGGGGAGCGGATCGACATCGTCCCGTGGCACCCGGACCCCGAGATCTTCGCCCGCCGCGCCCTGGCTCCGGCCCGGGTCGCCAAGGTGATCTCGGATCAGGAGCGACACGTCATTACGGCGATCGTGGATGAGGATCAGCTGTCGCTGGCGATCGGACGAAACGGACAGAACGTGCGGTTGGCGTCGCAACTCATTGGTTGGCAGATCGACCTGTATTCCAGCCGTGACTGGATGGAGCGCGGCGGAGAGGCCAGCCTGTTCGGAGGCGATGACGAGTACGAGATGTCCGACTTCCCGCTCTCCGAGCTCGAGGGGATCGCCCCCGCGACGCTTGCGGCACTCGAGGCGGCCGGGATCGGCAGCTTTTATGGACTCCTCGACATGGACCGGAGCGATTTCCTCCAGGTTCCGGGGATCGGGCCGGACGAGGCGGATACGCTGGAAGCGCTCATCGACGAATTGACCGTCGTGGACGAGGCGCAGACGGAGGGCGCCGCGGCCGCGAAGGCGGCTGCCGAGGCGCCCTCGGACGCAGCGGCCGTGGATGTGCCGCCGGAGCCGGAACCCGCGGATGTGCCGCCGGAGCCGGAACCCGTGGAGGCGGCCCCGGAGCCGGAACCCGCGGAGGCGGCCGATGCGCTGAGCACGGCGGCCTCGGGCGAGGGGACCGCCTGAAGCGCGGCGGCGGGACGTTGAGCTTGCTGGGGATCGCGACGCGCGCGGGACGGGTCGCGCTCGGAACCCGGGCCGTGGACATCGCGGCGCGCAGGGGAAGGCTCGCCCTGCTCGTGGTCGCGGGCGACGCATCGCGGCATGCGGTGGGCCGCCTCACGCCACAGGCGCGGCGGGCGTCGCGGGTAACGGTGGCGAGTCGCCGGGCGCTCGGACGGGCGCTCGGACGGAACGATGTAGCCGTCGTCGGCGTCACGGATTCGGCGCTGGCGCAGCGGATTCTCGAAGGGGAGCGCACGCCTTCGCGGCGTGACGAAAGCTCCGGGTCGCAGGGAGATCCGGAAGGGCAGGTGCCTGGACAATGAAGCGTGTCTTCGAGGTCGCAGAGGAACTGAGACTCGACACGAGTCACCTCATCCAGTTGCTGCGGGAGATGGAGGTGCCCGTGCGGAGCCACATGTCGAGCGTGGACTCGGCGAGCGTGGCACGTCTGCACGCGCGGCTCGAACGCGAACGGAGGGGTGAGGCGGTCACCGGCACCGCGGCCCCCGTGCGGCGACGCCGTCGCCGGCGGAGGGCGGCTCCGGCGTCGCTCACTGCCGCGACGCCGGAAGTCGACGTCGAAGAAGCGGTTGGCCCCGCCCCCGAGGCGACGGAAGAGGCCACGACGGCGGCCGCGGAGGCGCCCGAAGTCGAATCTCCGGCCGAGGCCGAGGCCGAGCCCGAAACCGGGACCGAGGCCCCGCAGGCGGAGACCGAATTCGAGCCTGAAGCCGAAGTCGCCCCGGAGCCCGCCGAGGTGGACGAGGTTCCCGCCGCCGAGGAAGCCGAGCCGACGGAGTCGGAAGCGAGTGTCGAGGTTGCGGAGGCGGAAGTCGCCGAGCCGGAAGTCACCGAGCCGGAAGCGGAATCCGCGGAGCCGGCGGAGGAGGCGGAGACGCCGTCCGCGCCGCCGCGCTCCGCACGTCGGCCGAAGCCGGTCCGCCGTGACATGCCGTCGCCCGCCGCCCCGACGGCGCCCGCGGGCCCCAGGGCCTCGGCGGGCCCCGGCGGCAAGGTGCGAATCTCGGCCGAAGGCTACACGGTCGATGGCCGCAAGAAGTCTCGCGGCGGAGACGGAAAAAAGCGGCGACGCGTGGATCGGAACGCGGTCCAGCAGAATTTCCGCAAGACGCTGGCCGCGATGGGGCAGTCCTCGCCGCGGAAGCGGCGTCGGGAAACGCAGCAACAGCAGCGCGAAGCGGAGCGCGAGCAGCGCGAGCTCGAACAGCGCACGGAGAAGGCGACGGTTCGGGTCAACGAGTTCCTCACCGTGTCGGAGCTCGCCGACCTGATCGAGGTCCCGCCGCAAGCCATCATCACCTCGGCGTTCAAGAACCTCGGTCTCATGGTGACGATCAATCAGCGACTCGACTTCGGCCAGATCGAACTCATCTGCGAGGAGGCGGGCTTCACGGCGATCCGCGAGGAGGGGTTCGAGGCGGACCTCGCGAGCGCCGACGAGGACCTGCCCGAGGACGAGAGCCAGTTGGTGCCCCGTCCGCCCATCGTGACCGTGATGGGCCACGTCGACCATGGAAAGACCTCGCTACTCGACCGTATCCGGAGTACGAACGTGATCGCGGGAGAGGCGGGGGGCATCACGCAGCACATCGGCGCCTATCACGTGGTTCTCTCGGAGGGCAGGACGATCACCTTCCTCGACACGCCCGGCCACGAGGCGTTCACGGCCATGCGCGCGCGCGGCGCGGAGGTGACGGACATCGTGATCCTCGTCGTGGCGGCGGACGACTCCGTGATGCCGCAGACGATCGAGGCGATCAGCCACGCCCGGAACGCGTCGGTGCCCATCGTCGTCGCGGTGAACAAGGTCGACCTCCCATCGGCGGATGTGAATCGGGTCAAGAGGGAGCTCCTCGCGCGCGAGGTCGTCCTCGAGGACTTCGGCGGCGAGATCCTCGGTGCGGACGTCTCGGCGAAGACGGGCGAAGGGTTGGACGATCTTCTCGAGAAGGTCCTTCTCCAGGCGGAGATTCTCGAGCTGAAGGCGAACCCGGAGCGAGAGGCCCGGGGGACGGTCGTCGAGGCGCAGTTGGACCGCGGCATGGGTCCGGTCGCGACGGTGCTCGTGGAGCGGGGGACGCTGGAAGTCGGCGTCGATTTCGTCTGCGGACTTCACGGCGGACGCGTCCGCGCGCTCATCGATGAGCGCGGCCGGAAGGTCACGAGCGCCGGTCCGGGGATCCCCGTGCGGGTGCTCGGGATCGAGGGCGTCCCCCAGGCAGGCGACTCGCTCGTCGTCCTCTCCGCGGCGCGGGTCCGCGAGATCGTCTCGCGGCGCCAGCAACTGGAGCGGGAGAAGGATATCCGCCGCCGGGCGACCGGCACACGGCTCGAGGATGTCTTCGCCGCGGTCAAGGCGGGCGAGGGCGCCCGTCTGAACGTCGTCATCAAGGGCGATACGGACGGCTCGGTCCAGGCGCTCTCCGACAGCCTGGAGCGGCTGTCGACCGACGAGGTCTCGGTCGAGGTCATCCACCGGGCCGTGGGCGGCATCAACGAGTCCGACATTCTTCTGGCCTCGACGTCGGAGGCGATCATCGTCGGCTTCCACGTCCGACCCGACGCCGGGGCGGCGGCCGCCGCGGAACGCGAGTCGATCGAGATCCGGATCTACAACGTGATCTACGAAGCGGTCGAGGAGATCCGTCTCGCGCTCGAAGGTCTGCTCGCGCCCGAGCAGCGTGAGGTCACGGTCGGCATGGCCGAGATCCGCGAGCTCTTCCGCGTCCCGAAGGCCGGGACGATCGCGGGCTGCTACGTCCAGACCGGGACCATGCGGCGCAACCTCCCGATCCGCCTCCTGCGCGACCAGATCCAGATCTACCAGGGCCGGATCGACAGCCTCAGGCGGTTCAAGGAGGATGTGCGCCAGGTGAGAGATGGGTACGAGTGCGGCATCTCCATCGAGAACTACAACGATATCAAGGTCGGCGATGTGATCGAGTGCTACGAGGTGGTGGAGGTCGCGCGCACCCTCTCCGGAGCACCGGCGGGCTGATCTTCCGCGGGGCATCATGGCCGTCATCGGGGTGGGCCGCTGGGTGTTTCACCTCCCGGGCTGCCGGTCGCTCAAGGCAAAGCGTTCGGTCGTCCGCGGCCTGCGCGAGCGCACGATCGTGAAGTTCCGGGTTTCCGCCGCCGAGACCGGCCTCCGCGACCGGGCCTCGATGGCCGAGATCACGGCCTGCGTCGCATCGGGCGAACGCCGGCATGCCGAATCGGTGCTCGGACGCGTCGACCTCTTCCTGAGATCGGACCCGAGGGCGCACGTCATCGAGTCGGAGACCGAGTTCCTGTGAAGGCCGGCGGACCGGCGCGGGGGAGCGGGTGACCCATCGTCACCGGAGCGAACGACTGGGCGAGCTCTTCCGGCGCGAACTCACGCGCCTCCTGCTCGGATCGCTCAAGGACCCGCGGCTCGACGGAGTGACGGTGACCGACGTGCGGGCGACCCGCGATCTCTCCTTCGCCACCGTCTACATTCGCTCCGACGGGGATGTGTCGGAGGGAGTCGAAGGGCTGGAACACGCGGTGGGGTTCATACGACGTGAACTCGGCCGGTCGCTCCGGCTGCGGAAGGTCCCGGAGTTCCGCTTCCTGCCGGATGAAACGCCCGAGCACGCGAGCCGGATCGAGGAACTGCTGCGCCGGGCTCGCGAGGACGCGGGGCCGCGTGACGACTGAAGCCGGTCTGCTCCTCGTCGACAAGCCGGCCGGAGCGACGTCGCACGACATCGTCCTTCGGATACGGCGAAAGCTGGGGGTGCGCCGGATCGGCCACACGGGCACGCTCGACCCCTTCGCGACGGGGCTCCTGCTGTCGCTCGTCGGGTCGTTCACCCGGCTCGCCGACCTCTACCACGGACTCCCGAAATCCTACGATGCGACGCTGGCGCTGGGGCGGGAGACCGACACGGACGACCTCACGGGGAAGACCGTATCGGAGGATGCCGGTTGGCGGGAGCTGGACGGCGAGGCGATCCGGGCCTCCTTCGCGGCCCGCGAGGGCGTCGGACGCCAGGTGCCCTCCTCCTACTCGGCGCGCCGCACCGGCGGCGAGCGCGCCTATGCGCTGGCCCGCCGCGGGGAGCGCCCCGAACTGCGGGCACGCGAGGTGACCATCCACGAGATCGCGGTCACGGACATCGATCTCCCTCGGGTCCGCTTCCGCGCGAGCGTCTCCACCGGCACCTACGTACGTGCGCTGGCCCGCGACATCGGGCGGGACCTCGGACCCGGGGCGCACCTTACGGCGCTGCGCCGCAGCGCGATCGGCCCGTTCGGGGTAGACGAGGCAACCGCTCCCGACGCGGTGGCGGAAGCCGTGGCCGAGGCGTCCACCGCCTGGCGCCCCGGGATGGCCGCGCTGCCGTGGGTGTGGCGGCGCGAACTGAACGATGGAGAGCGGGACGAGATCCGGTACGGAAGGCCGGTCGAGCGCGGAGACGTGCTGCCGCCGTCCGGGAGCGCGCCCGATTCGCGGGGGGGCTCCACGAACCCGGTCGCGCTGTACGCCGCCGATGACCTCTTCGCCATTGCCGAGGAGCGCGATGGCCGCCTCTACCCGAAGAAGGTGTTTGCCGCGTGAGCGGGCTCCCCCCGCACGTCCGGGGCACCGTCGTCACCATGGGGACCTTCGATGGAGTCCACCTCGGGCACCAGGCGATCCTGCGCGACGTCGGGCGCCGGGCGCGCGCCCGGCACGGCCATGCCGTGCTCCTCACCTTCGACCCTCACCCCCTGAGCGTCGTGCGCCCCGAAGCTGCCCCCGCCCTCCTCACGCTGCCGGACGAGAAGAAGGAGATCCTCGCCCAACTCGGGCTCGACTACGCCGCGTTCGTCTCCTTCACGCTCGAGTTCTCCCGTTACTCCCCCGAGCAGTTCGTGGAGCACCTCATCGTCCCGTGCTTCCGCCCCGCGGAGGTCGTGATCGGGTACGACCACGGGTTCGGGCGCGGACGCGCCGGGGACGTCTCCGTGCTCGAGCGGCTGGGCGGCATCCACGGGTTCGAGGTCTCGGTCGTCGGAGGCGTCGAAGCGGATGGATCGCCCATCTCCTCCACCCGGGTTCGGCGGGCGGTGGCGTCGGGCGACATGGAGGGCGCCGTGGCGGGCCTCGGTCGCCCGTACTCGTTTCGCGGGACCGTGATCCGGGGGCTGGGACGGGGCAGAACGCTCGGTTTTCCGACCGCCAACCTCACGCCGCCGCCTCACGAGAAACTCCTTCCGGCGGAAGGCATCTACGCGGTGCGCGCCACGCTGGGCTCCGAGCGGGTCGATGGGCTGCTGCACCTCGGCCCCAGGCCGACCTTTGCGGACGCTCCGCCGGCCATCGAACTCTTTCTCATCGATTTCGAGCGTAACATCTACGGGGAGCGTGTGACCGTCGATGTCCTCCACCGGCTGCGCGAGGTGCGGGCGTACGAGTCGGGAGACGATCTCGCCGTGCAGATGCGCCGGGACCTCGCGGACGGTCTCGAATACTTCAGGGAAGCGGGCGGATGATCGGCAAGCTGAAGGTACGGACGAGGTATCCGTGGTTCATTGCCATGGTCGTCTGTGCGGGAGTCCCGCGACCGTCCGTTGCCCAGTCGGCCCTGCCGATTGCGGACGAGGTGGGCGACTGCACGGTTCAACTCCGGGAAGTGCTGCGCCTCGGCGACTCCGGCGACCCCGGAACGATCGGGAGCCGCCCGGAGATCACGCGGACCGCCGCCGGTCACTACGTGGTGGCGAGTGTAGAGAACCGAGGACAACTGCTCGTATTCGACTCGGACGGCGCGTTCCTGGAGGTCCGTGGAGGGAACGGAGACGGGCCCGGCGAGTATCGCGTCCCGGGGCGCATGCGTCCCGGCTCCGATGGCAGCCTTCGGATCCTCGACCTCGTCAACCGCCGCATCACGCATCTTTCGCCGGATGGGGAACTGCTTGAAACGACGGATATCCGAAGCCTCCACGGGCTCGATTTCGTGACCCTCGCCGCCGGGGAGCGCCATGCCGTCTCGGGGTTCGGCCAGATCGACGATCGACTGAGTGCGACGACGGAAATCGTCGGCCGCGACGGAGTCCGGCTTGCAAGCCTCGGGGCCGCGCCCGTCGCGTCGTGGGTCGTCAACTTCTTCCGCGCCCCCGTCGCCCTGGACGGGCGGGGCAGGGTGTGGACGACCCGGGCCGGCGGATACGGGTTCGCGGCGTGGGATCCGGACGGCGGGAGCGAGCCGCTCGCGCGCCTGGCCGGAGAGCCGGACTGGTTCGACCCGGGACCGCCGCAGGCGGGGGCACCCGTCTCGGCGCCGGCCCCGTCCATCGTCATCAGTCTTCGCGTCGACCGGGGCCTGTTGTGGGCGGGCACCTGGGTCGCCGACGAGAACCGGGAGGCGGGCGCCGCGGCGCCGTCCCCGCTCGAACTCGACCGGCTGCTCGACACCGTTCTGGATGTGATCGATCCCGCCAGCGGAGCCCTCATCGCGCGCACCCGGCGCGACGAGGCGTTGCGGGGGACCGGGGACGACGCCCTCCTGTTCGGCGTGCGGGAGGACGGCGGACTCGCCCGCGCAGTCATCTTCGAGCCCGTCCTCACCGGCCCCGACTGCCCGGCGGCGAACACGCCCGGCGCGTGAGTGCCGGAGCTTACCTTTACAGAGACGCGTGCCGATTCTAGTTTTGTGGACTGTGTATGAAACGGCACGGCGAGGCTTCGCCATTCTGCCGGTCGCTCCGCGGGCTGAAGCGGGGCGGCGGATCGAGGGATAATAGAGAGACGTGGAAAAAACAGAGAAGCAGGGAATCATAGAGAAGTTCTCGCGGCGCGAGAACGACCAGGGGTCGGCTCCGGTGCAGATCGCACTGCTCACGGCTCGCATCGAAGAGTTGACCGGGCATTTCCGGGATCATCCCAAGGATCATCACAGTCGACGCGGACTGCTGAAGATGGTTGGCCGCCGACGTCGACTGCTGAACTACCTCCGCCGGACGGATCTCGACCGCTACCGAACGGTCATCGAGGAGCTCGGGCTACGCCGTTGAGGCGCCGCCCGGCTGACCAGCTACCGCCTCCGCCGGCCCGCATCGTCGGGCCCCCCGTTTTCCTTCCCTCGTACCGACCCGAATCCCCCCAACCGGGGCGCTGAATCGAAGAAGCCGATGCAAGGTCGAAAAGAAATCAATGAGCGTCCGGCCCGGTGAGAGGTCGGCGCGGCGCCCGGAATCCCGCGGCGCCACACCAGCAGAAAGAAGAGAAGAAGAGAATGACACACCGAATTGAAACCGAATTCCACGGACGGCCCCTGATCCTGGAGACGGGCAGAATGGCCCGGCAGGCCGACGGCGCCGTCTATGTGCAGTACGGGGAGACCGCAGTGCTCGTCACCGCCACGGCGGACCGCAAGCCCACGCATCTCCCCTTCTTTCCTCTCACGGTCGAGTACCGCGAGAAGACCTACGCCGCCGGCAAGTTCCCCGGCGGGTTCATCAAGCGGGAAACCCGGCCCGGCGAGAAGGAGACGGTCTCGGCGCGGCAGATCGACCGGCCTCTCCGGCCGCTCTTCCCGGCGGACTACCGGAACGACACCCAGGTCGTCTGTTTCATCATCTCCGCGGACCAGGAGAACGACGCGGACGTCATCGGCATGCTCGGGGCGTCGACGGCCCTCCTCCTGTCCCCGATCCCGTGGAACGGGCCGATCTCCGGCGTCCGGGTCGCCCGCCGCGAGGGCGAGTGGCTCGTCAACCCGACTTTCGATGACCTCGAGATGTGCGACCTGGAGATCGTCGTCGCCGGATCCGAGGAATCGATCGTGATGGTCGAGGGCGCCTGTCTCGAAGCCACCGAAGACGAGTTCCTCGAGGCGATGCGCGTGGGACAGGCTGCGATCGTCGAACTCATCGGGCTCCAGCGGGAACTGGTTCGGATGGCGGGAGCCGCGGAGACGTTCGAGTACGAGCCCGTCGGGCCCGACCCGGAAGTCGTGGCGAAGGTCACGGACCAGGCGGCCGGGCGCGTGGGAGACGCATTGCGGATCGCGGACAAGGAGGAGCGCGGACGCGCCCTGTCCGCCCTTCGCGAAGAGGTGACCGCGCGACTCGAGGCGGATTACCCCGATTGCGGCGGTGATGTCGGCGCGGCGCTGCGAAAGCTCGAGAAGGAGACGATGCGCCGGCGCATCCTCGAGGACGGAGAGCGGATCGACGGCCGCGGCATGGACGACGTTCGCGACATCACGTGCGATGTCGGCCTCCTGCCGCGAACGCACGGTTCGGCGCTCTTCACCCGGGGGCAGACGCAGGCGCTGGCCGTGACCACGCTCGGGACGGTCAGGGACGAGCAGCGAATCGACTCGGTGGACGTGCGCGAAGAGACCTCGAAGTCCTTCATGCTCCACTACAACTTCCCCGGTTTTTCGACGGGCGAAGTGCGGATGTTCCGGGGTACGAGCCGCCGCGAGACGGGACACGGAATGCTGGCCGAGCGCGCGCTTCAGGCGCTCCTGCCGGCGTACGAGGACTTCCCGTACACGATCCGCGTCGTCTCCGATATCCTGGAATCGAACGGGTCGAGCTCGATGGCTTCGGTCTGCGGCGGATCGCTCTCCCTGATGGATGCCGGAGTGCCGATGCGGGCCCCGTGCGCGGGGATCGCGATGGGGCTCATCAAGGAGGGCGACCAGGTCGAGATCCTCACCGACATCCTCGGCGTGGAGGACGCCCTCGGCGACATGGACTTCAAGGTCGCCGGGACCGAGCGCGGGATCACGGCCGTCCAGATGGACATCAAGGCCGACGGACTCTCCGTCGACACGCTGCGCGAGGCCCTGGCCCGGGCGCGCGATGCCCGGCTGCGGATCCTCGCCGCGATGAACGAGACGCTTGAAGCGGCCCGCGAGGAAATGTCGCCGCACGCGCCTCGGATCGTCACCCTGCAGATCAACCCCCAGAAGATCGGCGAGGTCATCGGGCCGAAGGGCAAGACGATCCGGATGATCCAGGAGGAGACGGGCACCGAGGTCAACATCGACGACTCCGGCACGGTCACCATCGCGGCACCTTCGGGCGCGGGGGCGCAGCATGCGCGCGAGATGGTGGAAGGCATCGTTCAGGAGCCGGAAGTCGGGCGGATCTACCGCGGCGTCGTGAAGAACACGACGGACTTCGGGGCCTTCGTCGAGATCATCCCCGGGGTGGAGGGCCTGTGTCACATCTCGGAACTCGAGGAAGGCCGCACCGCCAAGACGGAGGATGTGGTGAGCCCGGGCGACGAGGTGAAGGTGAAGCTGCTCGCCGTGGATGACCGCGGCCGTCTCAAGCTCTCGCGGCGCGCGGCCCTCGCCCCCGCCGAGTAGGCCTGATCACGTCGTGTTCCGGCCCGCCTGCGCGCGGGCCGGCCCGGGATCTGCGGCCGGCACTCGGAATGGCAGGCCGGCTCGACCGGGAGGTGTACCGAACGTGCCTCCCGGATGGCCCCATCGTGCTCAGCGAGCGCATGGATTCCGTGCGCTCCGTCGCCATCGGCCTCTGGGTGCGGCAGGGCCGCGTTCATGAGGATGCCGAGCACGGCGGCGCATCCCATCTGCTCGAGCACATGGTCTTCAAGGGGACGCACCGGCGCTCCGCGCGCGATCTCGCCTGGGAACTGGAGCGGCTCGGCGGCGCCCTGGACGCGTATACGACCCACGAGTTCACCGCGTTCCAGGCGCGGATACCGGCGGGGGCGCTCGGCGTCGCCCTCGACGTGCTGTGCGATCTCGCCTTCTTTCCGCGGCTCTCCGGACAGGACCTGGAGGTGGAACGAGAGGTCGTTCTGGAAGAGATCGCGGCCGCGGCGGAAGTTCCGGAGGACATCGTCTTCGAGGAGCACGCGCGCGCTCTCTACGGCGGGCATCCGTACGGCGAACCGATCCTCGGCACCCGTGCGTCGGTGCGGGCGCTTTCCGTGTCCGCGCTGGCGAAAGTGCACGATCGCGCGTACCGGCCGGGAAACGTGGTCGTGGCGGCGGCGGGAGCGGTGGAGCACGAGGACCTCGTGGAGGGGCTGGCGCGCTGGCTCCCCCGCCGGGCCGCCGCCCCCGCCCCCGCGGACCCGCCGGCCCCGGTCGGCGAGTCGGGCTTCCGGCGCATGCGACGGGAAGGCGGTCGGCAGACGCACATCGTGACGGGAGGACTCTCCGTTCCGTACCGCGACCCCCTTCGCTACGCCCTCCACGTCACGGCGACCGCCCTCGGGGGTGGAATGAGTTCGCGGCTCTTCCAGCGAATCCGGGAAACGCGCGGTCTCGCCTACGCCGTGTACAGCTTCCACGGGTTTCACGCGCAGGCGGGCCACGTCGGCGCCTACGTCGGGACCCGGCCCGAGACCGCGGAGGAGGCGCGCGAGGCGGTGGAGGAGGAACTCGCCCTTCTGGCGCGGGAGGGATTGACGCGCCAGGAACTGGACGACACCCGCAGTCAGTTGAAGGGACAGTTCCTCATCTCGCTCGAATCGCCCGCAAGCCGAATGAACCGGCTTGCCGGCATCGCCCTCTACGGCCACGAGTATCGCACTCTGGACGAGGTGGCGAGGAGTATCGATGCGGTCGACCGCGAGCGGTGCCTCGAAGCCGCCGCATACTTCGCACCCGAACGGCTCGCGACCCTCGAGCTGGCGCCCGGCCACGCGCCGGGGCGCACCGCAACAGACGCGACCTGAGCGTCCCCCGGGAGGGAACCCAATGATCGTTGGCGTACCGAAGGAGATAAAGGCGGACGAGAGTCGCGTGGCCCTCGTTCCAGCCGGCGCCACCGCGCTCGTCGCGGCCGGGCACACCGTGTGCGTCGAACGCGACGCGGGCCTGCGCAGCGGCTTTCCGGATGACATGTACGTCGCCGCGGGGGCCGAGATGCTGGATTCGGCGGACGAGGTATGGGGCCGGGCCGAGCTCATCGTCAAGGTCAAGGAGCCCATCGAACCCGAATACGCCCGGATGCGGCGCGACCAGGTCATCTTCACGTACTTCCACTTCGCGGCCGACGAACGCCTCACCCACCGTACGCTGGAAAGCGGTTGCGTCGCGATCGCCTACGAGACGGTCCAGCTTCCGACGGGCGAACTCCCGCTTCTCACGCCGATGTCCGAAGTGGCGGGTCGGATGGCGATCCAGCAGGCCGCGAAGAACCTGGAGCGCGTAGCGGGCGGGTATGGGATCCTGCTCGGCGGCGTGCCGGGGGTGCTCCCGGCCGAGGTCGTCATCCTCGGGGGAGGGGTCGTCGGCGCGAACGCGGCGACGATCGCGGCGGGTTTCGGTGCCCACGTGACGGTCCTGGACGTCAATCTCCCGCGTCTCCGATACCTCGCGGAGGTCATGCCCGCCAACGTGGACACGCTCTACTCGAACCGGCACTCGATCCTTGAGCAGATCGAACGCGCGGACGTCGTGATCGGCGCCGTGCTCGTCCCCGGCGGGAAGGCGCCGAAGCTCGTGCGGCACGACGACCTGCGGCGGATGAAGGACGGTTCCGTGATCGTCGACGTGGCCGTGGATCAGGGCGGCTGCGTGGAGTCCGCGCGCCCGACCACGCACAACGACCCCACCTACACCGTCCACGGCGTCATCCACTATTGCGTGGCGAACATGCCGGGGGCCGTCCCGCGGACGTCCACGCTGGCCCTGACGAACGCGACGTTCCCCTACGTCCTGCGCCTGGCGAATCGAGGGTGGAAGGTCGCGTGCGACGAGGATCCGGATCTCGCCCTGGGGGTCAACATCGCGGAGGGTCAGGTCACGTACGAGGCCGTCGCGCAGGCGTTCGATCTCGGACACGCGCCCCTCGAGGCGCTCTCCGCGTGAGTCCGGGCGGCCGGGAGTGGGCGGCCCCGGGAGGCGACTTTCCTGTGTCCGAAAGTGCGTTTACATTTCGGCGTCCTTCACCCGGATTGGCAGTTTCCGGTACGATTCGCCGCCCTGGAGGTGTCCCTCCCGTGTCCTTCAGCCCACCGATCCCGCGCCGGCCCGGAAGGGCGGCCTGCTAGATGGGAAAGTGGTCGCTGCGCGGTAACTTCCTGCCGATCAGCAAGATCGGAGTGGACCTGGGGACCGCGAACACCCTCGTACACGTCGAAGGCGAGGGCATCGTCCTCAACGAACCGTCCGTCGTCGCGGTCCGAAAGGAAACCGGCCGCATCGAAGGGATCGGCCTCGCCGCCAAGCGCATGCTCGGCCGCACGCCAAGCGGGATCGAAGCGGTTCGGCCGCTGAAGGACGGGGTCATCGCGGACGTGGACATCACCGAGATGATGATCCGCTACTTCCTCAAGGAAGTGATGACCACGCGGCTCTTCAAGATCCGGCCGCTCGTCGTGGTCGGCGTGCCGTCCGGCATTACGGAACTCGAGCGCCGGGCCGTCCGGTCCAGCGCGCACGCCGCCGGCGCCAAGGAAGTCTACATGGTGGCGGAACCGATGGCGGCCGCCGTCGGCGTCGGACTTCCTGTGGAGACGCCGACCGGCAACATGATCATCGACGTCGGGGGCGGGACGAGCGAGATCGCGGTGATCGCGCTTTCGGGGTCGGTCGCGGACACGTCGATCCGCGTCGGAGGCGACGAACTGGACTCCACGATCGTCTCCTTCCTCCGCAAGAACTACAACCTCCTCATCGGCGAGCCGACGGCGGAAGCCGTCAAGATCCAGATCGGATCGGCGTACCCCACGGACGACGACAAGGAGATGCTGGTCAAGGGGCGGGACCTCGTCTCCGGCATTCCGAAGACCGTGCGGGTCCATTCGGCCGAGGTCCGCGAGTGCCTTCAGGAGCCGATCCAGCAGATCGTGGCCGCGGTCCGGAGGGCGCTCGAGATCACGCCGCCGGAACTTGCCTCCGATATCGTGGACCGGGGTGTCGTGATGACGGGGGGCGGCGCCCTGGTGCGAGGGCTGGATACGCTGCTCGGCGAAGAAACGGGGCTCCCGATCCACGTCGATGCGGAACCGCTTACCTGCGTCGTTCGGGGCTGCGGGAAGATCCTCGAGGAATTCGGACGGTATCGTGGAGTGCTCACGAGTTGACGCCGAGTCCCTGCTGAATCGCCGCCCGTGAGTGTTCAGGGCGTCCGGCCGCCGCGTCGCGGGCCGCTCGATGTCATCGTCTTCTCTCTCGCCCTCATCCTCAGCGGCATCGCCGCGGGTCTGTCCAGCGCACATCAGAGCCAGGTGGAGTCCGCGGTCCGCGCCACCGCGCTCTACCCGTTCCTGCTGCTCCACCGCCTCGCCGCCGAGCGCGGCCAGGTCGAGAGCCGTGTCGAGGGCCTGCTGGCGGAACGGGACTCGCTCACGGAACTCCTGCTGCGCTACCGGGACCGCCCGGCGCCGGTCGGGGAAGCGCCGCGCGGGCGGGATCTCGCGGCACTCCCCGCGGGCTCGGCCGCGCCGGCGGTCGTCTACCCGGGACGCCCACAGGTCGGCAATCCGGATCTGTTCGTGTTGTCGGGACCCGACTTTCGGGGTCGTGAGTTTCCGGTCGGCGTCTTCACCGGCATCGGCCTGGTCGGGGTCGTGAGAGCGCCTCACGGACGGGGGGGAAGGGGCGAATTCTGGAGCCATCCCGACTTTCGGGTCAGCGTTCTGGCCGAAGGGGAAGGCGTGTCGGGGTTCGTGCGGCCGCTGCGCGCGGACGGAGGGCAACCGGTGCTCCTCCTCGAGGGCGCGCCCTTCCAGGCGGACATTCCGGTGGGGACTCTGCTGGTCACGACCGGGATCGCCGGTGTCTATCCGCCGGGCGTGCCGGTGGGGCGCATCCGCGAACCCGACGAGCCGGAGGCGGGCTGGATGAAGCGCTACGTCGTTGAGCCATCCGTGCGTCCGGAGGAAGTCAGGGACGTGTTCGTGTGGAATCGGCCGCCGCTGCCGGAAGACGTCGAAGCGGACGCGGCGTCCGCTCCGGTGGAACTCGATCCTGAGCCGCCGGACACGGCTTCGGCCCGTCGATGAGTCCGGCGGGGAAGTGGTTCGTCGCCGCGCTTCTGCTGGTCCTGCACTTCGCCCTTCATCCGCTCTGGAGCCGGTGGCCGATCGCGCCCGACCTCCTGGCGGGCGGGTTGATTCTGAGCTCGCTGCGGCTCCGCTGGGGACGGGCCGCCGGCTTCGGGTGCGTGATCGGCCTCATGGAAGCGTCGATCTCGCTGGGACCGATGGGCCTCACGATGTTACTCTTCTCACTGACGGGGGCGCTCGTCGGATGGGTGCGGCGCCTGATCTATTCTGATTCGGATTACGCGACGCCGGTCTTCGTCTTTTTCGGGACGTGGTTGCTGCGGTTTGCGGTCACGATCTTCGTCGTCGGAGATACGTCGGCAGGCACCCTGCTCGTCCACGGCGCCGGATCGGCCGCGCTGACCACGGCGGTCTGCTGGGCCGCGACAAGGCTGGTTGCGGCGGTCACGAGGTGAAGGGGATGACGTGAAGGGGGACAACGAACTCCGCTCGATTCGGAGACAGCGAAGCCGCTGGGCGGCGGGCGCGGTCTTCTTCTGCCTCTCGATCGTCGCCGCCGGGTTCATCAATCTCCAGATCTTCAGCACCGAGTTGTACACGCTCCTTTCGAGCGAGAACCGGCTGCGGACGATCACCGTGCCGGCCCCGCGCGGGACCATCTACGACCGGTATGGTCGGGCCATCGCGGACAACGTGCCGGGGTACGACGTGTCGATGCTTCCCGGGCCCCGTGATTCCATCTCGGCCGGACTCGATCGCCTCGCGGAGCGGCTGGACCTGTCGCCCGAGCGCCGCGCCGCGCTGCTGTCGCGCAACCGGGAACGTCCCGGCGAGGCTCTGGTCGTGCGCGAGAACGCGAACTTCGAGCAGGTCGCGTTCATCGAGGAACGTCGGCCCCGGTTTCGGCGCGTGGTCGTGGATCAGAGGCCGCGCCGGCGCTACCCAACGGGGCCCGCCGTCGCGCACATGATCGGATACGTGGGGGAGATCAGCCCGGAGGAACTGACTCGGCCCGAGTATGCGGGCTACGAGTCCGGCCAGTCGATCGGGAAGACGGGGCTGGAGCAGCAGTACGAGCACAGGCTGGCCGGGCGGAACGGGATCCGTTACACGGAAGTGAACGCCCTGGGTACGGTCGTGCGGGATCTGGGGGTCGCCCAGGCGCAGGCTCCGGTGCCCGGAGAGGACCTGCACCTCGGCATCGATCTCGACCTGCAGGTGTACGCGGATTCGGTGTTTCCGGAAGGAATGCGGGGCGGCGTCGTGGCGCTGGACCCGCGCACCGGAGAGGTGCTCCTCCTCTACAGCCACCCCACGTTCGACCCCAACGCGTTCATCGGCGGCATCCCCCTGGATCTCTGGGACTCTCTTCGCGAACACCCGGACCAGCCGATGCTGGACCGGGTATCCAACGCTTTCTACCCGCCGGGGTCCACGTGGAAGCTCGTCATGTCCTCCATCGGGATGAAGACGGCGGACCTCACGATCGATACGTACCACCCGTCCGCGTGCACCGGCGGACTCACGTATCACACCCGCTACTTCCGCTGCTGGCTGCCGAGCGGACACGGCCGCCTGAACCTTTCCGAGGCGATCAAGCACTCGTGCAATGTCTGGTTCTACCAGGCGGGGCAGCGGATCGGTCTCGACCCGCTCCTCGCGGGGGTCGGAGAGCTCGGCTTCGGGCGCCCGACGGGGATCGACCTCCCGAACGAGAGGCCGGGCCTCTTCCCCGACTCCCGAGAGTGGTACGACGAGCGGTTGGGGCCCGGAGGGTGGACCGAAGCCGTCGTGTGGAACCTCGCGATCGGGCAGGGCGAAAATGCGCAGACCCTGCTGGCGATGGCCCAGTTCTACGCGGCGCTGGCGACGGGAAGGGCGCCCGTCAAGCCTCACCTCGTGCGCGATGAGATGCTCGCGCAGCAGCGCGTGGACTGGACGTTCGATCTCCCCGATTTCCAGCGGCGCCAACTCGTCGACGCGCTGGCGCGCGTCGTGAACGAGCCCGGGGGCACCGCGTACGGCAGCCGCCTGGCCCGCTGGACGCTGGCCGGCAAGACGGGCACGGCCCAGAACCCGCACGGCGAGCCCCATTCCTGGTTCGTCGGGTTCGCGCCCGCCTACGATCCCCGCATCGTGGTCGCGGCGATCGTGGAGCACGGGCATCCGGACGGGGCCCCGTCGCCGGCGGTGCCGCTCGCGTCCGGCATCGTGGACCGCCATCTCGAGACGCTCGGCTTGCCGCCGGAGGCAACGCCCGGCGTCCGTCCGCTGCAGACGGCTCCGGCCCCGGCGGGCGGATGATCGACCGCCTGCGCGTCCCCGGCGTGGGAGACCCGGTGCTTCTCGCGCTGGTCCTGTCCATGACCGGGTTCGGGATCGCGATGATCTACTCGGCCGGACAGGTCGACGTGCAGTCGCTGGCCGCCGGGATCTGGGTCCGCCAGCTCTACTGGTTCGGCGTGGCGGTCGTCGCGCTGGCCGTGACCTCCCGCTTCTCGCTGCGTTTCCTCGAATGGCTTGCGCCGTGGGCCTACGGGATCACGGTGCTGCTCCTCGTCCTCGTGTTCTTCATCGGGACGGGTCCGAACGGGAGCTGGATCGAGCTCGGTCCGGGACGACTGCAGCCGGCGGAAGTCGCGAAGCTGGGGACGATCCTCATGCTGGCGCGCGTGATGGGAGGGGCACGGGGACCGTACGAGCGGCTGCTGGAGTTCTGGAAGCCCGGCGTCATCACGCTCGTCCCGTTCGTCCTCGTGCTGCTGCAGCCGGACCTCGGGAGCGCCATGATCTTCGGGGCGCTCTTCCTTGCCGCACTGTTCTGGAGCGGCGTGCCGTTGCCCAAGATCTTTCTGCTCGCGTCGCCGGGCCTCAGTCTCCTGCTCGGCTTCAACTGGATCGCATGGGGCCTCGGGTTCCTCGTCGTCGCGGCCTGCCTGTACGTGCACCGCCTCTTCATCCTGGAAGCGGTGGGCGTGCTCCTCGCAAACGTCTTCGCGGGCGCGCTCACGCTTCGCCTGTGGGATTCTCTCGCCGACTACCAGCGGAACCGGCTCCTCGTCTTCCTGGATCCGGAGATCGATCCCCTCGGTGCCGGCTGGCATCTCATCCAGTCGAAGGTCGCCATCGGCTCCGGCGGACTCATCGGCGCCGGCTTCGCCAACGGCCCGCAGAAGCGGCTCGCCTTCCTCCCGGAGCAGCACACGGACTTCATCTTCTCCGTCGTGGGAGAGGAGTTCGGCTTCATCGGCGTGATGCTCTTCCTTGTGCTCTTCGCCTTCCTCCTCTGGCGCGTCCTGCGGGTGGCCTCCTCGATGGATGACGGGTTCGGAAGCCTGATCGCCTTCTGCCTGTTCGCGATCCTCCTGACCCACATCGTGGTGAACCTCGGGATGGCGGTCGGCATGATGCCGGTGACCGGGCTGCCCTTGCCGCTCCTCAGCTACGGGGGGAGCTTCCTGCTCGTGCTCTACGCGGGGTTCGGGATCGTGCAGCGCGTGGCCTGGGAGGCCTGAGTGTCCTGGTTCAGCAAACCGAAGCGCAAGCTGGTCTCGCAGAAGCGCGAGCTTCCGGGCGACGTGTGGGACCGGTGCGCCGGGTGCGGCGAGATCCTCTACAGCGGACGGCTGGAGGAGAACCTCCACGTCTGCCCGAACTGCGGCCATCACTTTCGCATCACCGCGGAGTCCTACGAGGCGATGCTGCTCGACGGAGGAGGCCTCGCCGAGCTCCACGACGAGCACCTGCGCTCCGCCGATCCGCTCGGCTTCGTCGATTCCCGCAGCTATGCCGAGCGCATCGCGCAGGCGGAGCAGCGAGGCGGCGACCAGGATGCGATCCGAACCGGGCGCGGTGAGATCGGGGGCCGGGAGGTCCACCTCGGGACGATGGACTTCCGCTTCATCGGCGGCTCGATGGGGTCGGTGGTGGGCGAGAAGATCCGCCGTCTCGCCGACCGCTCCCTCGAGCGGCGGGTGCCGCTCATCATCATCTCCGCTTCCGGCGGCGCGCGGATGCAGGAAGGGATCCTCTCCCTCATGCAGATGGGGAAGACGGCGGCCGCGCTCGAGCAACTCGCGGGCGCCGGCATCCCCTACGTGAGCGTCCTCACGAACCCGACCACGGGCGGAGTGACGGCGTCGTACGCGATGCTGGGGGATGTGATTCTCGCGGAACCCGGCGCCCTGATCGGTTTTGCCGGCCCGCGCGTGATCAAGGAAACGATCCGGCAGGACCTTCCGGAGGGATTCCAGACCGCGGAGTTCCTGGAGGAGCACGGCATGATCGACCGCATCGTCCCGCGTCCGGAGATGCGCGGCGCCCTTGCGAGCCTCCTGGATCACATGTGCTGACCGAGGGCGGAGACGCCCTCGCGGCCCTGCTCGACCCCCGCCCGGTCACCACGATCCGCTGGGGCCTCGACAGGATCGAAGCGCTCCTGGCGGAACTGGGCCGGCCGGAGCGATCCTTCGACGCCCTTCACATTGCGGGCACGAACGGCAAGGGTTCGACGGCGCGCTTCGCGGCGTCGATGCTGGAAGACGGCGGCACCTGCACGGGCCTCTATACCTCGCCGCACCTTGAGGACGTTCGGGAACGGTTTCTGATCGACGGCGCCTGGGTGGAGGAGGCGGCGCTTCAGGCCGCCGCCGCCCGGGTCATCGGTTGTGACGCGGCCGCGGCGTGCACGTACTTCGAGCTGGCCACCGCGCTTGCCTTCACCTGCTTCGCGGAGTGCGGCGTGGAGATGGCGGTCGTCGAAACCGGTCTCGGCGGCCGCCTCGACGCGACGAACGTGCTTCGTCCCGTCGGCACGGCGATCACCCCGATCAGCCTCGACCACACGGAATGGCTCGGCGGGTCTCCCGAGGCGATCGCGAGGGAGAAGGGGGGGATCTTCAAGCCGGGCGCGCCGGCCTGTCTGGGCCGCATCGACCCGGGTCCGCGCGCGGCGCTGGAGCAGATCGCGCGCGACGTCGGCTCGCCGGTCGCGCGCCTCGGTCAGGATGCGGAGGTGTCGGAGGTCGTGGTGCGAACCGATCCCGTGGGGACGCGCTTCCGATACGTTTCGACGCCACGTCCCGACGGCGTTCGCCTCGCCACGGGCCTCCCGGGCCGGCACCAGGCGGACAACGCGGCCCTCGCCCTCCTGCTGCTGGACTGCTCCGGCTATCCGCCGGAGGAAAGCTCCGCGCGCCGCGGGATCGCGCGGGCGCGCCTCGCCGGCCGCTTCGAGGTCCGGCCTCCGGGCGCCGGGCGTCCGGGCCGCGTGTTCGATATCGCGCACAATCCGGCCGCCATGGGCGTACTCTGCGAGACGCTGGCGGAGCTGTCCCTGCCGCGGCCAATCGTCGCCGTGGCCGGCATGCTGGCCGACAAGGACTGGAAGGGAACGCTGGCCCGACTCGCGCTTGACAGCGACACTATGATTCTGACTCGATCCGACGTCCCCGCGGAGAGACGGTGGGACCCGTCCCGGGCGAGGGAGTGGCTGTCGCGTGAACGGGGCGTTGAATCGATCGTGTGCCGGAACGTGGCCGAGGCGGTCTCGCGCGGGCTGACGCTCGCCAGCGCCGGAACGCTGCTGGTCACGGGATCCGCAACTACCGTGGGCGAGGCCCGGGCACTGCCGGAACTCGCCCGCGTACGGACAGGAGACGGATAAGAGATGCTGTACGATCCCAGGCTGGTACAACCGATGCGAGACGAACTCACCCGCCTCGGCGTGCGTGAGCTTCGGACCTCCGATGACGTGGATGACGCCCTCGGGGCCGGCGGAGAGACGCTGGTGGTGGTGAACTCCGTGTGCGGCTGCGCGGCGCGCAACGCGCGACCCGCCGTGGCGATAGCCATGAGCCACGGAAAGCAGCCCGACCGCGTCGTCACGGTCTTCGCGGGGCAGGACGTGGAAGCGACGGCGCGCGCGCGGCAGTATTTCACCGGCGTGCGGCCCTCTTCGCCGTCCCTGGCGCTGCTCTCGAACGGGGAACTGCAGTTCATGCTCGAGCGGCACCAGATCGAGGGCCGCGAGGCGCGCGATATCGCGGCCGACCTCACGAAGGCGTACGACCAATACTGCGCGACGAGCTAGCGACGCGGGTTTCCTGCGGCGGGCCGCCGACGCTCTTCGGCCCGCCGACACTCCTCGGACCGCCGGCGCTGCCAGGGCCGTGAGTTCCGGGGAAATCCGCGGCCTGACCGGTTTTCGAGATTTCTTTCCCGAGGAACTCGCGCTTCGCCGACACATCTTCTCGGCCTGGCGGAGGGTCGGCGCCCGCTACGGATTCATGGAGTATGACGGACCGCCGCTGGAGGCGCTCGAACTCTACACGCGGAAGTCGGGCGAAGAGATCGTAGGCCAGCTGTACGAGTTCGAGGACAAGGGGGGGCGGGCGGTGGCGCTGCGGCCCGAGATGACGCCCACCTTCGCCCGCATGATCGCGACCCGCGCCGCCGGACTGGCAAAGCCGGTCCGCTGGTTCTCGATCCCGCAGCTCTTCCGCTACGAACGGCCGCAACGCGGCCGGCTCCGCGAGCACTTCCAGCTCAACATGGACATCGTCGGCGAGACGGACCCGCTCTCCGATGCGGAGATCGTCAGCGCCGGCATCGACGCGCTGCGCGAACTCGGCCTGGGGGCCGCGGACATCGTGGTCCGCATTTCCGACCGGCGCCTCATCGGCGCGCTCCTCGATGCGCACGGAATCTCCGCCGAGGACCATGTCCCCGTGTTCGGCGCCCTCGACCGGCTCGAGAAGGAAGGGGAGGACGGGGTCCGCGGGCGGCTCGGGGAGAAAGGCGTGGAGAGGGAGGCGGCGACGCGTCTGCTGGCGGCCATCCGGCTCCCGCTCGAGGAACTGGCGGCGGCGCACGGAGGAGACGAAGCGATCGCCGAGGCGGCCGACCGGCTGTCCACCGTGTTCGCGCACCTCGGCGCGGCGGGCTTCGCCGACTTCGTGAGATTCGACGGGGGCCTGGTCCGCGGACTCGCCTACTACACGGGGACCGTGTTCGAGATTTGGGACCGCCGCGACGAACTGCGGGCGATCTGCGGGGGCGGCCGCTACGATGACCTGTTGAAGGCGCTGGGAGGCATGGATCTTCCGGCCCTCGGCTTCGGCATGGGGGATGTGGTCCTCACGGAACTGCTCAGGGACCGGGACCTCGTGCCCGTCGGGACCCGTCGCGTGGACGACTACATCGTATGCGTTTCCGATGCGGAGCGTCCGTTGGCGCTCGGTATCGCCCGCGCGCTGCGCGACCGGGGACGGCGGGTGCTCTACGACCTCCGCCCGCGCGGGGTCGGACGCCAGTTCAAGGCCGCCCACCAGGCGGGCGCCGGTCGCGCCGTCGTACTCGGGCCGCGGGAAGCGGAGCGGGGCGTCGCGGTACTCCGCGACATGGCCTCCGGCGAGGAACGGGAAGTCGCGATCGAGACCCTGACCGGGCCGCCCCCCGGCGAAGCGAAAGGAGAGGAAGTGCGGTGAGTCGCGTTCTCATCCTCGATTTCGGGTCCCAGTTCACCCAGCTCATCGCCCGGCGCATTCGCGAGGAGGGCGTGTACTGCGAGGTGCACCCGCCGACGCGGAGCCCCGCGTGGGTCCGCCGCTACGATCCGGCGGCCATCGTCCTCTCGGGGGGGCCGGCGAGCGTATACGACGAAGGCGTCCCCACGGCGCATCCCGAGACCCTCTCCATGGGCGTCCCGATTCTCGGAATCTGTTACGGAATGCAGCTCGTCGCGGATCTCGTCGGGGGCGAGGTGCAGCAGGCCGAGCGCCGGGAGTACGGACGGGCCGAACTCAGGGTCCGGTCGACGGACCCGCTCTTTCACGGGTTCGCCGATGGCGAGCCCACCCAGGTTTGGATGAGCCACGGCGACTCCCTCCACGCGTTGCCCCCGGGCTTCGAGGTCTCGGCGACGACCGAGAATTCCATCGCAGCGATCCGGTCCGAGGAACGGCGGATCTGGGGCGTGCAGTTCCACCCCGAAGTCGCCCATACGACCCGCGGCGGAGAGATGCTGCGGAACTTCCTGTTCGAGATCGCCGGCTGCGAGATGAGCTGGAACGCCGCGAACATCATCGATCACCAGCTCGCCGCGGTTCGCGAGACGGTGGGGGACGGACAGGTGATCTGCGGACTGTCCGGCGGGGTGGACAGCTCCGTCGCCGCCGCGCTCGTACAGCGGGCGGTGGGAGACCGGCTCACCTGCATCTTCGTCGACACGGGTCTCCTGCGGAAAGGCGAGCGCGACGCCGTTGAGGCGGTGTTCGGCGAACGCATGGGGATGCGGCTGGAGGTCGTCGACGCCGCGGATCTCTTCGTCGACCGCCTTGCCGGGGTTGTGGAGCCCGAGGAGAAGCGGGTCATCATCGGCCACACGTTCATCGACGTGTTCGAGGAGGCGGCGGGCCGGCACGGCGACGCGCGTTTCCTCGTGCAGGGAACGCTTTACCCCGACGTGATCGAATCCGTCTCCGTGTGGGGACCGTCGGTGAAGATCAAGTCCCACCACAACGTGGGCGGACTCCGCCCGGATCACCCCTTCGAGCTCATCGAGCCCCTCCGCGAACTCTTCAAGGACGAGGTGCGCGCCGTGGGTCGCGAGCTCGGCCTGTCGGAGGAGATCGTGGGGCGCCACCCGTTTCCCGGGCCGGGCCTGGGGATCCGCATCCTGGGCGATGTGACGCGGGAGAAACTCGCCACGCTGCGGGAGGTGGACGCGATCTACCTCGAGGGCATTCGCGACGCGGGGCTCTACGACGAGATATGGCAGGCGTTCGCCATCCTGCTGCCCGTTCAATCGGTCGGCGTGATGGGCGATGCGCGGACGTACGAGAACGTCGTCGCGCTGCGCGCCGTGACCTCTCTGGACGGGATGACGGCCGACTGGTTCCAGTTCCCGCACGATGTGCTGGGCCGGATCTCGAACCGCATCATCAACGAGGTGAAGGGGGTGAACCGGGTGACGTACGACGTGTCCTCCAAGCCGCCCGCCACCATCGAGTGGGAGTAGCCGCAGTGGCGAGATCCCGCGGCGCGAGCGGGGACGGGGCGGGGCGGCGTGCCGGGTGCCGCGAGATCGGGGCGTGGGCGGACGATCTTCTGCGCGTCGCCGAGATCGAGGACTATCCGTTCGCCCTCAACGGCCTGCAGGTCGATGGCCGCCGACCCGTGGTCCGCATCGGCGCCGCCACCGACGCATGCCTGGCCACGATCGACCTCGCCGCCGAGGCCGGGTGCGATCTCCTGATGGTCCACCACGGGCTGTTCTGGGGCGGGGCGCGTCCTCTTGTCGGACCGTCGTACGAGCGATTTCGCCGGCTCTTCGAGAGCGGGATGGGGCTGTACTCGGCGCACCTTCCGCTCGACGCGCACCCGCGGATCGGAAACAACGTCCTGCTCGCCGCCGAACTCCGCGTCCCGGCTGTCGAACCGTTCGGCTCCTTCAAGGGGAATGACGGGATCGGCGTCATCGGCGCGGTCGACACGTCTCGCGGCGAACTCGCGGCCCGGGCGGAAGTCGTGTGCGGACGAACTCCCATCGTGATCGCCGGCGGCCCGGAACGCGTGTCACGCCTCGCCATCGTCACGGGCGGCGCGGGGTCGATGATCGAGGCCGCCGCCATGGCGGGCGCCGATACCTTCCTCACGGGGGAGGGGAACCATCACACGTACCACGAGGCGATGGAACTCGGGATCAACGTGATCTACGCCGGCCACTACGGAACGGAGACGCTGGGTGTCCGGGCGCTGGCGAAGCGCGCGGCGGAGCATTTCGGGGCGGAGCACACCTTCTTCGACGTCCCCACCGGTCTCTGATCCGGCCGGCGCGTCCAGCTCGCCTCGGGACGCCGGAAGGCGCTAGAAGACCGAGACCTTGAGGTCCGTCAGGTAGCGATCCGGCCGCTCGCGGATATCCCGAAGGAGGAGGGCGAGTTCCTCGCCGGAGGCGCGCAGCGTCCCCAGCGTCTCCAGCAGTTCGTCGTGGACTGCGTCTTCGCGCAGGAGCTTTCCGAGCGTTCCTTCGCCGCCTTCCAGCCCCCGCGTGATCTCGGCGAGGGACCGGCCGGCGGCCGAGAAATCCGTGCTGGCGTCGGCGAGCCGCGTCGAGAGCGTGTCGAGGTTGGCCAGCGTGCGATGGACTTCCTCGGACCCGGTCATCCCCGCGAGCCGGTTCGACAGGGTGTCCATGTTGGCGAGCAGGCTCCCGATCGACGCCCGCTCCGTCTCGAGGATTCCGGCGAGTTCCCGCATCGCGAGCGTGAAGGCCTCGGACCCGGAGGCGACGTTCTCGGCCAGGCCGCCGCCGAGCAGCGATTCCAGCTCGCCGATCAGGGAGCCCACTTCGTCCCCGAGGGTCGAGGCCAGCGATGTGAGGTCGGACCGGCGGTCGAGCGAGAGCGTGTCGCCCTCCGCCAGCGTCCGGGCACTGGTTCCCGGCGTGAGTTCGACGAGCTGCTGGCCCAGGAACCCATCCGGCTGGATCGTGCCCCGTGTGTCCGCCGGCAGCTGGACGCGCGTGGAGAGCGTCATCGTGAGGACGACGCGCTCCGCCTCGAGCGCGACTTCGTCCACGGTGCCGACCTCCACCCCGCGCAGCAGGACGGGCGACGCGGTCGCGATCCGGTTCGCGTTCGCGGCGATCCCCCACACGCGGATGGTGGGGCCTCGAAACGGCGAACCCGAGATCCAGAACAGGCCCGCGACGATGACGGCCGCGGCAAGGATGACGAAGGCGCCGACGCGGACCTCGGCGCCGTGGTCGCGCAGCCCCGGATCCCTCACGCGGGGCCCCGTGCCGGCGCCGCGTCGAGAAACTCGCGCACCGCCCGGTTGTCCGTTTCGCGCAGTTGCCGCGGCGTACCCTCCGCCGCGACGACCCCGTCCGAGAGGAGGGCGATCCGGTCGGCCAGGAAGAAGGCGGACTCCACGTCGTGGGTCACGACGATGCTCGTCGCATCGACTTCCTCGCTCACGCGGGCGATCAGGCGGTTGATCCGGGTCGCGTTGACGGGATCGAGTCCCGTCGTGGGCTCGTCGTACAGGACGTAGCGGCGCTTGCCGATGATGGCGCGCGCGATGGCGACCCGCCGCTGCATGCCTCCGGAGAGTTCGGCCGGCAGGAGCGTCAGGACTTCCGGCTCGAGGTTCACGTGATCGAGCGCCGTCCGGACCAGTTCCTCGCATTTGGGCGCTCGGCCGCGGCAGAAACCGGGCGGGAGGCCCATCAGCAGGTTCCCGCGTACGGTCATGGAATCGAAGAGGGCGGAATTCTGGAACACGTAGGCGGTCCTGGTGCGAACGGCGGCCATCTCGGCCCGGTCGGCCGAAGGTACCGAGATCCCGTCGACGAGGATGTCTCCGGCGTCCGGATCGAAGAGGCCGACGATGTGTTTGAGGAGGACGCTCTTACCCGTCCCTGACGGACCCATGATGGCGAGGGTTTCGCCTTCCCGCACGTCGAGGTCGACGCCGCTCAGGACCGGACGTCCCCCCAGCCACTTGTGCACGCCGATGATCCTGATCATGTGAGCGTCTTGTACACCGGCCCGAGCACCGTGTCGAGGACCATGATCGAGACGATGATCGCGACGACCGCCCTCGTCGCCGTGCGGCCGACGCCCGCCGCCCCGCCGCTCGCGCGCAGCCCCACGTGGCTCGAGATGAAGGTGATCGCGAATCCGTACGCGACCGCCTTCACGAGCGAGAAGATCAGCGCGCCGTGGTGATAGTACCCCTTGGCCCCATCCACGTACTCGGCCGTGCTCAACCCGAGGATGCCGACCGATGTCACGTAGCCGCTGAAGACTCCCATCGCGTTGGCGAGCATGACGAGCGGGATCAGAATGATGGTTCCCGCCACGACCCGCGGGACCACGAGTTCCACCACGGGATCCCGGCCCATCGTCAGAAGCGCGTCGATCTGGTTCGTCACCTTCATGGTGCCGAGTTCAGCTCCGATGGCCGCTCCGACGCGCCCCGCGAGGACGACCGCGGTCAGCACGGGTCCGAGTTCCGTGAGCATGCCGCCCACCACGCCGCCCGCGACGATCTCCCTCGGCAGTCCCGGGGAGAGCTGGTACATCGTCTGCTGGGCCATGACCGCACCCGAGAGGGCGCCCATCAGCAGGACCAGCGGTAGGCTGTCGAGACCGATGAACTTCGCGTGGTGGACCGTCTCCAGCGCGTAGCGGCGCGGATAGGCGAGCGCGCGGAGCGTCGCGAGGCCGAGCATGCCCACCCGGCCGGCGTGGAGCGCCGCGACCCGGGCGGAGCGGCCCGGTGCGGCGAGGAGGTTCGGTGCCTTCAACGGCTTTCGTGCCTTTCCGCGTCCGGTGTCTCCTCCCGGGATTCCGGCCGCGGAACGCCGTCGAGCACCTCCACCTCCAGTCGAATCGCCTCCCACAGCCGGTGCATGCGTCCGGGGTCGTCCCCGAGCCCGACGACGAATTCCTCGAGCTGCTGCCCGGTCACGCCATGCTCATCGAGCGCCGCGGCCCGCACCGAGTCGCCCTCCGCCGTATCCGCGTACTTCGCCCGCGCCCAGCTGAGCCTGGCCATGACCTGGACGTACGTGTCCTCGTCCAGGCTGCCGCCGGACCCGCCGCAGCCGACGACCGCGAGGCCCGCGACGAGCAGGAGCGGCTTCACGATGGCTCCGTCGCGGCGCGCGTGCTTCATTCGGACGTCCGCAGCGAGGCGCGGTAGAGCCAGACAATGAACCCGACGACGACCGCGGCGCCGATCCAGCGCGCGGCCGGATCGAAGCTCTCCGGCACGAGGCTCAGCACATCCGTGCTCTGCGAGAGGGCGAACGGGATCGCGAGGAAAATCCCGACGAGCGCCTCTCCGGTGATGAGTCCGGAGGAGAAGAGGAGCCCGCGGTGGTTCGCCTGCCGGACGGCCCCTTCGCCGCCCCCGCCTCGCAGCACGGTCCGGCCCACCAGCCACGCCACGAGCCCTCCGACGAAGATCGGGACTTCGAGTTCGATGGGCAGGTAGATCCCGACCGCGACGGCGAGGACGGGCACGCGCAGGCTGGAGCCGCGCGCCTTGAGGACCTGGTCCAGGGCGATCACGCCCGCCGCGATGAGCGCCCCGATCCCGATCATCCCCCACGGGAGATTGCGCGAAAAGACGCCATCGGCGACGGAGGCCATGAGCGTCGCCTGCGGCGCCTGCAGCATCTCGTCCGGGTCCATTCCCTCGCGCGGCAGGACGCCGCCGAGCCCGTACGCCTCGAACAGGAGGCCGAGGATCGGCGCGATGACGAGCGCGGCCGCGGTGACGCCGACGAGCTGCATGATCTGCTGCTGCCGCGGCGTGGCGCCGACGATCCGGCCCGCCTTCAGGTCCTGCATGTTGTCCCCCGCGATCGCGGCGGCGCAGGCGACGACGGCCCCCACGAGGATGGCGGTCGCCGCCGCCGCGAGCGCCTGGGGCGCGGAGACCGTGAAGTCGACCTGCAGTCCCAGCAGAAGATAGAGGATGAGGGAGATCGTGAGGATCGTCGCGATCGTTACGCCCGAGATCGGGTTGTTCGAGGAGCCCACGAGACCGGCCATGTAGCCCGCGACGGAGGCGAAGAGGAACCCGGCCAGGAGGGCGAAGACGGTCCCCAGCGCGAGCACGAGCCAGTACAGTCCGGGCGTGATGGACAGCGCGCCGCGGTCGATGACGAGCACGAACACCGCGAGGATCGGCACCGCGAGCGCCACCGTCCCGACCCCGACGAAGTTGATCGGCATGTCCCGCTCGGTGCGGAGGATTTCCGGACCGCCGTCGGCCGCGCGCGCCGCGCGCAGCGCCGCGATGGAGGAGCGCACGCCATCCCGAACGTGGCCCAGGAGCGAAACGAGGGCCCACACCCCGCCCACGACCATGGCGCCTACGCCCATGAAGCGAATCTGCGCGCTCCAGATCGCGGCGGCCGCGTCGTACCCGCTCGCATCCCCCGTGATGCCGGCCACGACCTGCGGATCGGTGATCGCCATGTAGATGGGGATCCCCGCGAGCCAGGAGATCGCGCCGCCCGCGAGCACGAGGCTGCCGACGCGGGGTCCGACGATGTATCCGACGCCGAGCAGGGCGGGGGAGAGGTCGCTCCCGATCCCGAATACGGAGCGGCCCAGAGTGAAGCCATGTTCTATCGAGGAGCCCGCGACCTTGAGTCCGGTCTGCGACAGCTTCAGCAGGGCGGCCGCGAGGCCCCCGACCGCGATCAGCTTCGCGCCGGAGCCGCCGGTGGCCCCGGCCTTCAGTACCTCCGCCGTCGCCACGCCCTCCGGGAAGCGCAGATCCGCCTCGACGATGAGGGCTCGCCGCAGCGGTATGGTGAAGAGGACGCCCAGAATCCCGCCGCAGAGCGCGATTCCCATCGTGGGCAGGAAGGGGAACCCGGCCCAGTGGCGGAGGAGGATGAGGGCGGGCAGGGTGAAGATCACGCCGGCCGCCAGCGACTCGCCCGCGGATGCGGCCGTCTGGACGATGTTGTTTTCGAGGATATTGTGCTCGCGGAACATCCTGAGGATCGCCATGGAGATCACGGCGGCCGGGATCGACGCGGACACGGTGAGGCCCACCTTGAGGCCCAGATAGGCGTTTGCCCCCGAGAGGACGGCGGAGAGGAGGATGCCGAGGACGATCGCCTTGCCGGTGATTTCGGGCAGCGATTGCGACGCTGGAATGTACGGCTTGTGCGCGCGCGATTCCGATGCGCCGGCTGCTGGGTCCGACATGGGCATCCCTCCAGATTGTCCCGGGACCGACACGGGAGACGATCGAATCCTCATGGGGCGGGGTCGACCGACGGAACGCTAGTAACGGGTCCGGCAGGGGTCAACACGGCGGCTCCTGCCGAAGTGACACCAGATCGGCGTCCCGAACGGGGCGGTTCACCGCCCGATCGGCGGTCATCCCGCCGTTCCGGCGCACCGGGGTCCCCAACCCGGCGGTCGGGAGGGCACGGGGATTGCTCATGAAACGTGGAGGCCGCACTCCGATGGCGGCGGCTCAACGCGAAGACCCACGGAAGGACTCCGAGGCAGAGAACGGACGATGATCCCGAACGACAGACTCACGCTCAAGGCCCGCGAAGCCCTGAACGACGCGATGCTTGCGGCGCGCCGGTCGGACAACCCCGCCGTCGAGGACGTGCATCTCCTCGCGGCGCTGCTCGCGCAGGAGGGCGGCGTGATCGTTCCGGTTCTCCAGACGGTGGACGTCGATCTTCCCGACCTGGAGACGCGGCTCGAGCGGGCCATAGGCCGCCTGCCGCGGCAGAGCGGAGCCGCTCCGGCCCCGAGCCGCGAACTCGACCGCGTCCTCGACGCGGCGGATGCGCTCGCCGGGGAGATGGGCGACTCGTATGTGACGACCGAGCACTTCCTCCTGGCCCTCGCCGGCGAGAAGGCCTCGACGACGGGCCCGCTGCTCCGGAATGCGGGCGCGGGTCCGGAATCGGCACGCCGGGCCGTGGAGGAGGTCCGGGGGCCGCATCGCGTGACGGATCAGGATCCGGAAGGGAAGTACCGCGCCCTCGAGCGGTACGGCGTCGACCTGACGGCCGAGGCCCGCGCCGGAAAGCTCGACCCCGTCATCGGCCGGGATGCGGAGATCCGCCGCGTCATGCAGGTCCTCTCGCGGCGGAGGAAGAACAATCCCGTCCTCATCGGAGAGCCCGGCGTGGGCAAGACGGCGATCGCGGAAGGGCTCGCGCAGCGCATCGTCGCGGGAGACATCCCCGAGTCGCTGCGGAACAAGCAGCTCGTGCAACTCGACATCGGCGCGATGCTGGCCGGCGCCAAGTACCGGGGCGAGTTCGAGGAGCGCCTGAAGGCGACGCTGAAGGAGATCACGGAATCCGGCGGCCGTTACGTGATCTTCCTCGACGAACTCCACACCGTGGTCGGAGCGGGGGCGGCGGAGGGCGCGGTGGATGCCGGGAACATGCTCAAGCCCGCCCTCGCCCGCGGGCAGCTTCGCATGGTGGGCGCGACGACGCTCGACGAATACCGGATGCATATCGAGAAGGACCCGGCATTGGAGCGGCGGTTCCAGCCGGTGCTCGTCGGCGAACCCGGCGTGGACGAGACCGTGGCCATCCTGCGCGGGCTCAAGGAGCGCTACGAGGTGCACCACGGCGTACGGATCACGGATCCGGCGCTCGTGAGCGCCGTGCGCCTGTCCGACCGCTACATCGGGGACCGCTTCCTGCCCGACAAGGCGATCGACCTCGTGGACGAGGCGGCGTCCCGGCTCCGCATCGAGATCGACTCCATGCCTGAGGAGATCGACGAACTGGACCGTCGCGTCACGCAACTGGAGATCGAGCGCGAGGCGCTGCGCGAAGAGGACGACGCGCGGAGCCGGGGACGGCTAGCGGAGCTGGAGGGCGAACTCGCCGCGGCGCGCGAGTCGCTCGCGGGCCTGAACGCACGCTGGATCCGCGAGAAGGACACCATCGAGACGGTCCAGGGCTTCAAGCGCGAGATCGAGGAACTCGGCGTGGAGGCGCAGCAGGCGCAGCGCCGCGTGGACCACCAGCGCGCCGCCGAAATCCTGCACGGGGAGTTGCCGAAGCTGCGCACCGAACTCCTCGCTGCGGAAGCGAAGCTGAAGGAGATCCAGGACGAGGGTTCGTTCCTGAACGAGGAAGTCGGGCCCGGCGAGATCGCCGAGGTCGTGGCGAGCTGGACCGGGATCCCGGTGGCCCGGATGCTCGAGGACGAGAAGGACCGCCTCGCCACGCTCGAAGAACACCTGCACCGGCGCGTGGTGAACCAGTCGCACGCCATCACGGCCGTGTCGGATGCCGTGCGCCGGAGTCGCGCGGGACTTCAGGATCCGAACCGTCCCATCGGGAGTTTCATGTTCCTCGGCCCCACGGGCGTCGGGAAGACGGAGACGGCGAGGGCGCTGGCGGAATTCCTCTTCGATGAGGAGTCCGCCATGGTCCGGATCGACATGTCCGAGTACATGGAGCGGCACGCGGTGGCGCGTCTCATCGGCGCGCCTCCCGGGTACGTCGGCTACGAGGAGGGGGGGCAGCTCACCGAGGCCGTGCGGCGGCGGCCCTACACCGTGGTGCTCTTCGACGAGATCGAGAAGGCGCACCCGGAAGTCTTCAACGTCCTGCTCCAGATCCTCGATGACGGGCGGCTGACGGATGGCCGCGGGCGCACGGTGGACTTCCGAAACGCCGTGCTCATCATGACGAGCAACATCGGGAGCGCCAGGATCCTCGCCCGTTCCGAAGCGGGCGAGTCCTGGGCCGGGACGGAGGCGGAGGTCGAAAACGCCCTGCGCGGCCACTTCAAGCCGGAGTTCCTCAACCGGGTGGATGAGATCCTCGTGTTCCAGCCGCTGAGCCGGGAGCACCTCGAATCGATCGTCGGGATCCAGGTGGATCGGGTGGCCCGAATGCTGGCGGAACGGGAGATCCGGATCGAGGTCGACGGAGCCGCCAGGCGTCGAATCGCGGAGGTGGGGTACGACCCCGCGTTCGGGGCGCGCCCGCTCAAGCGCGCGATCCAGCGGCTTATCGCGAACCCGCTCGCCATGGCCTTCCTGGAAGGGCGCTTCCGGGAGGGCGACGCGCTGCGGGTGGAACTCGATGAAGGCGGCGACGGGCTGCGCTTCGTCCCGTTGGGGGCATCCGATTCAAGGGAGGGGAAGGAATGAGGACGAGTGATCGAGCGGGCGCGGGGGGCCGCATCGCGGTCATGATCATGGCCGCGGCGGGTTTTGCGCTTGCCGGCTGTGCATCGCGCGGAGGCGCCGGGGCGGAATACGGCACGAACCTGTACGGAGCGGAGTCCGCGGAGGCGGCGATCGGGCGGTTTCTGGACGCCGCGAAACAGCGCGACTACGCGGCCATGGCCCGGCTGTTCGGAACGGACGACGGCCCGGCGGAACTTCGCTGGGGGCGGATCGAGACGGAGCAGAGGATGTTCGTGCTTGCGGGCCTGCTCGCGCCGAGCGGCTACCGACTCCGCCCGAATCCGGTCGCCGGGGCCGGCGGCGCCTCGCGCTGGATGGTCGACCTGACGGGGACGCGAAACGGGGCCGTGAGCGTCCCGTTCTTCATCGTTTCGGATGGGAGCCGCTGGTTCGTGGAGCGCATCGGGACGGAGGGGCTCCGGACTCCGTGATCCCGGCGGGCCGTTCGTGATAGCGCCGGAGTCGCCGCGGATCGGCGCCCGCGAGGAAGGCCGCACGCAGGGCCCAGTGCCTGACGACCGTCCGAAGGAAACCGGTTTCCCAGCGCCGACTCGAGGTACGCGCCGCGAGGGGAAGAAGGCGGAAACGAGCGACTCGCCGAACGGCCCGGACGAAGGTCACGTCCTCGAAGAGGGGAAGATCCCTGAAGCCGCCGCAGGCCTCGTAGGCGTCGCGCGTCGCGAAGAGGGCCTGATCGCCCGTGGCGGTGTGGAGTCGGCGAGTCCGCCAGTTCACGCCCCATTCGAGCAGGCGATAGCGCCAGCCGCGCGCGTCCGGGTCGAGGGCGAACCGGAAACAGCCCGCCTCCGCGCCCGCGCGGACGGCGGCGCGAATGGCCGTCCCAGCGCCATCGGGAAGCCACGTGTCCGCGTGCAGGAAGACGAGAACCTCTCCGGTCGCGGCCCGGGCCCCGGCGGCGAGCTGGGCGCCGCGATTCGGGCGCGTCGACAGGACGCGGCCATGGTCCGCCGCGATCCCCGCCGTACGATCCCGGCTTCCTCCGTCGACCACGACGACTTCCGCTTCCGGGCCGAGAGCGGACTTTGCGCGCCGGAGCGTCTCATCGAGGCGCGTTTCCTCGTCGAGCGTCGGCACGATGACGGAGAACTCCGGTCCGGGATGCGCCGGCCGCCGCGGCGATCCGGCGGGGGATTCCGGCTCCCGTGTCACCCGCGCTCGGGATCCTCCCGCATCTCCAGGAGAACGCCCTTCACCGAGCGCGGATGCAGAAACGCGATGCGGGCGCCGCCGGCGCCGCGGCGGATCCGGGGCGGGATGGCTTCCGCACCGGCCGCTTCGGCCGCCGCGAGGGCATCCTCGAGATCGTCGACGCAGACGCACACGTGGTGAATGCCGGGACCGCGCCGGTCGAGGAAGCGGGCGATGGGCGACTCGGGCGTCAGGGGAGCGAGCAGCTCTATCCGTCCGGAGCCCTCGCCGAAGAAGGTGGCGCGAATGCCCTCCGAAGGAACGGTTTCCTCGCCGGACGGCGGCCGGCCGAGGATGGCGGACCACTGCCGCACGGCGTCCGGCAGCGAGTTGACCGCGATTCCCACGTGGTCGATTATGGGCGCGCCCGGAATACGGTTGCCTTGGTTCACTGCGGCCGGAGACCCTCTCGTGGTTGGACTTCGCCTGCGCACGCGCGCGGGAACGTATTGCCGGACCCGGCGCCGGAGCCAGTGAGGAGAAGCGTTCGTCCCGGCCGGTCGCGCCGGGCGTTACAGGAACAGGAGATTCGAATGGCTGATGCTGCGAATGGAGGACCCCTCGAGATCACGGATGCGAATTTCGCGGACGAGATCGAGGGGGCGGACGGTCTGGCAATGGTGGATTTCTGGGCGGAATGGTGTGGCCCGTGCCGGCTCGTCGGGCCGATCGTCGACGAACTCGCGCAGGAGTATTCGGGGCGCGTCACCGTCGGGAAACTCGACGTGGATGCGAACCCGCAAACCGCATTTCGCTTCAACGTGCGCTCGATCCCGAGCATCCTCTTCTTCAGGGATGGCGAGGTCGTGGACACCCTCGTGGGGGCGCACCCCAGAGACTCTCTCGAGAAGAAGATCCTCGAACACGCCTGAACGGCCTGCCTGGGAGCGGTGCCGCCACGGGTCACGCCGACTCCGCGCCCCCCGGCCCCGGTGGCTCCGGGGGGCGCGGGCGCGTCTGGCGGGTGAACGGAAGACGAGGACGTGTCGTGACGGGAACGCTGTACGTGGTCGGCACGCCGATCGGCAATCTGGAGGACATGCCGGAGCGCGCGGTTGGGGTTCTGCGTTCGGTCGATGTGTGCTACGCGGAAGACACGCGGCGCACGGGCACGCTGCTCGGGCGGCTGGATGCGAACGTCCCCCTGCGGTCGCTGCACAAGCACAACGAGCGCGCGCGGGTGGATGAGTTGCTCGCCGCGCTCGGCGCGGGGCGCTCCGTGGCGCTCGTGTCCGACGCGGGTACGCCGACCGTCTCCGACCCGGGCTGCCGGGCGGTGGCCGCCGCGCGCGAGGCAGGGCACGAGGTGCTTGCCGTCCCGGGTCCCTCCGCGGTGCTGGCCGCGCTCTCGGTGTCCGGCTTCCCGGCCGAGCGGTTTCGCTTTCTCGGATTCGTTCCCCGGCGGGGCGGCGAACGCTCCGCCTGGATCGACGACCTCCGCGCATGCACGGACACCGCGGTCGCGTTCGAGGCGCCCGGGCGGTTGGTCGCGCTCCTCGATGAGTTGACGGAAGCGGGCCTGGGCGAGCGGGCGGCCGTGGTCTGCCGCGAACTGACGAAACTGCACGAGGAAACCACGGCCGGGTCCGTGCGCGCGCTGGCGTCCGCGTTCGCGGCGCGCGAGGTCCGGGGCGAGGTGACGGTCGTCTTCGAGGGCGGTGCGGCAGGCAACGAAGCGCCCGATCTGGCGGTCCTGATGGAGGAGGCGCGACATTGGTCGCGCGATGGCCTGCGGCGGCGCGAGATTGCCGACCGCCTGGCCGCGGAGTTCGGTCTGAGCCGGAACGAGGCCTATCGCGTGAGCTTGCAGGTTCAAGAGGCGCCCTCGGAATGAGTGACGGATTCGGCTTCGAACGGCTGGCCGCCGCCTGTGCGGCGGCCCGGGCGCGCGCGGCGGGGACGGCGGCGGCTTCGGCCATTATGCTGGGTGGAGCGCTGGTCCTCGTCCTTTCCCTGCTCCCGGTTTCCGCCCGCGAAGGCCGCGGGTCGCTGGTTCCGCTCGCGCTTGCCCTCGTCCTGTGGGCCGGCCTCGCCGGGCTGGCGTGGATCGCCCGCCGCGTCTGGCGGGCGCTGCATCCGCATGCCGTGGCGGGGGAGGCGGACGCCGCGGCGG
>VXOJ01000024.1 GCA_009840115.1 Gemmatimonadales bacterium | reverse complement strand
CCGCTTGTGTGGATGGCGGCCCCGGGGCTTGCCCGGCGGGCGTTTCATGGTGGATCTGTTCACATTATCCATCCCCTAATCGTAACCGGGATGGAGCGGGATAGCAAGGGTCGGTGCTGGACGGATGAAGTAGGACGAGTCCTAGTTAAAGCGTTGTTAATACAGGATGTTACGAACGACTATGAACGATGCGGGACATCATGGGATTCCGAGCGTCCGACTTGCAGCGCTATGTGACCGAGGAGCAACGCAGAGCGTAGCGTTTCAGGCGAGATGCATTCGCCGCTCGAACGCAGCAGGGCTTTTGCCACGGGCTGCTAGTCGCCCCGGCGGGCTTCGCGAACCGCCTCGGTGAGCGCGGGCAGCACCTCGAACACATCCCCTACGAGGCCGTAGTCCGCCACCCCGAAGATCGGCGCATCCGCGTCGCGGTTGATCGCCACGATCACCTTGGCCGTGCGCATCCCGGCCAGGTGCTGGATCGCTCCGCTGATCCCGACCGCGAAGTACAGGTTGGGCGACACCGTCTTGCCGGTCTGGCCCACCTGCTCGCCGTGCGGCCGCCAGCCCGCATCCACGACCGCCCGGCTCGCGCCGAGCGCCGCCTCGTCGCCCAGCGCTTCCACCAGCGCCTCGAGCAGCGGCCAGTGCTCCGGCCCCTGCATCCCGCGGCCGCCCGAGACGATCGTCGTCGCCTCGCTGACGTCGAGGCGGTCGCGATCCCCCTGCTCCAGGGCGGCCGTCCGAACGCGTCCATCCAGGCCCTCGAGATCCAGGCTCGCGATCTCCCCCGCCGCGTCCTCCCCGGCCGGCGCGAAGACGTTGGCGCGGATCGTCATCACGGCCGGGCCCGGGGTGAAGCGCAGGGTCGCGATCGCCTTCCCGGCGTACATGGGCCGGCGGACGACGATGGCGCCGTCCTCCCGCCGGCACTCGATGACTTCCGAGGCCACGCTCCGCCCGAGCCGCGCGCCCACGCGAGGGGCGATGTCCCTCCCCTGAGCCGTGGCCGCGAAGATCACGGCGTCGTAGTCTCCCGCCTCGACGAGCCGGGCGATGGCCGCCGCGGCGATGTCCGGCTGGCACAGCGCGAGAGCCTCCGACTCACCCACCCAGGTGCGGTCGGCCCCGAAGCCGGCGAGTTGTGCGGCCGCCTCGGCCGTACCGGGAGGACCGAGCGCGACGACGTGGGTCTCCCCTCCGGCGTCGGCGGCGATCCGCCGCGCGAGCCCGACCGCCTCCCGCGAGGCCCGGCTCACGGCCCCTTCCCGGACCTCGGCGTACGCCAGCGCCCCGGGCATCAGAGCACCCCCGCTTCGTCGCGCAGCGCCCGCACGAGTTCCGGCACCGCGTCCACGCCCTCTCCGACGATCCGGCCCGCGGCCGGCGCCGGCGGTTCGTCGAGGCGGAGGAACTCGATGGTCGGCGCATCGAGCGTCACGTCCCGTTGCTCGAGAGGCTTCCTCTTCGCCGCCATGATCCCCTTGAGGCTCGGATACCGCGGCTCGTTGAGCCCCTTCTGCGTCGATACGACCGCGGGCAGCGGGAACTCGACGACCTCGTGCCCCCCCTCGACCTCGCGGCGGACCGTCGCTTCCCTTCCCGATATCTCGAGGCCGACGACGACGGTCGCGCACGGGAGGCCCAGAAACTCGGCCACCATCTGCGGCACCTGCATGTTGTCGTGGTCGATCGCCTGCTTCCCGAACAGCACGAGGTCGTACTCCCGACCCCGAATCTCGTCGGCCAACGCCCGCGCCACGGAGAGCGCGTCGTGCGAACCCGCGCACGCGAGCAGCACACCCTCATCCGCCCCCATCGCGAGCGCCTGGCGAATCGATTCGGCGGTCTCGGGGGGGCCGAGCGCGACGACCGTCACCTTCCCCTCCCCCGCCTCTTCCCTGCGGCGGATCGCATCCTCGAGCGCGAACTCATCGTACGGGTTCACGACGTACTTGACGCCGGCCGGGTCCAGTCCCGCGCCGTCGGGCGTCACTCTCACCCGCGTGGCCGAGTCCGGCACGCGTTTCATGCAGACTATGGTATTCATCCGTCTTGTTCTTCGAATGGAGTCAGGCGTTCTGGTAGGTCTCGATCTCGTCGGTAGTCAGTGCACACACGCGAAACGCGATGAGGTCGATGAGGTCGTCCGTCACGTTCTTCTGGCGGAGGTTCCGCACCCGCGCGTCCTCCGCGGCGGGCCGCGCCTCGCGCAGGGTCACGAGCCGGGCGGCCAGCCAGTCCAGGAAATCGTGTACGACGTCGCGGTGTTCGCGGTCGCGGTCCGGCTCCCCGTTCGGAGCCCTGGGAAGGAACGCGTCGATGAGCGCGAGCAGCCCGGGAAAGATCATCTCCGTGAGTTCCTCGTCGCCGATGAGTTCCTCTTCGGTGATCTCCTCCCAGCTCATCTCGTTCCAGTACAACTCGCACGCTTCCTCGAACAGATGGCGCCGCACTTCGGGAGACGCCTTCCTGAGGACGATGTCGCCGGGCGAGAGCCTTCGCCCCACGACTTTTCGCATGCCGCGGATGCGTTCCTGGATGAGGGTTCGGCCGGCCAGAGCGTGGGCTCGGTCGGGCGTTTCGGCGGCGGCGGGCCGGGCTTGCGTTTCGTTGTTCACGGAGCCGAAGATGCGACGGGCACGGTGCAGGAACAAGCGCCGGGGCCAACGCCGACGGGAGCCGGTGCAACGGCCGGCTTCGAGGGCGTGTTACCCAAGCGATGGGGACGTCTTTGGCGGAGGAAACGCGAACGCGCGGCGGATCGCAGGGCGGCGCGGCCGGTCCCGGTTCCGGACCTGTCGAGCCGCCGGATCCCGGCGCGGACGAACCCGGCCTTGTGGAAGCCGTGCAGGCCGGCGACTCGCAGGCGTTTTCCCTGTTCGTGACGAGATACACGGACCCGGCCTACGCCGTGGCGCTGTCGATTCTGCGGCACGAGCAGGACGCGGAAGACGCGGTGCAGGCCGCGTTCATTCGCGCGCTCGAGCGGATCGGGCAGTTGCGGCCGGGAAGCCGTTTCGGCCCGTGGTTCTATCGCGTGCTGAGGAGCACGTGTCTGAACCTCCGGCGGCGCGAGTTGCTGCGGACCCATTCGGAGCTGAAGGACACGGCGGCGTCGCGGGACGATCCGCACCGGGAGTTCGAGCGGAGGTACGCACGGAAGCGGGTGCTCGACGCGCTCGCGCAGCTTCCGGAACGACAGAGAACGGCGGTCATGATGTACGACATCGAAGGCTACGACCACGCGGAGATCGCGGGGATCCTCGGGATCGCGGTCGGGACTTCGAGGGCGAACCTTCACCACGGAAGGCACGCGTTGCGCCGCCTTCTCGGCGAAGCGCCGGCGTCCGGCGCCGGAGGAGCGGAAGAGGATGAAGATGAATAGGAACGATCGGCATCGGGGTAGCCGGCACGGGCCCGCGTGGGCCGAGTATCTCGAGCCCCTGCGGCCCGACGAACTCACGCGGCGGCGCCTGCGCCGGAACGTGATGGCCGCGGCGGAAGCGCTGTTCGAGCGGCGGCCCCTCTCCTGGCTCGACGTGACGGCAAGCTGGTCCGCGGCGCTCGCGCCGCTGGCCGCCGGGCTGCTCGTCGCGGCCGGCGTCCTGTTGTATCGCATCTCCCTGCCGGACGCGCCCGAGTTCGCCGCCGACCCGGACGCGGCTCCGGTCGGGCTGGTGCGCGCGTTGGCGCCGGACGCCGAAGCCCCGCCGGCGCTGATCATCGACCTGGCCGAGCCGAGTCGCGACGCGGTGCTGACCGCCGCCCTCATCAATCCGTAACTCGCTGAAACGCGACACGAATCGGGTGCGTATGGACACTTCGAGCTTCCGGGCGATCCTCCTTCTGACGCTCGTGTTCGCGGCGGGCGCCGCGATCGGCGTGGCGGCGGACCGCCTCGATCTTTTTGCCGACGCAACCGCGGCCGAACCGGCGGCGGAGGCGACATCTCCCGAAACGCCGGATCGCGATGGCGGGTCGCGGGGGAGGCAGACGACGATCGAGCAGTTCGCCGATGAGCTGGGCCTGACGGCCGACCAGCGGTCGCAGATCGAGGGCTTCCTCGATCACTACCGCGACGGGATGCGGACGCTGCGCGGGAGCTACCGGACGTTGATGGATTCGGTCCGGACCCGGATCGAGTCGGTGCTGACGGAGGAGCAGGGTGAGGACTACCGGGAGTTGCTGCGACAGCGCTACGGGGGCGGGCGAGAGCGCGGCGGTGAACGGGGATCCCAGGGGCGTGACGACCCGCAGCGAAACAACTGACAACCGAGAGACGTCAATCCGCCCCTCGGGGGGCAAGGAAAACGATGACCATTCGACATAGATGTGGGTGCGGAGACCGGCCGAGCGCCGGTCTTCGTCGATGGGGGTTCGTCCTGCTGCCGGCGGTCCTGCTTGCGGGAGCACCGCCCCGGATGGCCGAAGCGCAGGTGCAGGCGAGCGACAACGCCCGCCAGATCACGGTCGACGAAGCGGTCGAGATCGCACTCCGCCGCAACCCTCGGCTGATCCAGGCCTATTCGACGATCGAGATGGCCGAGCACAACCGGCTGAGCGCTTACGGGGCGCTCCTCCCGGGGGTGAGCGCCTTTTTCAGTTACTCGAACTCGTCGACCGGCCGTCTCGACGCACTCAGCCAGGGGATCGTCGCGACGAGTTACTCCACGCGGCTCCAGGCCAATTACACGCTGTTCGACGGATGGGGCCGTTTCACGAACCTCAAAAGCGCCCGGCTCGGCGTGGTCGAGCAGAACGCCCGCTATCGCGAGGCCGAATTCCAGGTCATTCAGCAGGTGAAGCAGGCCTACGCGGCGGCCGTGGCCACACGCGATCTCGTGGCCGTGGAAGAGCGCCGCGTCCAGCGGCAGGCGGACCAACTCGAGTTCGTCCGGCAGCAGCTGGAGCTGGGACGGGCGACGCGCTCGGATTCCCTCCGCTCGCAGGTCGACCTCAACAACGCGCAACTCGCGCTTCTGACCGAGCAGAACAATGCGCGCACGCGGACGTTCGAACTCACCGAGGTCATCGGCTCCGAGACCCTCGTGGCGCCGACCGCGGAGGCGGCCCTCGCGATGGCCGCGATGCCCTACACGCGCGACGAACTGTTCGCGATGGCCGATGTGACGGCTCCCGCTCTGGAGGCGGCCTCCCTGGCCGTCGAAGCCGCCGAGGCGGCCGTGTCGGGCGCGCGCTCCAGCTACCTGCCCACGATCTCGATCGGCGCGGGCTACGGGTGGGCGAACCAGGAGTTCCCACCCTCCAACCGTTCGTGGTCGGTCGGGCTCTCAGGCAGCTACCCCCTCTTCAACGGCTTCCAGCGCGAGACACAGGTGTTCCGCGCGCGGGCCTCGGCGGACCAGGCCCGGCAGGAAGAGCGGGCGGTGCGGCTGAACCTCAGTTCGCTGCTCGACGCGCGCTACGCGACGGCCCAGTCCGCGCTCGCCGGCGTGGATCTCGCCGAGCGGAACGTCGAACTCAGCGAGGAGAGCCTCCGGGTCGTCCAGGAGCGCTACCAGCTCGGCCTCGCCACGATTCTCGAACTCCAGGACGCGCAGATCACGCTCACGCAGGCGGAGGTCGATCTCGTCAGGGGTCGGTTCGATTACGAGGTGGCGGTGGCGGGGATCGAGGCCCTCCTCGGCCGGAGGCTCGACCAGCAACCCTGACCGGCAGCCCGTGGCAAAAGCCCTGCTGCGTTCGAGCGGCGCGCGCATCTCTTCAACGTCGGCCCGGCGCGGGGTGTCCTCTCAGCGTGCCATGGCGGGCGCGATTTCGGCGCCCCGACCGTCCGTTCAAGGACCCGACACGAGACGAGATGCCGATGTCCATATTCGAACGCTGCAGGCGTCGCTTCCCCCGGCGAGGCGGGCCTTTGGGCCGCACCACGGTCTTCACGACGCTTGGACTCGCGGCCGCGGGCTGTGCGACCGGTGAGGCCAACGAGCCCGAGCAGACTCTCCAGACGCTGACCGTGGGGCGCCAGACCATCGTCTCGAGCGTAGAGGCGACCGGGACGGTCGAACCGATCCGCGTGATCGAGGTCAAGTCGCAGGCCGGCGGCGAGGTCCTCGATCTGCCCGTCGAACTCGGGGACAACGTCGAACAGGGGACGCTCCTCGTGCGGATCGACCCGCGCGACGTGAACAACGCGCACGCCCAGGCGCAGGCCGATCTGGACGTGGCCGAGGCCCAGGCGGATGTCGCGGAACGCCAGCTCGAACGGATCGAGGCGCTTCACGAGTCCGACATCGTGACCTCCGAGGAACTGGAGAGCGCGATCCTCTCGGCGGCGAACGCGAGGGCGTCCCTCGTCCGCGCCACGACCAACCTCGAACTTGCCGAGGACAAGCTGGACGACGTGACGCTCCGGGCCCCGATCACCGGAACCGTCGTGGAACGGACGGTGGAGCAGGGGCAGGTCGTCACGGGGACGCGCGACCTCACCGGCGGTACCGTACTGATGCGGATGGCCGACCTCACAGAGGTCCAGGTGCGCATGCTCGTCGACGAGACGGACATCGGCCGGCTCCAGCCGGGACTCCCGGCCGACATCACCGTGGAGGCATACCCCAACCGGACCTTCCGGGGGTCCGTCCTCAAGATCGAACCGCAGGCCGTCGTCGAGCAGAACGTGACCATGTTCGCCGTGCTCACGCGCATCTCCAACGAGGACGATCTGCTGCGGCCGGGGATGAACGCGGATGTCGAGGTCGTGATCGGGCGCCAGGCGGACGTGCTGGCGGTCTCGAACAGCGGGATCAAGACGCAGCAGGAGGCCATGCAGATCGTCCGGGCTCTCGAGATCGACGCCGATGTCAACGCGCTGCTGCGCGACTTCCAGAGCCAGGATCGGCCGGAGGGTGCGGCGGAAGGAGATGGACCGGCGGAGGGTGAGGAGGAGCAGATGATCGGCGGGGTTCCGATGTCGGAGTTCCAGTCGATGTCGCAGGAGGAGCGGATGCGCGTCTTCCAGAACCTGTCCGATGAGGAGCGGCGCCGGATGATGCAGCAGTTCCGGAACCAGGGAGGCGGCGGACCCGGAGGCGGCGGGGGAGGCGCCGCGCGGCGGGCCGACGAGCCCCGCCCGGCCTTCGTGTTCAGGTACGACGAGAGCGGCCTCCTCGACCTGAAGCCGGTCATGATCGGCCTCAGCGACTTCGACCACACACACATCATCCGCGGGCTGGAGGAAGGCGAGGAGATCGTCGCCGTCCCCACTTCCCTCATCGCGCAGCAGGAATTCCTGGACCGGATCCGCAGCCGGACGTCGCTGCCGGGCATCGGGGGAAGGTGATGATCGTTCGATGATCTTCTTCGAGATTCTTCGGGTCGCGATGGACGCGATCCGCGCCAACAAGCTGCGCTCGTTCCTGACCATGCTCGGGATCGTGATCGGGGTCGGGGCCGTGATCACGATGGTGGCGCTCGGGGAGGGCGCCCAGCAGCAGGTCGAGAACCAGATCGAGTCGCTCGGCACGAACGTGCTCACGGTGCGCGCCGGGCAGGGAATGTTCCGCGGCGTGCGCGGCGGGTCGAACGCCCGGCTGACGACCGAAGATGTCGAGGCGGTGCGGCGCGGGGCCCCGGCTCTGGTGGAGGTCGCCCCGGAGATGCAGGGGCAGTTGCAGGTCCAGTTCGGGCGCAACAACGCCAACGTGCGGATTCTCGGCACGACGCCGAACTACGTGGAGGTCGAGAATCACACGCTCGAACTCGGCCGCTTCTTCGACGAGTCCGAGAACCGCGGGCGGCGGCGCGTCGCTGTGCTCGGGGGCGCGGTCCCGGCGGTCCTGAACTCCGAAACCGCCGAACTCGTCGGCCGGACGATCTCGATCCGGAACATCTCTTTCGAGGTCGTGGGCGTGCTGGAGGAAAAGGGCGGATCGGGCTGGTTCAACCAGGACGAGCAGATCTTCGTCCCGCTGGAGACGGCGCAGTTCCGGCTGCTGGGGACCGACCGCGTGAGCCAGTTCAAGGTTGTCGTCGAGAGCGAAGCGGCGATCCCGGTCGCGATGGTGCAGATCGAGGAAGTGCTCCGGCGCGAGCACCGCCTTCCCCTGGGGCGGGAGAACGATTTCTGGATCTCGGACAGCGTGCAGTTCCTCGAAATGGCGCAGGAGACCACGCAGACGTTCACGATGCTGCTCGCGGGCATCGCCGCGGTCAGCCTCCTCGTCGGCGGCATCGGGATCATGAACATCATGCTGGTGTCGGTCACGGAGCGGACGAAGGAGATCGGCGTGCGCAAGGCGCTCGGCGCCACGAGGAGCGCGATCCTGCTCCAGTTTCTGCTCGAAGCCACGACCCTCTGCATGACCGGCGGCATCCTCGGTGTCGCGTTCGCGTACGGCGCGGCGGAGACGCTCTCGCGGTCGGCGGGCTGGACGATGGCCATCGCGCCGCAGGCCATCGGCCTCGCGGTGGTGTTCGCCGCCGCGGTGGGCATGTTCTTCGGCCTCTGGCCCGCCCGGCGTGCGGCCCGGCTCGATCCGATCGTGGCGCTCCGGTACGAATAGCCGACCGAGGCAAACCGCCGCGCCCGCCAGGTAGCACACGCGCGGGTTGGCGGGACGTCGCGGGCCGACGTATGGTCCCGGCATGAGTGTTCCGCTGACATCCCTTCCGGATTCCGCCCGCGTCTGGATCTACGGGACGGATCGTCCGCTGACCCCCGAGGAGCGCGACGCGCTGATGGTCGACCTGCGCGCCTTCGTCGACATCTGGACTGCGCACGGTGCTGCCCTCCGGGCGGGCGTGGACTGGGTCGAAGACCGGTTCGCGGTCGTCGCCGTCGACGAAGCCTCGGCGCCCGCGTCCGGGTGCTCGATCGACGCGATGGCCCGGCGGCTCGGCGCGCTCGAGGAACGCCTGGGTTGCTCGCTTCTCGACAGCACGCGCGTGTTCTACCGGGACGAGTCCGGCGCGATCGAAAGTTGCGCGCGGGCGGAGTTCCGGGTGCGGGCGACGATGGGAGCGGTCGGCGAGACGACCCCCGTCTTCGATCCCACCATCGACACGCTGGCGGCGCTGCGGGCCGGCGAACTCGAGCGGCCCGTCGCCCGTTCGTGGCACCGGCAACTCCTGGGCCGCCCCGGCGGACGGTCCTGACGCGGCGACCGGCGTGACGGGGGCCCCGGGGAGCGGCGCTTCCGGCGCCGCGCGGGGGAAGCTGGCCTTCGCCCTCTCGGGCGGCGGCGCGCGGGCCGCCTACCAGACGGGCGTGCTGAGCTACATCGGCGGGCGGCTGCCCGGGCTTCGGGTCCCTCTCCTCACGGGCGTCTCCGCAGGCGCGATCAACGTGGGTTTTCTCGCCGCCTACGACGGAAACCTGCGCGGCGCGACGGAGGCGCTGAAGCGCCGCTGGCTCTCGCTCACGACCGAGGAAGTGCTGCGCACCAACCCCGCTTCCCTGCTCAAGGTGGGCGTGCGACTCGGGGGATCCCTTCTGGGCGGCGGAACCGGGCTGAGCCCCCGTTTCCGGAGCCTCGTCGACACGTCGCCGCTGCGGGAGTTCATCGAACGCGACGTCGACCGCGGAGAGATCGGGGCCCGGATCAGGGCGGGGGACCTCGAGGCGGTGGGGCTCACCGCGATGTCGTATCAGACAGGGCGCACGGTCCTCTTCGTACAAGGGGACCCACAGTCGGCGCCCAGGCCCGCGAGCTCACACTACCGACTCGTGCGGACGGACATATCGGTGGATCACATCCTGGCCTCCGCGTCGATCCCGCTCGTGTTCCCGGCCGTCAAACTCGGGCAGCAGTACTACGGAGACGGGAGCTTCCGCACCGCCGCGCCGCTGGCGCCCGCGATTCACATGGGGGCGGACCGCATCTTCACGATCTCGGCCCGCTACCGGCGATCCGAACTGGAGGCGCGGGCGCCGGACACGACCGGATATCCGCCGCCGGCCAGAGTGCTGGGCCTGCTGCTGAACTCGGTCTTTCTCGACACGCTGGACTGGGACGCGGCCGCGTTGCGCCGGATCAACGTCCTCGTCGGCCGACTCCCCGCCGAAGTGTCCGAGCGCCAGGGTCTGCGCCACGTCGACCTGCTCATCCTGAGACCCTCCCGGGACATCGGGAAGCTGGCCCGCGACTTCGAGATCGAGCTGCCTCCGGCGCTGAGGTTCCTCGTGCGGGGCCTGGGCACGCCGGACATCAAGACGGCCGACTTCCTGAGTTATCTCCTGTTCGAGAGCGAGTACATCCGGACGCTCGTGGAACTGGGCGCCTCCGACGCGGAGGCGAACTGGGCCCGCATCGAGGCGTTCCTCACCTGACCGTGCAACGGACGATCGTCCACTTCGCCGACCTCCACCTCGACTCCCCGTTCGCGTGGTGCGAGGCGACCGGCGACGTGGCGCGGCGGCGGCGCGAGGCGCTGCGCGATACGCTGCTCGCGATCGTGGACCTCGCGCGCTCGACCGAAGCGGACGCGCTCTTCTGCGGAGGCGACCTGTACGAGCACGACCGCGTCACGCTGGACACGGCGAACTTCCTGCGGCAGACCTTCGCCTCGCTCGATCCGGTGCCGGTCTACATCGCACCCGGCAACCACGACTGGTACGGGCCGACGAGCGTCTACGCGACGGGGGGGTGGAGCGGGAACGTCCACATCTTTCGGGATGCGGCGCTGCGGGCGGTCCCGCTTGCGCCCGGCATCACGCTCTGGGGAGCCGCGCACTGCGCTCCCGCCAACACGGACAATTTCCTCGGCGACGGTTTCCGGGTCTCCGGCGAGGGGGCGCACGTGGCGCTCTTTCACGGAGCGGAACGGTCGTGGCTCGCGGCGCAGGGTGAAGGCAAGGCGCCGCACGCCCCCTTCGAGACCGCGGAAATCCCGGACAGCGGGCTGGATCACGCGTTTCTCGGCCACTACCACCGCCCGGCGGACGGCGCGCATCACACCTATCCGGGCAATCCCGACCCGCTGCAGTTCGGAGAGGAAGGAGAGCGCGGGCCGGTCGTGGCGACGATCGATGCGGCGGGGGAGGTCACGTGTGAGCGCCACGTCGTGGCGGTGACCCCGGTGCACGACCTGCGGCTCGATGTCACCGGCCTCACGAGCCGCCAGCAGATTCGGGACGCCCTGCGCGCGATGACGGAGAGCCTCGCGGGACTCGCGCGCCTCACGGTGTGCGGCGACCTGGAGCCGTCGCTCGACCTTCAGGAGAACGCGATCCGCGAGCAGTTGCTCGACGCGTTCGACGCCGTGCAGATCCGGAAATCCGAGTTGCACCTTGCGTACGACCTCGAGGAGATCCGCGTGGAGCCCACGGTGCGGGGACGGTTCGTCGAGGATGTGCTGCGAGCGGAGTTGCCGGACGATGAGAAGCGCCGCGTCCTGAGGATGGGACTCCGGGCGCTCGACGGGCGCGACGATCTCGAGGTGCTGTGATGCGCTTCGAGTCCGTGTTGGCTCACCGCTTCGGCCCCTTCCGCGACGAGACGCTGGAACTGGCGCCGGGGATGAACGTCGTCTTCGGCCGCAACGAGGCGGGCAAGTCGTCCTGGCACGCGGCGCTCTATGCCGGACTCTGCGGCATGCGGCGCGGCAAGGGGGCGATGCGGAAGGAGGAGAAGAGGTTCGCTGAGCGCCACAAGCCGTGGGACGGCGACGAGTGGGAGACCGGGGCCATCGTCGCGCTCGAGGACGGACGGCGGGTGGAGTTGCGGCACGACCTCGCGGGGAGGATCGAGAGTTCCGCGGAGGACACGAGCGTCGCGGGACGGGACTACTCGAGCGAGATCCTGTACGACGGGGCGCCGGACGGCTCGCGCTGGCTGGGCCTGAACCGCCGCTCGTTCCTCGCCACGGCCTGTGTGCGGCAGGCGGACATCCTCAAGGTCCGGGACGATCCCGAATCGCTGCAGGAGGATATGCAGCGCGCGGCGGCGACGGCGGGGGTGGATCAGACGGCGGCCGCCGCGCTGCAACGGCTCGAGGAGGTGCTTCGCGAACGCGTCGGGTCGACCCGGGCTCCGACGAAGCCGCTCATGACGACCGCGCGGCGGGTGGCGGAGGCGCACGAGGCTCTGGAGGCGGCCCGCGAGGCGCACCGCGATTTCCAGGAGCGTCGCGCCGAGGTCGAAACGCTGGAACGGGCGGCGAGGGACGCCCGGTGCCGCGTGGAAGCGGCGGAGGCCGCGCTCGCGAGCGTGGAGGCGGAGGCGCTCGCGGAGCGATTGCGGGAGGCGCGGGCCCTGCACGAGGAGTTCCCGGAGGGGGCGCCGCACCCGGTCCCCGAGGGCGGCGGGCTCACGCGAGCGGTCACGGAGGCGCTCACCACATGGCGCAATCTCCCGGCTCCGGTGGCGCTGACCGGGTCCTCGGCACGCGAGATCGAGGAGAGGATCGAGGGGGCCGATGCGGAGCTTGCAGCCGCGCGGGCGGTCGTCGCGGAGGCGGCCGTCGCGGAAGCCGAGGCTCGCCTCGCGAGTGCGCGTGAGCTGCAGGCGCTCTTCCCGGACGGCGGACCCCGGGTCTCCCCGGAGGAGGACGCGCGCCTGGGAGAGATCCGCGACGCGCTCCGCGCCTGGGAGGCGCTTCCCGCGGTTGCGGCGCCGGCCGGCCGGAGCGTGGAGGAACTCGAGAAAGAACTGGCCGACCTCGACGAGAGACGGCGGGCGCCCCCCACGGAAGGACCGGCCGCGCGACCCGCGATGTGGCTGGCTGCTTCGGCGGTCGTGGCGGCAGCGGGCCTCGCCCTCGCGCTGCTGGCGCCCGATTCGCGCTCCGCGGGGCTGATCCTGTTCGCCGTCGGGGCGGCAGGCGTCCTGTCCCACAGGTTCGCGAGGGCACGCACCGACCGCTCGGAGATCGCGCTCGCGCTGGACGTGCGCCACGACAGTCTCCGAAGTGAACTCGCGTCGGCGCGCGCAGAACGGCAACGGTACGAAAACGGGCTCCGGCTTCGGAGCGAGGCGGTGGAGCGCATCCGGGAGCTAGCCGATCCGGCCGACGCGGCGGCTGAATCGGCGACGGAACCGGAAGCGCTCGCGGACGCGCTGCGCCGCCAGGCGGAGTCCCGGCAGGTCGGACGACAGAAGGCCGCCAGGCTGGGCGCGCAGTGGGACGAGCTTCAGGGGCTGCTGGCCGGCTCGTCCTTCGACGCACTTGTCGCCGAGACCGATCGGCTGCGCGAGGCGGCCGATGCCCTCGTCGCGGATGCGGCCGAAACCGCGCTGGCGGACGCGAGGGCCCGAGGCATCACGCGGGGAGCACTCGGCGAACTCGAACGGCGGACCGCGGAGCGGCGCCGAACGTGGAGCGACGAGCGGGCCGGGCGCCTGGCGGCGGAGACGCGCGACACACAGCGGTCGGTGCGTGCCGCCGATGCCGCGAAGAAGCTGGGCGAAGCCGGCGAGCGGCTCGGCGTGAGCGCCGAGGATCCCGAGGATCTGGCTGCCGCCCTGGAGCAATGGCGCGCCGGCCGGGAGCGCGTGCTCGAGGAAGCCGGCGAGCGCAACGAGTCATGGGACCGCCTGCAACAGTTGCTTGGCGAGCGGACGCTGGATGAGTTCGCGGACGAGGTGGAGCGACGCCGCCTGCGGGCCGCCCGGCTCCTCGACCGGAGCGGGGCGGACGCTGGCGGGGCTCGGGCGGGACGGGTCACCGAGGCGACGCTGGAGGACCTGAAGCGGGAAGCGGAGACGGCCCGCGAGGAGGTGCTGCGCGCGGCCGGCCAGCTCACCGAGCGCGAACACCACCTCCCCAGCGTCGCGGACGCGGAGGACGCGCTGGCGGCGGCCGAACGGGAACAGGCGAGGATCGCGCGTCTCAAGGACACGCTGGACTGCACGATCGGATTCCTCGAAAAGGCGCAGGAGCGCGTGCTGCGCGACATCGCGCCCATCCTGACCCGGACCGTACTCGAATGGCTGCCCGGGGTGACGGACGGCCGCTACACCGGATGCCGCATCAACCCCGAGAATCTGCTCGTCGAGGTCCGGACGCCGGGCGGGCGCTGGCGTTCCGCCGAACTGCTCTCCCATGGCACGGCGGAGCAGATCTACCTGCTGCTCAGGTTCGCGCTCTCACGGCATCTCACGCGCGAAGGCGAGAGCTGTCCGCTCATCCTCGATGATGTCGTCGGCGCTTCCGACGCGGTGCGGAAACAGGCGGTACTGCGCACGCTGCACGCCCTCGCGCGCTCGACCCAGGTCATCCTCTTCACGCACGAGGATGACGTGCGGGACTGGGCAAGGGAGAACCTCACGGGATCCGACGCCCGCCTCATCGAACTCGCCGGAAGGCGGATCGAGAGCGGAGAAAACGAACTGGCTGCCGCTACTTGAAGACCTTGTAGTCGGTCGAGTGGCCCGGGTTCACCTTCGCGGTCGGGTCGATGTGGTGGACCGCGTTGTTCACGGCGATCGCGGCCTCTCCGAAACCGGTCGAGATCAGCTCCAGCTTCCCGTCGTAGGTGGCGATGTCCCCCGCCGCATAGACGCCGGGGATGTTCGTGCGCATGCGCGAGTCCACCACGATGCACCTCTTCCGCAGCTCGAGCCCCCATTCGGCGATCGGCCCGATGTTCGGAACGAAGCCGATCAGAGCGACGATGGCGTCGACCTCGATCCGCTCCGTTTCCTTGGTCTTCGTATGCCGGATCGTCGCGGCCTCCACCCGCTCGCCGCCGTGGATCTCCGTCACGGTGTAGAAGGTTCGGAGCCGCAGTTCGCCCCGTTCATGGGCGCCTTCGACCTGGGCGACCGTGCTCTCGTGAGCCCGATAGCGGTCGGTCCGGTGGATATGCGTGAGTTCGCCCGCGATGCTCCGCAGGGCCCAACTCCAGTCGAAGGCGGAGTCGCCCCCGCCGACCAGGAGAACGCGCTTCCCGCGGAACACCTCGGGGTCCTTCACGTTCGTCGCGAGGCCCCGGTTCAGGAACTCATCCCACCCCGGAACGCGCAGCGTCCGGCTCTTGAAGGCGCCCTTACCCCCCGCGATGACGACGGTGCGCGTGGGCCGCGGCCCCTTGTCCGTGCGAAGATCGAAGCAGCCGTTTCCCGGATTGAGTTCGAGGACGCGCTCCTCGAGACAGACCTCCGCGTCGAACTGCAGACCCTGCGTCACGAGCTCCCGCGCCAGGTCCTTGGCGAGCACCCGGGGGAAACCGGCGACGTCGAAGACATCCTTTTCCGGGTACAGCGCCGTCAGCTGACCCCCGAGTTCGGGAAGGACATCGATGATGCGGGCCGAGACGCCGCGCATGCCGGCGTAGAACGACCCGTAGAGGCCGGTCGGACCACCTCCGATGATGGTAATGTCGACTGTTTCTTTTTCCACACCCAAGCCGTTCAGGCCGTCCGGGGATCGTCAGGCCGCGCTCTTCCATTTCCGCCGGAGGCAATGCGTTCCGTAATCGATGATCGCCCACGCCGACGTTACGCCGACGAGCAACACGAGTGCGGGAACATACCGAGGGTTGAAAATGAGGGCGAGGAGCGTAAGGAACTGCAGACCGGTGGCGATTTTCCCCGGCCACCGGGGCTTGAAGGGGATGATGATGGAGACGAGCCGGGCCAGGAGATAGCACCCGGCCGTATAGAGATCCCGGAGGATCAGGATCACGAACGAAACCCCGTCGAGGCTGCCCGCCGCCACGAAGCCGGAGAGGGCGAGCAGGACGAAGAGCTTGTCGCAGAGCGGGTCGAGCAGGAGTCCGACCTGGGAGCGCGTCCCGCTGACGCGGGCGATGAACCCATCGAGGACATCCGTTGCACCCGCCGTGGCCACGAGAAGGGCCATCATGCGGGGGTCCGAGACCACGATGAAGGCGAGACCGAGCGGTATGCGGCTCAGGGACAGGAGATTGGACAGGGTCAGAAACCCCGGATCGTGTGTCTGTATCGGATTCCTCCGCTTCGACCTGGTCGACGGACCCGCCCCACGCACGGGAAGATGCACGTTCCTGGGGCGGGTCTCCAGTGCCCCGGCGAGCGTCGCCGGGGGTTCGCCGAATGCGGCGCGGCCCCTGCGATCTACTGCGGAAGCTCGGCGCTGTCGGTTGCGAGGTCACCGCTGTCCGGCCGCGGGTCCAGCATCACCAGATCCTCCACGACCACGTCCACGGTGGGGATCGCGATGCCGTCGCGCTCGAACGACCCGTACTCGAGGTGGCCCTCGACGTAGAGGCGCGAGCCCTTGCGGACGTACTCGCCGACCGTCTCCGCCTGGCGGCGCCAGAACGTCAGCCGGTGCCAATCCGTGCGGCGCTGGGTCTCCCCGTTCTTGCGGAACACGCGGTTGGTCGCGAGCGACAGGTGCGCGACGGCGGTGCCGGAGGCGGTCTCCCGCACATCGGGATCGCTGCCGGCGTTCCCGACGAGGATGACCCGGTTCACCGTTCTCGACATGATGCTCTCCTTTGTAAGGCGTGAATGGGCGCGACTGGGCGCAGCGAGGCACGCGAATCTCCGGTGCGGGGGATGGACTTCAAACCGCCTCTCCGCCACGGCCGGAACTGGCCGGTTCCGTCTTGACGCGGCAGCCGGAAGAGGGTCTGCTCAGGGATGATCCGGACGGACCGCTCTTCTGACGCCTCACGCATCCGGGCCCGGCGGGGCCTGATCCTGATTGCTTTCGCCATCCTCCTTTCGGCGGCGGTCTCCGTCATCGAAATCATCGTCCGCGCGACGCTCGAAGGCCCGCGGATCACGGCGCTGGCGCATTCGGCGGAGGGGCTTGGGCCGGGTTCCGCCGTCTGGGTGGCCGGGAGGTCGGTCGGGCGCGTGCTGTCGATTTCCTTCCAGCCTCCCGAAGCGAACGACAGCGAAGAACCGTTCGAGAGCCACGTCATCATCGACGCCGTCATCGACCGGGTCGCCGAGCCCATCCTGCGGGCGGATGCCACCGCCGACGTTCGGCCCTCGGATCTCGTGGCACCCGTCGTCCTCTCCGTGAACCCGGGCACGGGCTCCGCACCTCCCTGGAACTACTCGGACACGCTGCGCGCTTCCGGTCCGCCGATCGAACCGGAGACGGTCATGGCGCTGGCGGACTCGCTGCTGCGGGCGGTGCGCGCGCTCGAAGTCGACGCCTCCGAGGCCCAGAGCATGCTCGGTTCCGATCGGGGCTCGCTGGCCCGCCTTCGCGAGGATCCGGGCACGCTGGCCGGGCTGCGAAGCAGTCTCGAATCGCTGGAGGAACTGTTTCAGCGGGACCTTCAGCGCTCGTCGCTCGTCAGGCTCGCGACGGATACGCTCGTGAGCGCGGCCGCGGGACGCGCGCAGGGCCGGTTCGCGGCCTGGGAGGCGTCTCCGGCACTTGCGGACGGCGTCGGCACGGTCGGATCGACGGTCGAGGCGCTGGACGCGGTGATGTCGCGAGTCACAGCGATCGTCGAGCGGATCGACCGCGGCGAGGGGACCGCGGGCCGGGCTCTCGTGGATGGAGAGATCCGACGCCAACTCGACGCCCTGCGTGCCGCGGCCGCCGCGTTGGCGGAAGATCTCGGCTACAACCCGTCGCGCTGGCTACGCATCCGCGTGTTCTAGCTCGCGAGCTGACGACCGGCCGGCCGCCGGCTCAAAGCCTCCGCTTCGGAAGGCCGCCGTGGACGGCGAACCTGAGCAGTTCCGTCTTTCGGCCGCGCTTCCGCCGAATCCCGATGATGACGTGGTCGACGACCTGGTCGCGGTCTTCGATGGACACCGCCACGTCGACGGACCCATCCGCGGCCGTGATCCGCGTCCGCACGGACCGGCCGGGTTCCGCGTCCGCCGTACGTGCCGGATTGCGGCACAGCGTGCGGGAGGAGCGGCGTCCTCCGGGCACCGGCCGCGACAACTTCAGCAAGCGGAACCAGTCCGGCTGATAGCTTATCCGCCAGAGATTGCCGAGCTGGTCGAGTCCCCTTCCTTCGCGATTGTGTCTGGCCATCCGGCGCTCGAGGTCGCAGTTACGGTTGCGGCGCGGTCGCCTTGACCGTGCCCGGCGGCACCATTATGGTCGGTGGGTCCACCTCGGACCACATCCCCCGGCCGCAAGCAGGACACCTCACGAACCGACCGTGCCGCACGCGGCATGGCTGCAGCCCGGCTCACTCTCTTCCGGAGGAAGGCGATGGACATCGCCGAACTCAAGTCGAAGTCGATCGGCGAGCTTCATGACATGGCCGAGGAACTCGACATCCACAACTTCTCGGGCCTTCGAAAACAGGACCTGATCTTTCGGATCGAACAGAACCTCCTCGATTCCGACATCGTCCTCCGGGGCGAGGGCGTCCTCGAAATACTGCCTGAGGGCTACGGCTTTCTGCGGAGCCAGGACTGGAACTACCTGTACGGCCCGGACGACATCTACGTCTCCCCGTCCCAGATCAAGCGCTTCGACATGCGGACGGGGGACACGATCCAGGGCCGCGTGCGGCCGCCGAAGGAGGGCGAGCGCTACCTCGCGCTGCTGAAGGTGGAGACGCTCAACGGCGTGGACCCGGACAAGGCGAAGCACCGGATCGCGTTCGACAACCTCCGGCCGCGCTATCCGGAGGAGCGGCTCGTCCTCGAGCAGGAGGACGGCGACGTGTCGATGCGGATTCTCGACCTCATCGCGCCGATCGGTAAGGGGCAGCGGAGCCTCATCGTCTCTCCGCCCAAGGCCGGAAAGACGATCCTTCTGCAGAAGATCGCCAACGCGATCGTCGAGAACCAGCCGGACGCGAAGGTGATCGTGCTCCTCATCGACGAGCGGCCCGAAGAGGTCACGGACATGGAGGAGAATGTTCCGGCCGAGATCATCTCATCCACGTTCGATGAACCGGCGGACCGCCACACACAAGTCGCGGAGATGGTGATCGAGAAGGCCAAGCGGCTCGTCGAATACCAGCACGATGTCGTGATCCTCCTCGATTCGATCACGCGCCTCGCGCGGGCCTACAACACGACGGTCCCCCACTCGGGCAAGATCCTCTCCGGCGGCGTGGATGCGAACGCGCTCCACCGGCCGAAGCGCTTCTTCGGCGCGGCGCGAAACATCGAGGAGGGAGGCAGCCTCACGATCATCGCGACGGCCCTCATCGAGACGGGCAGCCGGATGGACGAGGTCATCTTCGAGGAATTCAAGGGCACGGGGAACAGCGAGGTCCTGCTGGACCGCCAGATCTCCGACAAGCGGATCTACCCCGCGCTCGACCTCAACCGTTCGAGCACGCGCAAGGAGGAACTCCTCCTGAACGAGGTCGAGCTCAACCGGATGTACCTGCTGCGGAACTTCCTCTCCGACATGCCGCCGGCCGAGGCGATTCAGTTCATGATCGAGCGGCTGCAGCGAACGGACACGAACCAGGAGTTCCTGGACTCGATGGCGGGCGGATAGCCGAACCCGCAGCTCGGAGACGCCATCTCACGGGCGCCGGGTCACGGCGTCTCCAGCCAGCGGTCTTCCAGCACCTCCAGCAGCGCCGAATGCGTGGCCTCCCCCACCGTGAGCGTCACGCGGTACGTGCCCGGGGACACCGGCAACCCGGCCCCGCCCTGGCCCTGGAGTCCGGGGTTCATGCGCAGATTCCAGGCCACCCGGTTGAGCCCCGTCCGGCCGGTCCCCTCGAGTGCGCGCACGACCCTCCCCGTCGCGAGTTCCGAGATCTCGATCGACACATCGGCCGGGGAGCCCAGGTAGTACTGGATCATCGTACCTGCCGGCGCGCTCTCGCCGGTCCAGTTCTTGTCGCCCGTGACGGAGCGGCTGCGCCGGATATCGTTCTTCCAGAGGACGGCGGGGCGGGGGTCGAAGAGGTGGGCGTCGCTCGCCAGGATACTGTCGGTCATCGCCTGGAGGGCCGTGACGTCGTCCAGGACGTACACGCTGCGGCCGTGCGTCGCGAGCACGAGGTCGTTCTCGCGGGGGTGTACGAGCACATCGTCGATCCGGACCACGGGCAGGTCCGGCATGAAATCGTGCCACGTGCCGCCCTCATCGAACGAGACGTGGAAGCCGAACTCGGTGCCGACGTAGAGGAGACGGGGATTCCGCGGATCCTGCCGGACCGTGTTCACGTTGCCGAAGGAGGGCAGATTCGACGTGATGTCCTCCCACGTCGCGCCGTAGTCGCGGGTCACGTACACGTAGGGACGCAGATCGTCGTTCTTGTGCCCGTCGATCGATACGTACGCGGTCGCCGGGTCGGCGTGCGAGGCTTCCACCCGGGACACGTAGTGCCGTGTCGTACCTCCGGGGAGATTGCGGCTGACCTCGGTCCAGGCCGTGCCCCCGTCGCGGCTCACCTGGATGTTGCCGTCGTCGGTCCCGGCCCAGAGCAGCCCCGGGACGATGGGGGACTCGGCGATGGACGTCATGCTGCCCCACATCGAGACGCCGTCGTTTCGCGACAGCGTGCACTCCGTCCCGCGCTCGAACTGCGTGCAGCGCGGGATGCCGTTGGCCACCCCCATCAGGACCTCTGCGTCCCGATCCACGTTCTTCGAGAGGTCCGGACCCATCGTCCACGTCTCCCCACGGTCGCGCGATGTGAAGAACCGGTTGCCGCCCGCGTGCAGGATGCGGGGGTTGTGGGGCGAGAGGAGGAACGGCGTGTTCCAGTTCCACCGGATCTCGGTGTCGGCCGGTGGAGCCGGGGCGATGTTGGTGTCCAGCGGATCCTCTTCATCCGGGGCCCGGGGCGTGATGGGGCGCGAGACGCCCTCGCGCAGATCCACGCGCCGAAGACGCCCGTTCTGCGACTCCACGAACACCATCGCCGGGTCCGTTGGGTCCACCTGCGTGTAGAACCCGTCCCCGCCGCCGACCCGATACCAGTCCTGCGAGAGGATCGGCCCCGAGCGCACGGAACTCGGCCCGCACCAGCTCCCGTTGTCCTGAAGGCCCGTGCACACGTAGTAGGGGCGCCGCATGTCCACGGAGGCGTGATAGGGCTGCCCGACGGCCCACGGGCGCAGCGATTCCCAGGTCTCGCCCTGGTCCCAGCTTATGTCGACCCCCCCGTCGTTGCCGATCACGAGGTGGTCGTGGTCGGCCGGATTGATCCAGAACGCGTGCTGATCCACGTGGCCGTACCCGCTCAGCACCTCCCAGGTGCGGCCGCCGTCGCGTGACTTCGACACCCGCTGGTCCACGGTATAGACGAGGTCCGGATCCTCGGGGGAGACGCGGATCTGGCTGAAGTACATGGGGCGTCCGTTCTCGTTGCTCCGGAACTCCCATGTGCGGCCCTTGTCCGCCGACCGCCACACGCCGGACCATTGCGGGTCGGGCGGGAGCGAATCGACCCTCGCCAGTCTGCGCCATTCGTCCTGCTCCTCCTCGGAGAGCGGCGACTCGCGGTCCGCGGCGACTTCGATCTGGGCGTAGACGACGTCGGGATCGGCGGGCGTCATGGCGAGCGCAATCCGGCCCAGCGTGCCCGCGGGCAGCCCGGCTCCCTCGACGGGCGACCAGCTCTCTCCGCCGTCCGCGGACCGCCAGATTCCGCTTCCCGGCCCGCCGCCGACGAAACAGCACACGGTGCGTCGACGCTGATAGGTGGAGGCGAACAGGACGTCGGGATTCGACGGGTCCATGACCAGGTCCGAGGCGCCGGTGTCCTCATCCACCGCCAGCACGTGGCGCCAGCTCTCTCCTCCGTCGCTGGACTTGAACACGCCGCGCTCCGCGTTGGGGCCGAAGAGATGGCCGACCGCGGCCACCCACACGACATCCGGATTCGTCGGATGGACGAGGACGCGCGCGATGCTCTGCGTCTCCGCGAGTCCCATGTGCGCGAACGTGGCGCCGCCGTCGGTGCTCTTGTAGACGCCGTGACCGAACGACGAACTCTGCCGGTTGTTCGCCTCGCCCGTACCCACGTAGAGGACGTCGGGATCGGAGGGCGCGAGGGCGAGGGCGCCGATGGAGTGCGTCTCGTGGCTGTCGAAGATCGACTCGAACGTCGTCCCGTTGTTCGTCGTCTTCCATAGACCGCCGGTCGCGAAACCCGCGTAGAAGATCCGCGTGTCCCCGGGGTGGACCGCGAGGTCGTCAACGCGGCCGCCCTGCCCCGTCGGGCCAATGGACCGCCACCGGAACCCCTGGAGCAGCGGGTGCCCGGGGGCGTTGATGACGGCCTCCGCGCCTTCATCCGGCGCTCCGTCCTGGGCATGGAGGGGCGGCGGCGGCAGTGTGAGTACGGCCGCGAACAGCGCGAGCACGATCGTCGAGGGGGTGCAGGTGCGCGATGCGTATGGCATGGAGTCTTTCTCTCGGTACGGACCGGGGGTCGCGAACCGGCATTATCCGACAAACGGTCGGAGTCTGTCAAAGCCGAAACCGCGCGGGCGACTCCGCGAAACCGATGCCGACTTGCCCGCGCGACCGTGGAAAAGCATGCTGCGGAGTACCGCGCGACGGGAGGATCCATGCCGATATACGAGTACCGGTGCCGCGAGTGTTCACACGAGTTCGAGCTCCTCGTGCGGGGGCCGATGACGCCCGCGTGCGCTTCGTGCGGGAGTGCGGAGCTGGACCGACTCATTTCCCTCCCGCGCGTCCACTCCGACGCGCGCAAGGAACGGTCGCTCGCCGCAGCGAAGAAACGCGACGTGAAGCTCGGGAGCGAACGCACGCGAGCGCAGCGGGAGTATGAACTGAGCCACAACGACTGATCCCTGCGGGCGGACGCCCCGGAGTATGCGGTGGATCCGTGAGACGGACGGGCGGGCGAGGCGGATGGAGATGATGGGATGACGGAAACCTACGCGCAGGCGCTGGCCGAGCACGGGATCGACGACGTACAGCCCCTCTACCGACGACTCCTCCTGCGGTTGAAGACGCGCGATGACGGAGCCTACGAGCGGGCCGTCGCACGCTACCGGGCGGACGTGGAAGGCGTGACGGAGGGCGCGGAGGCCCTGGCGGCGTGGCTTTCCTATGGGGCGTGGCTGGCTTCCAGCCTGGAGCCCGGGGGACTCTTCACGATTTCGGAGGAAGGACTCGCGGCGCGCGCGGCGGACCCGTCCCCGACGGGTGCCATGCTGATCCACCTGCCCGATTCGGCGAACCGCAAGGGCTTCGTGATCGCCATGCCCGCGGCCCCATCCGAAGCGCAGCGCGCAACGGCCGACCTGCTGTGTGAGTAGGGGTCCCGCCAGCCGGGTCGGCGCGGGATGACGATGACGAGGATTGAGGTGGAAGAGGAGGCACGGCAGTGACGCAAGGCACGCTGCAGCACGAACGCATCGAACGCCGCGCGCTCGAACAGGAAATGCGCGAGTCGTTCATCGACTACTCGATGAGCGTCATCGTGCAGCGTGCGCTTCCCGATGCCCGCGACGGCCTGAAGCCGGTGCATCGCCGAATCCTGTACGCAATGCTGGAAGAGGGGATGCGCCCCTCGCGGCCGCACAAGAAGAGCGCGACGGTCGTGGGCGACGTGCTGGGCCGGTATCACCCGCACGGGGATGGCGCGGTGTACGACACCATCGTCCGCATGGTCCAGGACTTCTCGCTGCGCTATCCGCTCATCGACGGCCAGGGCAACTTCGGGTCGATCGATGGCGACTCCGCCGCCGCCTACCGCTACACGGAAGTGCGGATGACGCCGGTCGCGATGGACCTCCTCGCCGACATCGAGCGCGACACCGTCGACACGCGGCCCAACTTCGACGGGCGCCTGCGCGAACCGGTGGTTCTGCCCTGCCGGCTGCCGCACCTCCTGCTGAACGGCAGCGACGGGATCGCGGTCGGCATGGCGACGAAGATCCCGCCGCACAACGCCGGGGAACTCCTCGCCGCGGTGGACCACCTCGTCGCGAACCCGCAGTGCGACGCCGAGGAGCTGCTCGCACGCCTGCCCGGGCCCGACTTTCCGACGGGCGGCTACATCCAGGGCCGGGCCGGCATCGAGTCCGCCTACCGGACCGGGCGCGGACGACTCGACATGCGCGCCAAGGTCCACCTCGAGGAGGGCAGGTTCGGGAAGAGTTCGCTGATCGTCACGGAACTCCCCTACCAGGTGAACAAGACGCGCGTCATCGAGCAGATCACGAGGCTCGTGCGCGCCGGGCGGGCCGACGCGATCACCGACCTGCGCGACGAGTCCGACCGCGACGGGATCCGGCTCGTGATCGAGCTCAAGCGCGACGCGAAGCCGAAGAAGGTGCTCGTAACCCTGTTCAAGAAGACGCAGCTCCGGTACACGTTCGGCGTGATCATGCTCGCCCTCGTCGATGGCAAGCCCGAGGAGCTGGATCTGAGGAGAGTCCTCGGTACCTGGATCGACCATCGACTCTCCGTGATCCGCCGCGGCGCCGCGCACGACCTCGCCCGGGCCGGGGACCGCGCGCACGTCGTCGAAGGGCTGCGCACGGCGCTCGACGAAATCGATCGCGTCATCGACATCATCCGCGGCTCGAAGACGCCGGCGGACGCGCGGCAGGCACTCCTCACGGCGTTCGACCTCACGGAGCGGCAGGCGGACGCGATCCTCGCCATGCGGCTCGTGCAGTTGACGGGCCTGGAGAGGGACAAGCTCGAGGAGGAACTGCTGGCGCTCCGGGAGGAGATCGCGCGCCTGACCGCCCTGGTGGAGGATGAGGCGGCCCGGCGGGCCTTCCTGCGGGAGGAGATCCGGGAACTCGCGCAACGCTACGACGACCCCAGGCGAACCGAGATCCTCGATGACGACGCGGAGTTCCGGCTGTCGAAGGGTGGCGGCGGCGAGGCGCAACTGGTGCTCGTGAGCCGAGGCGGATACGTGAAGGCGCAGCCCGCCGCGACCGGCGGGGGGATGGCGGGCGCGGAAGTGCTGTCCGCCCGCGAAGGCGACTTCGCGCGCCACGCGTTCCTGGCGCGGGGGGCGCATACGCTCCTCGCGATCACGGCCCGAGGCAACGCGCATGCGCTACCGGTGTCCGCACTGCCGAGGGGCACGCGGAGCTCGCGGGGCCGCCACCTCGAGGAGTTCATCGAGCTGGAGCTTGGAGACGAGATCGTCGCGCTGCTCGCGGCCGAGACCTTCGCCGATGATCGATTCCTCGTCGTGGCCACAAGGCGGGGGCACGCGAAACGCTCGGCGCTGTCGGAGTACGCGAACGCCCGGAGCGCCGGCATTATCGGAGCCGGGATCGCCCGCGGCGACGAGGTCGTGGCCGCGTTCGTCACCGAAGGCGGCAGCGACCTCCTGTTCGCGACGCGATCCGGCCAGGCGATCCGCTTCCCCGAGTCCGCCATTCGAGCGATGGGCCGCACGGCCCGCGGCGTGAAGGCCATCGATCTCTCGCCCGACGACGTGGTGGTCGCCGCCGCGGCTCCGCGCGCGGACTCCGACCTGCTCGTGGCGACCGCCGCCGGGTACGGGAAACGCATCCCGTTCACCGAATTCAAGGTCCAGCGCCGGGCGGGCAAGGGGTTCACGGTCCTCCCGGAGCGGGCGCGTACCGGCGGTCTCGTCGGATTCACCGAAGCGCACGATGCGGACGAGGTGGCCTGGGAATTGTCCGATGGGTCCGTAGAGGCGACCTTGGCGGCCAGCGTGATCCGCCGCTCGCCCCGCGAGGCCGGGCGGCCGGCCGTGCGGCTGCCGGCCGGCGTGGCGGTGGAGGCGGTGCACCCGATGCACTCGGGACGCCGCGCGGGCTCCGGATCTCCTTCCCGGGGCGAACCGGACGAGCAGGCCTTCCGGGAGACGCCCTCTGGCGGCGCGGATTCGCAGGCCGAGTTGGAGTTCGAAGCATAGGGAGACTTCATGCAGAGACTCTGTGCGATGTTGGCGGTGTCCGGGCTCATCGCGTGCGGGGACGGGGCGCCGGGAGACGGCGGCGGGACCGCGGCGGCCGCGGCGACGACGGACGACGCCGCGGCCATGCACGCCGAGCGGCTGGCCGAGAGTCTCGGTGGACGGGAGGCATGGGATCGAACGCGATACCTGTCGTTCCGCTGGATCGTGGAACGCGACGGCGAGATCGTGGCGAACCGCGAACATTCGTGGGACCGGTACGACGGACGGTATCGGGTCGCCTATGCGGTGGACGGTACGCCCCATCTGCTCCTGTTCAACGTGAACGAGGTCGAGCCGCACCCGGAACTCGAAAAGGTCCCGGCCGGACGCGTCTGGGTCGGCGGTGAGGAAGTGGCCGGCGCGGCGCGGGACTCGGCGCTCCGGCGCGGCTACGGCGCCTTCATCAACGACACGTACTGGGCGATCATGCCGTTCAAGTGGGACGACCCGGGCGTGCACCTCGCCTACGAGGGGACGCGTACGCTCTCCGACGGCAAGGCCTACGAGGTGGTCCACCTCAGCTTCGACCAGGGCCTGGGTACCACCGAAGACCGGTACTGGGGTTTCCTCGACGAGTCGGGACGCATGATGGCCTGGCAGTACCACCTGGGGCGGGCGGAAGCTCCCGGAGAGGTCATCTGGTGGTCCGACTGGCAACCGGTGGGCGATATCCAGTTCGCCATGACGCGGCTCCTCGATGGGGGCAACCGTTTCATCTACTTCGAGGATGTGGCCGCGGGTGAGACGGTACCCGACGGACGCTTCGACCCCCCGACCCCTTGAGCGAGCAAGGATCCGGCTCGACCGCGTCGGACTCGATCTCCGCGAGCACCGAGGAGGGACAGCAGTACCGCAGCGGCATATACAAGCCGCTCGACGAGAGCACCCTGCCCGACGCGCCGGACACGGAGGCCTTTCCCGACCGCGGTCACGGACCGCCGTTCAAGTTCGTGCGCCGCATGTCGCGAGTGCCCCGCCTCAGGCACATCATCGGCCCCTCCGTCATCGCGCTCGGCATGGGTCTGGGGAGCGGCGAGTTCCTCCTCTGGCCGAACCTCGTGGCGGCCAACGGGTTCTCGATCTGGTGGCTGTTCTGGATCGGAGTCGTGACCCAGTTCGTCGTCATCGGCGAGATCGAACGCTGGACCATCGCCACCGGCGAGTCGACGTTCGCGGGCATGGCGCGGCTCGACCGGCTGGGGTTCTGGCCCTGGCTCTTCCTGGTCGCGACGCTGGCCAGCTTCTTCTGGCCCGGATGGGCGTCGCAGTCCGCCGAATTCGTGGGTCAGATCGTGGTCCTCACCGGGGGGCCGCAGATCCAGTGGCAACCGATGGCGCTGCTCATGCTCGCCTGCATCTGGTTCGGGCTCGCGGTTTCCCGAATCGTCTACAATGTCCTGGAGCGCTGTGAGATCGCGCTGGTGGCGGGGTTCTTCCCTCTCCTCGCGATCACGCTCCTCGTGGTCGGCCTCGTTCCCTCCCACCTGCTCGAACTGGCGGTCGGCGCCGTCTCGTTCGGGAGCGCCCCGGCCGAACTGTTCACCGGGGATCAGTTTCCGACGCTGATCCTCGCGGTCGCGTACGCGGGCACCGGCGGCACGCTGCTCCTCGCACAGTCGCTCTGGCTGCGCGACAAGGGCTTCGGGATGGCGCGGTTCCAGGGACGGATCGCCGGTATCCGCGGACGCAACGAGAACATCAGCACGACGGGGTTCGTCTTCGACACGAACGACCCGACGCAGCTCGGACGTTTTCGGGGCTGGATGCGGGTCGTCCACCAGGAACTGCTCGTCACCTTCGTGCTCCTGACGCTCCTGAGCGTCGTCATCACGTGCATGCTCGTCGCGGCGACGCTGGGAACGGACAGCCCGGAGATCGCGGGCGATCTGACCACCATGGTGACGCTGCAGGGCGAGGCGATTCAGCGCGTCGGCGGCCTGTGGCTCCGGGTCGCGTTCCTGCTCGGGGGATCGTTCGTCATCTTTTCGACCCAGCTTGCGATCCTCGACACCGTCACCCGCATCACGGGCTGCATCTTCTTCGAGCGCTTCGGATACAGGACGCGCTTCTTCACGCAGAAGCGCACGTTTCTGGTGTTTCTCACGATCTTCGTGCTCGCGGCGATGGGGATCATCGCCGCGTCGTGGATCGGCGGGGAGGCGCTGGATGTGCTGCAGCCCGATTTTCTGCTCCTCATCGCCGGCCCGTTCACGATGTCCAGCATGTTCCTGTTCACGCTCGTCATCGGCTACATGAACGTGCGTCGGCTGCCGGCCGAGTTGGGGCCTCCGACCTGGAAGCGGTGGAGTCTGCTGTGGGCCGCGGTGTTGTGGGGATGGTTCACGGCCGAACAGTTGTCGCGAACGACGATGTTGGTCGCGGGGGTGGCGCCGCAGTTCCAGGAGTCGCTGGCGCTCCACCCGATCCGGGTCGTGTTCTACGCGCTGTGGCTGGGGTCGCTCGTGTGGTTCGCCGCACGTACCCTGCCGGGACGGGCGACGCGAGGGGCGTAACCGGAAGGGACGGATCGCCTCCGCAGTCTGCCTGTCAGGCGGTCGGTTCCGGCACCGCCTGCGCCATCTTGCCGGACATTTCCTCCGCGCTCTTCATCTGCGAGAGATCGAGCGTGAAGTCCGGTCGTTCCACGGGAGACAGCTTGTCCAGCAGCTCGCGGATCTCGCGGGGCGCCAGACCGGACTCGCGGAGATCCTCCTTCGTCGCGACCCCCCCGGCGTGGATCGATTCCGACTCGGCGTCCGGCCGCAGCAGGTTTCGCAGGACCTCGAGCTCCCCGGCGCTCAGGCGCGCCCCCAACACCTCGTAGTCGACCCACGCCTCGTAGCTGAGCGGCGCGACCCGCTGGAGCATGCCGGCCATCACGCGCCCGTACTCCTGGATTTCCCACTGCGCGTGCGAGTCCACCCGCAGCCGGAGGAAGTGCAGAAGGTTGTGCAGGTCGATCTTCCAATACCACTGCGTATAGGTGGAGAGCGGGAGGTCGATCCGCGCGAGTTCCCGGGCGACATCTTCGGACAGCAGCCAGCCGTAGGAATCGGCCGCTTCCGCGCGCAGCTGCTCCCAGCGGTCGATCGCGCTGCGGTAGAGGTCGCCCGGGGCGGGATCCGTCTCCCGGCCCTGATTGTTCAGGCGGCTCTGGTAGGCGAACTGCTCGTGGTCCGGCTTGTAGAACAGCAGCGGCAGGAGGCTGTAGCGGGCGCTGAGTTCGTTGACGGAAGCCGTGCGGTGTCGGATCCACTGCCGCGCCACGAACATCGGCATGGAGCAGTGGAACTTGAACTCGACCATCTCGCTCGGCGTCGTGTGCGCGTGGCGGCGCAGATACCGCACGAGACCGCGCGTCTGGCTGACCCGTCGCGTGCCGGCCCCGTAGCTGACGCGAGCCGCCGCCTCCACGTCGGCGTCCGAGCCCATGTAGTCGACGAGCGCGACGAACCCGTGGTCGAGGACGGGGAAATACCCGCCGAGGATCTCCTCGGCCGCGGGGACGGTCGGTCTCCTGGTCGTCTCCATGAGCTACCCGTGCCGCTACAGGGGGTGTTGTCCGGCAGAATATCAGTTCGTGAGCACGCGGGCGACCGCGCGGCGCCACCCGGAATAGAGCGTTTCGCGCTTCTCCGCGTCCATGGCGGGCCGCCACGCGCGGTCGTGTCGCCACAGTGCGGCGACCTCCCGCAGATCCGCGAACAGGTCGGCGCCGAGACCGCCCAGCATCGCCGCCCCGAGCGCGGTGGTCTCGGTCACGACGGGGCGCCCGATCTCGAGGTCGAGGATGTCGGCGAGAAACTGCATCGCCCATTCGTTGCGCGTGAACCCGCCGTCCACGCGCAGCGTCGCCGGGCGCGGCGCGCCGTCGGCCTGCATCGCGTCGATCAGTTCGCGCGACTGGTAGGCGACCGCCTCCAGCGCCGCGCGGGCGATCTGGGCCCGACCCGTGTCGCGCGTCATGCCCAGCAGGGCGGCACGGGCGTCCGGATCCCAATGGATGCCGCCCAGCCCGACGAAGGCGGGGACCAGCACAACCCCACCGGTCGAATCCACTGAACGGGCGAGGGCCTCCGTCTCGGCGGCGTCGGAGATGATCCCCAACCCATCGCGCAGCCACTGGACCGAGGCGCCCGCGACGAAGATGCTGCCCTCGAGCGCGTACGTGCGCTTCCCCCCGAGTTGCCAGGCCACCGTCGTCAGCAGGCCGTGCCGCGAGGCGAGCCGGTCCGCGCCCGTGTTCAGCAGCGCGAACGCGCCCGTCCCGTAGGTGAACTTCATCCCGCCCGGCTCGAACGCCGCCTGCCCGAACGTCGCCGCCTGCTGGTCGCCGGCCACGCCCCGCAACGGGATCGCACGGCCGAAGAAGCCGGCGGACGTCTCCCCGAAATCGCCGGCCGAATCGCGCACCTCGGGCAATACGGAGACGGGCACACGCAACAGTTCGAGCAGTTCCGGGTGCCACCGGCCCTCATCGATGTCGTAGAGGAGGGTCCGCGACGCGTTCGACGCATCCGTCGCGTGCACGCGCCCTCCGGTCAGACACCAGAGCAGCCAGGTGTCGATCGTCCCGAAGGCGAGTTCCCCGGTCTCGGCAGCTTCGCGCACGCCGGACACGTGGTCGAGGATCCACGCCAGCTTCGTTCCGGAGAAGTAGGGGTCGAGCCGCAATCCCGTGCGGCGCTCGATCAGCTCCTCATGCCCCGCCTCGCGCAGCTCGGCACACTCCCTCGCGGTCCGCCGGTCCTGCCACACGATCGCCGGGTGGATCGGCCTGCCGCTCGCGCGTTCCCAGACCACCGTCGTCTCGCGCTGGTTCGTGATGCCGATCGCCGCCACGAGATGTCCGAGCGCTTCGGCGGCCTCGACGACCTCTCGCGTCACCTCGACCGCATCATCCCGGATGCGCTCAGGGTCATGTTCCACCCGGCCCGGCATCGGATAGCTCTGAGGCAGTTCGCGCTGAGCGCTGGCGACCGCCTTCCCCTCGAGATCGAACGCGATGGCGCGCGTGGACGTCGTACCCTGATCGATCGCGACGACGACGGGCGCGGTCATGGATCCCGCGTCACAAGCTCGACCTGGGCGGCTGCAAGCCCCACACTCCCCAAGGGTTCTCTGAGCACCACTCGATCCAGTCCGTCGAGGTAGACTCTGCTTCCCCGCCTCCATTCTGGATCCTCGCGTCCGGCAGCGAAGGTCAGGGGGATCGCTTCGAGGCGCTCCATGTCGAGAACGAGACCCTTTGCAATCACACCGCTGGGGTTCTCGGATGTGTTCCGGACGAACACACGCCCGTCCTCGAGGGATCTGAGCGTCGATACGATCTGCGTGCCGATGACGCGGTCAGGTCCTCCCAGCGCCTCCACGCGCTCTTCCGCGAGCCTCAGTTCGCGAGCCCGCATTTCTCGTGGCAGGAAGGCGACGCTCGCCAAGTCTCCGTCGGGGCGAAAACTCACAAGCGCGAGTTGGTCCGCGTCGAGGACATGGATTGCACCATCGGTCGTTACCGTAACCAGATCCAAAGGCCACCGGAACCCGCTGGTGTCGACGCGTAGCTCCTCCGGAATGGGTCCGAAAGCCGTCGTACCCTCCGCCGTGACCCGCGCCAGATAGTGCCCCGGGAAGGCGTCGCCCGCGACGAGCAGGCCGAGTTCCGGATGTGCGGCGACATCGCTGGCAATGCCGGGAAGCGGTTGGCTGGTCACGAAATCGCCGTCCAGGGTCAGATACGCCACCCGTCCGTTTCCGCCATCGAGAACCAGAATCCGATCGTCTGCCCGAACCAGGCGACTCGGGAACCGGTACTCCCCAGGGCCCTCCCCCTCTCTGCCGATGATCCGCACCGGATCGAGTTTCCGGTCGAGCAGGACGATACGCGGATCGAGTCCGTCGGCGACGAAATAGCCGTTCGGAGTGGCGAGTATGTCGGCGATCGAGCCGAAGCTCACGCGTTCGTCCAGCTGCCCGAGGCGGGCGCCGAGCGGCCCGATCTCGTACGCCTGACTGGTGCTCTCGGCGAAAGAGGCCCACCCGCCGTCTCGGGCTTCCGGATCCCCACCGCATCCCGCCAGACCGAGCATACTCGCGAGACCGAGCGCAATCGTTCGAGAGGCGGGGCCCCGGGGGGGCGCCGCGCCGCCGGGCGGGGGGGGGGCGGGGCGGGGGGGCGCGCCCCCGGCCCCGCGCGCGCCG
>VXOJ01000015.1 GCA_009840115.1 Gemmatimonadales bacterium | reverse complement strand
CCCCCCCCCCCCCCCCCCCCCCCCCCCCCCCCCCCCCCCCCCCCCCCCCCTGGCGCTGGCCCGGGGGATCTCGCACGTGGAGAACGAGAGCGACGGATTCGAGGCGCTTCTCGAGCGGCTGGACGGGCGCACCGGACGCGCGCGGCGCATCGGCATCACAGGGCCGCCCGGCGCCGGCAAGTCTACGCTGACGGCGGCACTTACGCGCCATTACCTCGAGCAGTCTCTCAAGGTCGGGATCGTCGCCGTGGACCCGACGAGTCCCTTCACCGGCGGGGCTCTGCTCGGCGACCGCATCCGCATGGGAGAACTCTCCACCGAGCCCGGCGTCTTCATCCGCTCGATGGCGAGCCGGGGTTCCCTCGGCGGCCTCGCGACCGCGACGCGCGAAGCCGCCGACCTCATGGACGCCGCCGGTTACGACCGCGTGATCCTGGAGACGCTCGGCGTGGGCCAGGCGGAACTCGACATCGCGGTCTCCGCCGACACGACCGCCGTCGTCCTCGTCCCGGAATCGGGAGATGGCGTGCAGGCGATGAAGGCCGGGCTCATGGAGGTGGCGGACCTCTTCGTCATCAACAAGTCGGACCGGCCCGGCGCCGACCGGCTGGAGAAGGAGATCGCGATCATCATGTCGATCCGCTTCGCGAACCGCCCCGCGGGCGGCGCGGGCGGGCCCGGCGGCGACGCCGAGGAAACCTGGCGCATGCCGATCACCCAGACGGTCGCGTCCGAGGCCCGCGGGGTCGATGAGTTCGCGGCCCACCTGGACCGGCACTTCGACTGGCTCCGGTCGACGGGGAGGCTCGAGGCGAACCGCCGCGCCGCCCGCCTCCGCCGCGCGCACGACGCGCTCCTCCGCCGCTCACAACGCGACGCGCAGCGGATCTGGCGCGCGGCCTCTCCCGAGACGCTGGATTCCGGCGCTTCTCCCTACGCGCTCGCGCGCCGGCTGCACGAAGAGTTCAGGGAGACGCTCAGGGGAACCTGACGACGAGTCCCGTCCCCGCGAAGAAGCCCGTCGCGGACTCGTTCAGTCCCACGCCGGCGCGGATGTCCCACTGGAGGTCGTCGCCGAAGCTCCAGGTGAACCCTCCGTTCGCGTAGTGTTCCGCGCGGGTCCCGCCCCGTTCCGCGTGGAAGAAGGCGAACCACTCCGCGTAGACCCCGGCCCGCGCGCCGACGGAGAACCCGGCCACGGCCGACTGCGCCCACTCGGCGTACTCCCTGTCGCCGCCGCGCGCCTCCGGCAGCGCCCGGTTCATCTGCGTGCTGCCCGACAGCGCGATGGTCTCCGAGAGGTCCCAGCCGTAGATGAAGTTCACCCCGGGCAGCGTGCGGTCGCTCGTGAACGCGTCGCTCCCCGTGGGGACCGTCACCTGGGGCAGGATCGCCAGCGCCGGCCGCAGCCCCTCCTGTTCGGTGAGCAACAGCTTGGTGCCCACGTAAAGGTCTTCCATTCCCGTCTCGGTGAAGCTGCGCCCGTCCGCCCCCGCGCCCACGGAGACGGGACTCAGGCCCAGCCGAAGTTCGAGTCTGTCGCCGAGCACCCCGATCCGCAGGAGAGGTTCGCCCAGCGAGTGCGTCCACACCCCGCCGCGGCCGCCCTCCGGTCGGTCGTACTCGTACGTGTAGCCGAACTCGAACTGGACCACGCCGCGCCCCACCGTCGCCGCCGCCTCGGTGAAGTCCGGCCGGTCCGCCACCAGCGGTCCCCGCTGCGCGTGCGCGGACCCGGCCGTCATCGCGAAGAGCGAGCCCACCCCGAGGGCCGGAAGGATCCATCGTCTGTGCATCATCTTGCCTCTCTCTGGCGTTCGCGGCCTCGTGCGGTCTGCGCGGGCACGTTCCCGCGGGAACGTCCGTTCCCTACTTTGGGAGCCGGTAGCGCGCGGCAGCGAGGCCGCGGCGTGAGCCGGACGATACAGGACGGGGTATGAGCAAGCACGGCGCGCTGAGCGATCAACTCGAGTTGTGGGAAGCGGTCTTCCGTCAGGCGCCGCAGCGCGACGACACCAGCTTCCGGAGCATCTCCGGGCGCGACATCAAGCCGCTCTACACCCCCCTCGACGCCGGCGACACCGGCCCGGGCGGCTACCTGGACCGGCTCGGCACGCCCGGCGAGTTCCCGTTCACGCGCGGCCCGTATCATTCGATGTACCGCACGAAGCTGTGGACGATGCGGCTCTTCTCCGGCTTCGCCACCGCGCACGAGACGAACGAGCGCTACAAGTACCTCCTCCGGCGCGGACAGACCGGGCTTTCCGTCGCCTTCGACTTCCCCACCCTCATGGGGTACGACTCCGACGACCGCCGCTCCGAGGGCGAAGTGGGGAAGTGCGGCGTCGCGATCTCGAGCCTCGCCGACATGGAGACGCTCTTCGACGGCATCCCGCTCGACAAGGTCTCCGTGTCGATGACGATCAACGGGCCCGCGCTCATGCTGTACGCCTTCCTCCTGGTCACGGCGGAGAACCAGGGCGTGCCGCTCGACCGGGTCCGGGGGACGATCCAGAACGACATCCTCAAGGAATACCAGGCCCAGCACGCGTGGATCTTCCCGCCCGAGCCCGCGCTCAAGATCATCGCCGACATCTTCGAGTGGTCGGCGGACGCCGCGCCGCGCTTCAACACGATCTCCATCTCCGGCTATCACATCCGCGAGGCGGGGGCGACCGCCGCGCAGGAACTCGCCTACACGCTGAAGAATGGCTTCACCTACGTCGAGCGGGGCATCGAACGCGGGCTCGACGTGGACAGCTTCGCGCCGCGGCTCTCCTTCTTCTGGGACGTGCACAACGACTTCTTCGAGGAGATCGCGAAGTTCCGCGCCGGCCGCCGCATCTGGGCCCGGCACATGCGCGACGTGTACGGGGCCCGGGATCCCCGGAGCCTGCGGCTGCGGACGCACGCGCAGACGGCCGGCGTCTCCCTCACCGCGCAGCAGCCGCACAACAACATCGTGCGGGTCGCGTACCAGGCGATGGCCGCGGCGCTCGGCGGCACGCAGTCGCTGCACACGAACGCGATGGACGAGACCCTCGCGCTCCCCACGGAGGAGGCGGCGAAGATCGCCCTCCGCACGCAGCAGATCCTCGCCTACGAGACCGGCGTCCCGAACACGATCGATCCCCTCGCGGGTTCCTACTACGTGGAGTCGCTGACGGACGAACTCGAGGCGGAGGCGGAGGACATCTTCCGCGAGATCGATGACATCGGCGGGGTCGTGTACGGGATCGAGTCCGGCTACTTCCAGGCGCAGATCGCGGCTTCCGCGCGCCGGTTCCAGGACGAGGTGGAGAAGGGGACGCAGACGATCGTGGGCGTGAACCGGTTCGAGGATGCGGAGGAGCCACCGATCGAGATTCTGAGGATCGGGGAGGAGGCCGCCGCGAAGCAGGAGAAGCGCTTGGCGGATCTCCGCGCGCGCCGCGATTCCGCCTCGGTCGAGCGGGCGCTGGAGACGCTGGGGCGGGCCGCGCGCGAGGACGCGAACCTGCTGCCGCCCCTGCTCGGCGCCGTGCGGGCCTACGCGACGCTGGGCGAGATCCGGATCGTGCTCGAGAAGGTGTACGGCCGCTTCAAGGAGCCCGTGGCCTTCTAGATGCGCGGGGATCAGCCAGGCCCCGGGACCTCCGACGACACCCTCTTCGGTCTCTCCGCGCTGCATCAGGGCCCTCCCCAGGTGCCCGGGCGGGGGGACCTCGACTTCTCCCGCGCGGTGCTCGACCAGCTGTACAGCTACCGGCCGAAGCGCGAGGGCATCGCCTATCCCTTGTGGCTCCTGACGGGGATCTTCGGCGGCCACCGCTTCTACCTCGACCGTCCCGGGACCGGCCTCCTCATGCTCCTGACCGTGGGGGGCGCGGGGCTGTGGTGGCTCGTTGACGTCCTTCTGATCCCGCGCATGGTGCGGAAGTTCAACGAAGACCAGGCGCGGCGGCGGTTCCTCGGCCTGCCGCCCCGCCAGCTCGCCTTCATGCCGGCCAAGGGCGAGACGCTGCCGCCGGAGCCACACTGGGCCGCGAAGCGGGGGACGCGCGTCCGCCTGGTGGCCGACTCCGTCGTGATGATGCTGGCGGGCGGGTCGCTGGGCACGTTCGCCCGCGGATTCGGGGTCTACGAGCCGATCATCGCGGTGCTCGCGCTCATCGCGATCACCCTGCTGGGCACCCGCTGGGCCGCCCTCTCCAACCTGCCCATCCTGCGGGGGTTCGACCGCTGGGCGCACCGGTTGCGGCTGTTCTACTACACGAACGATCCCGGCGGGGCCGTGTCGCTCGCCTTCCGCCAGGTGCTGGCCGCGTTCGCCATCCTCCGCAGGCGCAGGCGCGCCGAGGCCAGGCTCTACCTGCAGTTCGGCGTCTGGTTCACGATCATCTTCACCGTCTTCGACATCATCGAGGCCGCCAGCGGCACGGGGGGCTTCACCACCTCCCTGGTGCGGGACTTCTACATGACGTTGTTCGCGACCTACGCCTTCGCCGCGCCGATCGGAGCGATCCTCAACAAGCACGTCCTCCTCCAGCGCAGCGACCGCGTGATTTGGGTGCTGAGCGGCGTCGCCGTACTGTTCATCGCAACGAGTCTCTTCTGATCTTCCGAAAGGTCGGCTTCCGCATGCGCAGAATCGTCACGTCGCTCCTTCCCCTCCTGATTCCGCTCCTGATCGCTGCCCCGCTGATGGCGCAAACGACGCTCGGATTTCGTGGCGGGCTGAGCGATGCCACGGTCTCCACGGATGTGGAAGGAGTGCCGGACCAGGACGCCCGACGGGGCGTGGTCGCGGGCCTCGACCTCTCGTTTCCGGTCGGAGGCACGGTCGAGCTTCGGATCGGCGGGGCGTACGTGCAGAAGGGTACGGAACTGTCTGTGGACCTCCCGTCGGAAGGCATTCGGGGGTCGGGCAGCATCGAGGCGGACTGGGTACAGGCGTCGGCGCTCGTGCGTATCGGAACGCCGCGAGACAGCGGAGCGTCCTTCGGTCTGCTACTGGGCCCGTGGGCGGCTTCCCTCCTCTCCTGCAACCGGAGCCTGAGTGTCGATGCTGGCGAACTGGGATCAGTGAACGAATCGGCCTCGTGCGACGATGTGACGAAATCGACCGACTTCGGCGTCGCGGCGGGTGCCGGGGTGGAAATGGCGATTTCCGACGGCCTGCGGCTGGGTGTGGATCTGATCTATTCGCTGGGACTCGCGAACATCGACGACACGTCGACGGAGGACACGAAGACGCGGCACGTGGCGCTTCAGGCCGGGTTCGTGATCCCGTTCGGAGGCTGACGAAGCCGGGCTGACGAAGCCGGGCTGCCGGGGGCTCGGCCCGCGTCAGGGCACGAGTGCTCGCGGCGGCTGCATCAGGTCCTCGACGCGGAAGATCTCGCCGTCCTTCAGCACGATGCGGGCGCGGCGCAGGTCCTCGATGTCCTCCAGCGGGTTGCCCTCGACGATGAGGATGTCGGCGAGCGCTCCGGCGGACAGCGTTCCGATCTCTCCTTCCATCGCGAGCGCCTCGGCGGCCACCGACGTCGCCGTGCGCAGGGCTTCGACCTCCGTGAGGCCGCCCCAGACGTAGTTCTCGACCTCCGCGATGAGGGCGGCGCCGTAGGGGATGATCGGGGAGTCCGTCCCCGCCACCACCTTGCCTCCGCCGCGCACGACGCGGGTTACGGTGCGGCCGGCGTCGGCGAGCAGCGCGTCGATGCCGCCGGCCCGGCCTCTCGTGAGGGCGCGCGCGGTCATGGCCTCGGCCATCCCCTCGGGGAACACGGCCTCGAAGCGGGGGTCGGTCGTCCACGACGGGTCGTCGCCGACGGACTTCCACCAGCCGCCCATGAGGGCCATCGTCGGCGTGATCGTCATGCCGGAGGCGGTAAGGAGCTGGATCACGTCGTCGTACGTCCGGTACATCGCCGTCACCTTCGGCGAATAGCCGCGGCGGCTCGTGCCCGAGATGTGTTCGACATGGTCCTGGCCGTGCGCGACGGCGGGATAGATCTCGTGACTCGCCACCGGAATCCCGATCCCGTGCGCGAACTCGATGATGCGGCGCTGGATGAGGTCCGGCATGCGGACGTAGGTCTTGATGAGGGAATAGCCCACGTGCTCGGCGCGGTCCAGCTCCAGCTCGAGGTTCCCGTTCGGGCCGAGGGAGCCGGCGCCCGAGTAGTAGATCCGGTTGCCGTCCATCGTGCGGCCGGTGGCGAACTCCCGCGGTCCGATGCGGCGGCCCGAGTCGATGGACTCCCGGCGCTCGGCGACCTCGTAGGGGTCGGAGGTGGGATCGCGGATCGTCGTCACCCCGTAGGCGAGAAAGGCGCGGCCCAGCGCCTCGCCCATCCCGTAGCCCATGTGCGAGTGCATGTCGACGAGGCCGGGAAGGACGGTGTGGTCGCCCGCGTCCACGACCTCGCCGCCCGCGTCGAGGACCGCGGCGAGGTTCGCGTCGCTGCGCGGGAGGACGGAGACGATCCGGTTGCCCTCGATGATGAGGTCCATATCGCGGGAGATGTCGTCCGTGACGCCGTCCCACACGCGCGCCGCGCGGACGAGCACGGCACCCTCGCGTACGGGGCGTTGCCACTCCAGCCGCAGCGGAATCTCCTCGGAGAGGCCGTCGTCGAGGTGGTAGCGGCGAAGCCCGCGCGTCGACTGATAGACGATGGACCGTGAGTCGCCCGTCCACGAGATCGCGTCCGCGTGGTGGTTGGAGAGACGCGTCGGCGGCCCGCTGGGCGTGCCCTCCGCGTCGACCTCGACCATCCACAGCACGCCCTCGCTGGCGTACGCCATGCGCCGCCCGTCCGGCGACCACACCGGCCCGTCGAGCGCCCGCACACCCATGTTCTCGTGATCGGCCGCCGTGACCCGGCGCGTCTCGCCCCCGTCCAGCGGCTGCAGGAGGATTTCGTTCCGCCCCTCCCGGAAGCGCGACGAGTACTGGGAGAGGACGGACATCGCGATCGTCCGCCCATCCGGGGAGAACGACGGCCGGCTGGGGGCGAAGAGATCGTTGCGGATCGTGGTGAGTTCGCCCGTCGCGAGGTCCACGACCTGCACGGCGGCCTGCAGTCCCATGACCGAGGTGAAGACGACCCGGTCCCCGGCGGGGGAGAACACGGGGCCGACCTCGCCGCCCGGCGCGGTGGTGGCGCGCGTCTCGGTGCCGGTGGCCATGTCGCGCACCCAGATGTCGAGCGAGCCCGCCCGGTCCGAGGCGTAGGCAAGCCGCGAGCCGTCGCGGGACCACGTCGGCATCAGGTCGACGAAGGGGTCGTCCGTGAGCCGCCGGGGCGTCGCGCCGTCCGCGGCTTCCGCCCCGTCCGCCTCCGTGTCGAGCAGCCACAGGTCGCCGAGGGCGGTGAAGGCGATGTGGCGACCGTCGGGGGAGACCGCCGGAGCGACGATCCCCTGCACAGGCTCCGGTCCTCCCGCCTCGAACGAACGCCGCGCGCGCTCGTAGTCGCGCCGCGTAAACGCGAACGTGGCCTCGAAGGGGATGTCCGCCCCCGGCACGCCGTCCGCCGACACGCGCCGGATGCGGCCGTCGCCGGTGTAGGCGATCTCTCCCATCCACATGGGACGGAAGGGGAAGACGTCCGCCCCCTCTTCGGTGAGGCGCGTCGGCGTGGCATCGCCCCCGCCTCCGGCCGCGCCGGCGTCCGCCACCCAGAGGCCGGTCTGGCCCTGGACGACGGCCGAGTACGCGATCCGGCTTCCGTCCGGGCTCCACGCCGGCGAAATCGCGCCCGCGTTCCGCGCCACGACCCGGGTCGCGCCGCCGCTCTCGCGGACGATGATCGCCCCGAGGGCGCGGTCCGAGGCGTAGGCCAGGGATTCGCCGTCCGGCGACCACTGGGGCGTGAACTCGTGCGTGGGCGCGTCCGTCACCCGCTGGAGTCGGCCGGCGCCGGGCCCGCCCGAGACGTCGAGCGTCCAGATGTCGTAGTTGCCGGAACGATCCGACGCGAAGACGATCGCGCCGCCATCGGGGGAGTAGGCGGGCTCCCGCTCGTCGTAGGGTCCGAAGGTATGCTGCACCGGGTCGGAGCCGTCGGGCGCGATCGACCAGATGTGCCAGCGCCCGTCCCGAAACGACTGGAAGACGATCCGGTTCCCGTCCGGCGCCCACTGCGGCTGCCGCGCGTCGTAGTACATGTCCGTGATCGCGCGCGCCTCGCCGCCCCCGGCGTCCATCACCCACAGCGTCCCCTGCAGGTCGAGCACCATCCGGCTCCCGTCCGGGGACACCGCCGCCGCCATGTTCGTCCCCTCGGAGACGGTCACCCGCACCTCCCGATCCTGGGCATGCGCCACGGCAGGCAGAAGAAACAGCGCTACGGACAGGAGAAACCGCGCCGTCAGGGGGGTGGGCGCGCTGAACGAACGACGGCTGCGGGGGACCGATACCTGGGACATGGACGTCACCTCCTGTTTCTCTCCGGCTGTGTGCTCGAGCCGTGCAGTGTGATGGTCCGGCCATTCAGCGGTTGCACCGGGCGCGCATTTGGCGGGTGCAGCTTCGAAAAGAGGTCGACCTGGGCCTGCGACGCGAAGGTCGGCTCCGCCATGACCACCCAGTGGACGGCTTCGGAGCACGGCGGGGTCGTCAGAGAGCCGGTGTACCGAGCGTAGACGCGGCCCCCCGGGAGCAACGTGGCCGGATCGAACCCGGAGAGCATCACGGGCGACGCGCCGTACGCGGGGATGGCCTCCCAGATCCTCTGGATGTTCACGTCTTCCCCGCCGATCTCGATGAAGGTGCCGATCACCGCAAGGTCACCCGCCGCCGCCACATGGACGAAATGCGCCTCCAACGCGTACCGCGCTCCGCCGACCGTGTGTTCGCTGGGCAAGTGGAAGTGGAACTGCGTGAGCGAGAATTCACGCCCCTCAAGAACGATGAAGGACCCCTCGGCCATGTCGACCTGGACAGTGTGGCCGGTATCCAGCACGCACGCGTCCGTGGCCTGCCACCGGATGTCCAGCATGTCGCCGGCCGCAGCTGGAATGGCGTTCGCCAGATCCACGGGAGACTGCCGCGAACCGGAATCGCAGAGCGCGAAGCAGGGATCCAGGCCGCCCCAATGATCCGGGCCCGTCTCGCCCTCGTAGCCCCAGGCCACCTCGCTTGCCCGGTTCGTTTCTTCCATCCGCTCCTCCCGCGATGGATCCCCGCCGACCGGCAGACGGTCAGACCGGCGCAATGGCACCGCCACCGCCGAGCAGGTGACCAGCCAGCCGTTTCGCCTCGTCGAGACCATCCACGAAATGGCCTGTGGGTACGTGGCGGAAGACGACGAGGGAATGCAAGACCCTGGCTACCTCGCCACCGAGCCCCATCACGATACAGGCGGTACCCTCGTCCAGGGCGGTCTCCACGAGTTCCTCGATGGCGAGCGCGGCGCTGTCGTCCACGTCCGTAGTCTCGGAAAAGTCCAGGATGAGGATGTCATGGTCCTCGATGTCCGCGTGGATGGCCCTGGTCAGCTCGTTTGCCGAACCGACCGAGAAACGGCCCCTCAGCCTGACGAGCCCCACCGGGAGGCGATACGGATCGATATCCGCCACATCCGGCACGAAAGCGGGATCCAGGAGCGGCACGGAAAGCACACTGTCCAGTTCCGTCCGCGTCCGGTCCATCGAGCGCACTACGCCCGTAGCGATCAGTCCGAGCGCGACCGCCGTGACCAGGTCGACGAACACCGTCACGAGGAAGGTCAGAAGCATCACGAGAACGTACTCGCGGCGGATCGCCCGCAGACGGACGACGAAGCGCCAATCGATGATGTCCCACCCGACCTTGATGAGGATGCCGGCCAGAACGGCGTGCGGGATGGGTTCGGCAATCCAGCCGAACTCCAGGAGCAGGGCGAGCAGGAGAACGGCAGCCAGGGCACCCGCCAGCGGACTGCGTCCTCCGGCCCGGATGCTGGTGACGGTGCCCATGGTGGCCCCCGCCCCGGGCAGCCCGCCCACCACGCCGGCCGCCAGGTTGCCGAGACCCTGGCCCACGAGTTCTCGATTGGGGTTGTGACGCGTGCGGGTCTGCGAATCGGCCACCAGGGCGGTCAGCAGGCTGTCGATGGAACCGAGAAGAGCGATCATCAGCGCCGGCTGCACGAAGCTCGCGATCGAGCCCCAATCCAGGCGTGGCGCGTACAACGCCGGCAGGCCCTCCGGGATAGCGCCAATGGTACGCGCCTCGGTGAGGCCGAAGAGCGCGATGCAGGTGCCGACCACCAGGGCGACCAGCGGCGCGGGGAGGAACCGTCGTATCCCGCGGGGCCAGAATATGCAGATCGTCAAGGCGGCCACACCAACGGCAAGATCATGCAGACCGGGGGCGGCGAGGGCGCCCGGCCAGGCCGCAACCTGGTCGAGTGGCCCTCCCGGAACGGGATCGGCACCCAGGAACGCCATGACCTGCAGGACCATGATGATCGTGCCGACCCCCGTCATGAAGCCGGAGATGACGGAGTAGGGAGTGTAGCTTACAAAACTGCCGATCCGGAGAAGCCCCAGGCTGATCTGAAACAGACCGGCCAGCATGACGATGGTGAAGGCCGCCCCCACACTGTCGGCATACAGGCTGACGATCGCAGCCATGGCGACCGTCATCGGCCCGGTGGGCCCGGAAATCTGAGCCGGCGTGCCGCCGAACACGGCCGCGAAGAATCCCACCGCAACGGCGCCGTAGATTCCGGCGGCCGGCCCAAGACCCGAGGCGACGCCGAAGGCCAACGCCATCGGCAGCATCACGATCGCGGAGGTCACGCCGCCGAACACGTCACCGGGGGCGGCGCGAAACTTCATGCGCGAGGCACCGTCGACGGGGATTGCAAGCCTAGCGGCCGAGCGCCGTTCCGCCGCGGCGGGGGTCGGACCAGGCCGTCAGGGATCCGTCCGGCATCGCCATGATCAGCTGCAGGTCGCCCGACATCCCGCCCGTGAAGTAGGCATCGGGCGGGCCCGGGTCGCGCTCGAGGACCGTGTGTCCCAGCGCTTCCAGCGCGCTCGCCGTGGCCCCTCCCACTCCCCCGTATTCGTGGAAGACGAGGTCCGGAAGGTGCTGGTGGTGCACCCGCGGGGCGTGGACCGCCTGCACGACGTTCATGCCGTGGTCGACGACGTTGAAGATGGACTGCAGCACCGTCGTGATGATCGTGGCGCCGCCGGGGGTTCCGGTGACGAGGAAGAGGTCGCCGTCCGCGTCCTCGACGATCGTGGGGCTCATCGCGGACAGCATGCGCTTTTCGGGGCCGATCGCGTTGCGCTCGCCCTGCACGAGGCCGAACTGGTTCGGGGTGCCCGGCTTGGACGCGAAGTCGTCCATCGTGTTGTTGAGGAAGAACCCCGCGCCCTCCACGACGACCTTGCCGCCGTACCACGAGTTGATGCTCGTCGTGACCGCGACCGCGTTCCCCTCGGCGTCGACGACCGCGTAGTGGGTCGTGTGGCTCTCGTCGAGGAAGGCGTCGATCCCGGGGTTGACCTCGGCGGAGGGGGTCGCGCGCTCCGTGGAGATCGTCTCCGCGCGGCTGTCCGCGTAGGCCTCCGACAGGAACTCGCCGGTGGGAAGCTCGACGAAGTCCGGGTCCGCGAGGTACTCGTTGCGGTCGGCGTATGCACGGCGGAAGGACTCCGCCATCACGTGGATCGTCTCGGGGCTGTTCCACCCCATCGCGCCCAGGTCCCAGCGCTCGAGCATGTTGGCGATCGCCGCCATCGTGAGGCCGCCGGAGGAGGGCGGCGGCATCGAATGGACCGTGTAGCCGCGGTAGTCGAAGGCGACCGGATCGCGCCACACCGTCTCGTAGCGGTCGAGGTCCTCCAGCGTGATGATGCCGCCGCCGCGCTCCATCTCCGCCACGATCAGGGCGGCGGTCTCCCCGCGGTAGAAGTCGTCGGGCCCCTGGTCGCGGAGGCGCGTGAGGACGGCGGCGAGATCCGGCTGCGCGAAGGTGTCGCCGATGCCGGGGACGGCGTCGCCGGGGAGGAAGATGCGCGCGCTGTGCTCAAAGGCGCGGATCCCCTCCTGCGCCGCGTCGAGCGTGGACACGAGCCGCGTCGTGACTTCGAACCCGTGCGCGAGATCGATGGACGGCTGCACCACGTCGGTCCACTCGAGCGCGCCGAAGCGCCGGTGCGCCTCCCACAGCCCGGAGACGGTCCCGGGCACGCCCGCCGCGAGGTGGCCCCGGACGGAGAGGTCGGTCACGTTCCCGTCCTCGTCGAGGTACATGTCCCGGGTGGCCGCCATGGGCGCCTTCTCCCGGTGGTCCTGCGCGAAGACCGTGCCGTCGGCGAGGCGGATCATCATGAACCCGCCCCCGCCCAGGTTGCCGGCCTCCGGGTTCACGACGGCGAGCGCCAGTCCCGTCGCGACCGCCGCGTCGACCGCGTTGCCGCCGGCCGCGAGGATCTCGATGCCCACGCGCGACGCGAATTCGTCCGTCGAGGCGACCATGCCCTCGGTGGCCGTCACGGGCGCGTCTTCGGCCGCGAAGGGCCACCCCTCCGGGAAAGCGCCCCCCGCCTCGATGAAGGCGCTGGCCGCACCGCTCCCGACGCCGGTTTCGGTGCCGGCTCCCGTATCGCCCGGCTGGCAGGCGCTGACGAACAGCAGAAGCAGAAGGCCCACGCCCAGCGACCGCGGCGCCCGGTCGTGGCGGAACGTCGGCCAACGCGGCCGCGAGGTATCGATTCGGTCTGCGTCGCGCATCAGAAGTGACTCCCGGGGGGTTGGAGAAACGGCCTTCGATCTTGGCATGCGGCGGCTATTTTGCTGCCCGCCCCGACACAGCGGCAAGCGCCCGACGTGCGCCGCCACGCCCACGAACCGTTATGTTGACAACCTACTGGAGGCGTGCCCGGGCTTTTAGGTCGGTTGGGGCAGCGAGATTACACCGGGGGCGAACGACGACCGGAGGACCACATGGCGACGAACGCGGAAACCATGGCACGGATCACGGTCCGCCCGGATGTATTCGGCGGCAAGCCGATCATTCGCGATCTCCGTATCGCCGTGGAGCATATCCTCGGCCTGCTGGCGGCCGGCGACACGCCGGAGAAAATCCTCGAGGAATACCCAATGCTGGAACGGGATGACATCCGGGCGTGCCTGCTCTTCAGCCACCGGGCGCTCGCGGGCGACCACGTCCACGAACGGATACCGGTTCAGCAGAACGCTTGAAGTTCCTGCTCGATCTCTGCGCAGCGTCCCGAACCCTTCAAGAGACGCTCACCGGCTTGGGGCACGACGTCCTGACGGCCTGGGAACTCGACCCTCGCGCCACAGATGAAGAACTCCTCGCAGTCGCGAACCAGGAGGGCAGAGTACTCGTCACGAAGGACAAAGACTTCGGTGAATTGGTCTTCGTGCTACGCCGGCCGCATCCGTGCATCGTCCGCCTCGTTGACATGCGGGTCGCGGACACGGTCATCGCCATGCGGGAATTGATTGAACAGCATGCGGATGCAATGCAGCGCGGCGACTTGATCGTGGTAACTCCGACCCGCGTTCGCGTACGTTCGTCGAGCCGGCCGCGCGAAGGGGCCGGGTGATTGGCGACCGTGTCCAGGTGGTGGGGAACAGCGGGTCGGGGAAGAGCACGCTTGCGGCGCGGCTGGCGGAGGCGCTGGAGGCGCCGTTCGTGGAGCTGGACGCGCTCAACTGGCTGCCGGGCTGGGTCGGGCTGAACCAGACGGATCCGGACAGGTTCGAGCGCCGGATTCGAGAGGCGACACGCGGGGAGCGCTGGGTCGTCGCGGGGTCCTATGAGAAGTTTTCCCGGCGGACGCTGTGGCCACGGCTGGACACGGTCGTCTGGCTCGACCTGCCGCTGCGGCTGCTCGTGTGGCGCTTCCTCTGCCGCTCCTGGCGGCGCTCGCGGTCCGGGGAACTGGTGTGGGGGACGAACCGGGAGTGGTTCTGGCGCCACCTCCTGGTCTGGCGGCACGACTCGCTCCTCGCCTGGATCATCACGCAGCACAGGCGCAAGCGACGAAACATGCTCGCCTGCATGTCGGACGCGCGCTGGGCGCACATCCAGTTCGTCCGCCTCGGATCTCCGCGCGAGGTCGAGGCCTTCGCCGCATCTGAGGACCGCAACACTCTCGGATCTGCCGTAGATTCACGACCATGAGTCAGACGGAACTCACGATCGACCGTTCCACCTGCCCCGCGCGTCTCCGGTACGGGGAGACGTTCAACGCGGCATCGTGGTATGTCGACCGGCATTTGGCGGAGGGGCGGGGTGGCAGGGTCGCCATCGCGCGGGCTTCGGCGACGGTCACGTACGCGGAGCTGGCGGGGCGGGTGGCGCAGGCGGGGAACGCGCTCCTCGGGCTTGGGCTCGCGCCGGGCGACTGCGTGCTGATGGTCGTGAAGGACTGTCCCGAGTTCTTCTTTTTCTTCTGGGGGGCGATCAAGGCGGGGATCGTGCCCGTGCCCGTGAGCTACCTCATGCGGGCGCGGGATCTCGCGTTCATCGTCGCCGACTCGGAGTGCCGGGCCGTCGTCTACTCTCCGGAGTTCGCGGCCGAGGTCGTGCCGGCGCTGGCGGCGGCGCGCACGGGCGCCCGCGGGCTCGTGCTCGAGGCGGAGGGCGGGGTCCTCGACGATGTCGCTGCGGCTGCTCCGGAGCTGGAGGCCGCGCCGGCCCGGCCGGACGACACTGCGTTCTGGCTCTACTCCTCGGGCACCACGGGCCGTCCCAAGGGGGTGCCGCACCGCCACCGCGACATGCCCGCCACCTGCGAGCACTATGCCGTGGGGATCCTGGGGTTGGGCGAGGACGACCGCTGCTACTCCGCGGCCAAGCTCTTCTTCGCGTACGGGCTCGGGAACGCGATGACCTTCCCGCTGTGGGTGGGAGGCACGGCGATCCTCGACGCGCGGCGGCCGACGCCCGCGACGACGTTCGAGACGATCGAGACGCTGCGCCCGACGGCGTACTTCGGGGTGCCGACGCTGTACGCGGCCCAGTTACAGGCGCTGGACCACACGGGCGCGACAGGCAACGGCGGGCCCGACCTCGGTTCGCTCAGGCTCTGCGTCTCGGCCGGCGAGGCGCTGCCGCCGGACCTCTTCCGCCGCTGGAAGACGGCGACGGGGCTCGAGATCCTGGACGGGATCGGCTCCACCGAGGCGCTCCACATCTTCATCTCCAACGCCCCTGGCGATGTGAAGCCGGGGACCACGGGCCGCGTCGTCCCCGGCTACGAGGCGCGGATCGTGGACGAAGCCGGCGCCGAGGCGGAGCCGGGCGAAGCGGGACAACTCGAGATCCGCGGCGACTCGACCACCCCCGGCTACTGGAGCCGTCCGGAACTCGAGGGACGGACGATCGTCGACGGCTGGCTCCGCACGGGAGACCAGTACGTGCGCGACGCCGAAGGCTGGTTCCACTACCAGGGCCGCGCGGACGACATGATCAAGGTGGGCGGGATCTGGTGCTCTCCGTTCGACATCGAAGCCCGCCTCATGGAACATCCCTCCGTGCTGGAAGCCGCGGTCGTGGGCCGCGGGGACGACCACGGCCTGGTGAAGCCGGAAGCGCACGTCGTGCTGTCGGAGCCGCTCCGGGAGACGGCGGGCGCGCCACCGGCCGCCGACGCGCTGCGGGCCGAACTCGTCGCGCATTGCCAGGCGGCTCTCCCGCGCTACATGTACCCCCGCTGGATCCGGTTCGCGGCCGAACTCCCGAAGACCGCGACCGGGAAAATCCAGCGCTTCCGCCTGCGCTCCCAGCGCCTCCTGCAGTGACCCGGCGCACGGATCGGTCGTCAACAGGAGGACCCCCGGACCGGATCACATCCGCGGAGAAGGAGTCTTCGTGTCGACCCTGACCAAGTCTCTCGCCGTCACCCTTCTCGCGTCGCTGGCGGCCGCGCCGCTGGCGACCGCGCCCCTCGCCGCGCAGACGACCATCGGCCTCAGGGGCGGCATCGGCACCGCCACCCTGTCCCGGGACATGCCGCGACTGGAAGCGGGGGAAGTGGAGAGATCCCGATTCGGGGCCGTATCGGGGATCGACGTGGGGATCCCCCTGAGCGGCATCGTGGATCTCCGCGTCGGGATGGGGTTGGCCCAGAAGGGTGGTCTCGCGGACACGCCGCCGTCGGTCACCGCGGGCAGAGCGTTCGTCCAGGCGACCGCCGAGTTGGACTACCTGCAGCTCTCCGCACTCGTCCGCGCGAGTGCCGACGCCGAGCGGGGGCTCCTCAAGGTCGGCGTCCTCGCCGGGCCCTACGTGGCCCTGAACCTTTCGTGCGACATCGCGCTGACGACACTCTTTCCGCCGGCCGGATCGGGGCAGTTTCGGTTCTCCGGCGGGCGTCAGCTTTCGAGGACGGAAGCGTCATGCCTCAAGGACGAGGGCACCGACTTCAGCTCCCGGGACTTCGGACTGGCCTTCGGGACGGGCATCGAAGTAAAGCTGGGCGCGTCCGTCGCCCTGGCGCTGGATGTGATCTACGCGATGGGTCTCTCCCGTATCGACGACGACGGAACGAGGAACCGTCACCTCGCCCTTCAGAGCGGACTCGTGTTCGTTGTCGGGTAAACGTCGTTTCGCGCTCCCGGCGGTGCTCGCCATCGCCCTGCTCTCGAGCGGGTGCTCGATGCTCTTCATGCGCAGGCCGCCCAAGGGCGAGGGCCCGGTGGCGCGCGGCGACTGCACCCGCAGCCTCGTCGCTCCGGTCATCGACGGCGTCGTGGGCTGGGGGCACTTCGGACAGGCCGCGGGCATCTGGGGCGAGTCGCGCGACGCGTTCGAATCGGATGATGCCTACGACGGCTACCGCGTCGCTTCCGCCATCCTTGCGGGCTCGTTCATCGTCTCCCAGGTCCACGGCGCCCTGTGGAGCGTGGAGTGCCGGCGCCGCAACACGCTCAGCGAGGAGGCGATCCGCGACCACCTCCGCGCCGTCTCCGGCCTGGGTCAGGGCCAGAGCCAGCCGAAGGCGCCGCCGGTCAGGAGGCCGTAGACGACGCCGTCGAACATGCTGCGCGCCGTCGCGGGCCAGCCCTGGAAGGTCCAGATCGCGTCCTGGGCGTGGGCGAGCGCGTATCCCATGACCGCAGCGGTCGAGGCGACCTTGAAGACCGACATGTACTCCGCGCCCGGTCCGAGCCCGAGACCCGTCACGTACGCCGCGAGCAGGCTCACGACAAGGCAGTAGACGAACCACTGCACGAGCTGGCTGCTCCGCATGAGCGGATGGCCGGCGGGCAGCACCGTCATGAACGCGACCGGGCCCCGCTTCACCTTCTCCTGGAACGCCTCGCTCATCAAAACCTCGCGGGACGCGGCGTGCGGGACGGAGTAGGTCCCGCCGGGAATGTCGAAGCCCCGAAGGGCGTCCATCACGCCGTCCTCGTCCGGGAGCGCGCGGTAGTCGTGCCGGTGGTAGTTGAGGACCATGTGAATGACGCTGCTCGCGACAAACACGAGCACGCCGGAGACCAGGATGGGCAGCCACAGGCTGAACACGGAAACCATCGATTCGCTCCCTTGCCGGGCGTGAGCGGTACCGTCCCCTACCGAATCTCATGATCGGCGATCCCACCGGACGGTGACAAGCGAACCCTTGCGAGTGCTTGACGGACGTTCCCGCGGGAACGTCTTGTGGCACCTTCAGTCCGGCGCGTGGCGGCCGAAGAGGAGCGTGTGTACAAGACCTGCATCTTCTGCAAGAAACCCCTCGACTCCAACGAGGTGGTGGAGGAGTTCCCCGTCGGACGGAGGCTCGCGTTCGATCCGGCGAAGGGGCGGCTCTGGGTGGTGTGCAGGAGGTGCCACCGGTGGAACCTGACCCCGCTCGAGGAGCGCTGGGAGGCGGTGGAGACCTGCGAGCGCATCTTCCGCGACACGCGCACGCGGGCCTCGACCGAGAACATCGGCATCGCGCGCCACAGGGAAGGGCTGGACCTGGTGCGAATCGGGAAGCCGCCGCGGCGCGAGTTCGCCGCCTGGCGATACGGCGACCAGTTCGGGAAGCGGATGCGCCGTACGGGCCTTGGGGTTGCCGCCGGCTTGGGGGGCGGTTGGCTGCTTGCCGGTCTGCAGTTATCCCTGCCGACCCTGGCTGCGTGGGGGAGCTTCCCGTGGTTGCCGGTGGTGGCGTGGGTCTACCTCCGCCCCACGGCCAAGGTTCGAGTCGGCGGAAAGTCCGGCGAGGACGGGGTCGTCACTCCCGAGAACGTCGCGAAGTTCAGACTCCTGGACTTGGGATCCGTCCGTATCTTGCCGGATGATGGCGACCTCGGGTTCGGCGTCGAGATCAGACGGTCGGGACGGCGGGCGCGGTTCGTAGACGAAGACGCCCGCCGCGTGGCGGCCGCTATCGTCCCCCACCTGAATGGATGGGGCGGTTCCCGCTCCGCCGTCCAGCGGGCCGTGGCTGAAATCGAATCCAGCGGCCACCCCAGCCGTTTCCTCGCCGATGTGGCCAACCGGGATCGCGTCGGCGCGCTGCGTCAGGAGGGACGCATCCGCAGCATGTCCCAGCCCACCCGCCTCGCGCTGGAAATGTCGCTCCACGAAGAGCAGGAACGCCGCGCGCTCGGGGGCGAACTCTGGATACTCGAGCAGGCCTGGAAGGAGGCGGAAGAGATCGCGGCCATCGCCGACCGTCTCCTCCTCCCCGCGCGCACCGACGAATTCTTCGACCGCCACGGAAAACCTGACTGATGCGGCCATGACCCCCCAGCGTCCTCGGCGGGGTACGCAACCCGCGACCCCGACGCTGACGATTCGGGCTAGTCGCGTCGATGCTACCTTCACAGGATCGGGTGTTGTGGAGTCGGTCCTGGGCTTGGAAGCGAGGTGCCCTAATGCCGAATTGGAAGGAATGTGACGCCGTGGAGCGTGATCCGCGAAAGGTCAGCGGAGCTTGGGTTTTTTCGGGCACACGGGTTCCGTTGAGCGCCTTGTTTGAGAACCTGCGGGCGGGCGCCTCGATTGAGCAGTTTCTCGACTGGTTTCAAGGCGTGGAGCGCTGGCAGGTCGAGTCCGTCCTCGACCACGAGGTGCAAGCGCTGGCGGGCGTGGGTGGTCAGTGAAGATCCTGTTCGACCAGGGAACCCCCGTGCCGCTACGACAGCATCTTGAGGGCCACCATGTGGATACGGCCTATGAGCGCGGGTGGTCCGAGCTTCGAAACAGCGTCTTGCTGGACAAAGCTGAGGAGCATGGCTACCAGCTACTGATCACCACCGATCAGAGTCTGCGGCACCAGCAGGACCTCGCGGCGCGGGAATTGGCGGTGCTGGTTCTGCGATCGACTGCCTGGCCGCGCATTCGAGCGCGAATCGACGAGATCCGCTCGGCCGTGAACAAGATGCAACGAGGCCAGTTCAGAGAAGTCGAAGTGTGATCGTGTGGTCCGAATCAGGCCGATAGCCTACCGGCGTTCCAGTACGCAGTAGCGGTAGAGTTTCAGGGTTTCGCGCCAGTCTTCGGGGTATTCGGCGACCATCTCGCCCAGGCCGTATTCCTCGGCCAGTTCCGCGAACGTGCCGGACTCGGCCACCTCGAACGGCGCCTGCTTCTCGAACACCGTGAGGTCGGGGAAGCCCGTGGGGAACGAGGCGTTCATCGCCCGCTCCACGCCTTCGAGCCGCCTGCGATCCTCTTCGTTGTCGAACTCGCGGCGCTGCAGGTCGACGGAGAAGTAGTCAAAGGCGATGCGGAGCGACGGCATCGCGTCCCCCAGCCGGTTCAGGAACGGCATGATGCTCGCGGGGGGCAGGTACATCGTGTTGCCCTCCCAGACCACCAGCGTCGGCGCCGCGGGATCGAAGCCGAGATCGACCAGGCCGCCCGGAACGTCCTCCTCCAGGTAGTTGGCGAAGAGCGACGGCGGCTGTTCGATCCCGTTGTCCGACAGGATGTGGCGCTTGAACTCGAGGACCGCCTTCTGGTCCACCTCGTAGAACGTCGCGCCCGTGCCGCGGTAGAAGTGGGCGCGCATGTCGAAGCCGCCCCCGAGCAGCACGACCTGGCGCGCCCCGTCCACGATCCCGCGCTCGACGAACCGGTTGAAGAAGCGGGTGCGGAAGCGGACCATCGTCGTCGAGGGCGGGAACACCGCCTCCAATTGCCGCGCCGCCGTGCGCGCCCGGTCGTTCGAGAACCACGGCGCGTAGGGGTCGTTGAAGAGCGGCCGCGGCTTCTCGGGCTCCAGGGCCCGGATGGACGCGATGACGAAGGCCGTCGCACCGATTTCGTTGATATCGATCATGGGTCGGAGACCTGGGATGTGTGAGAGTGAAGGATGCGGTCGAGAGGACTTCAAGTGGCCGCCACACACTATGCGACGGCCCGCATACATAATACGAAGGCAGGAAGACACCTCAAGCGCGTGAAGTTGATGATCGGCGGTCAACGGCGGAGAATGGTGCGTGGGAGGGCCGCCGCCACGCTCCGTGGGTGGTGACCAGCGCAGGCAATTCGCATGGAGGGAGACGCCATGTCCGCAGGACGTTATTCCGCGCAGGCCGCGATCCACGCCGTGGCTCTGGTTCTCGCCCTGGCGGCCGCGCCGCTCGGGGCGCAGACGACCATCGGCCTGAGGGTCGGCCTCGGTTCCGCATCCCTGTCCGGGGACGACGCGGCGGCGCGAGGCGGACAGGCGTTCGACGAACCCAGAGGCGGGATCGTGGCGGGGGTGGACGCGGGGATCCCGCTGAGCGGCGGCCTGGGCGTGCGCCTCGGCATGGGGCTGGCCCAGAAGGGCGGCGCCGTGGAGGTGCCGCCGTCGATCACCGCGAGCCGCCTGCTCGCCGAGTCGACGGCCGAGTTCGAATACGTGCAGTTCTCCACGCTCCTCCGCGCGGGCACCACCGGCGAAGGGGGGAATCTCAGCTTCGGCCTTCTCGCCGGGCCCTACATGGCCTTCAACCTCTCGTGCCAGGTGGCGGTCTCGTCCGTCGATCCCGGCCCCCTCCGCCCCGAGGTCCCGCCGGGGATCCCCAACCGCGTCAGCGCGGGAGGGACCGCGGGCGCCGGGCGGACGGCGAGCGCGCAGGACACGGAAGTCGCCTGCGGGGAGGGCGGCGTGAGCGCGGTCAAGTCGACCGACTTCGGACTCGCCGTCGGCGGCGGGTTCCAGGTCCGACTGTCCGCCTCGATGGACCTGGCCTTCGAGGTCATCTATTCCAGGGGCCTGTCCGAAATCGACGACGAGGGGACGAAGACCGGCCACGTGGCCTTCCAGGGCGGCCTCGTGTTCGCGATCGGGTGATGCGATCCGCGCCGGCGGGGCCGGTAGTCTAGCGGCGCCAGGCCTCCGCTTCGGGGATGCCGCGGCTGAGGAGCACGTCGAGTCCGTGCTCCGCCGCCAGGGCGGCCGCGAGATCCGGCGGATCGGGTGCGCCGGCCGATCCGCCGAGGATGCCTCGGACGCGCCCCGTGCGCGGATCGCGCAGGATGGCCATCGGCCGGTCGCTGTCCCGGTCCAGCGTGGCCGATCCCGCGGGGCCTGAGAGCGTCACGCTGGCCAGTTCGCCCGCCCCGGTCGCCCGCGCGGGGAGGATGAAGACGAAGCTCGAACCGCCGCCCGCATCCGCCACCAGCGGCATGTCGAAGCTCAACGAGAAGAGCTCGCGGCCTCCCGCGTCGCGCCCCGAGACGGAATACTCGCCGCCGGTCGCCGGCAGCGATGGCGCGGCGTCCACCACGAAGACCGGTTCCAGGTAGGGGGTGCCGTCGGGATCGACGCTGCCCCAGAGAAGAAGCGAGCCGGCGGTCGGATCGCCGACGGACGCTGCTGCCGCGCGCGATCCTGCTGCGGCCGTCTCGGTCGTCTGGCGGCGGCGCAGCGCCTTCGTGAAGTGGTAGTCACTGATCCACCGAGGTCCGCAATAGCCCATCAGGTCCGACCAGGTCGGGGGGGTCAGTTCGCCGTCACCCGTGAAGTCGAACCCCCAGCCCCCGGTCAGGCCGCCGGTGTGAGGGAACAGGGGATCGGGGTTCGAAGCGTTCCCGCACGGCGCATGCTGGAGACTCATGTTGTGCCCCAGCTCGTGCGCCATGGTCGTCGGACGCGGAGCGGAGAAGCTCGTCCAGCCGGGCCGAAACGCGACGCCGAGCGGTTGCGTGATCGGCTCCGACATCATGCCCATGTAGTAGCCGCTCCCGTTCTCCATGGCGCGGATCGCGGCGGTCTGGCCGAGCAGCGCGAAGCCCGAGTTGGTCGACGAAAGCACCGGCTCGTGGGCCGTCACGCGCAGCTCGCCCACGGGCAGGATCGTGTTGATGTGCCAGAGCTGTTCGTGCCCCGCCGGATCCGCGGCCATGTCGTCGATCAGGTCCACGATCCCCGAGTCCTGCCTGCTCGTCCATATGAATGGGACCAGCGTCAGATCGAGCGCCGGCAGCGCCGCCACTTCGATGGCGGTCCGTCCGGTCTCCGGCAGCCGCCTCGTCACGCCAAGTTGCGAGGGCAGCGTGCCCCCGGGATCGATCTCGACCACCATCTCGAGCCCCGGCTGCACCACGTCCCCCGGAATCCTGGCGTCCGAGGAGGTCTCACGGCTGCCTTCGTCCACTCCGACCGGGATGGGGCCCGCCTTGCCGGGAATGTCCACCGCGTACACCTCGGCGTCTCCCCGATAGAACGTGGCCCGGACCGGCGGGAGGGGTTCCTCCGTGGATTCGGAGGTGATCGCGAACACCCGAAGCAGCGCCTCCTCGCCCGCGACGAGTGGAACCGGGAAGTCCCTGGACTGAATCGCCTGGGTCAGATAGGCCGCGGACCCGGCGACGTCGGGGCACGGGGGCACGCGGTGCCGCACGCCATCCAGCCACGTCAGGAAGCCGGCGTCATCCGGCGTGCAGAGCCCGGTTCCCGCCGCAAGGATAATGTCGAGCCGGCCCAGCGCCGTCAGGCTGGTCGGAAGGGCTCCGGCGAGTTCCGGATTCCCGGACAGGCCCAGGGTCTCCAGACTCGTCAGGCCGCTGAACTCCGGCGGGATCGGGCCGGTGAGGCGGTTCCGATCGAGATACAGCTCCCTGAGCCGACTCAGGTTGCCGAGTTCGGGGGGGATCCGTCCCGTCAGGGTGTTGTCCCGGAGGTAGAGGTACACCAGGTCCGACAGGTCGCCGAGCTGCCGTGGAATCGGGCCGGTGAGCCGGTTGTCGTCGACATTCAGCTCCGTGAGGCCGGCCAGCCTGCCGAGCTGCGGCGGAAGCGGGCCCGAAAGTGCGTTCGCCTGGAGTCGCAGCAGGCGGAGGCGGCCGAGGTCGCCCAGTTCGGAAGGGATCGCGCCGGCGAGTGCATTATGGTTGAGCGACAGCCGCGTGAGGTTGGCCAGACGCCCGAGTTCCGGCGGGATCTCGCCGGTGAGCCGGTTCCGGTCGAGTTCGAGGGTGTAGAGGCCGGTCAGGTTCCCGACTTCCGGGGGGATGGGGCCGGTCAGCGGCGAGTTTCGGATGATCAGATAGGACAGGTTCGACAGCCGGCCCAGTTCCCCCGGGATGCGGCCCGTCAGGGCGCCGTACCCCAGCACCAGCAGGTCCAGATTGGCGAGGTTGCCGAGTTCCGGCGGAATCGATCCCGTCACCCCGGGGCCGGTGAGCACCAGGCGCCTGAGGTTCCGGAGATTCCCCAATTCGGGCGGAATGGGACCCGCCGGAGCCTCGACGTCCAGCGACAGCTCCTCGAGTGCGGTCAGATTGGCGAGTTCCGGAGGAATGGGACCAGAAAGGCCCGTCTGAACGAGGCGCACTTCGGTCAGGCGGGAGAGGTTGCCGAGTTCCGGGGGGATCGGTCCCGTCAGGGGGTTGCTGGCGAGGTCCAGGCGGCGCAGCCGCGAGAGGCCGCCCAGCTCGGGCGGGAGGGGCCCCCGGAGGCGGTTGCCCGCCAGGGCGAGACTCACGACGCGTCCGTCGGCGTCGGTTTCCACCCCGTGCCACTGATCGAGTGGCGCGTCGGTCAGCCAGTTGTCGTCTCGGTCCCAATCCGCCCCGGAGGTCGAGGCGTGGAGCGCCTCGAGGATGGACCGGTCCGTGGGTGGCGCGCATTCGACGCCGGTTCCGTCATGCGATTCAATGGCCGCGAGCCACGCGCGGAAGGACGTCGCGCCCGGGACGCAAAGGTCCGTGTCCGCGTAGTGCAGCGTCCGGAGCGGGAGCTGCCGCAGCGACAGCGGCAGCGGCCCCGTGAGCGGATTGTCGCCGATCCGAAGGTCGGTCAGGCCTGAGAGGTCGGCGAGGCGCGGCGGGAGACGGCCCGCGAGTCCGTTCCCGCTCAGGTCCAGGCCCTGCACCCGGCCGATCGAGTCCGGCGTGACGCCGTACCATTCCGAGAGCAGGATGCCGTCGAACCAGCCGTCCGAGCGGGTCCAGTCGTCGCCCCCCGTCCCTTCGTACAGCGACTCGAGGACGGCGATGTCCGGCTCGCTGCAGAACGACCCGTTCCGCCGGTCGATCCGCTCGAACCAGGCAACGAACTCGGAGGTGCCGGGCATGCAGAGGCCCGCGTTGCCCGCGATCCGGAAAAGGATCGGGGAAAGACGGAGGAAACTCCGCGGAATCGAACCGGTGAAGTTGTTGTAGTGCAGATACAGGACCCTGAGCCTGGGCGCGTACCCAAGCTCGGGCGGGATCGGCCCGGACAGCTCGTTCCCCCAGATCTGCAGCTGGACGAGCCGCGGCATGCTGCCGAGTTCGGGCGGGATGGTACCCGTCAGCCGGTTCTCCTTGAGATTGATCCAGAACAGTTCGGGGAGTTTCGCGAATTCCGGCGGGATCGAGCCCGTGATCCGGTTGTTCGAGAGGAAGAACGCCTGAAGGCGGGTCAGGTTGCCGATTTCCGGCGGGAGCGGACCGGAGAGCCCGTTGCGGTAAAGGCTGAGCCGGACCACCCTGCCATCGTCGTCGACGAGCACGCCGCTCCACTCGCCGATCGGGGCATCCGTCAGCCAGTTCTCGTTTACAAGCCAGTTGGGTCCGTCGGTCGACTCGTAGAGCGCCACGAGCGCGGCGCGGTCCGGATTCGGCACCGTGATCTCGGACGTCGCCTCGGCGCCCCCGGACGCGGCGGCGACCGTCGCCGTGCCCGGGCCGACGCCCCGCACCAGTCCGGAGTCGTCCACGCTCGCGATGGAGGGGGCGCTGGACGTCCAGTCGAACTCCGCGCCGGGAACCAGGTGCTCGTTCGCGTCCAGGGCGAAGGCCGTCAGCCGCAGCGTGTCGCCGACGGCGAGCGTCGCGAGCGAGGGCGTGACGATCACCGATGCGACCTCCTGCATCACCGATACCGTCGCGCTGCCTGCCGCTTCACCGGAGGCCGCGGTCACCGTCGTCGATCCCCGCCCGGCCGCGGTGACGACGCCCGTGGAATCCACCGTCACCACCGACGTATCCCCGCTCGACCACGAAACGTCCGCTCCCGGCAGCGCGCGCCCGGCCTGGTCCCGCACCTCCGCCACGAGCGCGACCGTCTGCCCGATGGCCGTCAGGGACGCCGCGTCAGGGGTCACCACGATCGTCGTCGGCACGGGCGCCGCGACGGCGACCTCGAAACTCTGGCGGACCGACAGCCCGGCGGGATCCCGGGCGGTGACCGAGATCGTGGCCGTGCCGGCGCCGACGCCCGTCACCGACGCCGTGCTTCCCGTCACGGAGACACTCGCCACCTGGCTGTCGGAGGACTCGCCCGAGAAGGTCAGCGCGTCCCCGTCCGGATCGCGGAAGTACGCGGAGAGGTCGACTGTCGTCGTCTCGCCCACCGTAACGGCCTGGGCCGGGATCGTGCCTGTGGCGACAGGCCCGCGGTTCGCCGGTTCGGGCGGGCGCGGCGGCGGCTCGGTCGTCCCGCCACCGCAGGCCACGTACCAGGCGGCGGCCACGAGGACGGCGGCGGCAGTGGCGAGGCGCGGAAATCCGCTCACGAGGGGTTCTCCCAGATCCCGGAGGAGGCTTGAATCTGGATTCGTGCGCGGGGCAGGGACAGATACAGATCAGATGAAAAAAACGTCTATCGGATAGTACACGGACATTTCCGATAGGCTCGCCGCTTGCCCGTAAGCGTGGCGGGCCTTTGGCAGGAAAGCGCCCTCACTTGGCTCACGGGATCATACCTCGCCCGGCCCGGTAGGAATGAAGATACGAACCGGATTGTCGCTACTCCTGGCGAAGCGATCAGAATGCGGATCAGAAGGCTGCTGCTAGCGGGATGTATCCTGAGCGGGACTGCCGGTGGCGGACGGCCCCTGGATCCGCCTCGCCGGTACAGCCTTCTTCGTCCTCGCCGCCGGGCAGGGAGGTGAGATGAAGATCAGGGTGCGCCGTTGAGTCCCACGCTCCTCGACCGACGGGATGTTGCAGGGATCCATGCGCGGATCGACCGGCTCGCGCCGGAGAGCAAACCCCGGTGGGGAACGATGTCGGCGGCGCAGATGGTGTGCCATGTCGCTGACCATCTGCGCGTCGCACTGGGCGACACTCAGGTCAACCCGGCGAAGCTCGCGCTCAGATTCGGTAGCCGGGACGTCGCGGTGAACCCGGGGCTGCTGCGGTTCAGGCCGGTTCGACACCTCTTCGTTCACTGGCTGCCGTGGCCGAAAGCGAGGTTTCGTGCTCCTCCCGAAATGTGGAGGACCGCTCCGGGCGAATGGCGAGAGGATATCGCTTCACTTCATGCGCTGGTGGATCGCGTCAGTGACAAGCCTCCCGCCGAGCCGTGGGGCCACCATCCCTGGTGCGGCTCGATCTCCGGGCCCGAATGGGCATCGATCTGCTGGCGACACCTCGACTATCACCTCAGGCAGTTCGGCGCATAGCGGCGTTCACCGAAGCTGTCGGTCATGCCGACACAAAGCGCTCAACCGCGATCTCGCGGGCGCGGTCGCGGGCCTGCCAGAGATCGTAGGCCATCTGCATCCCTAGCCAGGTTTCGGGCGTAGAGCCGAACGCCTTCGACAACCTCATCGCCATCTCGACCGAGATGCCCGTGCGCCCGTTCACCAGCTCCGAAAGTGCTTGCCGGGTCACGCCGAGACCCTCGGCGGCCCGGGTCACGGTCAAACCGAGGGGCTCGAGGCACTGCCGCTTCACGATGCCGCCTGGATGCGGCGGGTTGTGCATGGTCATGATCGGCGCTCTCCTCAGTGATAGTCCAAGTAGTCCACGTCGACGGCCGCGCCGTCCTCGAAACGGAACGTCACCCGCCAGTTGCCGGACACCGAAACGGCGTAATACCCCTTCAGCGGTCCCTTGAGCGCGTGCAATCGGAACCCCGGCAGATTCATGCCCTCCGGGCCCCGGCTACGATCGAGGGCCGCGAGGATGTCTCGCAATTTGCCAACGTGCTCGGGCGCGACTCGCCGCGCCGTTCTGCCCTCGTAAAGCGCTTTCAGCCCACGATGGCGGAACGATGCGATCATCGCCCCATGGTAGGGTGTCGCCTGTCAGGTGACAAGCTACGGATCGCGATCCTGAACTGCGCCGATGGCCGGGGCCTTCGTTCGGAGGATCATACGGTGCCCGGTTCGGTAGGAACGAGGGTACGAATCGGCGTTGATCTTGCCTCCGGGGCGAAGGGGACGAATGCGGATCCGGCGGTTGCTGCTGACGGGATGGATCCTGAGCGGGATGGCTTGTAGTGGCCTATTCGAGCCTTCCCACGGGTCGATCTCGGGCACGTGGGTGCGCCGCTTCCCCGGTGAGGAGCCCGCCACGTGGTGGCCGTTTCCGCCGACGTGGACCCTGGAAGTCACGGAGGACTACGACGGGGTGGTGAGTGGAACGATCACGAAGCAGGAATACTGGAACATCGATCCGCCTCCTCCCAATCTCCCGCCCCTCCCTCCGCAGGTCTGGACCGTGCAGGGGACCCGCGACGGATCAAAGGTGAGGCTGACCTTCGACGACGATGGAGCGGTGCGACAGTACTACGAGGGGAAGCACGTGAGCGTGAACCTCATGGAAGGGTTCATCTCCCGCCGAGAGGGTGCCGAACTTCGGGCCGCGGTGGAGTTCGTGCGCCATCTGGATCCCGTGCCCGGTTCGGTGATAGCCAGATGAAACGGGCAAGCGTAACCGAGGCAAGGAGCAGCCCCGGCGACGAGCAAGCCTTGATCGAGCTCGTGCGCCGGGGTGTGGCGGTCCCGCCGCGCGTGCCAATCGATGTCGAGCGCTTTCTGAACGCCCGCCTAGTTCCGCTGAGCGAGGGTCCCAGCGCCAGCGAGATCATCGTGGCCCAGCGCAGGGCGCATGGGTAGAGAGCCCGGGGGTGGATCTCGTTTCTGGCGGGGTCTATGGTGGAACGAGGTTCACGTTCCTCGCCGCCCTTGGCACGGTGATCCTGATCGTGCTCGAGGATTTCGGCGTCCCGATCCCCGAGGAGGTGGTCGTCCCCCTGGTGGCGTACATCGTCGCCCAGGGCATCGCCGACCTCGGGAAGGAGCGGGTCAAGGCGGAGCAGGGAGGTTCCTGACAGCGTCAGGACTTGGACCGCTTGATCCAGTCGAGCAGGGCGTCATCGATCCGCGTCTGCCAACCGCGCCCCCCGGCGCGGAAGTGGTCGATGACGTCCTGAGACAGCCGGATGGTCAACGTTTTGCCTCTGCCGGACCTGTGGCTCGCGAACCTCCACGACGTGAACGGGTAGACGCCTGGTCATGAAACGGACCCTTCGTGCGTTACTGACCAGCCTGATCGGGTGAACCTGGAGGTGGAGATGAAACACATGGTGACGCTTCAAGAGTCCGAAGAGGGATTCTCCGTCTGGGTTCCAGCCCTACCGGGTTGTGCGTCCCAAGGGGCGACCGAGGAGGAAGCCTTGGCGAACATCGCGGATGCCGTCCGCGAGTATCTGGGCGTAGCGGTCGAGAATGCCGCCGCGTCTCGCAACGCGTACCGAGTGTGAAATCATGAGATCGATGTTCAGATACGTCGCCGTCGTGCTCTTGCTCGCGGGGTGCAGCGAGTCGTCCGCCCCGCCTCCGCCGCCTCCGCCCGAGCCGCTCCCGCCGCGGGACAACATCACCGGCGCCTATGAGGGCCAGTTGGGGGCCTGGGCGCTCAGAATCCGGCTGACCGACAACGACGGGGCGCTGGCCGGCTCCTACGCCGTCCGCACGAGTCCCACCGGAGAGTTCGAGGACGGCGGGACGCTCATGGGGACGGCTGTGCAGCGGCCCACCCAGAGCCTGACCCAGGATGTCACGCTCACGTTGGCGGGGACCCTCGTCGGAACCTTCACGGGCACCGCAACCGGACGGTCGAGACTGGCCGGAACGATCGAGTACCAACCGGGGGACGGGAGCGGCGGGCCGCAGACCGTTGAGATCACGCTCACTCGCTCAGGCTTCTAGAGCCGCTGGCCGCTGGCGAGCTCAGCGCGAGCCGGACGGGCGGGAGAGCAGGTCCAGCGGGTTGCGGAGCATGGCATCCGCCGTCTCCTCCACCTCGGCCAGGCGGTCTCGCACCGACTCCGCGACATCGCGGATGCCGTCGAGTTCCGTGTCGATGGCGACGTGAATCGCTTCCAGTTCCGACCGGACGGCCTGCACGGCGCCGCGTACGCTGCTCGTCACCCACCACGCCGACCCGATGATCGTGACGATCAGGACAAGGGGAACGATGAGGTTGCTTCGGTTCAACGGGCCGGTGCTCGATGCCATGGCTGCCCTCCCATTCTTGCGTACATCATGGTAGCTTGGAAGAAGAGACACTGAAGGGATATGCGGACGGTCCAGAGAACGCAATAGACGCGGCACCGCCACCTGTACACTTTTGTTTATAGTCTCTGTCGGTAATATGACTATACTATCCAAGCGTCACTATACCAAGCTGCTGTTGCTCGTTGTGGCGCTGGTGTGCCCTCCCGTGGCGGAGGCGCAGGAAAGCCGCCCTCGCGTGGGACTCGCGCTCGGTGGCGGCGCGGCGCGCGGACTCGCGCATGTCGGGGTCCTCGAATGGCTCGAGGAGCACCGGATTCCGGTCGATGCGGTCGCCGGCACCAGCATGGGCGGGCTTGTGGGCGGCGCCTACGCGGCGGGACGAACGGCGGGCGAAGTTCGGGCCATGGTGGCGGATATCGACTGGGACCGGCTCTTTCGCGGCGATGTGGACTACCGGTTGAAGTCATATCGGCGCAAGGAGGATCGGCGCAGGTATCCCGTGCGCCCGGAGTTCGGCTGGCGTGACGGCCCGCGCGTGGCCCAGAGCCTCGACCCGGGCCACGAAGTCGATCTGCTGCTGAGTCGGCTGGCGCTGCCTCACGTACTCCCACTCGATTTCAACAACCTCCTGACTCCGTTTCGCGCGGTTGCCACCGACCTGGAGGCAGCAGAGGTCGCGGAACTCCGGAGCGGCTCCCTCGCAAGCGCGCTTCGCGCCACGATGTCGATTCCCGGCGTGTTCGACCCGGTCGAGCGCGACGGCCTCCTGCTCGGCGATGGTGGTCTGCTCAACAACGTACCGGCCGACATCGTCAGCCGGATGGACGTGGATGTCGTCATCGCCGTCGACGTCGGGGTTCCGCTCCAAACCCGTGAAGAGATGCGGTCCCTCGTCAGCCTGGCCGGACAATCGATCCAGATCATGATGACCGAGCGGGCCCGCAGCGTGATGAGCCGCCACGCGGATCACATCATCACGCCACCGCTCGGAGGCATATCGCTTCTCGACTGGCGGCGCTTCGAGACGATTCGGGCCATGGGATACGAGGCAGCCGCCGAAGCCGGCGAGTCGCTGGCCTACCTCTCTCTGTCACCCGCCGAGTGGGCCCTGCATGTCGAGGCGCGCCGGGCACGCCGCCCCCTGCCGCTTGCCGAACTTCAGTTCGTCGAGGTCGCGGGTGTGGGTCGCCGTTCAGCGGAGGAGATCGCCCGGGCCCTGGAACCAGTGCTCGGCACCGCGCTTGATCCAGACGAACTCGAGTTTCGCTTGACTCGGCTGGCGGGCGGCGGCCGGTACCGGAGTCTCGGATACGACGTGGCGCGGGAGAGTGACCGCACGGGGATCGTCGTTCGGGCCCGCGACAAATCTCATGGCCCCCCGTTCCTGAACCTCGCGCTCGAGGTCGAGGATCGCACCGCGGCCGGCTGGGAGGTGTCGGCCGGAACCCGGTTCACGTTCTTCGACGCCGGGAGCCGCGACGCCGAGCTGAGGGTCGATCTGTCGGTGGGGCCGGATCCGGACGCCCGGCTGGACTACTACCTGCCCGTCGCGGGCTCGCCCATCTTCGTCGCGCCTCGGGTCGGCTTCGACAGTCGCCGGCAGTGGTTCGCCGCGCCGGAGGACGAGGAACCGCCCCGTTACCGGACCCGGCGGCTGGGCGGAGGGGCCGACGTCGGCGGGGCCCTCGGCCGCGCCGCCGAACTCCGCATCGGATACGAGGCGGCCACCGTTGTCTCGCGCCATGAGACCGGTACTCCTCTCCTGCCGGACATCGACGGACGGGAGCACGGCGCGCGCGTGAAGTTCGTGTACGACGGGCACGACGACTGGCTGCTGCCGCGCCGCGGCGTTCGGATCGCGACCGAGGCGCGCTGGCTGGCGAGCGCGGCCGGCCAATCCTCCGGCTTCGGGGAGGCCCGAATCAGGAGCAGCCTGTTCCTCCCCCTCGGCAGGCGGGGCCGCGTCTTTCTCCTGGTGGGCGGAACCGCGGCTTCGGACGATCAGCTCGCGCCGTTCTACCAGTCGACGCTCGGCGGGCCCTTCCGCCTGAGCGCCTTCGAGCGCGACGAGTTCCGCGGCGTCCGCACCGCGCATGTCGGCACCGGATACCTGCACCATCTCGCGCGTCTGCCCGATTTCGTGGGCGGTCCGATCTATGGCGGCGTCTGGATCGAGACCGGCTGGATTGAGACCGGCCCCGCGCTCCCGGAGGCCGGGCACGCCGATCCCGCCCCGAGCTTCTCCGCCGGCCTGCTGGCCGACACGCTGCTCGGCGCGGTATTGGGCAGCGTGAGCATCGCCGAGGGCAGCGGGCCGAGAATCAACGCCACGCTCGGTCGCCCGTTCTGGTAACTTGTCCGCCACCCGGGATCACGAGTCCTTCGCGCGTGTTCGGTTCGCCTTCAGCACATCTTCGATGAGTGCCATCGCCTTGTGGATCGTAGCGGATCCGCCGGCGATCAGTCCGGCCGTCACGATGACGTCCGTGAACTGGAACAGATCTCGCTGGAAGGGCGCCGTTCCGGCGCCGAACTCGAAGATCGAGCCAAGGAGCCGCACGCCGGAGAGCGATACCATGACTCCGAGCACCAAACCGAAGAGAAGTGCCCGCCGCTGCGTCCCCACCCTGTACTGCTGGAGCTTCGCCTCGGCTGCGGTCCTGCCGTCCTCTCCGGCTGAGCGCGCCTCTTCCTCAAGGCGAATCTTCCCGCCCTGCCGCCATGCCTTGAGGAGAACCTCCAGCGAGCGTTCGACGAGCAGTGCAACAACGTACAGGACTCCCAGCTGGCTGAGCGCGTCGCGGAACGGATTCACGCCTTCGGCCACGCCGACCGCCGTCCAGGAATCACCCAGTGCAAAGACGGCGACAGCCACCGCCATGCCAAGCACCCCCAGGACGATTCGTCCGACGTACCTATTCATGCTCTACTTCCCCTGTATCGGCTGTATCCGCGGCCCGTCCGACAGCCGCGACGGATCGAAAGAACGCGACAACCTCTCCTCGCCCGTGACGTTGGCAACCCCCTGTTTTGGGGGAGTGCGACATACCCCAACTCTTCGTTACCGTGACAAGCGTGGGCTTGGGTGGTGACGGAGTGCGCTTCGCAAATGCTCGCTGCCTTGCGCGACGCGCTCATCGCCGGTATAACCCGAGGAAGCCGAACGCGTTCCCAAGAAACGACCGCGCTTCTCGACTCACCCCCGCCGCTGCGCCGCTAGGAGAGCCGTCACGCCGCGCCCCGTGAGGAAAGGAGTTCTATGCTGTCCGGCCATCCTCTACTAGCAGGCCGTGGATAAACGGGTTCTCGGGGAAAGTCGCTTGTGCGTGGCGGAG
>VXOJ01000063.1 GCA_009840115.1 Gemmatimonadales bacterium | reverse complement strand
CCCCCCCCCCCCCCCCCCCCCTTTTTTTTTAATGATACGGCCACCACCGAGATCTCCACGCGTAAGATCGTCGGCAGCGTCAGATGTGAATACGAGCCCGGTGCGGGGGCGGCAGCGCCGTCGGACGACGCGGAATCGGGCGGGGTCCCGCGTGAATCCGGAGGGTCGTCGGCCGGGGCGCACGCCGCCGCGAGCCACGCAAGCGCGGATGCGGATAGAGCGCGGCCTGGCCGCAAAGGCCGCCGGTTCAGCGAACCTCCTTCGCGCGGGCCGCGAGTTCGCGGATCGCGCCGTCGTCCACCGCCCTGAAGGCCAGCGCCCGTTTCACTTCCTCCAACCGCCGTTCCTCCGTCCAGTCCAGCTCCGCGGCCACGACTTCGGCGACGCGGCGCGCGGCCTCCGGCGTCCCCGCCCGCGTCTCGAGGCCCACCCGCATCCGCCGAAAGAGAATGTCCTCGACGTGAAGGGCCATCTCGCCCCGCACCGAATACACCGCTTCGGCGAGAAGGTGCGGCCGCTCGGCGACGACCCGCTCGCCGAGCCGCGGGTTTCGCTCGACCAGGTCTAGTAGGCGGTTCGCTCTCGTCCCGTACGCGCGCGTCAGTCTGTCGGCGGAGGCGCGCTCGAGTCCCTGCGCGCGGGCACGCGCCCGGATCCGGCCGCGGAGCGCGTCCAGATCCCGGAACCGCGCGCCGGGCAGCGGGACCTTGTCCGTATCCACCTTCCGACGCGCCTTCACGCCCGCCGGCGCGAGTAACGACTGCACGCGATCGACCGTCGCCTCGGCCATGTGCCGGTGAGAGGTCAGCTTCCCTCCGCTCAGGGTGAAGACGCCCGGGGGATGCTGATGGACCTCGAACTCCCTCGAGACGGCTCCCTCGTCGGCGCCGTCCGCGGGAGGCGCGACGAGCGGCCGCAGGCCGGCCCAGGCGCTGATCACATCTTCCGGTCCCAGCTTCGACGCGGGGAGCAGGTGACGCGTGGCCTCGACCAGGTAGGCGATGTCGCCGGGGGTGGCCGCAACCTCGTGCGGGCGGCCGTCGAAGAACTCATCCGTGGTGCCGATGAGGGTCAAGTCCTCCCGCCACGGGAGGATGAACATCACGCGGCCGTCCTGGGGCGCCTCGAAGATCAGGGCGCCGGAGTGCCCCACCCGTTCGCGCGCCACGTGGATGTGCGTCCCCCGCGAGGGGCGGATGCGCACAGCGGACGCCGCGCCATCGCCCCGGGCGGGTACCTTCGGGCCCGCGGCGACGCGGTCGAGCGTCTGTTCGGCCCACGCGCCGGTGGCGTTGACGATCGCGAGGGCGTCGACGTCCACTTCCCGTCCGCTCTCCACGTCTCTCACCAGCGCCCGGTGGCCCGGCCAGTCCGATGCGTCGATGCGCACGACCTCGGCCCGGTTGACCACGGTCGCGCCGGCCTCGACGGCCGCCACGATGGTCGTGACGACGAGCCGTGCATCGTCGACCTGGGCATCGAAATAGCGCGCGCCGCCGAGCAACCCCTCGGTCCGCAGCGCCGGTTCACGGGCGCGCATGGCTTCCGTGTCGAGCATCTGGTGGCGTTCGATGTTCCGGAACAGCGAGAGCGCGTCGTAGAGCCACATCCCCGCGTCCAGCTTCCTCCGGCCGATGCGGCCGTCCCGGAAGATGGGAAAGTGGAACTCCAGCGGCCGGACGAGGTGGGTCGCGATCCGGAGCAGGGTCCGGCGTTCCTGGCTCGCCTCGAACACGAGGTCGAACTCGAAGTGCTCCAGGTAGCGCAGGCCGCCGTGGACGAGGCGGGAAGAACGGCTGCTCGTGCCCGACGCGAAGTCCGCGGCTTCGACGAGAGCGGTGCGAAAACCGCGGCGGGCCGCGTCACGCGCGACGGCCGCGCCGGAAATGCCGCCTCCGATGACGAGGATGTCGAAGGCGGTCTCCGCGAGGCTCCGGAACCGCTCGGCGCGCCCCGGAGCCGGGGTCACGGCTCGAGGACGAGCTTCCCGAAGACTCCGCCCGCCTCCAGCCGCTCGTGGGCCTCGCGCGCCCGGTCGAGCGGCCACAGGTCATCGACGACCGGCGTCAGGGTGCCGTCCAGCACGAGTCCCATCACGGCCTCGAACTCGGCACGGGTCGCCATCGTGGTCCCCATGATCGATGTCTGACTCCAGAACAGACGCGCGATGTTGAGCGTGCCCTGTGGCCCGGTCGTCGCACCGTATACGACCATCCTGCCCGCACGCGCCAGCGCGCGCACGCAGCCCTCCCACGTCGCCGCGCCCACGCTGTCGAGGACGAGGTCGACGCCGCGTTTCGCCGTCTCCATCCAGACGCGCCGCGAAAAATCTTCCTCGAGGCGATCGATGACGAGGTCCGCTCCGAGCGCCTCCACGCGCCGTACGTTCCCGGGTCCGCTCGTCACCGCGAATACCCGCGCCCCGTGGTGTTTCGCGATCTGGATCGCGGCGGTGGAGACGCCGCCCGACGCCCCCGTGATGAGAACCGTCTCTCCCGGCGCCAGCCGCCCACGCGACAGGAGTCCGCGCCATGCCGTCTGGTATACGAGTGGCGCGACGGCCGCGGTCGCGAACGGGAAGCCGTCGGGGAGCCGGACCAGGTTGCGCGCCGGAACCGCGACCTGTTCCGCGAAACCGCCCGGCACGTGCTCGCCGAGGATACGGTAGGAGGCGCAGAGGGGGTGCTCGCCGCGGGCGCACCACTCGCAGTCGGCGCGGGCGCACCAGAGGCCCGGGTTGACCGCGACCCGGTCGCCGGGGGACCAGCCCTCCACGCCATCCCCCGTCGCCGCGATCTCGCCCGCCACATCCGACCCTCCGATGTGCGGCATCTTCAACGTGAGTCCCGGCAAACCGCGCCGCGTCCACAGATCCAGGTGGTTGAGGCCGGCCGCGCGCACGCGGATCAGCACTTCGCCGGGACCCGCCGCCGGTTCGCGCAGGTCGCCGACGCGGATGACGTCGGGCCCCCCGTGTCGTTCGAAGTAGGCCGCTTTCATGGCCGCCAACCTACGGTTGCGCCGCGGTGCGTGCAGTGGGCCGTGGTTGAGAACCGGTCTCAACGAGGCTTGATATGGGGTCGTGCGCCGCGTACCTTGTTCGGCCGATAATCGTTATCGGTTCATCTCGAATTGAACACTGTATTTCCAGGCCGGCGCCCCTGGGTGACCGGCCTTTCGCACCAAGAGGACACGATGTCAGAACCGCTTCTGTCGATCCGCGGACTCCGGGCGAAAGTCGAAGGTGAGGACGGGGAGATCCTCCGCGGCGTCGACCTGGACCTCGAGCGCGGCGAAGTGCACGCGCTGATGGGACCCAACGGCTCGGGCAAGAGCACGCTCGCCAAGGTCATCGCGGGCCACCCCGCGTACGAGGTGACGGCCGGCGAGATCCTGTTCGAGGGAGAGGATGTCCTCGAGCTGGAGCCCGATGAGCGGAGCCGCGCGGGGATCTTTCTCGCCTTCCAGTATCCGGCGGAGATCCCGGGCGTCTCGATCGCCAATTTTCTGCGCACCGCCGTCAACTCGCGGCTGGACGAGGGCGAGGAGATGGACGTGTTCGGGTTCCAGCGCACGCTCACGGAGAAGATGGAGATGCTGAAGATGGATCCGGGCTTCGCCACCCGGTATGTGAACGACGGCTTCTCCGGCGGCGAGAAGAAGCGGAACGAGATCCTGCAGATGGCCGTGCTCCGGCCGGCGCTCGGGGTTCTGGACGAGACGGACAGCGGACTCGACATCGACGCGCTCAAGGTCGTGGCCCGCGGAGTGAACCGCCTTTCCGAGGCCGACGAAGCGCTCGGAGTGCTGCTCATCACGCACTACAAGCGGATCCTGAACTACATCCAGCCGGACGTCGTGCATGTGATGATGGCGGGCCGCATCGCGGAGAGCGGCGGCGCCTCGCTGGCCGACAAGCTGGAAGCCGAGGGGTACGACTGGCTGCAGCAGCCCGCGACCGTCTGACGCCGTAACGCCGTAAGGGAAGGTGGAGGAACCATGCCTCAGAACGAGACCATCGCCGAACTCGGGCTCGACGAATACAAGTACGGCTTCGTCACGGAGGACAAGCCCGTCTTCAAGGCCGTCCCCGGGCTCTCCAGCGACATCGTGCGCCAGATCTCGCGGCACAAGGAAGAGCCGGAATGGATGCTCGACTTCCGGCTGAAGGCGCTCGACGTCTACTACTCCAAGCCGATGCCGAAGTGGGGCGGGGATCTCTCGAAGCTCGAGGACACGCTCGACCAGATCTACTTCTACCTCAAGCCGCAGGATCAGATGGAGCGGTCCTGGGACGATGTCCCGCAGGAGATCAAGGACACGTTCGAGAAGCTCGGGATCCCCGAGGCGGAGCGTAAGGCGCTCGCCGGGGTCGGGGCCCAGTACGAGTCGGAGATGGTCTACCACTCCCTGAAGGAGCAGTGGGAGGAGCAGGGCGTGATCTTCGAGTCGATCGAAGATGGACTCGCGAAGCACCCGGAGCTGTTCCGGCAGTACTTCTCGACCGTCGTCCCCACGCACGACAACAAGTTCGCGGCGCTCAACTCGGCCGTGTGGTCGGGCGGGTCGTTCGTCTACATCCCGAAGGGGGTGAAGGTGGAGATTCCGCTCCAGGCCTACTTCCGGGTCAACGCGGAGCGCATGGGCCAGTTCGAGCGCACCCTCATCATCTGCGAAGAGGGGGCCGAGGCCCACTACATCGAGGGCTGCACGGCGCCGGTCTACTCGACGGACTCGTTCCACTCCGGCGTCATCGAGATCGTGGTCAAGAAGGGCGCGCGCTTCCGGTACACCACGATCCAGAACTGGTCGAACAACATGTACAACCTCGTCACGCAGCGGGCGCTCGTGCACGAGGACGCGAAGATGGAGTGGCTCGACGGGAACCTGGGCTCGAAACTCACGATGAAGTACCCGTCGTGCTTTCTGGTCGGAGAGCGGGCGCACGGCGAGATCCTCTCCATCGCGTACGCGGGGGACGGCCAGCACCAGGACACGGGCGGCAAGGTGATCCACGCCGCCCCCAACACGACGTCCCAGATCACCTCGAAGTCCATCTCGAAGGGGCTCGGACGCTCCTCGTACCGCGGACTGTGCAAGGTGTATGACGGCGCGGAGGGCGCGAAGTCCAACGTCGAGTGCGACGCGCTGCTGCTCGACGAACAGTCGCGGACGGACACCTACCCCTACATCGAGATCGATGAGAACACGGCATCGATCGGACACGAGGCCACGGTCTCGAAGGTGGGCGACGAGCAGCTCTTCTATCTGATGAGCCGTGGCCTCGACGAGGCGGAGGCGATGGCGATGATCGTACGCGGCTTCATCGAGCCGGTGGCCAAGGAGTTGCCGCTCGAGTACGCGATCGAGCTGAACCGGCTGATCGAACTGGAGATGGAAGGGTCGGTCGGATGAGCACAATGACAGCCGGGCCGGCGGAGTCGACGCTGGCCGCGGCGGATTTCGATACGCTGGCCGGCGGGCTGACGGAGCCGGAAGCGATCGCGGGGGCGCGGGCCGCCGCTTGGGAACGGTTCACCGCCCTTCCCTGGCCGACGAAGAAGTCGGAGGAATGGCGGTACACGGACCTCACGAAGGTCGGTTTCGGGGCGCTCACGCCGGTGGTCCCGGCGCCCGCGACGGCGGAAGCGCTGCCGGCGGATGTGCGCGAGGTGCTCGGGCGCTCCGGTGAGCGGGCGGGCGTCGTCGTCCTCCGGGAGGGGCGGGTCGCGCATCTCGAACTCGAACCCGAGGTGGCGCGGAGCGGCGTGGTCCTGTGCTCGATCCGGGACGCGGCGGAGCGGCACCCGGAGGTGCTGAGGCGCGCGCTGTTGGAGGCGCAGCCGGGCCCCGCGGAAGAGAAGCTCTGGGCGCTGCACCTCGCCCTCCTGGGCGGCGGCTATTTCCTGCACGTGCCGCGCGGGGTGGAGATGCCGGCGCCGATCCACGCGTTTCACTTCGTCGAGCGGGCCGGGACGGTCTCCTCGACACATTCGTTCGTGTCCGGCGAGTCGGGCGCGCGGGTCGCGGTGATCGACGAGTTCCTCTCCGACGATCTCGAAGCGGAGACCGTCTCGCTTCACGGGGCAACGATCACGGGTGAGGGGGGCGCGGGGATTGAGTACGTCGCGCTCCAGCGCTTCGGCCGGGGCGTGAAGCGATTCTCGACGCAACACGTCGCCGCGGGCCGCGACTCGCGGATCGTGACCTTCAACGTCACGCTGGGCGGCGACCTCTCGAGGGCGGACGTCACGAGCCGTCTCGACGGGCCCGGGAGCAGCAGCGAGATGCTCGCGCTCTGGTTCGGCGACTCCGACCAGCACTTCGACCACCACACGCTGCAGCATCACGCGGCGCCGCACGCGCACAGCGATCTGCTGTTCAAGGGGGCCCTGACGGACGCGGGTTCGAGCGTGTTCCGCGGGCTGATCCGGGTCGACAAGGGCGCCCAGCTCACGGACGCCTACCAGACGAACCGCAACCTGCTCCTGAGCGAGGGCTCTCACGCCTCCGCGCTTCCCAACCTGGAGATCGAGGCCGACGATGTGCGCTGCTCGCACGGGGCGACGATCGGGCAGGTGGAGGACGGACAACTCTTCTACCTGATGAGCCGCGGCCTCACGCGGCGCCAGGCCGAGCGCCTGCTCGTGTTCGGGTTCTTCGACGAGGTTCTGGGACGCCTTCCGATGGAGGGGGTGCGGGCGCGCGTCCGCGAAGCGATCGAGGAGAAGATCGGGCTATGAGCCGATTCGTCACGGTGGCCAGGGTCGACGATGTCCCGGAGAACGGAACGTGCGGGGTGATGGCCGAGGACCTGGCGATCGCCCTCATCCGGAGCGGCGGCGAGGTCTATGCGCTCGAGGACTGCTGCTCCCACGAAGAGTTCCCGCTCTCGGACGGCGAGGTCGAGGCGGGTGAGATCACTTGTCTCCTCCACGGTGCGCGCTTCGATCTCGCGACCGGCGAGCCGAGGGCGCTCCCGGCGGTCATGCCGGTCCGGCGCTTCGACGTGCGGATCGACGGGGACGACATTCAGGTCGACCTCGACTGAGCGGGATCCGGGGCCCGATGGCGGAGACGGCGGAGATGACGGATACCATGCGCGCGACGGGCGTGCCGGCGTCCGAGCGCTCCTCCGCGCCGGGCGGTCGCCGCGATCCGGGTGAGGCTTCGGACGATGGCGGCTGGGATCTCGCCGCGATCCGGGCCCAGTTCCCCATTCTGTCGAGGGAAGTCAACGGCCACCCCCTGGCCTATCTGGACAACGCGGCAAGCTCGCAGCAGCCACTCCGCGTGCTGAACCGGGTCGAGCGCTATCTGCGCCGGGAGCACGCGAACGTGCATCGCGGCGTGCATCGGCTCAGCGCGGAGGCGACGGAGGCGTACGAGGGCGCGCGCCGTGCGGTGGCGACGCACGCGGGCACGACGGACCCGGCGGAGATCGTCTTCACGCGCGGTACGACGGAGGCGGTGAACCTCGTCGCGTCGAGCTGGGGGGACGCGTTCATCGCTGAGGGCGACGAGATCGTGCTCACGAAGATGGAGCACCACTCGAACCTCGTGCCGTGGCAACTGCTCGCGCGCCGCACGGGGTGCAGCCTCCGCTTCGTCGACGTCACGCCCGGGGGCACGCTCGATCTGGACGATTTCGACCGGCTGCTGGGGAAGCGAACCCGGCTGGTCGCCTGCACGCACGTCTCCAACAGCCTGGGGACCGTCAATCCGGTCCGGGAGATCGTGGACCGGGCCCACGCGGCCGGCGCGTTGACGCTCATCGACGGCGCGCAGGCCGCGCCCCACATGCTGACCGATGTCGCGAAGACCGGGTGCGACTTCTACGCGTTCAGCAGCCACAAGATGTGCGGTCCCACCGGCGTCGGGGCGCTGTGGGCCAGACGGGAGCTGCTGGAGGAGATGCCTCCGTACCAGGGCGGGGGCGAGATGATCTCGGAGGTGAAGCTCGAGGGATCTTCGTGGGCGAAGGTGCCGCACAAGTTCGAGGCCGGAACGCCCAATATCTCGGGCGTCGTGGGCTTCGGCGAAGCCGCCCGCTTTCTCGCGGACCTCGGGTCGGAGGCGATCGAGGCGCACGAGGGCGCCCTGAAGCGCGCCGCGCTCGAGCGCCTCGACGAGATCGAGGGGCTTCGCCTGTACGGCCCCCGCGAGGAGCGGACCGCGGTCTTCTCCTTCACGTACGGCGACATACATCCGCACGACCTCTCCACGATCCTCGACCAGCGGGGAATCGCGATCCGGGCGGGGCACCATTGCAACCAGCCGCTGATGGACCACTACGGGATCAGCGCGACGGCCCGGGCGAGCTTCTACTTCTACAATTCGCCGCGGGAGATCGACGCGCTGTGCGACGGCCTCGCCCTGGCAGCCGAAGTCTTCGGCGGCATCGCCTGAATCCATGACCGAACCCCGTTCAAGCACGCCCGGCGCCGTCGACCGGGAGATCCCCTCGTCGCTCAACCAGCTGTACCAGGAAGTCATCCTCGACCACTACCGGAAGCCCCGGAACAAGGGGCATCTGGACGAGGCCACGCATGCGATCACGATGAACAACCCGCTCTGCGGCGACGTGATCGAACTCATGTTGCGCGTGGAGGGAGGGAGCATCGTCGAGGCGCGCTTCCTGGGCCGCGGGTGCTCGATCAGCCTGGCGTCCGCGTCGATGCTGACCGGACGCGTGCGGGGGAGGTCGCTCGATCAGGCGCTGGAGTTGTCCGGAAAGTTCACGCACCTCCTGCACGGAGACGAAGCGCTGCTGTCGGACGACGACCTCGGCGATCTGCGCACTCTGGCGGGGGTCTCGAAGTTCCCGGTTCGCATCAAGTGCGCGCTGCTGGCGTGGAACTGTCTCGAGGAGCTCGGGGACGGGACGGACGAGGACCGCGGCCCGGCGTGACATCCGGTGGCCCCTCCGCTGCCGTCGGCCGCGTACTGCGGATCGCCGGTGGGGTCTATCACGTGGACGATTCCCGGACCGTGGTGCAGGCGTCGCTGCGCGGTCGCCTGAAGCAGACGGACTCGCGCATCGTTTCGGTCGGCGACCTTGTCGAACTGGAACGCGTCGGCGACGAGATGCGGATCGTTCGGCTCCGTGCGCGAAGCGGCGCGCTTTCCCGGCACGGCGTCTCCAAACGGCGCGAACAGGTGATCGTCGCGAACGTGGACCAGGTCGCCGTCGTCGTTTCGGTGACGGCGCCCGATCCCGATTTCCTCATGGCGGACCGACTGCTCGCGCTTGCGGCGCTGAGCGGCATCGACGCCTTCCTCGTCGTGAACAAGACGGACCTCGCGGAGCCCGCATCCGGGGACGGCCTCGGGCAGTACGCGGCGCTCGGCGTGGAGACGCTGCGAACGAGCGCCGAATCGGGGGCGGGACTCACGGCGCTCGCCGGACGCCTCGCGGGGCGGATCACGGTCCTCAGCGGGCAGTCGGGCGTGGGGAAGTCGAGCCTGTTGAACGCCCTCGTGCCGGAGCTCGACCTCCGCGTGGGCGAGATCAGCGAGCGGCGGGGACGAGGGCGGCACACGACGGTGGCGTCGGCGCTCTATCGATACCCCGACGGCGGCTACGTCGCGGACACGCCCGGCCTGCAGTACCTGGCGCTGTGGGGGCTGGATCCGGCGGAACTGGCGGGGGGCTTCGTCGAGATCGCCGCGGCGGGCGACGGTTGCCGGTTCGCGGACTGCCGACATCGGGTGGAGCCGGATTGCGCGGTTCGCGCGGCCGTGGAGGATGGGGAGATCCGGCCTCGGCGGCTGGAGAGCTACCTGCGGCTCCTCGACGAAGCGGAGAAGGGTCGGTGAGGGACGGCTGGAGCCCGGCGGGGGTTTCGCGTCGGCTGTTGGCGGCGGGCCACACCGTCGTCGATCCCGTGGCGGCGGAGCGCCACGCGGCCGTGACCCTCGTGGTTCGTCCGCGGGGCCACGACCTGGAGGTGCTCTTCGTCCGGCGGGCGGAGGTCCCCGGCGATCCGTGGTCCGGCCACATGGCGCTTCCCGGCGGACACCGGGATGCGGCGGACGCGGACCTCCTGGAGACGGCGCGCCGCGAGTTGCGGGAGGAGGTGGGGCTCGACCTTCCGCGCGGCGGGTTCCTGGGGCGGCTGGACGACCTGCACCCGGTGACGCGCCGGATCCCGTCCATCCTCATCTCCCCCTTCGTCGCCTGGCACGGGGAAGACGTCCGGGTCTCGACGAACGCGGAGGTGCAGTATCACGTGTGGGCTCCGCTGGGCGCGCTGCGCGACCCGGCTCTGCGTTCCGAGATCCGTTACCCGGACGGTGGCCGGGAGCACGTGTGGCCTTCCATCTTGTACGAGGGCGACGCCATTTGGGGACTCACGCACCGCGTCGTCATGAACTTTCTCGACATCATCACGGAGAGAACCAGTCAATGAGTGAAGTCGTCTACCGCTCGCACGTGAAGATCGTGCGGCAGAAGGGGCCATACCGCACGGCGGAGATCCCGGCTACGGATGCGCCGGTCGACTTCGGCGTCCATTCCGCGATCGCCGAGTACTACGGAGTCCGCGACAACCGCGACGTCGCCACGACCCTCGACTATGTCATCGCCGCGACCGGCGGCTGACTGGCCGGAACCTTCGGGGGCGCGCGGGAAGCGCGCGGCGTAAAAGCGGATGAAGGTCGGGTGGTGGCGAACGTGGAGGGCGAGGTCGAGACGGACGACGGCGTGCTCGTGATCCGGCGGATCCGGGCCCGATATCGGCTTCAGGCGGACGAGGCGCACGCCGATGCGATCCGGCGCGCGTTCGAAGCCCATCCGCCGAAGTGTCCGGTCTACCGAACGCTCTCCGGCTGCATCGAGATCACGACGGAACTCGACGTCGTACCCGTCGCCTGAGGCGGCGGCTCGGGCGAGACTAGGCCAACGGGTCGGCGAGGCGGCCGTAGAGGTCGGCGAGGGCCGCGATCCCCTTTCGGTAGACGCCGAGATCGATCCACTCGTCCGGCGCATGCATGTTGCAGCCGGGTAGCGCAAAGCCGATGAGGAGCGCGGGAGCACCGAACGTCTCCTCGAATTCCTGTACGATGGGGATCGAGCCGCCCTCGCGGATGTACGCGGGCGGGGCGCCGAATCCCGACTCCAGCGCGGCGGAGGCGGCGTCGAAGATGGGATGTTCGGTGTCGGCCACCCACGGAGCCCCGCCGTGTGAGCGCTTGATCTCGACCGTCACGCCCTCAGGGGCGAGTTCGCGGACGCGGGCCTCGAAGGCCTCGACGACCTCCGCCGGGTCCTGATCCGGAACCAGCCGCATCGACACCTTCGCCATCGCGCGCGAGGGGAGAACGGTCTTCGAGCCTTCGCCGGTGAAGCCGCTGAGGAGCCCGTTCACGTCGAGCGTGGGACGAAACCATAGCCGCTCCAGCGCCGAGAACCCGGCTTCCCCGCCCAGGGCCGGCGCTCCGACGCCCGCCCGGAGCGTCTCTTCATCCATGGGGAGTCGTTCGAGATCGGCCCGTTCGCGGGGGCTGATGGGTCGGACCGCATCGTAGTACCCCGGCACGGTGGCCCGGCCGTGCTGGTCGCGGAGGCCGGCGAGGATGGCGGCCAGGGCGTTGGCGGGGTTCACCACCGCGCCGCCGTAGGTACCGGAGTGGAGGTCGGACCGAGGGCCATGGACGTTGATCTCGGTGTAGACGATGCCCCGCAGTCCGGTCGTGATGCACGGCAACTCGGGGGAGAACATCCCGGTGTCGCTGACGAGGATCGCGTCGCAGGCGAGCCGGTCGGCGTGCTCGTGGAGGAACGCCGCGAGGTGGCGGCTTCCCACCTCCTCTTCGCCTTCGATCACGAGCTTGAGATTGACGGGGACATCCGCCCCGCACGCGAGGCGCGTTTCGAGCGCCTTGATGTGCATGTGGACCTGCCCCTTGTCGTCGATCGAGCCGCGGGCGTACAGGCGGCCGTCGCGGACCGCCGGTTCGAACGGCGGGCTCGTCCACAACTCGTCGGGCTCCGAGGGCTGCACATCGTAGTGTCCGTATACGAGCACGGTCGGGGCCTCTTCGGAGTGGATCCGCTCGCCCACGACGATGGGATGCCCGCCGGTTTCGATGACCTCGGCCTCGTGCATCCCCGCCGCGAGGAGGTGTTCGGCGACCCAGTCGGCGCAGGCGCGGACGTCGCCCGCATGCTCGGGATCGGTGCTGACGCTGGGGATGCGAAGAAAGGTCTCGAGTTCGTCGTGGAACCTCGCGAGTTCGCGATCGACGTGGGCAGCGAAATCCAACATGTGACTCCTGGACGGGTTGAGGGCGTTCAAGGCGCCGTAACTGCGTGCGCGCGCGATTCGAGGATCGGCGTGATCGACTATACGGTGGCGGGGGGCGGCGGCAAGCGGCCGCGTCGTCAGTCGAAACGCTGCTCGGTGACGATGGCGCCGACCCGCGCGGAGGCGTCGAGGCCGAGGAGCCGGCGCAGGGCGGGGAGGCGGGCCAGGGCCACGAGCGCCCCTGCGCCGGCGGCGCCGGACGGGCCCGCGACGATGCGCGCGCCCAGCCGCCCGGACTCGAGCGCCTCGGCGCCGGCGGCCCAGGCGGGCTCGGGGAGCGCGATCGCCGCGTCGAGCAGCGGCGCCAGGTAATCCCAGGCGATCGTCGACGCGACGCCGGCGGCGAGACCGCCCATCGCGGTGTGGAACGGCGGTTCGGCGATGCTCGACCGGCCGAGTCGCAGGCTCCGGCCGAAGCAGTCGGCCCGCCACGGCTCGACGGCGATGAAGCGCGGCCGCCCCTCGCCGCACGCCTGCGCGAAATGGCCGCACACCCCGGTCGCGAGGCCGCCGACGCCCGCCTGCACAAAGAGGTGCGTGAGCGGCGCCGAGCCGGCATTCGCGAGGTCGTCGAGCATCTCCGCGGCGAGGAGCGTGTAGCCCGCCATGATGCGGCGGGGCGTCTCCTCGTACCCTGCATACGCGGTGTCGGAGACGACGATCCAGCCGTTCCGCGCGGCCTCCCGGTCCGTGTGCCCGACGACGCCGTCGTACTCGCCGGGTACGCGGACCACCCTCGCCCCGTGTCCCTCGATCGCCCGGGCGCGAGCGGGCATCGCGTCTTCCGGAAGGAAAATCACGCAGCGGCAGCCGAACTCGGCGCTTCCCCACGCCACGGATCGGCCGTGGTTCCCGGCCGAGGCGGTCGTGACCGTGATCTCCGCCGCGAGCGGATGCCCGGCCCGCAATTCCGGCGCCGTCGGCCGGGTGCCGCTCCGCCGCTCGATCTCGTCCTGCAGCGCGTGCAGCACCGCGAACGCCCCGCCGAGCGCCTTGAACGAGCCGAGCCCGAAGCGCGGCGATTCATCCTTGACCCAAACCGCCTCGACGCCCAGCAACGCCGCAAGCCCCGGCAGTGTTACCATCGGCGTCGCGTCGTATCCATGCCAGCCGCGGATCACCTCCCGAGCGGCCGCGGCCTCGGACGGTTCGAGGATCCCTTCCGAGGCCCCGCGTCGCAGCTGCGGTGAGCGGAGCGAAAGACGGAGCGCCACAGCGCCCTCAACCCGGAGCGATCCCTTGGATCTCGGCCTCTTCTCGATCAGTCTCACGGTAAAGGACCTCGCCGCCTCGAAGGCGTTCTATGAGAAGCTCGGTTTCGTACAGACGGGCGGTGACCCCGAGGCAAACTACCTGATCATGATGAATGGAGGGACGGTGGTCGGCGGATGAAACGGTCAGCCTTTCTCGCTGCGCTGGCCTGCCTGGCCGCCGCTCCCCTCCCCGCGCAGGAAGTGACGCCCATCGCCAACGGCAACGGCGCCCTTCGCGTCTTCTTCGATTGCGACGGCGGCCGCGGGATGTGCGACTTCGACTTCTACCGCCGCGAGATCCCGTACGTGAACTACACGCGCGACCGCGAGGACGCGCAGGTCCACGTCCTCATGACCTCGGAAGACACCGGCAGCGGCGGCCGGCGCTTCACGCTCGACTTCATCGGGCGGGAGGAGTTCGCGGAGGTCACGGACCGGCTCGAAGTCGTGACGCGGGCCAACCTCGCGTTGGAGCAGCGGCTGACGGACGTGGCCCGCACGCTCGAACTGGGGCTGCTGCGCTACATCGCCCGCACCGACCAGGCCTCCAGCATCGACATCCACTACGACGGAGCCGACCACGGCGAGATCGCGGCACGGCCCGAGGACGACCCCTGGAACTTCTGGACCTTCCGGCTGCGCGCGAACGCCGAACTCGATGTGGACGAGCGCACCGAATCGTACGAACTGGAGAGCGGGTTCTCGGCCGACCGGGTCACGGACGCCCTGAAACTCGAATTCTCCGTGGACGGGAGCTACAACCGGCGGCTGTTCGAGACCTCCGACACGACTTCGGTCACGAGCATTCGCGAGAGCTACGAGGCCGAAGGGCTCAGCGTGTGGAGCCTGTCGGACCACTGGTCGGCCGGGGCCGCGTTCGAAGTGGGACACTCCAGCTTCGGGAACGAGGACCTGCAGCTGCGGCTGGGGCCGGCCTTGGAGTACAACATCTTCCCCTACTCCGAGTCCACCCGCCGGCAGTTCAATTTCCTCTACACGATCGGCGTCCGGTACCATGACTACATCGAGCAGACCGTCTTCCTTAAGGACGACGAGACGCTCCCGCACCACCGCTTCAGCGTCCGCCTCAGCGTCCGCCAGCCGTGGGGCGAATCGTACGGGTTTCTGACCTTCTCCCAGTTCCTCCACGATCCCTCGAAGAACCGCTTCACGGCCTTCGCGGGGGCCGATTTCCGGATCTTCCGCGGTCTGTCGCTCCGGCTGAACGCGAACTACTCGCGCATCCGCGATCAGCTGAACGTACCCGCCGGCGACGCCACGACCGAGGAGGTCCTCCTCCGCCAGCGCATCCTGCAGAGCGGCTTCGAGTACGGCGTGTCGGTGGGCTTCTCCTACACGTTCGGTTCGATCTACTCCAACGTGGTCAACCCCCGGCTGGACCGGTTCTAGCCGGCACCACCCGCCCGAGCTAGCGGGACGGCCGGTCTTGCCGGTCGGGTTTCGATTCCTATGCTTCAAGGCAGGGTGGCCGCCGCCCGGTGAGCCTGTTGCGCGCGCCGCGCGCGTCTGCCCGCGGGAGGAAGGGACGTGTGCGGGGGGGCTTCACCACCTTCAGGCGGAGGGAACGCCATGAACACGAAGTGCCTCATCGCCTCGATCGCCGGCGCCGTCGTCCTTCTTGTGGGCGGCTACGTCCTGTACGAACTGCTCCTGGGTGGCTTCTTTGAAGCCAACATGGGCTCAGCCACCGGTGTCATTAAGGAGTCTCCCGATTTCCTCTGGATCGCCGTAGGCCAGCTCGCCGGCGGCGGAGTGCTCGCGACCGCGCTGGGCTGGAAGGGCGCGACGGATGTCGCGGGCGGCGCCCAGGCGGGCGCCAAGCTCGGCGCCCTCATTGCCGCGACCTTCGGGTTCGTGGCCCTGGGCGCGATGAACACCTCGACCCTCACCTCGGTCGTCGTCGACGTCGTCGTCACGGCCGTCCTCTGGGGCGCCGCCGGCGCCGTCGTCGGCATGATGCTCGGACGCGGCGACTAGCACCGACGCCAGCTTGCTGACCGACTCGGCTTGACCCCTGTCGGCGGGGGGTCGGTCGCCCGGCCCGGCCCCCGCCGATCGGGTGCGCCTCCGCGCCCCGCGGGGCGGCCATCTGGACAGGCCGCCCCGACCTCCTCCACGTTCTCCGTCTCTCATCTCGTTCCGATCACGACAGCCACGAGTCTTGCCATGAACTCCGCATACCGTGCCGGTTCACGCCTTTTTCTCCCGCTGGCGGCCGCAATGCTGCTGGCGGCGCCGCTCGCAGCGCAGGAAACGGGCGAGGGTTCGGCGAACTACCGCCTCGCCGCGCGCTTCGCGCCCTACAAGATCCAGGACCTCGTCTACTCGACCTCGGTGGATCCGCAGTGGATCGAGGGCTCCGAGTCGTTCTGGTACGAATGGGAGACCTCGGACGGCTCCTTCTACCACATCGTGGACCCGGTGGCGGGGACGAAGCGACAAATCTTCGACAACGACCGGCTCGCGGCCGAGCTGACCCGCATCACGCGCGACCCGTGGGACGGCCGGCACCTCCCGATCCGCGCGATCAAGTTCATCGACGCGAATACGCTCCAGTTCGAGGTCGAGTCCTCGCAGGACGAGGAGGAAGACGAGACCGGGTCCGAGATGGAGGAACTGGACGAGGAGGAGGAAGAGGGAGAACGCCGGCGCCAGCGCGCCAGGAAGAAGGTCTTCCACTTCGAGTACGACGTGAACACGCGGGTGCTGCGCGAACTCGAGGACTGGGAGGCGCCCGACAACCACCCGTCCTGGGCCAGCGTGTCGCCGGACGGACAGACGGTGATCTTCGCCCGCCACCACAACCTCCACATGATGAGCGGAGAGGACTACCAGCAGTTCCTCGAGGCGCGGCGCGGGAAGAGCGGAGACGAGGCGGACGAAGCGGAGGAGGGGATCGACGTCGAAGAGACGCAGCTCACGACGGACGGGGTGGAGCACTACAGCTACGCGGTGTTCGAGCGCGGCGACACGGACATCGAGCGCGAGGAAAGCGCGGACGAACGGAAGCGGGTGTCGATCTCGTGGTCCCATGACTCACGCCGCTTCTCCCTGATCCGCCGCGACCGGCGCGAGGTGGGGAACCTCTGGGTCATCCACATGGTCGGCAACAAGCGGCCCGAACTCGAGTCCTACAAGTACGACATGCCGGGCGAGGAGACCGTGAGCCAGCCCGAGCTTCTCATCTACGACCTCCAGGACCGGAGCATGGTCGAGGTCGCGATGCCGGAGGAGTGGAAGGATCACCGCCTCTTCACGACGGCCGCGCGCCAGTTCCGCTATCCGGACAGCGAGGAGCCGTTCCGCTCGCTGTGGCTCTCTCCGACATCGGACGAACTTCACTTCGTGAGGCAGAGCCGCAACCAGCACCGCGTGGACGTGATGGTGGCGGACGCGGCGACCGGCGCGGCGCGCGTGCTGTTCGAGGAGCGGCTCAACACCTACGTGGAGTTCCAGCGGCTCGAACTGCTCGAATCGGGCGACATGCTGTGGTGGTCGGAGCGGGACGGCTGGGCGCACCTGTACCGGTTCGGGCCGGACGGGACGCTGCGCAACCGCCTCACCGAGGGTCCGTGGTCGGTGCGCCAGGTGGTCGGGATCGACGAGGCGGCCGGCGTCGTCTACTTCCAGGCCAACGCGCGCGAGGTGGGCGAGGATCCCTACTACCAGCACCTGTACCGGGTGAACCTCGACGGCTCCGGACTCACGCTCCTCAACCCCGGGGATTTCGACCACCGGGTGGAGATGGGGGAGTCGAACCGCTTCTTCGTCAGCAACTACTCGCGCGTCAACACGACGCCGACCGCCGCGCTCCACGCGGCCAACGGCCGTCGGATCATGGACCTCGAAACCGCCGACTTCTCGAAGCTGGAGGAGGCGGGGTACGGATTCCCCGAACCCTACACGGTGAAGGCGGACGACGGAGTGACGGACCTGTACGGGGTCATGTACAAGCCTTTCGACTTCGACCCGGAGAAGACGTACCCGATCGTGGCCTACGTATACCCCGGGCCGCAGACGGAGTCGGTGGCGAAGGCGTTCTCGACGGCGCGCTACGAGACGGCGCTGGCCCAGTTCGGGATGGTCGTGATCACGGTGGGGAACCGCGGCGGCCACCCGGCCCGTTCGAAGTGGTACCACAACTACGGGTACGGGAACCTCCGCGACTACGGGCTGGCGGACAAGAAGACGGCGATCGAGCAACTCGCGGACCGGCACGACTTCATCGACATCGACCGGATCGGGATCTACGGGCACTCCGGCGGCGGGTTCATGTCCACGGCGGCGATGCTCGTCTACCCCGATTTCTTCAAGGTCGCCGTCTCATCCTCCGGGAACCACAACAACGACGTCTACAACCAGAACTGGTCGGAGAAACACCACGGCGTGCGTGAGGTGGTCGACGACAGCGGGAACGTGACCTTCGAGTACGAGATCGAGCGCAACTCGGATCTGGCCGCGAACCTGAAGGGGCACCTGCTGCTCACGACCGGGGACATCGACAACAACGTCCACCACGCCGGCACGCACCGCATGGCGGAGGCGCTGATCCGGGCCAACAAGCGCTTCGACTACTTCGTCTTCCCCGGCCAGCGGCACGGCTACGGGGACATGAGCGACTACTGGTTCTGGCTGCGCGCGGAGTACTTCGTGAAGCACCTGCTGGGCGACACGCGCTGGAGCGTGGACATCACCCAACTGAACGTCGAACGGGAGCAGACGGGCGGCCGCTGATCGGGCCGCCCGCCGCTCCCGCGTCTGCCCCGGGAGGCTGAACCGCCGCGGCGGCTACGGGACGAGCTTGTTCGCGAAGTCACCGCCCCGGATGATCGTCAGCTTCGTCAGGTCGATGTGACGCCGCATCGCGTCCACGACGTCGGCCGCCGTCAGCGCTTCGATCGCGGCCTCCCGCTCCGCGTTGAAGAAGAGCGGACGGTCCAGGAACAGGGAGTTCGACAGCATGTTCGCGATGGCCGCGTCGTTCGCGCGGGCGTTCTGCTGCTGGTCCAGATAGCCCCTCTTGGCGGCCTCGAACTCCTCCGGCGAGAAACCGTCCGCCAGCGTGGTCTCGAGCACGTCTTCGAACGCGGCGACCACCTTGTCCGCGTTCTCCGGCGCGAAGATCGCGAACGCCAGGAACTGCGCGGCGTCATCGATCGGGGGCGCGCCGTAGTTGGAACTCACGCCGTACGACAGGCCTTCCTCCCCCCGGATCCTGCTGAACAGCCGGGAGTTCATGCCGCCACCGAGGATGTGGTTGCCGAGGAGGAGCGCCGGGTAGTCGGGGTGGTCGTCGCGCATCTGAATCGAGAGTCCGGCGAACATCATCGCGTTCGCCTTGTCCGGCGTCTCGATATCGAGGGTCAGCGGCGCGATCTCGCGGTACTGGACCGGCACGCGGGCGTAGGCTTCGCTCGCGGTCCAGTCGCCGAACAGTTCCTCGATCAGCGCGCGGATCTCCGCGGCATCGAAGTCGCCGACCACGGACATGGTACCGCCCTGCACCCCGTAGAAGCCCTGCCAGAAGGCGCGCGCCTCGTCCACCGTCGCGGCCTCGAGGCGCTCGATCTGCTCCTCGAAGGTCGGCGAGTAGCGGGGATGGTCCGCCGGATAGTCGCTGAAGTGACGCTGAAACGCCTGGAGCACAAGGGCCTGCGGCTCTGACATCTGTGATTCGATGCCGGCGAGACGCTCCTCGCGGAGCAACTCGAACTCATCCGCATCGAAGGCCGGTTCCTGGAGTATCTCGGCGCCGAGCCGGAGGACGGCCGGAAGATTCTCCCGCACGGTGGTGAACGACCCGCTCGCCGTCGTGGCGCCCCCGTTGACGAACCCCTGAGCCTTCAGGCGATCGAGTTCGTCGGAGATCTCCTGGCGGGAGCGACTCTCCGTCCCGCGCATCAGCATGGCGCCGGCGAGCGAGCCAGCGGTGGCCTGCCCCATGAGCCCGCTTTCCGTGCCGTGCCGCAGCGTGAAGCGCACGTTCACGGCGTCGCCGCGGTTCTCCTTCGCGAGGAAGGCGACCTTGAGACCGCTGGGCAGTTCGAACCGCGCCGTCCGGGCCTCGATGTTCTCGATCGTGGGCTCGAACGCCTCGCCTTCGGCCACCGCCTCCCGCCCCGTGTACGAGGCCACCAGCGCGCCGACGTCCGGCGGCGGAGGGATCTCCGCGCGGGCCGGCGTCTCATCCGCCGGGTAGAAATAGCCGATGGTCCTGTTGGACGGCTTCAGGTAGGCCTGCGCGACCTGATGGACCGCTTCGGGCGTCACCCGCTCCAGGCGGTCCCGGTGCAGGAAGAAGAGGCGCCAGTCGCCCATCGACGCCCACTCGCTGAGTTGAAGGGCGATCCCCTGGGGGTTGTTGAACGAGAGTTCGATGCCCGAGAGAAAGTCCGTCTTCGCCCTCTCGACCTCCTCCTCGGTGGGAGGTTCGTCGGTGAGCGCCTGGATCGTGCCCAGCATGACGTCGGCGGCTTCGTCGAGCGAGTCGCCCTCGCGCACCTCCGTGCCGGCGAACAGGATGCCCGGCTCGCGCAACTGGAAGTTGCCGGCGAAGGCGTTGGCCGCCAGGCCCGGCTCGACAAGCGCCTGGTAGAGGCGCCCGGCGGGACGCGCGGAGAGGATGTGCGTCATCACGTCGACCGCGGCGAAGTGCTCGTGAGAACCCGGCGGCATGTGATAGGCCGCCATCGCGAACTGGACATCGCCGACGCGCCGGAGGGTGACGGTGCGCTCCCCGTCCTGGGCGGGCTCGGCGGTGTACGTATTGAACAGCTGGTTCGCCCCCGTGCGATCCGGCCGCGGGAGGGGACCGAACTTTTCGGCCACGAGTTCGAGCGCACGGTCCGGATCGAAGCGTCCGGCGACGACGAGGATCGCATTGTCCGGCTGGTAGTACTTCCGGTAGAACGCCTGCAGCCGGTCAATGGGCACGTTTTCGATGTCCGCGCGGGCGCCGATCGTGGAGTTGCCGTAGTTGTGCCAGTCGTAGGCGGCGGACAGGACCCGCTTCTGGAGGACGCCCTGCGGGCTGTTCTCCCCTGCCTCCCACTCGTTCCGCACGACCGTCATCTCGGAATCGAGATCCTCCTGGGCGATGAACGAGTTCACCATGCGGTCGGCCTCCAGGTCGAGCGCCCACTCGAGGTTCTCGTCCGTGGCCGGGAACGTCTCGAAGTAGTTCGTGCGGTCGAACCACGTCGTGCCGTTCGGAAAGGCGCCGTGCTCGTCCAGTTCCTTGGGGATGTCCGGGTGATTCGGGGTCCCCTTGAACACCAGGTGCTCGAGGAGGTGGGCCATGCCCGTTTCGCCGTACCCTTCGTGTCTCGAGCCGACGAGGTAGGTGATGTTCACGGTGATGCGCTGGTTGCTCTGGTCGGGGAAGAGCAGGAAGCGCAGCCCGTTCTCGAGCCGGTATTCCGTAATCCCTTCGACGCTGGCGACCTCGGTGACGCCCGCGGGAAGCTGGGCCTCGACCGTAACGGGGACGGCCAGCGCGGACACGAACCCCGCCACCGCCGCCGCGAACCTGCCTGTCTTACTCATCTCTTTCTCCATCGGATGGTGCCGGTCTGTCACATGTTGTCGATCATGGCCCGGCCGAACTCGCTGCACCTGAGCAGCGTCGCGCCTTCCATCAGGCGCTCGAAGTCGTACGTCACGCGCTTCTCGCTTATGGTGGTACCCAGGGAGGATACGATAAGGTCGGCGGCTTCGTTCCACCCCAAATGCCGCAGCATCATCTCCCCGGACAGGATGACGGATCCCGGGTTCACCTTGTCCTGCCCCGCGTACTTCGGCGCGGTCCCGTGCGTCGCCTCGAAGATCGCGTGGCCCGTGTCGTAGTTGATGTTCGCGCCGGGGGCGATGCCGATCCCGCCCACCTGCGCGGCGAGCGCGTCCGAGATGTAGTCCCCGTTCAGGTTCATCGTCGCGATCACGTCATACTCCGCGGGCCGCGTGAGGATCTGTTGCAGAAACGCGTCGGCGATCACGTCCTTGACGACGATGCCGTCCGAGGTCTCGCACCAGGGGCCGCCGCCGAACTCCCGCGCCCCGAACTCGTCCTTCGCGAGTTCGTAGCCCCAGTCGCGGAAGCCGCCCTCGGTGAACTTCATGATGTTCCCCTTGTGGACCAGCGTGACGCTCCCGTATCCCCGGTCGCGGGCGTATCGGATCGCGGCGCGGACGAGTCGCTGCGTTCCTTCACGCGAGATCGGCTTCACCCCGAAGGAACTGGTCTCCGGGAAACGGATCGTCGAGACGCCCATTTCGTCGCACAGGAAGGCGCGCAGCCGCCGGGCCTCGTCGCTCCCGGCCTCCCACTCGATGCCGGCGTAGATGTCCTCGGTGTTCTCGCGGAAGATCGTCATGTCGACGAGGTCCGGCTGGCGAACCGGCGACGGGACGCCCTCGAACCAGCGTACCGGCCGGACGCACGCGAACAGGTCGAGCTGCTGGCGCAGCGCCACGTTGAGCGACCGGATCCCTCCGCCCACGGGCGTCGTGAGGGGCCCCTTGATCGCGACCCGGTGATGCCGGATGGCACGGAGCGTGTCATCGGGGAGCCAGTCGCCGGTGCGATCGAACGCCTTCTGGCCCGCGAGCACCTCGAACCACGCGATCCGCCGCTCGTCGCCGTAGGCCTTCTCGACGGCCGCTTCGAGCACCGCGCTCGCGGCGCGCCAGATGTCGGGGCCGATCCCGTCTCCTTCGATGAATGGAATGATCGGGCGGTCGGGCACGTCGAGGCGGTCGCCGGCCATGCGGATGGTTTCCCCGCCGGATGGCGTACGCAGGCTGTCATATGCGGGAGATGCGTCGGACATGGGGTTTCTCGAACGGTTTCAGGGACCTTCGCCTGCCGGGGACCGGCGGCGGCGGGAGGGGAGAGTACGCCCCCCCTCCACCGCTGACAAACCGTACCGACTGTATACAGTCACATGAGATGTATACAGTCGTCAATGGCTTATGGGCACGATCTGCAGACCCAGCACGAAGGTCAGGTCGGTTTCGAGTTGTGGACCCTCGAGGTCGCGAACGAGGGGCAGGAGCACCTCGCCGGCGATTCGGAAGGCCCTGGCCCGGGGGATGTAGAGGTTGAAGCTCACGCCCCCCTCGACCACGGTGCCCGCGCGGAGATCGGTGCGGGCCGTGGGCACCATCTGCGGGTTCACGCTGGGCGCCGCGTCTCTCCCGTCGATGTTCCCGGTCCGGGTCGCGACCAGCCGCACGCCCGCCGAGACGTTCCGCCCCAGCACCCGCGCCCACCAGGCGGTCCCCTGCACCTTGTTGCCCAGCGCCCAGTCGCGCTCGTTCCGGCCCGTGCGCATCACGGCGTTCCCCTGGGCTCCCCAGGACCAGTCGCCTGCCTGGCCCAGCCACGTAAGGCCGGGGCGCAGATCGAGCGTGCCGGACCCGATCTGCATCGGGTAGGGGAGCTGCACTTCCATCCCCTGACTGATGGGCAGGACGCCTCTCTCCTCGATCGATCCCGTCGGCAGGCCGACCATGGCGTTCAGGTGGAGCGACTGGTTCGCCCAGTCGGCCAGGCCGATCATGGCGCCCACCTTGACGTCGCCCATGCCGCCCGATTCGGTCGTGAACGACCCGCCGTGGCGCGTGATGTGGTCCATCGAACTCGAGACGAAGGGGAGCATCGCCATGAAGGTGATGCGATCGGACGGCGCGAACATGGCCCCGAACATGTGCATCGTCATGGGCATGCGGGTCGGTGTGACCATGAACCCCCCGCCCGGGGAAACGATATCCGCATCGGCGATGGGATCCGTGCCGATGCGGCTCCCCTCCATGGTCATCGCCATGTAGCGGTAGGAGAGCATCACCTCGCCCGCCTCGTGGCGGTGATCGCCCATGACTCCGACGGGGGCGTGGCTGTCCGCGCGCGAAGCGTTCCACTGCGCGGCGACGGGTGCGGCAAGGGCCAGCAGCGCGAATGCGCCGAGTATCGTGCTGTTCTTCAACGTTCGACTCCTCGTTCGATAAGGGATGCGCCGCCGATCGATGCGCGCGGCAACGGGCGCCGGCATCGACTCGGCAACGGGCACGAGCGCGCGCGGCGGCGTTCGCGGCCGACGCGGTTCGCACCCCGGACGACTTATACGGGCTTCTGTCGAGGAGTCAGGCGGGGGGTGGTTGAGCGAACGGTCTGAGATAGGCGGTCGGGTCGGAAACCGGCCTGGAGTCGGGCCGCACGCCATGCGGCGCGCCGCTTGCCGAAGTTGGCTGGGCCGCCGGCATGCCGGACGCCACATGTGCCGAACCGGAGCACGTGAGGCAGGTGCCGAGGCAGTCGCAGGGGCCTCCCGAATGGTGATGCGGCGGCGCCATGGCGTCGGCGCCATCGGCATGGAAGGACCCCGCATGGCGGTCCGGCTGGCCGTGGTCCGCATGCCCCTGGTCCGCATGCCCCTGGTCTGCATGCGTCTCATGGAGTGCGGCGGCCCGGGGCTCCGGCTCATCGCCGTGCGCCATCCGATGCTTCGGGCACGGCTGAACGGCAGTGCCCGGTCCGATCCCGAGGAGGAAGGCCGCGATGACGGCGTACGCATCCGTTCGGACGCGTAGTCGTCCTCTACCGGCGATGCGGATGCACTGTCCCGGACAGTTTCGAGCCATGGGCAAATCTAGTGTGATGCCGCGGAAATTCGCGAGCCACAATCAGCGCCGGGGCCAGACTCCGCTCATCTCTTCGCCTCCCCGAACCCACACCACCCCGAGACCCTCGTTCCCTTCCGATTCCAGCGCGGCGACGAGATCCTCGAGGTCGCGGATCGGACGGTCGCCCGCTCTCACGAGGAGATCTCCCGGCCCGAGCCCGAGCCGGTCCGTGACCGTCCCGCCGGCGACCCTGAGCACGAGGAGGCCGTCGAGGCCGCGCCGGTCGGAAAAGTCGCGCACGGGCTCGAACTCGGCCCCGGCGAACGTGCGTTGGAAGCGGACGGCGAGTCCGGTCTCCGCCAGTGCCAGTTCGGCGATGCGAATCGCGCGGCGCCGGAACTCCACCGGCGAGAGGCGGGCCCGTACCGCCCCGACGCGCTCCAGCGCGACCGTGAAGTCCCGATACGCGGATTCCGATTCCCGCTGGAGATCGCTCAGCACTTCCCGGCGGACGGCCGGCAACTCCGAGGCCGGCCGGTCGCGCACCGGAAGTACGTTGAGCCGGCCGTCGACGACCCGCACGGCGGAGGGTTCCACGGCGACGCCGACATCCTCCGTATCGCGGACCGTGATGGCGAAGCCGGGGCCGTCGCCCTCGGCCGGATCCGTCAGCCAGAGGACGAAGGTGGTCCGCTGCGGAGGACCGGCCGTGGCCACCACCGTCCGGCGGCCCACCATCGGAAGGTTGTCCGCGTCCGGCGGCCGGACGTCGGGCACGACCTCGAACGTGTGATGAACTCCGTCCCGGGTCACTTCGAGCCGAACGGGAACGCTCGCTCGAATCGATGCGAGCCTGTCCGGCAGGTTGGCGAGGGTGAGTTCCACGCCGTCCATCGTCTCGAGCCGGTCGCCGGCACGGAGCCCCGCGCGCTCCGCCGGACCGCCCTCCTGCATCTCGCGAATCCGGAGGACGAGCGTGCAGTTCTTCCAGTCCTCCGAAGTCTCCCAGCCGCAGTTGAAGCGTTCCTCGACCCGCACCCCGATCCAGCCGGCGGACTCCGCCGTCCCGGCCTCCTGCGCGGCGCCGGCGAGAGCGGCGAACGGCAGGGCGGCCAGAGCCAGTGCCAGAGCCGAGGCCGGCGGCGTACGCGGCCGCGCGAGGAGCCGGGTCACCAGGTTCGCGTCCCGCTCGCGCGGCCGAGGTCCTCCGCGAGCCGATCACGCGTCTCCACGAGTTCCAGCAGATAGGCGCTGGCGAACGGATTGTCGGGACTCGTCTCGAGACCGTCCCGCAGTGCCCGAATATATCCCTCCAGCATCGCCAGTCTCTGCGCCATCTCCAGGGGATCCCGCTCCCTCGCTCCGCCTTCCGAAGCGGGATCCATCCCCCCCTCTCCGACCTGTCTCAGCGGCGACCGCAGCGATTCCATCCGGCTGAGCCCGTCCACGAGGGCGCGACCGTCATCGGTGGAGACGACGGACGGGAGATCCGCGAGATCCGCCGCCGGCGAGTTCGCGGACCGTCCGCCCGTGAACTGGAGGCCGGCGATGACGCCGCCGGCGAACAACACGAGGGCGGCGGCGGCCTGGAGCGGTCCCCGGACGAAGAGACGGCCGGCGAGGCCTCCTCCGATCCGGCGGACGCCGGCACGCGCCTCACCGGCATCGAGCGCGGCTTCGATGCTGGCCCACTGTCCGGCCGGCGCCTTCTCATCCGGAAGTGCGGACAGCGCCATGCGCATCCGGCTCAGCCTCTCGAACTCCGCCTGGCAGTCCCTGCACGTCTCGAGGTGGGCCCGGCAGTCCCGGTCCGCCCACGGCTCGTCGAGCAGTGCCGAGATGCGCTCGGCATCCATGTGGTTCGCCATCTCTTCTATCCCTCTCAGAGGCGCGCTTCGCCCCGCGCACCGCCGTTCCCGGAATCCTCCGGAGCGATGAGCTTCCGCATGCGCGCCCGCGCCTTGTGCAACTGCGATTTCGACGTGCCGGGCGAACACCCCAGAGCTTCGGCGATGTCGTTGTGCGTCCAGCCTTCCACGTCGTGCAGCACGAGGACCCTCCGGTACCCCGGCGGCAACTGGTCCAGCGCCCTGGTCAGGACCCGCCGCGTCACGATCACGTCGTCGTGCGCCCGCACCACCCGCGGAAGCTCGGCGGCGGATTCCACCGGACGTCGTTTCGACGACCGGCGCAGCCGGTTGAGCGCCACGTTCGTCGCCAGCCTGTAGAGCCACGTGCCGAAGGCCGCGTCTCCCCGGAAGAGGTGCAGTTTCTCGAACGCACGGATCCACGCTTCCTGCGAGAGGTCCTCCGCGAGGTGATCGTCGCCCACGAGGCGGCGAATCACCGTGTAGACGCGTCGCGCGTGGAGTTCGTACAACTCCCCCATCGCGGATCGCTCTCCCGCTTTGGCGCAGGCGATCAGGTCGCGTTCGTCCACGTCATCCCTCTGAAGGTCACCTTCCGGATCCACCGCTTTGATGCGCGGTTCAGCCCGCGGGTTGCCCGTCTGCGGCGGCCCGGGGGCCGTGGGCCCCGGCGTCGGCCGCGCGCAGTACGACGCAGACCAGCAGCCCGAGCAGGAGGCCCGCGAGGGCGTCGGCCGCATAGTGGAAGCGACCGTACACCGTCCCCGCAGTCAACGCGAGTTCCGGGATGATGAGGAGCCAGAACCAGCGCCGATCCTCGCGCCCGGCGGCCAAGACCCCGGCCAGGGAGGCGGCGATGTGGGAACTGGGGAAGGCCGTGCCCTTCGACGAGCCGGCCTCCAGGATCCCGTGCACGATCCCGAACAGCGTCCCTTCGCCGATCTCGCCGCCGATCTGCGCGAACTCGTATCGGGGGCCGGCGACCGGGAAGAACATGAAGATGAGATAGGAGACGAAGAAGGCGGCGGCCACGGCGAGGGCGGTGCGCTGCATGGCCTCGAACCCCCGCGTCGCGAACACGCCCAGGATGGCGGCGGGGATGATGGCGTAGTAGGCGAAGTAGCCCAGGTGCAACACCTCGGAGAAGGGGAGCCAGGGGAGCGACGCGCTGAGGCCGATGCTCGGCTGTCCGCCGAACATGGCGGCATCCCACGCCTGCACCGTCCCGTCGAAGTACCGCTGCGTGAAAAAGCGGTTGAGGATCGCGAGTTCCGCGTACAGGAGGGGCGTGAGGAGCACGGCGTACGCCGCCCGCGCGATCGCGGCGAGGCCGCCGCGGGGCTGCCAGGCCGCAAGGCGCGTGATCCCGAAGACGGCGATCGCGTGGGCCGCCGCGATGCCGGCGCCGGACAGGCCGCCGAACGCCAGCGAAATGAGGCCCGTGCAACCGAAGTAGCCGATGGCTACGTGATCGACGGGAAGGAGCCCTCCGCCGCGGCCGGCGCTCACAGCCAGCCCCTTCGGCGATACCACTCGGCGGTGCGCGCGAGCCCGTCTTCGATGCCGACCCTCGGACGCCAGGGGTCGAGAACCTTTCGGCTCGGCTCGATGTCGCAGGTCCAACCGTACGCGGACAGGTCCCGCGCCTGTCGCCGGTCGAACGCGGGAGCCCTCCCCGTCAGGCGGCCGGCGAGTTCCGACAGCGCCCCGGCCGCGAGAAAGAGCGCGGGCGGCAACCGCAGGACGCGGCCGGGACGGTCCACGGCGGCCATCAGCGCGCGCGCCACCGCGCCCCAGGACGGGCGTTCCGCCCCGGCGATGGGGAGCGGGAGCGGCGCCGGCGCCGCGTCGAGCGCCGACAGGACGGCCGAGACGACATCGGCGACGTACACCGGCTGCAGGGGCGCGTGGCTGCGCGGAATCGCGGTCCACCCTCGCGCCGCGAGCCGGAAGAGCGGCAACAGGTCGGAGTCGCGCGGGCCGTAGACCCCCCCCGGCCGGAGCACGGCGACCTCCATCGACCCGCGGACGGAGGCGAGCGCCGCCTCGGCTTGGGCCTTCGACCGACCGTACGGGCTCACGGGTCCGTCCGCGCCGTCCGGACCGCGGGCGGCGAGGCTGCTGATGAAAACGAACCGTCGAACTCCCGCCTCCGCCGCCGCCCTCGCGAGCTTGCGCGTGCCGGCCGCGTTCACGGCCATGAACTCCGACTCATCGCGGGCCCGCGTGAGCGCGCCGCAATGCACGACGGCGGCGCAATCCGCGAGTGCCGCGGCCGCTTCCGGCCTGCCCTCCCCGCCGAGGTCGAGTTCCGTCTTCGTCAACTCGAGCCGATCGAGACGGCGCGTGTCGCTCGTTCGCCGCACGCTCGCGGTGACCCGGTGTCCGGCCGCGACGAGGGCCTCGGCGAGATGGCCGCCGAGGAACCCGCTTCCCCCCGTCAAAAAGACCGATGCCACTAAAGGGCCGCTTCGTACAGCCGGTAGGTCCGGTAGATCCTGCCGCCGAGACGCTCGATGGCCTGGTTCATCTTCTGGTTGTCCTCGAGGATCCAGGACTGTTCGGCGGACGTCATCCCGGCGGCGATCCCGTTCCTGAACAGCCACAGGTAGAGGAGGACATCGACGGCCTTGCCCCGCCATTCCTCGGCGAGCCCGAGGATGATCACGCGCATGCACGTGATTTTTCGCCTGTGGATGAGCGCCTTGAGAATCCCGAAGGGGAAGAGTCGGCCATTCATCCGGCGCAGCACCTGGTTGAAGTCCGGGAGGGCAAGGGCGAAGCCGGCCGTCTCGCCCTCCGGCGTCTCGGCGAAGAGCGCGAGTTCGGGGTCGAGTATGGGCTTGAGTTCGGCCGCCATGTGATCCATCTCGGCCTCGGTCATGGGGACGAAACCCCAGTTCTTCTCCCACGCGGCGTTGTACAGGCGCTGGACGCGTCCGAGTTCTTCGTCGAAGCGCGACATGTCCATCGTCTTGACCCGGATGCCGTACCTTCGGGTCACGACCTTTTCGGCGCGGAAGAGGTGCGGCGGCCAATCGCCCTTCTTCATGAGCCAGGCGAAGAGATCCTTGACCTTCCGCAGCCCCGCGGCCTCCATCAGGGCGGGATAGTACGGCGGGTTGTACGCCATGAGGACGACCGGAGGCCCGGGATCCCCGTCGATGAGCAGTCCGCAGGTCTCGTTGGTCGAGAAGCTCGTGGGACCCCGCATCGCGGTAAGCCCGCGTTCCCGCAGCCAGGCCCGGACCGCGTCGAGCAGCGCCGCGGCCACCCCCGGGTCGTCGACGCATTCGAACCAGCCGAAGAACCCCACGGATTCGTCGTGCGTCCGCTCGTGATTCCGGTTCCGGATCGCGCAGATCCGGCCCACGGCCCGGCCATCGCGCAAGGCGAGATAGGGCTGGACTTCGGAGTGCTGGTGGAACGGGTGTTTCGTCGGATCGAACGCCGCCCGCACGTCTCTCTTCAGCGGGGGCACCCAGTCGGGATCGCCCCGGTAGATGGACCACGGCAGGTCGATGAAGCGCTTGAGATCGGCGCGGCTCTCGACGGGGACGACGCGCACGGAGGGGGCGAGACTCGTCATGATGGGAGGCGCCGGTTCAGACGACGCCGAGCTTCTTCCCCACGCGCTCCACCTGTTCGAGCACGAAATCGAGGTCGTCGTCCGAGTGCGTGGCCATGTAGCTCGTGCGCAGGCGGCAACTCCCCTCGGGCACCGCGGGGGGGACGACCGGGTTCGTGAAGACGCCCGCTTCGAACAGAGCGCGCCAGAACACGAAGGTCTTCTCCATGGGCCCGATGAGAATGGGGACGATCGGGGTCTCGGTCGGCCCGATGTCGAACCCGATCGACTTGAAGCCCTCCATCATCCTGTGCGTGTTCTTCCAGAGCTGCTCCCGGCGCTCCGGTTCATCGCGGATGATCTCCAGCGCCTTCAGCACGGTGGCGGCGGAGGCGGGAGGCATGCTCGCGCTGAACATGAGGGCGCGGGCGTTGTGCTGGAGGTAGTCGATCACATCGGCGCGGCCCGCCACGAAGCCGCCGATCGAGGCGAAGGATTTGGAGAACGTGCCGAGGATCAGGTCCACCTCATCGGTGAGCCCCCAGTGCTCGGCGGTCCCGGCCCCGGTCTCGCCCAGAACGCCCACGGCATGCGCGTCATCCACCAGGATGGCCGCGTCGTACTCTCGCCTCAGTTCGACCAGCGTGGGCAGATCGGCGATGTCGCCTTCCATGCTGTACACGCCGTCCACCGCGATGAGCTTGCCGCGCGAGGGCGTCTCGGCCTCGAGCATGCGGCGCAGGGTCGCGAAGTCGTTGTGGTTGAAGCGGCGCGTGCGGCCGAGCCCCAGGCGTACGCCGTCCTGGAGGCTGGCGTGGTCCAGCTTGTCGATGTAGACGGTGTCCGCGCGACCGATCAACGCGCCCAGCGTGCCCAGATTCGTCTGGTAGCCGGTCGAGAATACGAGCGCGGCCTCCATGCCGGTGAATTCGGCGAGTTCGGCCTCGAGTTGCTCATGAAGATCGAGGTTGCCGTTGAGGAAGCGGCTGCCCGTATTGCCGCTTCCAAACTTGTTGAGGGCCTCGCGGGCCGCCTCGAGAACGCGCGGATCGTGCGTGAGTCCCATGTAGTTGTTGGAGCCCACCATGATCTTGCGGGCGCCGTCGATGACGACCCAAGTGTCATGAGAAGCCTCGATGGGCATGAAGTACGGATAGAGACCGGCCTCGCGGAGGTCGTGCACGGTCGCTAGTTCACGACACTTGGCAAGGATCGAAGGCGGTTGGACGCGGCTTTTCATTGAGCCCGACCGGGACACCGCAGCTTGGGATGTAGGATTCTGCACGAAGCGAAGCTAAGCGGGAATCGGGACGCCCGGCAAGGAAAAACGGCCATGGTGGCCCGGTGAAATCGATCACCTTCCATGGGGAGGAGCAACGTGGTTCGAGACCGGACGTTCGACATCGTCGCCATCGGCGGAGGTACCGCGGGTCTCGTGACGGCGGCCGGCAGCGCGGGGCTGGGCGCGAGCGTGGCCCTGATCGAGCGCGACCGCCTGGGCGGCGACTGCCTGTGGACGGGATGCGTGCCTTCCAAGGCGCTCATCGGCTCGGCCCGGGTGGCCCGGCACGTTCGCGACGCGGCCTCTTTCGGGCTCGGGATACCGCGGCAGGAGATCGAAGCCACCGACGTGCTCTCGAGCGTCCGCGACGTCCGCGCGCAGATCGAGCCGCACGACGATCCGGAGCGTTTTCGCGCCATGGGCGTCGATGTGGTCGAGGGGGCGGCGCGTTTTGTCTCTCCGCATGAAGTCGAGGTGGATGGCCGGCGCCTCCGCGCGCGGCGCTTCGTGATCGCCACCGGCTCCCGAGCCGCGGTGCCTCCGATTCCGGGACTCGAGGAGGCGGGTTACTTCACGCATGCGGAGGCGTTCGACCGGGACACGATCCCCGCCTCGCTCGCGGTGGTCGGCGGCGGGCCGATCGGCGTCGAACTCGCGCAGGCGTATCGCCGTCTCGGGACCGAGGTCACGGTCGTCGAACTGCTCGACCGGCTCATGGTGCGCGAGGAGCCCGAACTCGCGGACCTGCTGACGAGCAGGCTGCGGGAAGAAGGTATCCGCATCCGGACGGGTCGTATCGTGACGCGTGTCGACCGCACGGGGCACCGTCGGCGGGTGACGATCGCGCCCCCCGCGACCGCGGAGGAAGGGCGGAGCGCGGAGGAGCGTGCGGAGACGCTCGAAGTCGACGAGGTCCTGGTCGCCGCGGGGCGCGCGCCCAACACGGAGGATCTGGGGCTGGACGCCGCGGGGGTCGAGACGGCCGGAGGCTGGGTCACCGTCGACGCCAGACTCCGCACCTCCCGCAAGCACATCTTCGCGGCCGGCGATGTGACCGGCGGATTCCTGTTCACGCACGTCGCCGACCACGAAGCGCGCACCGTGGTCCAGAACGCGCTCTTCCCCGTCCGCGCGAACATTGACTACCGCGTGATTCCGTGGTGCACCTATACCGACCCCGAACTCGCGCACGTCGGCCTCACCGAAGCCGAGGCGCGCGACCGGCACGGGGACTCGGTGTCCGCCCACGTCTACGACATCGGGAACCTCGACCGGGCGATCGCCGAGCGCGCCGCCATGGGCCGCGTGAAGATCGTCGTCGGAAAGGGAGGCCGGATTCTGGGCGGGCACATCCTGGCGCCCGACGCGGGGACGATGATTGCGGAGATCTCGCTCGCGATGAAGGCGGGGGTGAAGCTGGGGACGCTCGCGTCGCTGGTCCATCCGTACCCGACGATGAGCGAGGGGGTGAAGCGTACCGCCGACGCCTACCGCCGGTCGACGCTGACGGGATGGCGGAAGTCGGCCGTCGACCTCGCGCTCCGGATCGGGCGCGCGCTGCCGCCCTGAGGATCGGCCCCCGCGGGAGGGGACCGGGGTGGATGCGGTTCCTCAGTCGACGCGGTGACGCCCGGTGTAGATGTTGAATCCCGTTGGCTTCGCGAAGCCGATCAGCGTCATACCGAACTCTCCGGCCACGTCGACGGCGAGGCTCGAGGGGGCGCCCACGGCCGCGACGATCGGGATTCCGGCCGCGAGCGCCTTCTGCATGATCTCGAAGGAAGCCCGGCCGCTCACGGCCAGCACCGTGTCGCCCAGGGGCAGAGCTTCCTGGAGGAACCGGTCGCCGATCACCTTGTCGAGCGCGTTGTGGCGCCCGATGTCTTCGCGCAGGAGGCGCAGTTCACCTGCCGTGTCGAACAGGCCGGCCGCGTGCAGCCCGCCCGTCCGTTCGAACACCGGCTGGCGGCGGCGAAGCGCTCCAGGGAGGCTGCGCACAGTCTCGGCCGCGATCGTCGGACCCTCGGCCGGCACGGGCGCACAGCCGCGAATCTCGATCGCCTCGAGCGACGCCTTTCCGCAGACGCCGCAACTCGATGTCGTATAGAAGTTCCGGGTCAGCTCCGCCGGGTCGAAGCGCGCCGTCTCGCTCAGATGCGCGGTGACGATGTTGTATTCCTGCGTCTCCACGTCGACGCAGTACCGCAGGTCGGCGATATCGGACCGCTGTCCGAGCAGCCCCTCCGAGAAGAGGAACCCGGCCGTGAGGTCGAAGTCATCCCCCGGCGTGCGCATCGTCACGGCCACCTGGTGTTCTCCTCCGTCCGCGGGCGCGATCCGGATCTCGAGCGGTTCTTCGACCGCGACGGCGTCGCGCCGCCTCCGGCTCGAGGCTTTGGACACGCGATCGATGTCGACCCGGGCGGTGTTTCTTCGGGGCGTAATCATGGGCCAAAGTTACGGTGTCGACCGCCAGGTGTAGCAAGCGCTCCGTCGACCGTCGCACTCGACGCCGAGGCTGCACGGTCGTTTGCCGCTATTCGCGTCTGCGGGTAACTATGACGGCATGAACATGCCCTCGGACGCGGATCTGCTCGCGAAATGGCGGGCACGACCGGCTCCCCTGCTTCCGCTGCTGCACGAATTCCACGAGAGGGATGGGTTTCTCTCCGAGGAGTCCCTCAGAGCCATCTCCGAGGACCTGCGGATTCCGATCGCCGATCTCTTCGGGACGATAACCTTCTACCACCACTTTTCCCGTGACCCCGACGGCTACGCTCGCGCCCGCGTCTGCACGGGGCCGATCTGCGCGCTGGCCGGGGCGAACGAACTGCTGGCCGGGCTGCCGAACGCCCAGGCGATGCCCTGCCCCGGCCGCTGCGATGAGCCGATTCCGGTCCTGGACCGGGACCGCGTCCTCTGCGGAACCACGGTCGCGGAACTCGCCTCCCGACCCTCGCCTCTCCCTCCCGCTCCACACCCGGACGTTGAGGAATGCGTGTTCGCGCACATTCGGACTCCCGGACGCGCGACGCTGGCGGGCTATCGGGCGTCGGGCGGCTATGCCGGCCTCGAGAACGCCCTCCGCGGGCGGCCCGATGCGCTCCTCGACATCATCGACGCCAGCGGCCTGGCGGGGCGTGGCGGCGCCGGCTTCCCCACCGGACGCAAGTGGCGGGCGGTGGCGGAGGCCGCGGGCGAGCCCAGGACCATCGTCTGTAACGCGGACGAGGGGGAGCCGGGCTGCTTCAAGGACCGGGCGCTGATGGACTACGACCCGCACGCGGTGATCGAAGGGATGATCGCCGCCGGCTTCGCGACGGGCGCCATGCGGGGATTCATCTACCTTCGCTACGAATATCCGGATACGCTGCACATCCTGGAGACGGCCCTGGAAGAGGCCCGCGACGCCGGGCTGCTGGGGCCGGATGCCCTGGGGCCCGGACGACCGTTCGACCTCTGGGTGCGCCGCGGCGCGGGCGCCTACATCTGCGGCGAGGAGACGTCTCTTCTCAACAGCCTCGAGGGCAAGCACCCGTTCCCGCGCAACCGGCCGCCCTTCCCGGTGACGCACGGGTACGAAGACCTTCCCACGGTCGTGAACAACGTCGAAACGCTGGCGTCCGTGCCCCATATCCTCGTGCACGGCGCCGACTGGTACCGCGGGCTCGGGATCGGCGACCACGCGGGCACGAAGGTGATCTCGCTCTCCGGGGACGTCGCCCGCCCCGGCAACTACGAAGTACCGATGGGCTTCCCGCTGATGACGCTGATCGACGACTGGGCCGGCGGCGTGCCGGGCGGACGGAAGATCCAGGCGGTGACGATGGCGGGGCTCTCGGGCGGCTTCCTGGCGGGCGAGGCGCTCGACGTCACGCTGGACGAGCCCGACATCCGCTCGAAGGGGTCTTTTCTGGGGGCGGGCGGCATCATGGTGTTCGACGACTCGCGGGACATGATCGAGGTCGCGCATTCCGCCATGGAGTTCTTCGCCGAGGAATCCTGCGGCAAGTGCTTCCCCTGCCGCATCGGCACGCAGCGCCTGACGGAGCGCCTGCACGGCGACGGCCCGCCCGACATCGGCGCCTGGATCGACGAGGTGCACGATCTGGGCGACACGATGATGCAGACGAGCGCGTGCGGCCTCGGACAGGCGGCCCCGCTCATCACGGAGAGCCTGATCCGCTACTTCCCGGATCGCGTCTCCCGGCACGTCGCTCAGTCCGTCTAGCGGAGATTCCGGACAGGGGGGCGGCGACCGGATTTGTCGCCGCGCGCGCGGCGCATCATGTTAGTGGGCCCGGCAGTTTCCAGCGGTGCGGGGTCGGGACACGACACCTGCCTCCGGAGGTGGGTTTGAGCGACAATTCGGGCAACGGCACGGGCTTCGACTTCGAGATCACGCTCGACGGCGAGAAGGTCGGCGTCCGTCGGGGCGAGAGCCTGTACGAGGTCTCCGAGCGGCACCGCAAGGAGATCCCGACGCTGTGCTACGATCCGCGCCTGGAAGCCTTCGGCGGCTGCCGCCTCTGCATCGTGGAACTCGACGGCGCCCGCAACCCGGTCGCCTCCTGCACCATGCGGGCGGAGCCCGGGATGCGGATCACGACCCGATCGGCGCGGCTCGACATGCACCGCCGCGTGCTGATGGAGATGGTCGCCTCCGAGAACCGCGACATGGATGTCGACCCGCTCTCCGGATACGCCTCGCAGGAGATGGCGGTCCTGCTCGACCGCTACGACGCCCGGACGGGCCGCTTCGCCGGGGCCAGGTCCGGCCGCAGCCGGCCGGACGACGACAACCCCTTCATCCTCCGAGACTACGAGAACTGCATCTCCTGCTACCGCTGCGTGCGGGTGTGCGCCGAGCAGGAGGGCGACTACGCGATCTCGGTCATGAACCGCGGATTCGAGACGCAGATCACCACGGAGTTCGAGGGCCTGCTGGGAGACTCGGCGTGCACGTTCTGCGGGCAGTGCGTGCAGACCTGCCCGACCGGAGCCCTCGCCGACATCAAGGCGCTCGCGAACGCGGACGTGCCGGGCGAGACCGAGAAGACGCGGACCGTCTGCCCGTACTGCGGCGTCGGGTGTGCCGTCGACCTGATGTCGCGGGGCGACAAGCTGATCGGCGTCCAGCCGGCGATGGATGGGCCCGCCAACGAGGGCGCGCTCTGCGTCAAGGGGCAGTTCGCGTTCGACTTCGTGCAGCACCCCGACCGGCTGGCCTATCCGATGGTGCGGGGCGAGGACGGCGAACTCCACGAAACCGACTGGGACACGGCCCTCGACCGCGCGGCGGCGGGGTTCACGGCGGCGGTGGAGAATCACGGCAGGCATTCGGTGTACGGCGTCGCCTCCGGACGTGCGCCGCACGAAGCCGCCTACATGATGCAGCGGTTCATCCGAGGCGCGTTCGGTACGAACCAGATCGACAACTGCAGCCGTGCTTGACACGCTCCCACGGTCGCCGGTCTGGCGGCCTCTATCGGACGGGGGGCGATGTCGAATCCACTCGCGGACATGGATAAGCCCGATGTGATCTTCTGTATCGGGACCAACATGACCGAGTGCCATCCCGTTGCGGCCACCCGTATCAAGCGCGCCGTGGCCCAGGGCGCCAAGCTCATCGTTGCCGATCCGAGACGGATTGCGCTGGCCGAGATGGCCGACATCTACCTGCCGCTGAGGGTGGGATCCGATGTCGCGCTCCTGCTCGGCATGGCCCACGTGATCGCGCGCGAGGGACTGATGGACGAGGACTTCGTCGCCGCGCGCACGACGGAAGGCCGGGACTTCGTGGAGCACGTCCTGGAATACCCGCCGGAATGGGCCGAGTCCATCACCGGGGTGGACGCGAAGTTGATCGCGGAGGCGGCGCGCTGGTATGCGAAGGCCGAACGCGGAGCAATCTACTACACGCTCGGGATCACGGAGCACATCTGCGGCGTGGACAACGTGCAGAGTCTCTGCAATCTCGCCCTCATGACCGGCAACGTCGGCCGCGAGGGGACCGGGATCAATCCGATGCGCGGCCAGAACAACATCCAGGGCGCGGGAGACTCCGGGGCGCTGCCGAACAACTACCCCGGCTTCCAGGACGTACTCGACCCGGCGTACCAGGCGAAGTTCGCCGCCGCCTACGGTCGGGAGGTCGACCTGGAACTGGGGCCCACGAAGGTCACGGCACTCGACATGTGCGGCGACCGGATCCGCGCCATGATCATCAACGGCGAGAACACTGTCGTCACGGACCCCGACCGGGAGCATTGCGAGCATGCGCTCAGGAGTCTCGACCACCTCGTGGTGATCGACATCTTCCTCACCGAGACGGCGCAGCTGGCCGATGTCGTGCTCCCGGCCACCGCGTGGGCGGAGACGGACGGCGTGTGCTCCAACACGGAGCGGCGCGTTCAGCGTCTGCGGAAGGCGGTGGACCCGCCGGGCGAGGCGAAGCCCGACTGGTGGTGCGTGTCCCGTATCGCGCAGCGCATGGGGTTGAAGGGCTTCGAGTTCGAGTCGGCCAAGCAGGTGTTCAACGAACTCTGCTCGCTCTCGCCGATCTACGCCGGCCTGGACTGGGACGTCATCGAGCACGGCGAGTACCACTGGCCGGTGCCGGAGCGGGGTCACCCCGGCACGCCCATCCTTCACCAGGGCGAGTTCGAGAACGGGCGCGGGATCTTCCAGTTGATCCGGTACCGGGATCCGGCGGAGACGATCTCGGAGGAATACCCGATCTGGCTTACGACGGGGCGCCGACTGCCGGCCTATCACACGAGAACGCAGACGGGGCGTGCGGCGGGGATCGAGTACCTGCTGTCGGAAGAGCGCCTCGAGATGCACCCGACCGACGTGTCGAAATGGGGTCTCGAGGACGGCGGCTGGGCCATGATGTCGAGCCCGCGCGGCGAGGTGCGGATCAAGGTCGAGGCGAACGACCGATCCCCGCCCGGGACCGTGTTCGCGTCATTCAGCTTCAACGACGTGCCGGTGAACTTCCTCACCGGAGGCGGCTACGACCCGATCACGCACACGGCCGAGTTGAAGGTCTGCCCCGTGAGGGTCGAGCCGGTCTAGCCCGAACCTCGCCCTCGTCTAGCGGGCGGCCCCGCGGCTCCACGCCTGATTCCCGTACGCGACGATTCTTCCCTCGATCGCCGAGGCCACGCACGTCAACGGACTTGCCAGGTACACCTGCCCCGGTCCACTGCGGCCGGGGAAGTTCCGGTTGATGGAACTGACCGTGACCTGCTCCTTCGTCGTCGACACCCCGGGCCCCGCGTTGATGCAGGCTCCGCAGCCGGGAGCGAGGACATCGAATCCCGCATCCCGGAGCGCCCGGTCGTGGCCCTGTTCCCGGCTCCACGCCTCCACGTCGATGGAACCGTACTGGGCATAGGCGCGGACGGACGCGGGCACGCGCTTCCCCGCCGCCACCGCCTCCCGCGCCACCGCGGCATACATCTCGAAGTCCGCCCGCTTCGCGCCGGTGCAGGCCCCGACGAACACGGTGTCCAGACTCACGTCTCCTTCGAGGGCCGAGACGGGCACGCCGTTTCCGGGATCGCCCGGGGTCGCGACCATCGGTTCGATACCGCCCGCGTCCATCTCGATCGTCGCCGCGTAGTCCGCCCCCGCGTCGCTGTACAGTCCGTCGCACAGCGCCCGGACCTCGTCCACCGCCAAGCCGCGCCGTCCGGCGATCCACGCCACCGTCTTCGCATCCGGGGCGATGATTCCGGTGAAGCCCCCGACCTCCGCCGCCATGTTCGTCAGCGTCGCGCGTTCGTCGATGGACAGCGCCTCCACGGCCTCCCCCGTGAATTCGATGATGCGGCCGATGGCCTCGCCGCTCTTGACGGTCGGGTGACGCAGCAGTTCGAGGATCAGGTCTTTCGCCACGACGCCGGCGGGCGGCGCGCCCGTGATGTTCACCCGGATCGACTCCGGCACTTCCAGCCGAACGTCGCGGGTCGCCCAGGCGTTGACGATCGCGGACGTCCCCACGCCGAAGGCCACGCATCCCAGCGCGCCTGCATGCGGGGTGTGCGAATCGCTGCCGATGATGATCTGGCCGGGGAGCGCGTAGCGGTCCTGCACCATGATGTGGCAGATCCCCTCGCTCCCGGTGCGGTCGGGCAGTTCGCCGTGCAGGCGCACGCCCTTCGCGGCCGCGAACTCTCGTTGCCGGTCGTGCAGCGCATGCGCCGCGTCGAGCAGGCCGGCCGCCTTCCTCTCCTCCGTGATGACTTCGTCGAGGAACGCGAGGTGGTCCCGGAAGAAGACGATGGATTCGGTATGGTTCAGTCCCGCGTCGCCCGCGAAGTCCTCCCAGAACGTCGACGCCATCGGGGTCACGTACTCGTGGGAGAAGCGAAGATCCGCCCGGAGGAAACCGGTGTCGCCCGGTTCCACGGCCGGAACGCCCAGCGCGCCCGAGGCCGCGTCGGTGACCCAGTGCCGGGCGATGATCTTCTCCGCGATCGTCTGCGGGCGGTCCGCCGGGGTCGTGATGCCCGGGAGGGTGACGAGTCCTTTCAGCCTCGCCACGGCGTAGTCGAGCAGCCCGCCGTACTCGATAATGTCGCGCTGAATGCGCCCCGCGTCTCCGATGAACGCGTCGAGCGGGATTTCCTCCCCGCGCCGGATCTTCTCGATGAGGGAGAAATCCGTCGATGCGAGGAGGCCGATGTTCGCGCAATTCTCACCGTAGATGCGCTCGATGTTCTCCCCGATGACGACGCGGAGGCCGGCGGCGCGCTCGGCATACGGCGAAGCCTCCCGGCTCGACCCCTTCCCGCGCCTCTTCCCGGACACGGAGCACACGAAGCCGCCCTTCCGGATGTCGTTGCGGCCGATCGGGCGTTCGTCGCCGCAAAGAAGTCCCACGTAGGGGTATTCCCCCAACTTCTCGTCGAAGTGGTAGCAGACCCAGCCGGGCGTGATCTCATCGGTCGAAATGTCGTCGCGCAGCGGGATCGACGGATCCCAGTCGAGGTCCTCCCCCGCGAGCTGGCGGCGGATGAGGTCCGGATCTTCGGTGAGAAAGAGAATCCGGCCCTTGAAGCGCACGGTCGGCGGACGCTTGGCCACCTCGGTCTCCAGCAGATGTTCCAGCATGTTGTACTCCCGCCCTGACCGGGCCAGAAGATCGGGGTGACATTGGTCTGGCATCCGACGACGGCTACGATGTCATCCGGGGGATGTTCAGGTGATGCGCGCCCCGGCGCCAGTCGGGAGGTGAAGTCATGCAGCGGGTCCTCGTCGCGGGTGGAACAGGCTTTCTCGGGCGTGCCCTCGTCCGGGGGCTGCACGGTCGCGGGGCGCGGGTTGCCGTACTGACCCGGAACCCCGCCGGCGCCGGGCGTCTCGGGCTCCCGGCGGAATACGTCGCGGGAGATGTGCGTCGGCCCGCGACCCTCGTCCGGGCGATGGACGCGGTGGACGCGGCCATTCTCTCCGTCCAGTTCCCGGGCTATCCGGTGGAGGCGCCCGCCCGCGGCCGGACGTTCATGGAGGTCGACGCCCGCGGCACCGCCGCCCTGGTGGAGGCCGCGGTGGAGGCGGGAGTACGCAAGCTCGTCTACCTGTCCGGGGTCGGGGCCGATCCCGGCTCCGCGCGTACCTGGTATCGCGCCAAGGGGTTGGCGGAGGCATCGGTGCGGGACTCGGGCCTCGCCCACGTCATCGTTCGACCTTCATGGGTCTACGGCCCCGAAGACCGAAGCCTGAACCGCTTCATCGCGCTCATTCGCACGATTCCGTTCGTCTTTCCCCAACTGGGGGACGGCTCCGGGCGCATTACCCCGATACATGTGGATGATCTGGCGGACCTGGTGTGCGAGGCTACGCTGGGTTCGGCGGGAGACGGGCTCACTCTCGAGGCGGGTGGCCCGGATGTCCTGTCGCTGGACGACGTCGTGCGGACGGCCATGGCGGCGCTCGGCCGTCGCCGGGTGATTCTGCACGTCCCGGAAGGGCTCGTTAAGCTCGTCGCGGGATGTGCGGAGCGTCTCCCGGGCCAGATCCTGTCGCGCGACGCCGTGGACTTCGCAACCCAGGATGGAATCGCCGATTCCGACCTGGCCCGTCGCCGCTTTCCGGCGTTTCGACCGCGCGATCTCGCGACGGGCCTGGCGGCGTACGTCTCCCGCGCCTGAACCGCGGATCTTCGCGTATTCGAGAGCCTGTTCGGCCTCTCTGGAACGAGGTTTCCGCACGCGCTGGAGCACACGTTGTATCTCTTGCATGTTATTCGACATCGGGCTTAGCTTGCATCGATTTTTCCGGCGACATCGGAGGCCGGGTGCCGCCGGTTGCAGTTGGACGTTCGTGCGTGGTTTGCGTGGCGAATCAGACAGCCCGCGCGTTCCTCGGCAGCCTCATAACTCGCAGGAGGTCGATATGAAGGATGTGTTCAGAAAGCTGGTGTTGGTGGTTGGCGCGATGGCTGCGTTCGCTTTTCTGCCCGCGCGGGCCGAGGCCCAGAGTCCCTATTCTCCGATGTTCTGGTCGTTCGAGGGCGGAGTCGGGATGGCCGTCCCCATGGGCGAGATCGCCGATGCCGCCGAGGCGGGTCCGTCCTTCTCGGGCGCGGCATCCTACTTCCTGCGCCCGCGTCTGGCGCTGCGGGTCGAGGGAGCGCTCGACATGCTCGGCACGAAGGGGTCGATCGACCCGAACTTTCAGATCTTCCATCTGACGGGCGGGATCGAGTATCACCTCACGGACCCGATGGGCAATGCCACCGTCGCGGTCGATTTCGGCCTGGGCGCCTCGACGCTCGATTCCGACGCGTTCCTGCTGCGAAACCATCCGCGTCCGGGACTCCACACGGTGGCCCTGGTGAACGGGTCGTATTTTTCCGGCAACGCCGGAATCAAGGCGGGGCTCAACTTCGCCCGCCATGCGGATACGGACGTCCCGATGGTCACGCTCTTCGCCCAACTCGACCTCCGCTATATCATGACGGATGAGGAAGAGACGCACGTGTACGGCGAACTCAACAACGTGCACGGGTTCAGCTCCATAATGGAAATCCCGCTCTCGGTTGGCCTCCGCGTCAACTTCCCGTAAGCCGCGAAAAGGAGGAGTAGTCAGGATGCGCCAGAACAGGGTGTGGGTGTCGATGGTTGTGGTGACTCTAGCCTTCCTGTCTGCGGGTTGCATGCAGCTCGTGCGCCAGTGGGAACTCGATCGCGTCATGGAGCCCGTGAACGGGCAGCTCGCGGACCACGAGGCTCGCATCTCCGCGAATACGGCTGCGGTAGAGGCGCTTCAGGGCGATATAGAGGAGTTGCGGAGCGGGCTTGATCGTCTGCGGCAGGAGTTCGGAGGTCACGTCAGCGACGACGACATGCACGGCGCGGGACTCGCTGTTTCCCTGCCGGTGCACTTCGACTTCAACAGCGCCGAGGTGCGGGCCGTCGACCGCCCGATTCTGGACGCGTTCGCGGCCACCATCCTGGGATCCTTCCCTCAGGCCCGGGTCACCGTGGAAGGCTCCGCCGACAGTGCCGGATCCGAGGCATACAACATGACGTTGTCCCTGGCGCGCGCCGAGAGCGTGAGGGACTACCTCGTGCAGACCGCGGGGATGAATGCGGACAACATCGGCGTTGTGGCCATCGGTGAGTCGCGCCTCGTGAACCAGGACACCGGCGTCGAAGACCGCCAGACCGGGATCGAGAACCGTCGTGCGACGTTCGTCGTCGAGTGGGCCGGACCGGGCTCGAGTTAGTGCCCTGAGTTGCGCTTGATGGCCAGGTTGGAGCCAGGCTCCCGGGTTTCGGCCCGGGAGCTTTTTTTGCCGCCACGGACTGCTCGGCGGGCCACGTCGACCTGATGCCGGAGGGTGCCGGGTCCGACGGCTATCGTGCCGCCGTCGAGCGCGTCGGGCTGTTCGCGAACGTTGGGCGCGTCGTCGTCGCCGTATCGGGTTCCGGGGCGCTACGAGTCATGAACGGCCTCGCCTCGAACGATGTGACGGATGTCCCGTTGGGGCGGGGCATCTACTCCTTTCTCCTGGATCGCCGCGGTCGCGTCGTCGTCGATCTGCGGATTCTGCCCGTGGCGGGTTTCGAGCGCGACGCCGGAGGGGGAACGGAGACCGTTTGGCTCGACGCGCCGGGTGAGGCCCTGCCCTCTCTGATGGATCACCTTCGGACATACGTGCCTCCGATGTTCGCGGAATACCGCGAGGCGAGCGTTTCCGTGCATACGCTCATCGGACCGCGAGCCGCCGAGGCGCTCGAACAATGGGAAGCCGCCGCGGGAATCTCGTTTGTGCGGCAGCCCGGCGAACTGGCCCCTCTCGAGGCGACAACCGTGCGTATCGGCGGCATTCCGGCCCTCGTGGTTTGCAGGGAGGAGATCGAGGGCCCCGGCTTCGACCTGTACGTAGACCGCACCGGCCGGGCACGAGACGCGGAAAGGCTTTCGAGGCAGCTCGAGGGCGCCGTCACGCGGGCAGGCGGAGCCGTCGCCGGCGGCGGAGACTGGGAGATCTTGCGGTTGGAGCGGGGGTTGCCGGTCTTCGGGTCCGAGCTGGGCGCGGATCGGCTGGCCCAGGAGGCGGGACAGGATGACCGGGCGATCAGCTTTGCCAAGGGATGCTTCACGGGCCAGGAAGTCGTCGCTCGCATTCACTACCGGGGCCATGTGAACCGCCACCTGCGCGGGCTTCGCTGGACTCCGAACGCCCTCCACCAGGCACGCAACCTCGTCGGCGCCGAACTTCGAGTGCCCTCCGGGACCGGCGGCGCGAAACCGGTCGGCCTCATCACTTCCGCAGTTCATTCTCCGCGTTTCGGACCCATCGGCCTGGGCTACGTCCGGCGGGAGGTCGCCCTCGGGGCGGTGCTGGAGTCGATGGACCATCCCGGGGTCGCGCTGCACGTTACGGAACTGCCCTTTACGTGTAAGTAAAGCACAACCCTCGACGCGTTGCCGATGCGGACGGCGCGCGGTTATTCTTTGCGCCGTGGCTACCTATCTCGAAGCGATTCAACAGGCGATCCGTGAGGAGATGCGAGCGGACGCCGACGTCTTCATCATGGGCGAGGACATTGGCGCCTATGGCGGCGCCTTCAGGGTCACGGAGGGGCTGCTCGCGGAATTCGGCGAAGATCGCGTCATCGACACTCCGATCAGCGAGGCGGCGATCGTGGGCGCGGCGATCGGGGCGGCGCAGATGGGCTTGAAGCCCGTGTGCGAGATGCAGTTCATCGACTTCATCGCCCCGGCCTTCAACGTGATCGTGAACTTCGCCGCCAAGGTCCGCTACCGGACGGGCGTGGGGGCCGCGCTGGTGATTCGGGGACCCTGCGGCGCGGGCGTGCGCGCGGGGCCCTTTCACTCGCAGAACGTGGAGTCGTATTTCGCCAACGTGCCGGGTCTCAAGCTGGTGGCTCCGGCCACGGTGAGGGATGCGAAAGGGTTGCTCAAGGCCGCGATTCGGGACCCGGACCCGGTCCTCTTCTTCGAGCACAAGTACCTGTATCGCAGACTTCGCGAAGAGCTTGAGGAAGGCGAGGAGTTCGTGACTCCGCTGGGGAAGGCCCGAACGCACCGCGGAGGAACGGACCTCACGCTGGTCACGTATGGCGCCATGGTCCATACTGCGCACGAGGCTGCGGAGCAGGTGGCGGAGGAGGATGGTGCGCAGATCGAGATTATTGATCTGCGGACGCTGCAACCGCTCGATAGCGGCGCGATCCTCGAGAGCGTGAAGAAAACGGGGAGACTTCTCGTCCTGCACGAAGCGCCGCGGTTCGGCGGCTTCGGCGGCGAGGTGGCGGCGTTGGTGTGCGAGCGCGCGTTCGAGTGGCTTGATGCTCCGATCCGGCGGGTGGCCGCACTCGACACGCCGGTACCGTACGCGGCCGAGCTGGAGGAGGCCCATCTACCCCAGGTGGCGGACATCGTCTCGATGGCCCGCCTGCAACTGAGTTACTGAACCCACGCGGCTGTACGCCGGGGAAGAACACCAATGTCCAAAGTGGATGTCATCATGCCGCAGATGGGGGAATCCATCGCGGAGGGGACGCTGACGCGCTGGCTCAAGAAGGTCGGGGATGCGGTCGAGCGTGACGAGGATCTGTTCGAGATTTCCACGGACAAGGTGGACGCGGACATTCCGTCGCCGGCGGCGGGGGTGCTGGCCGAAGTTCTCGTGCAGGACGGGGAGACGGTCGAGGTCGACACGGTCGTCGCCCGCATCGAGACGGATGCGACGGTCGCGGCACCCGCCGCACCCGCCGCACCTTCGGCGCCCGTGGACGATCCGCCAGCGCCCGATCCCGCGGCGGCAGTCCCCGCGGTCGCTTCGGCGGGCGCCACTCCCGCATCCCCGGCCCCGGCGGTCGAGGCGTCGCCCTCCAGTCGCGGCGAGCGCCTGAGGACTCGATCGACCCCGCTCGTGCGGAAGATCGCCGCGGAACACGGCGTCGACATCCAGCAGGTGCCCGGGACGGGCACCTCCGGGCGCGTGACGCGGGATGACATTCTTGCGTTCATCTCGGCCGGCGGGGCGGCGGCGCCTGCTCCTGCGGCGGCTCCCGCTCCCACGGCGGCTCCCGTCGCCGTTGCGGCCCCCGCCGTGGTCCCGCCGCCGGTCCCGGCCTCCGACGTGAAGGCGCCGGAGCCCGCGCTCCCCGAGCCGGCGGCGCCCAGGCCGGCGGCGCCCAGGCCGGCGGCGCCCGGCACGCTCCGGATCCCGATCCACGGGGCGACGCTGGATGTGCGGCTCGGCTCCGTGCCGATTCGCGAGCGCGACCGCGTCGAGGAGATGAGCAGAGTCCGCCTGCGGACGATGGAACACATGCTCATGTCCAAGCGCGTTTCCGCGCACGTGACATCGGTCATCGAGGTGGATTTCGAGCGGATCGTTCAACTCAGGCGGTCGCTCAAGTCGCGCTTCGCCGACCAGGGGGTGAAGCTCACCTACGGCCCCTTCATCTATCGCGCCGTGATCGAGGCCCTGGGCGAATACCCGATCCTCAACTCGTCCGTCGACGGATCGCGCATCGTGTATCACGGCAACATCAATCTCGGGATCGCGGTGGCGATCAGCGACGGCCGCGAACTCATCGTGCCCGTGCTCAAGGACGCGGATCAACTCAGTCTGCTGGGCCTCGCGCAGCGCTCGAACGAACTCGCCGAGAAGGCTCGGAACAGAGCGCTCGACTTCGACGACATCCAAGGCGGGACGTTCACGATCACGAACGTAGGAGTCTTCGGAAACCTGTTCGGGACCCCGATCATCAACCAGCCCCAGGTCGCCATCCTGGGAACCGGCGTGATCGAGAAGCGTCCGGTCGTCGTTCAGGACGGACTCGGCAATGACGTGATCGCGATCCGCAACCGGGCCTACTTCGGTCTTTCCTACGACCATCGCGTGGTCGACGGCGCCATGGCGGCGTTCTTCCTCAACCGGGTCCAGGAATACCTCGAGGGTTTCCCGGACGACGCCGCTTGACAGTCATCCTGACGGCCCGGTAGGCTGGCCGCGTTCCCACCCCCCACTCCACGAAGAGTCGACGAAAGACCATGGAAAGCTCGGTCGCGGTTCGAGATCGCGGTTTCGGCAAGACCCTCCGCAGGGATCGGTGGTGGGTACCGCCCCTGAGCGTAGCACTGGGGCTCGGCCTCTTCGGCGGCTACGCCACCTGGGCGGTCCTGCAGGGCGGCAACTATTTTGCCGACCCCTACCTGTCGCCCCTGTACTCGCCGTGCATCGCCGCCAGTTGCCCGGAACAGATCCGGCTGTTCGGAATCGAGTGGTGGCCGTTCTCTCCGGCGATACTGATGATGGGCGTGATCCTCGGGTTCCGGGGAACGTGCTATTACTACCGGAAGGCGTATTACCGCGCCTATTTCCTCGACCCGCCCGCCTGTGCGGTGGGCGAGTTCCGCGGCGACAGGTATGCGGGCGAGACGCGGCTGCCGTGGGTCCTCCAGAACCTTCACCGCTACTTCCTGTACGCCTCGATCATCATCTGGCTTTTCCTGACGTACGACACGATTCACGGGTTCTTCTTCGAGGACGGCTTCGGCGTCGGAGTCGGATCCATCGTCCTCCTGATCAACCTCGTGCTGCTGTCGGGATACTGGTTCGGCTGCCACTCGCTCCGCCATCTCATCGGCGGCGACGTCGATTGCTATTCCTGCGCGCTGGCGGGGAAGGCGCGCCACAAGGCGTGGAAGGGCGTGAGCTGGTTCAACAAGCGACACATGGGCTGGGCCTGGTTCAGCCTCGTCTTCGTATGCATGACGGATCTGTACATCCGGCTGGTGGCGATGCGGGTGTTCGACGATCCCCGACTCTTCTGAACCCAACGGAGCACAGCGGACTTTTCCATGGAGATTTCAGAACGCCACGAGCATGACGTCCTCGTGATCGGAGCCGGGGGCGCCGGGCTCCGCGCGGCGATCGCGGCCATCGAGGCCGGCGCATCCGTCGGACTCGTCGGCAAGTCGCTGCTCGGCAAGGCGCACACGGTCATGGCCGAGGGCGGGATGGCGGCCGCGCTCGGCAACAACCGTCCCGAAGACAATTGGCAGGTCCATTTCCGCGACACGATGCGGGGCGGGAAGGGACTGTGCGACTGGCGGATGGCCAGGGCGCACGCCGAGGAGGCCCCGGACCGCGTGAGGGAGCTCGAGGCGTGGGGCGCCCTCTTCGACCGGGCGGAGGACGGACGCATGAACCAGCGTCCGTTCGGCGGACACACCTACGGAAGGCTGGCGCACGTCGGCGACCGGACGGGCCTGGAGATGATCCGGACGCTGCAGGATCACGCCGTGCACGAAGGGGCCGACATCTTCATGGAGTGCACGGTGTTCCGGTTGATCCTCGTGGACGGGCGCGTGGCCGGAGCGCTCGCGTATTGGCGGCCGACAGGCGAGTTCGTGCTCTTCCGCGCCCGGACAGTCATCCTCGCCACGGGGGGATTGGGCAAGGCCTGGAAGGTGACCTCCAATTCCTGGGAGTGCACCGGCGACGGTGTGGCGCTCGCCTATGACGCGGGGGCCGAACTCATGGGGATGGAGTTCGTCCAGTTCCACCCCACGGGCATGGTGTGGCCGCCCAGCGTGCGGGGCACGCTCGTCACGGAAGGCGTCCGTGGCGAGGGAGGCGTGCTCACGAACGGGGACGGCGAACGCTTCATGTTCCGATACGTCCCGGAGATGTTCGAGGGGGACTACGCGGAGAGCGAGGAGGAGGCCGACCGGTGGGTGGAAGGCGACCGCGTGGCCAACCGGCGCCCGCCGGAACTGCTCACCCGGGATGTCGTGGCAAAGGCGATCGTCGCGGAGGTGGAGGCCGGGCGGGGGAGTCCGCACGGCGGCGTCTTCCTCAATATCTCGGAGAAGCGGAGTCCCGAGTACATCAAGGCCAAGCTCCCGAGCATGTATCACCAGTTCAAGGAACTCGCGGGCGTCGACATCACGACCGACGCGATGGAGGTCGGGCCGACGACCCACTACGCGATGGGGGGAGTGAAGGTAGACCCGGAAACGGCGGCGACCTGCGTCTCCGGGCTGTACGCGGCGGGTGAAGTGGCCGCGGGCCTCCACGGCGGCAATCGCCTCGGCGGCAATTCGCTCTCCGACCTTATCGTGTTCGGGCAGCGCGCCGGCGTCGCGGCCGCCGAAGAGGCGAGAGATGCATCCTTCGCCGAGATCCCGGCATCCGAACTGTCCGCGGCCGTCGCGGGCGCGACGGCGCCCTTCGCGCGAGAGGGTGGACGCAATCCCTTCGGCCTGCAGGAGGAATTGCGGCAGATCATGCAGGACAAGGTCGGAATCGCCCGTACGGAGGGGGCGCTGCGCGAGGCCCTCGAGGACGTCCACCGACTGCGCGGGGAGCTCGACACCTGCTCGGTTCACGGGGGGCGAGCCTTCAACCCCGGATGGCACACCTGGCTCGACCTCGGGGTCATGCTCACCGTGGCCGAGGCGGTCGTCCTCTCGGCGCTCGAGCGTCGGGAGAGCCGCGGTGCGCATACCCGCATCGACTATCCGGACTCCGACGCCTCGCTCGGGCGGGTCAATGTCGTCATCCGATCATCCGAGGGGCAGATGGTGACCGACACCGAACGGGTATCGGAGCCGCCGGCCGAACTGAGGCAGCTCATCGAGGAAGGGGTGTAGCGAGGTGGCGGAACGAACTTTCCAGGTCTACCGCGGGTCCGGCGACGACGGGCAACTCGAATCCTACACGATCGAGATCGATCAGGGCATGGTCGTGCTGGACGCCATTCACCGGATCCAGGCGGAACACGCGCCGGATCTCGCGGTGCGCTGGAACTGCAAGGCCGGCAAGTGTGGATCCTGCAGCTGCGAGGTCAACGGGCGGCCTCGCTTGACGTGCATGACCCGCCTCTCCGACTACGAGGAGGGCGAGTCGATCACGGTCACGCCGATGAAGGCGTTTCCCGTCATCAAGGACCTCGTCGCCGACGTGTCTCAGGCCTACCGGAACAACGCATCCATCCCGCGTTTCAGACCGCGTCCCCGCGATGCGGAGGACGGCTGGCGAATGAAGCAGTTCGAGATCGAGAGGGCACAGGAAATGCGGAAGTGCATCGAGTGCTTCCTCTGTCAGGATGTGTGCCACGTCCTCCGGTCACACGGAAAGCACGCGGAGTTCATCGGCCCCACGTACCTCGTGAGAACGGCCGGATACAGCCTGAACCCGATCGACGTGGAGGACCGGAGCGCGTTTCTCAAGGAGTCGGGGGGCATCGGGTTCTGCAACATCACGAAGTGCTGCACGGAGGTATGCCCCGAGAGCATCTCCATCACGGACAACGCGATCATTCCACTAAAGGAGCGGGTCGTGGACCGCTTCTACGACCCGCTGAAGGCGCTCGTGAGGCTCGTCCGGAGACGGTAGCGGACCGTGTCGCTTACTCCTCGCTCAAGTCTTCGACGTTCAACACGCGCATCCCGGCAATCCGGCGGAGTCCCGAGCCGGAGGTGAGGTACACCTCGGCGCCCGAAACCAGCGCCGTCGCGATCTGCAGGGCCCGTTCCGGCCGACCTCCGAGCCGGGCTCGTACTTCGGCGGCCTGAATGGCGATTTCGGAGCTGGCGGCCACGATGCCCAATCGAGGGTAGAGCCGCATGTGCCGCGCCACATCGCGAGCCAATGTCGGTTTTCCCTGCCGGTACACTTCCACGAGGACCTGGTAGAGAGTCAGGCTCGACGTCTGGGCCTTGATGCTGCCGCTCGCGATGCCCGAGAAGGCGAGTTCCGTTTGTCTCGTCGGGCCCGTGTCGGTCAGGTGAAGCGCGAATACGCGAGCGTCGACGTGGACGAGACCGGCCCCGGCCAGATGCTCCGCGAGACTTGCCCGGCTCGCGTCGTCCGCCACTCAGGCGTCCTCGAGTTCGATCCAGAGATCCCCGGCATCGGCGACATCCCGCAGCACGCCCCGTAGACGATCTTCCTGGTCCGGCGGCAGCTTTTCCATCCGTACCGTTTCACCGTCCACCGACACCGCGAGCCGGTCGCCGGGCCTGAGGCCAAGTGCCTCCCGCGCGGCTTTTGGAACCACGATCTGGTTCTTGCTGCTCATCTTTACGGAAACGACCATACGCCAACCCTAACGCTTTACTTTATCGCTTTGCAAGCGGCGGACCCGGGGGGAAGGTGGGGGGAATGTCAGGATCGGGTCAGGTCAGTTGAACAGCCAGACCATCACGATGTAGGCGAGATAGAGGAGCAGGAGGAGCCCGCCCTCCGCCCTTTGGACCGTGCCGCGGTGCAGGGCGAGGGGGATGAGGATGACGGAGAAGGCCAGGGCCGGAAGCACGTAGCCGACAACGATGGTCGGATGGAGAACGAGGGGGCGAACGAGCGCGGCGGTCCCGAGTACGAGGCCGAGGTTGAACACGTTCGAGCCGATCACGTTCCCGATCGCGATGTCTCCCATTCGCCGGAAGGCGGCCACGAGCGTAGAAGCCAACTCCGGCAGCGAGGTGCCGACCGCGATCATCGTGGCGGCGATCACCGCCTCCGGCACGGCCAGCGACCTTGCGATCCCCTCGGCGCCCTCCAGCAGCCAACGCGCCCCGTACGTAAGGCAGGGCAGGCCGAGGCCGATCCGTACGAGCGACCACCAGACTCCGGGCGCCGCGATATCGGTCTGTTGCGGATCGGTTCCGGCCCCCGGCAGAGGCGCGTCCGAATCGGACGCGCCATCCGACTTCCCGAACAGGCCCACTCGCTCCCACTTCAGGAGAAAGAACAGGTAGAGTGCCCAGCCGGATACGAGCACGAGCCCGTCGAGGCGTCCGACGGCATCGTTGAGCGACAGCACCATCACGAGCGAGAGAACGATGATGACGAGCGGCGTCTCGCGCACGATGACCCGCCGGTGGACCTCGATCGGTCGAATCAGGGCGCCGACGCCCACGATCAAGCCCACGTTCGCGGCCGTGGATCCCATGATGTTGCCGACGGCGACGTCCGGTTGGCCCTCAAGCGACGCAAGTGCGCTGACGACCAGCTCCGGGGCCGAGGTGCCGAAGGCGACCACGGTCAGGCCGACGACGAGCGGACTGACACCGAATCGCTGCGCGAGGCCGGCGGCGCCGCGAACGAGCCAGTCCGCACCGAGCGTCAGGGGCAGGAACGCGAACGCGAAGAGGAGGGTGTCCCTCATCCGCGGTTACGGCATTCCGTCAAGCGGATCGCACGGCGCGGCACGGCGCGACCTCCGCGGTCGGGAGGCCGGGCGGGCGGAAGCCTCGCTTCAGCTGGGCCCGGCCGCGCGCTGAGGCTTCTGAGGCTGGATCGAGGGTGAAGCGCTCTTGCGCGGAGGAGCGGCGGGCTTCTGGTCCGCTGCTTTTGCCGTCATGTGGAGACGGCCCTCGATCTGGCCGCCTTCCTCGAGCTTCACTCGGCGACTCCGAATGTCGCCCTCGATCTTGCAGGTTTCCTGCAGTTCCACGCGACTGGCTCCCACGACGGTCCCGGTCACGGTGCCGGCGATCACGACATCCTGCGTGTCGATGTCCCCGGTAATACGTCCGTCCTTGCCGACGACCACGGATTTCGTCGCCTTGACCGAGCCTTCGATCTTGCCTTCGACCCGGACCGTGCCATCGCACATTACGTCCCCGAGGATCGTCATCCCGGGCGCGACGACCGAAACGACGTCGCTCAGTTCACGGGTGTGCCCGCCATGTCGAGAATCTCTAGCCATTTCGCTCCAATCCTTACTCCGGTTGCCTCTCCGCCGGGGCTCCCGCGTTGTCCCGACCGCCGTGGTCCGCCACCAGCGAGAGTGGGTCCAATAGTGCGCCGTTCCGGGCGAGTTCCAGGTGCAGATGGGGAGCCGAGGATCTTCCCGTGTTTCCCGTGAGGGCGATGACCTCGAGTCGCTCCACTTCGTCGCCGGCCTCAGCGAATAGCCACGCGTTGTGGCCATACAATGACGTTAGCCCATCGGGGTGCGCAATCCGCAGAAATTTTCCGTAGATCGGGTCTTCGCCCGCCTCCTCGACCCTCCCCGCCTGAATCGCTCGCACGTACGACCCCGTCGGAACCGCAATGTCCAATCCCGGATGTCCTTCGCGCGAATCGGCCGGCCGTGAGCCGAAGTGACGGGTGATGAAGCCGCGCTGCGTGAGAGGCCAGGCGAGGGTCGTCGCCTCTGCCGGGCCCGGCGACCTGACCTCCATGCCTTCCCTGAGGACGACGTTTACCGGCGGCGATTCGGCAGGCCTTCCGGCGGTTACGGCAGCCTGGAGGAAACCGAACTCTTCCTCGAGTTCGTTCAAACGACTCGCCAACCGGTTCATCCGCTCGAGCTCCCTCTCGTGCGCGGCGACTTCCGCCTCCAGTTCGAGGACTCGACCGGACTCCGTCCGCCAGGCCGTCAGGAGACCCCCCAGAAACCCCAGGCCCAACAAGGCGATGATCGTACCCGCCACCGAGACGAGCGGCCGGGCACCGCCGAGGGGCAGGGATCGTACCTCCCGGCCATCCCGTCGGACCAACTGCAGGGTCCATCGCCGGAGGAAGGTCATTCGCGAAGCTCCGCAGCGAGTTCGTCCCCTCCCATCAGGGCAACGAGCCGCAGAAAATCATCGGTATCGTGGAAACGCACGACGACCTCGCCCGCTCCGTCCGATCGCGTCCGGATCCGCACCTGGGTCCCGAACCCTCGCTCAAGCCCCAGTTCGACGCGCCTCACCACGGGATCGCCCGCCCTCGTCCGCTCTTTTCCACGGGTCTTCCGTCGCCCGCGCTGTGCGGGGCGGACACGACGTTCCGTCTCCCTCACGGACCACCCCCGCTTCGCCGCCTCCAGCCCGACACGGGTTTGCTCGTCGGGGGTGGACAACATCAGGAGGGCGCGGCCGTGACCTGCGGACAGCTTCCCCCTGGCGAGCAGGCCCAGCACCGCCTCCGGCAGGGCGAGCAGTCGAAGAGCGTTCGCCACGGTCGATCTGTCCCTCCCCACGTGCCGTCCTACCTCTTCCTGCGTCAGACCGAAATCCCGCATCAGGCGACGATATCCTCGGGCTTCTTCAAGTGCTGACAGGTCATGACGTTGCAAGTTTTCGACGAGCGCGACGACAAGCATCTGCTGGTCGTCCAGCGGCCGCACCAGAGCCGGAACCGATGTCCAGCCGAGACTCTGAACCGCCCGGAATCGCCGCTCGCCCACGACGATCTCGAACGCGTCTCCCACGGGCCTGACGACGACCGGCTGCAGCAGGCCGTTCTCGCGGATGGAGTCCGCGAGTTCCGCGAGGCGGGCCGGGTCGAAGTCGCCGCGGGGCTGGAACGGATTCGCCTGGATGGCTTCGACCGGAATCTCCGCTTCCGCCGCGACGCGATCCGTCCCGAGGTTTTCGCCCAACAGGGCCGCAAGCCCCTTCCCGAGACGGCGCTCGTTCCTGGGCAACTATGAACCCCTGTGCCGATCGATCAGCTCCCGGGCCAGGCTCAGGTATCCGCGGGCCCCGCTCGACAGGACATCGTACAGAGCGATCGGCTCTCCAAAACTCGGGGCTTCGGCGAGCCGAATGTTCCGGGGGATCATCGTGTCGAAGACCTTGCCCCCGAAGTACTCGCGCGCCTCGGCGGCTACCTGTTTGGCCAGGTTGAGGCGCGAATCGTACATCGTCAGCAGCACTCCCTCGATTTCGAGTTCCGGGTTGATGCTGCGTTGCACCAGCCGCACGGTGTTCAGGAGCTGGCTGAGCCCCTCCAACGCATAGAACTCACACTGAATCGGGATGAGCACGGCGTCGGCGGCCGCCAGTGCGTTCAGCGTGAGGAGCCCGAGGGACGGCGGTGAATCGATCAGGATATACTCGAAGTCGCCCCGCAGAGCCTCGATCTTCCGGCCGAGGATTCGCTGGCGGTCCGATCGATCGATCAGTTCCACTTCGGCGCCGGTCAGGTCCCGACTCGCGGACACCACGGACAGGCACGGGAAGTGGACTTCCGGCCGCACCGCCGCCTGAAGCGGCTGTCCGTTTACAAGGCAGTCGTACACGCTGGGGACGTCGCCGTCCTTGCGCAGCCCGAACCCGGAGGTCGCGTTCCCCTGCGGGTCGCAATCGATCACGAGCGTGTTGCGCTCCGCGATCGCCAGCGAGGCGCCGAGGTTGATCGCCGTCGTGGTCTTGCCGACCCCACCCTTCTGATTCGCAATCGCGATCACCCGACCCAAAATCAGTCCACCCCTCGCTGATCGCCGCACCCGGCGGCATGAACCGACAACACTTCCAGTGAATCCGAAAATATATGGCGCTCTCGTGACCCGGGCGACCGGGTGTGGAGTCCGCTTCGCGGCCGAAGCAGGGTTCGGCTACGGACTGCCGGATCAGATCCCGCGGGACCCCGTGTTTCACGTGAAACATGTGATGACGGTGGTGACGAAAGCCACTTCCGCGCGCGGCCGAACGAAACCTGACGTTTCACGTGAAACGATGGCTCGACATCGACGGTCGGTCTCTTGCGGGCACGCGCGCCCGCAAAGAGCTTCGTCGTCCACTCGCCACGCGTCGGCTCATGTTCACCGGGAGCCACAACGACCGAGCGGAACTCCGACCGCCGGGCTCGCAACGGCAACAACTTCGGGAGGCGACGATCTCCGCAACGATCCCCGCGACCGACCGGCTGATCCTCGCGCTGGACGTTCCAACCGCCTCGGAAGCGCGGAAGACCGTCGACGCGCTGGCCGATACCGTTTCCTTCTACAAGATCGGCCTGGAACTCTTCCTTTCCGGGGGATACTTCGAGCTGGCCGACTGGCTTCGCTCCAGGGACAAGAAGGTATTCGCCGACCTCAAGCTCTTCGACGTTCCACAGACGGTCAGCTCCGCGGTCCGACAACTGCGGACCCGGGACGTGGACTTCGTCACGGTGCACGGCAACGATGCGATCCTCCGTGCCGCCTGCGACGCTGCCGCGGGCGATCTCGGGATCCTGGCCGTGACCGTTCTCACCAGTCTCGACCGAGCGGACATGGAAGACCTCGGCTTTGAAGCGGACATCGGGGACGTCGTCCTCTCGCGAGCCCGCAGGGCGGAGGGCATCGGCTGCGCCGGCGTCATCAGTTCCGGCCACGAGGCCGCTCGAGTTCGCGCCGCGGTGTCCCGCCGGTTTCGCATTGTCGTCCCCGGTATCCGTGCGGCGAGGGAAGCCGGGACCGATGACCAGAAACGGACGGTCGACGTGGAGTCCGCGTTCGAGGCCGGGGCCGACTACATCGTCATGGGACGACCTATCCGAAACGCTCCGGATCCCGCGCGGGCCGCAGCGTCCGTTCAGGAGAGAATAGCGGCCTGGTTTCGGCACGTCGACGCCGCCCCGGACGTCACGCGGCCGCTTCTGTAAACCATTATATAGCATAGTGTTATGGTCGCTGCCGCCGCTCGGCGGGACCGATGTCTCGTCGCTGCCTTGACGCCGCGTTGAGACCCGGTGGCGATACTCGGTTCGCGTTCCGCTTCTCCACCCCCCGTGAAGCACGGGGCACCTTTTGTTCGTACGGGGGTATGTTCAACTGCACCCAGTCTTGCCCACCGGAGCCGTGATGCAATGATAGAGCTTCCCGATGTTGAGCGGATGATCGACCGCATTGCCGGTTACACAACCGGTAAGACGATCTCCATAATCCGGATCGACGACCCGGACGTCGCTTCAATTGAGCGCGATATCGTCGAGAATCATCTTGAGAACCACGCCGTGGATTCCGTTGAACGCCACGGTCGCTACGTCGTCCTCCGCTTCCGTTCCGATTACAGCCTCATGTTCGACATGGGGGATGACGGCCTCCTGCGGCTCGAATCGCAGACCGCGCCTCCGACGGACCGGACCCGCATCCGGTTCCAGTTCGCGGCCGGCAGGGAACTGCGTTTCTCGTCGTCGGGCTCCCAGGGCACGGTCCAGGCCGTGCCGGGGAGCGAGTTCAACGAGAAAGGGTCGCTCCAGAGCCTCGGGGTGGACCCGCTGAGCGACGACCTGACTCTTGAGCGCTTCGAAGCGCTGGCGCAGGGGAACGCGCGTTCCAGCATCAAGGGCTTTCTTCTGAACCAGAAAGCGATTGCCGGGATCGGCAACGACTATGCGGACGAGATCTGCTTCCAGGCCGGCGTACGTCCCGACCTTCGCGTGGGTCAGCTGGAGCCGGAGCAGCTCGATCGGCTTCACCGCTACCTGAAGCGGGTTCTGAGGCGGGCCACGCTTCACTGGAGTGCCGCCCATTCCGATCCGGGGTGGCTGATCAACTCACGCTCATCCGGCGGCCCCTGCCCGCGGTGCCGACATGCGTTGACATCCGTCCGCGTGACCGGCCGGAAGACCGTGCTCTGTCCGAGGTGTCAGCGCGCCGCTTGAAGGTCCAGCGCAGCGTGGACGGCGTCCGGGCGGTGCGTCTCCGGATGCGTCGCGTGCGCGGCCTCGCGGTCTGCCTCCTCCTGGCGGTGCCCGTCACCGCGGCGGGTCCCCTCGTGGCGCAGGCAAGCGACGCGGCCACAACCGGCATCCGCGACCGGAACGGTCATCCCTTCCGCACGCCCGCGGGCTCTCCCGTCGAGCCCGTACATCGTCTCGCGCTGTTGAGGGCGACGCGCGACTCCCTCCGCGACGGCATTGCCCTCGCCGACATCGGCGACCGGCTCGGGTTCTGGATCCGGCGCGATCCGGGCGGGAAGGTGGAATACGCGGGAGCGATTCACGGAGGGGCGTTTTCCCGCTTCGATCTCGAAGGTCCGGATCAGGCCCTCATCGAAGTGCACTACCGAATCGGAGTCCTGTTTCGCGCGCGTTTCGGGGCGGTTGCGGCTCGTGCCGAACTCTATCACCTGAGTTCGCATCTCGGAGACGAATTCCTCCTGGACACGGGGGCCCGTCCGATCAGCACGAGCCGGGAGGGACTGGAACTCATGCTGCAGGGGTCTCCGGCATCGGGGCTCACCGTCTACGGAGGTCCGGGCGTGCTGTTGCGCGCCACCCCCGACTTCGAGCCCCTTTCGCTGCGCGCGGGCGCCGCCTGGGAGTCCCCGCCGGGAGCGCGCGTGCGTTTCCACGCCTCGGTCGACTACTTCGGCTGGGCGGAACTGGGGTGGGAGCCCGCCATCGCGGCGGAACTCGGGGCCGGGCTGGCCCGAGGAACGCGGGTCGGGTTGCTCCTCGGCTTCGGCCCTTCCCGCGCCGAGCAGTTCTTCCGGCAGTCCGAACGCCTGATCGGGCTCTCCGTCTCCCACGTAAGGTGACGAGGCGGCGCCTCGCCGGCGGTCGACGGCGCCAGTCGTCCCCGAACCGCTACTCCTTCTGTCGGGAGGGCGCCGGCTGTGCCTTCCTGCGTTCCCGGGAGAGGTACATCTGCTGCGGCAGCGACATGACGTTGGAGGCCGTGTAGTACAGGTTCAGCCCGGCCGCGAAGTTGGCGAAGAAGAAGGTGAAGACGACCGGCAACACGTAGGATATCATCTTCATCTGCGCGTTCGTCTGCATGCCCCGCTGCGTGATCCAGTTCAGCAGCAGCATCGATCCGCCCATCAGGATGGGCACGATGAAGAGGGGATCCCTGAGGGAGAGATCCAGCAGCCACAGGAAGGGCACGCCGCGGAACTCGATCGTGTTCTGGAACACGAAGAAGAGGGTGATCAGAATCGGGAGCGGCAGAAACATGGGCAGACAGCCGCCCAGCGGGTTGACCCCGTGTTCCCGAAAGAGCTTCATCTGCTCCTGCTGCAGGCGCTGCGGGTCGCCCTTGTAACGCTCCTGCAGCTTCTTGATCTCCGGCTGCAGCGCCATCTGCTTCATCTGTGCGCGGCCCGAGATGTGGAACAGCGGCGACAGGATGATCCGCGACCCGACGCCGAACAGGATCAGGACCCAGCCGTACGCCAGCGAGAACGACTCGTGCATCCAGATCAGGATCGCGACGATCAGGTTCCCGAACGGTCGGGTAAACCACCGGAGCCAGCGCCAGCCGACGGGGTTCACATTGTGGAGTTCCTGCCCCACGGCCTGCAGCCGCGCGAAGTCCTGCGGTCCGATGTAGGCCACGTACTCGAAGCCGGCGCTGCCGGCGGGTACCGGCAGCGCGGCCTGCATCTCCGCCGCCTCCTCCTCGGGCACACCCCGCAGCATCACGCCCCCGATGCCCGGCCCTCCCGGCGGCGCGACGACGGCGGCCAGCCAGTACTTCGATTTCGATGCGGCCCAACTGAACGGACCGCCGGAGGCCGGCCTCATCTCGCCGTCGTCCACGCGGTCCAGCCGCTCGGCCGCGATCTGCCCGGAGCGGCTCCGGGTGACGAGCGACATCGCGGCCTGGTCCTCCCGGGGCACGGCCTCGTTGCGTTCGATCCCGCGGCCGAGGCCCACGAGAACGACGTGCCCCACATCCCCCAGACCGCGCAGCCCGCCGCTCACGTCGATGCGGTAATCGTCCGGGTGGAAGCGATACGAGACATCGAATGTGACCTCTCCGATCGCGGCCTCGAAGCGCAGTTCCGCGGGCCCATCCCGCACCTCGAGCGTGGACGTCGACGCCGTGAAGGCGATCGACCCGAGGGAAACCGTGTCGCCACGCAGCGTCAGCGCGTACGCCAGGATCGAATCGTCGGGCCGCACCAGTTCGACGTTGGGGCCGCCATGTCCGCCCTCGGCGAAGTTCCGGTGCGCGAGCATCGTCGCGCCCACGAGTCGCGCGCCCCGCGTGTCGAACCGGTACTCGTACAGTTCCGACCGGACCGTGACGATCGAGCTCTCGCGGGCCGCAGCGGTTTCCTCCGTCTCCTCCGCAACCGCGGGCGTATCCTCCGCTTCGGCCAGCACCGCCGCCACCTCCTGCGCCGCTCGTTCCTCCGCGGAAAGGCGGGTCAGCTCATCCGCCGCGTCCGCGGTCTCCGGCGTCTGCGCGCTGTCGGCCGACGCCGGCGCCACGGGCCTCTCGGCCGGCGGGAAGAACACGTTCGAGAGGATCATCACGCCGACCATCAGCGCGATGGCCAGAAGCAGACGACGCTCCATTCAGCGCTCCTGGGCGGGAACCGGGTCGTAACCGCACGACCCGAGGGGATGACAGCGAAGCAGGCGCCGAACGCCCAGCCAGCCGCCCCGCACGGCGCCGAAGCGCCGCACCGCGGTCAGGGCGTATTCCGAGCAGCTCGGCTCGTACCTGCAGGCGGGCGGCAACCAGGGAGAAACGACGAGCTGGTAGCCGCGAATCGCTCCGATGATCACTCTTCGCATACGGCCTCCAGCGAATCCATCAACGTTACTCGAAGCCTCTGATACGAGGCGTCGTAGGCGGCCGGTTTCGCTCTCACGACCAGGTCCAGTTCGAGCCTGCGGGTTTCAAGGGCGGGCAATACGTCGATGCGGGCGATCTCGGTCAGACGCCGACGGACAAGGTTTCGCGCGACCGCGCCGCGACCGTGGCGAGGCGTCACGACTCCGACTCTGGAGCGGCCCGAGGGCGACGGAGCGACGAACACGTCCACGATGGGGCCGCGGCGGCGACGGCCGGCACGGATGGTTTGGCGAATCTCCCGCGCTGTGCGCAGCCGAGCCGCGCGAGGCCGTCGAAAGCCTTCCGGCGGAGGCCCGCTAGCGGCTTCGTCGCTTGCGACGGAACGCGTCACTGACGGTGAGCCGACGTCGACCCTTCCTTCTGCGGCGCGACAGCGTGCGGCGGCCCGCCTTCGTCTTCATGCGCGCCCGGAATCCATGATCGCGAACGCGCTTCCTGTTGGTTGTCTTGCTGTATGTGGGCTTCCCCATCTCACATCACCCGAGGCTTTCCGGTCATCTCACAGGCTTTCGAGGTCAGCCCGGAAGTCTAGACCTGATGCGGGATAGTGTCAATTCGGCCCGTCCCCACCGGACTGCGCGCCCCTCCTTTCCCGCGATCCGCCCGCCCGCGTCGCGGAGCGGTTCCCGTCGTTGACACTCGCCGGCGGATTCGCCTAAGATCAGGGCCCCGATCCCACCGTCTTTTTTCTCATGCCGGGCGTCACGGATGGAGCTGACTGCACACGAGGCCTGGATCAAGATTCGCGCGTCGGCGAAGCTCGTGCTCCCGGAGCAGACCTACCGTACCTGGCTCGGATCGACCGAGGCCGTTTCCCTTTCCGACGATACGCTCGTCGTGTCCGCGCCCACGAGGTTCGCCGTCGAATGGGTCGAGGACAAATACGGAACTCTCCTGCGGGACATCTCCGAGCGAGAGCTCGGCGCGCGGCTCCGGCTCCGCTTCGAGCACAAGGGAGCCGAGGAACGTCTCGACTTCCCGGAAATCACCGAACCCTACCCCGGAGACCCCGGTCACGCGCTGGCCGCGCAGACGCCGAATCGCGGAGGCCTTCCGGCGGCCGCGGCGCTGAACGAACGCTACACCTTTGCGCGCTTCGTCATTGGCGGCAGCAACGAACTCGCCGCCGCGGCATCCGACCGCGTGGCGGCCGCGCCCGCCACCACGTACAACCCGCTCTTCATCTGGGGCGGCACCGGTCTCGGCAAGACACACCTGATGCACGCGATCGGAAACACGATTCTCGACCGCCTCCCGGACTGCCAGGTCGCCTACGTCCCCTCGGAGCAGTTCACCAACGAGATGATCGACGCGATCCGGACCGGGCAGACTGCCCTCTTCCGCGAACGATATCGCCGTATCGATGTGCTGCTCATCGACGACGTCCACTTCATCGCCAACAAGGAAGGGACGCAGGAGGAGTTCTTCCACACGTTCAACGCGCTCTACGACGCCAAGAAGCAGATCGTCATCACGAGCGACCGGCCCCCGCAGGACATCCCCGGGCTCCAGGAACGTCTCGTTTCCCGTTTCGAGTGGGGTCTCGTCACCGACATCCAGCCCCCCGACCTGGAGACGCGTTCCGCCATCCTGCGCAAGAAGGCCGATGAGGACGGGATCGAAATCGGAGACGATGTCATCGAGTACGTGGCGCGGAGTCGGCGTACCTCGGTCCGGCAACTCGAGGGGGCTCTCATCAAGCTCCTCGCCTTCAGTTCGCTCACGCGACGCGAGATATCGCTCGACATGGCGCGCGACGCACTGGGGCCCGAAGGCAACGAGGCGGACGAGCACGTGATCGAAGTGTCCGCGGAGGAAGTCCGTGCCCGCATCGCCGCCTCCTGGGGCGTCTCCGTGGAAGCACTCACGTCGAAAAGGCGGAACCGCACCGTGACGGTGCCCCGGCAGGTCGCCATGTACCTCATCAAGATGCATCTGGACCTGCCCTATTCCGACATCGGCCACCTCTTCGGCGGCCGGAATCACTCGACCGTCATCCACTCCGTCAACAAGGTCGAGGCGGACATGGCCTCCGACCCCACCCTTCGCGGACGCGTCGGCCAGCTGCAGCAAGAGCTGTTTCGAACCTGATGTCGCGTTCGTCCATTAACGTGTGCAAAATCGGACGAAGAGTTGCTGCTCGCGCACACCCTCGGGCGCCGGGTCTCCGCCGCGGCGCCAGGGTTTCGCCGGAGCTTCGACAACCGTGTCGGCGTGTCGACAGCGGGCGCGGCGTCCCAGGCGGCGAGAAACACGGGGAACCCCGAGTTTTCGACACTTCGACAGGCTCTACTACTACTCCGTTGAGACACATATCATACGCAACCGTAGAACCCACGGTGGAAAACCCGAACCGATATCGCCGGAGTTGAAATGAGATTCTCGATCACCCGAGAGGCGCTTCAGCAGGGGCTGGCGGCGAGCGCCGCCGCCGTCCCGACGCGAGCCGCGCTCCCGGTTCTCTCGAACATCCTGATCCATGCGGAGGACGATGCCGTGCGGCTGAGTGGCACGGACATGTCCATCTTCGTCTCGTTGTCCGTGGCAGCCGAAGTCTCGGAAGCCGGGGTCGTTGCGCTGCCCGCAAGACAACTCCTGGAGATCTCGCGCGTGCTCGACGACGCGCCGGTGAAGTTCGCGGCTGCCGGTGGCGATGGCGACGCGTCCGCGACCGGAGTGGACATCGAGTGCGGCAGGAGCAAGTTCCGCCTCTACGGGCAGGCCCCGGACGAGTTCCCGGACTTCCCGGATGTCGACTTCGCCGGCGGCTGGGAGATGTCCGCCGGCGAGCTGCAGACGCTGATCGAGCGCACGAGCTTCGCCGTTTCCACGGAGGACAGCCGCCCGATTCTGAACGGAATCCTGTGGCAGTTGCGTGAAGCGGCGACCGTCATGGTCGCGACAAACGGCCACCGGCTCGCGAAGATGTCATGCGAACTGGACGTCAGCGGGTCGCCGGCGGAGGCGGATCTCATCATTCCGCCGAAGGCACTGAACCAGGTGCAGAAGCTGTATTCGGCCGACACGGTGCTTCAGGTCGCGCGCTCGGAGAACCACCTGGCATTCCGGTCAGAGGATCGGGAGGTCTTCACTTCGCTCATCGAGGGGCCGTATCCGAACTACGAACAGGTCATCCCGAAGGACAACGACAAGGTCGCGACCGTGAACCGCGCGGCGCTCGAGACGGCGGTGCGGCGCGTCGCGGTGATGGCGGATGACTCGACGAGGCGGGTACGGCTTTCCTTCAAGGCCGGCGATCTCGGTTTCAAGGTTCAGACGCCGGATCTCGGGGAGGCGGAGGACGCGCTGTCGCTGGACTACGAGGGCGAGGACATCCAGATCGGTTTCAATGCGACGTACCTCCTCGAGGTACTGCGTCACATGCCGGAGGAGGATGTTCGAATGACGTTCAAGGCGCCGGAACGAGCGGCGACCTTCTCTCCCGCGAGCGGCGAACCCGACTATCTCTGCCTTGTCATGCCGCTGCGCATCCTCGACTGAGTCCAGACGCGAAGTGGAGAGGATGTGGCGATAGCCGACCAGGAGCGGGCCGGTAGCGACGAAGGCATGGGAGAAGTCAACCTGCCCGCATGGGAGGATCCGGCGGTATCCTTCCCGCTCAACCTGGTCGAGACGTAGCGCCGGAGCGTGTTCGAGCCCGGCGCCTTCTTCGCCGACGGGCCCTTCGAGCACGCCGCGGTGCGCCCGGTCCTCTACTATCTGGTGATCAGCGTTCTCACAGCCGCGCTCTCGCTGACCTGGGGTGCGTTGCTGCCGGCGACGCAAGCGGGCTTCGTCGAGACGCTCGCCGAGATCATGAACGTCGCCCTGCCGGCAGGGGCGGGAACAGCCGGCGCCATCGGCAGGCTCGCGGACTTCTTCCTCGCCCCCTTATGGGCGGTGCTGTACCTCATCATCGCGAGCCTGGTCCTCCATGTGTTCGTGCTGGTGCTGGTCCCCCGGCGTCGAAGCATCACGGCAACCGTTCGCACCATCTGCTATGCCTGCGGCCCCGGCGTGTTCGCCATCGTCCCGTTCATCGGCGGCTGGGTGGCGGGCATCTGGGGAATCGTGCTGACCGTGATCGGCCTGCGGGAAGCGCACCGGACCACGACCGGAAGAGCCTTCGCGGCATGGCTGCTTGCGGCCGCCCTGCCGATCGCCTTCGTCCTGCTGGGGATCCTGCTCGTCATCGCCCGCGTGGCAAGCGGAGTTTGATTCCACGGCCTGCCGCCACGGTCGTCGTCGCGACCCAGGCGCGCACCGGGCTGGATTTCCTCCTGCTTCAGCGCCCCGCGGACGCCAGGTTCGGAGCCGGGGCGTGGGCGTTTCCGGGAGGAGCGATCGACGCGGATGACGCCCGCGCAACCTGGGCGGACCGTCTCCCGGGCGTAGGTGAATCCGCGGCGTGCGTGGCGGCGCTGCGGGAACTGTTCGAGGAGACGGGCATCGTGCCGGCGTCGCGGGGCCGCGTCGGATCGGACGCGCTCGCCGGGGCTCGCCGGGCGTTGCTCGCGGAGAGCATCCCCTTCTCGCAGGTGGCGGAGCGGCTCGAACTCGACTTTTCGTCCGCGCGCATGGCGTACTTCGCACGCTGGATCACACCGCGCGGTGCGGCGCTGCGGTTCGACACCCGTTTCTTCCTCCTCTCGCTGGAGGAGCGGCCGCGTCGCGTGCGTCTCACGCCGGAACACGAGGCGGCCATCTGGACGACGCCCGCCGCGGCCCTCCGACGCTTCTCCGCCGGCCGGCTGCCCATGATGTTCCCGACGGCAAGGACGATCGAGCGCCTCGCCGGCTTCCGGTCGGTCGAGGAGGCCATGGCGGCGCTGAGCGATGTGCAGGTGGAACCCGCGCTGGTCCGGCTCGGCGTCGGCGAGGATGGGGTGACGCCGCTCGCGCCCGGGGACCCGGGATACGACGAAGTCCGGTGACCGCCGGCGTCGCGTCCCGGAAGCACGTCTCCCGGCCCGGCCCGGGCGTGACCGCGGTTCGCGCGGACAACCCGGGGCCACTCACCCTGGCGGGGACGCAGACCTACGTGATCGGGACCGGGCCGCTGATCGTTCTCGACCCCGGACCGCACGACGAAGCGCACCTCGGCCGCGTCGATGACGTGATCGCCGGAAGGCCCGTGGCGGCCGTCTGTCTGACGCATGCGCACGCGGACCACTCGGCGGCCGCGGCGGACGCCGCCGCCCGCTGGGGAGAACTCCGCGCCTCGGCCGCCACCCTCGACCGCGTGGGGTCGGCGGGCCGCGCGCTGGCGGATGACGAAGCGCTGGAGCCCGGAGAGGGGTTCCGCCTGAGGGCGATCGCGACGCCCGGTCATTCCGCCGACCACCTCTGCTACCTGCTCGAACGCTCGCGCACCCTCTTTACGGGCGACCTCGTGCTCGGAGAAGGGAGTACCATGATCGCGCACCCGGACGGGTCCGTGGGGGCCTACCTCGCGAGTCTCGCGCGCCTCGCGGCCCTCCGTCCCGAACGCCTGCTGCCGGGACACGGCCCCCCGGTCGAGGACGCGCTCGCACGCCTCGAAGAATGCCGCGCGCACCGGCTCCGACGCGTGGCGTCGGTCCGGCGGGCGCTGGAGGCCGGCGCCCGGACTCCGGAAGGGATCCGGGCCGCGGTCTACGGGGATCTTCCCGTCTCGCACCACGCGGCGGCGGACCTCACGCTCCGCGCCTACCTCGCCTATATTGGAGAGACGTCCTCGTCGATCAGCCGTCGGAGATAGGCGGGAAACGCGAGATCGCCGAACTCCCCGGCGCCCACCCAGCGATGCCGCCGCTGCTCGACCTCACCGGATCGCCAACAGGCCCAGTGCACCGCGAGCCGCAGACGGAAGTGGCTGAACGTGTGCCGCAGGACGCGAATCTCCTCACCCACCCGACAGTCGAGGCCGAACCGTTCCCGGAGGGCGCTCGTGAGCGCCGCCGCGGGCGGAGTCGGCGAGGACAGCCGGACGGAGGGGAAATCCCACAGGCCGCCGAGGAGCCCGTCCGACGGCCGCCGCAGCACCAGCACCCGTCGGCCGCGGCGGACCACGGCCGCCGCCTCGACCCGCTCGGGGCATCGAGCGCGCCTCTTCAGCGGCGGCCGCTGCCCGACCGTGCCCCGAAGCCGCGCCAGACACCGATTCGATAGCGGGCACGCTCCGCACCGCGGACGGCGCGGCGTACAGACCGTGCTCCCGAGGTCCATCAGCGCCTGGTTCACATCGCCCGGCCGCTCCGGGGCTTCGCCGAGAAGGGTTCGCGCGGCCCGGTCGAGCTCGGAGGGAGAGGCCGTCTCGAGATCGCCCAGGCGCGACAGAACGCGGCGGGCGTTCCCATCGACCGCGGGTTCCGGCAGCCCGAAGGCGACGCTGGCGACGGCGCCCGCCGTATACGGGCCCACCCCCGGGAGGGTCCGCAGCTCCGACACCGCCCCCGGGATCCGGCCGCCGTACTCCGACACCACGCGCCGCGCCGCCCGCCGCAGGTTGCGGGCCCGCGCGTAGTACCCCAATCCCTCCCAGAGGCCGAGGACCTCGTCCTCCTCCGCTTCCGCGAGCGTCCGAACGTCGGGAAAGCGATCCATGAACCGCCGATGGTACGGCGCCGCCGTCTCCACGCGCGTCTGCTGCGTCATGACTTCGGCCACGAGGATCGCGTAGGGGTCCCGCTCTCCGCGCCAGGCGACGGCGTCCCGCCGCCGCGCGTCGAACCATTCCAGCAGCGGCGCCGCCACCGCGGACGCCCCGGGGTCAGCGCGCGGCTTCGGGGAAGACGCCATCGAAGATGAACACCGCCGGGCCGCTGAGCCGGATCCGCCCCGCCTCGAGGAACTCCACCGTCAACGCGGCCCCGGACCGCACGAGGAACTCGACCCGGTCCCCCGCCTCGCCCGCGGCCCGGAGCGCGAACGCGGCCGCCATGCAGCCGCTGCCGCAGGCGAGCGTCTCCCCCTCCACGCCCCGTTCGAAGGTGCGGATGAGCACCATCCCTCCGTCGCGGGCGACAAGGTGCACGTTCGCCCCTCCCGGACCGAGATCCTCCCGCCACCGCAGGGGTCGGCAGAGGTCGTCGAAGTCCTCCACGTCCACGGACCGGACGGGGATCACGAGGTGCCCCGTCCCCATCCGCACCAGCCAGGCGTCCCGTTCCCGCCCCTTCCCGGTTCCGAGGGCCGCACGCAACTCGCGTTCCACGCGGGCGTCGAGCGCATATTCCAGCGCCACGCCGTCCTCGCGCACCCGCGCCAGGATCTCACCGTCGTCCGTCACGAGGATGTGATCGGGAGGTACGAGTCCCCGGTCCACCGCGTAGCGCGCCGCGCAGCGCGACCCGTTCCCGCAGGTGGAAAACTCGGAGCCGTCGCGATTGAAGAACCGGAGGCGGACGACCTCTTCGCTCAGGCTCCGGACCGTAATCAACCCGTCCACGCCGACGCCCGTCGCGCGGGGACACAACGCGGCGGCCAGGGCCCCCGCATCCCGGAGCCCCAGTTCTTCGCCGCGGACGATCACGAAGTCGTTGCCGGCTCCGGTGTATTTGCTGAATAACGACATTTTCAGAGCAGAGGGGGGATGAAAAGGAAGCCGGCCGCGAGCGTGAAGCCCGCGGCCGGCTCTTGTCTCAACCGAAACCTGACTCGACGCGACGCCGGCGAGGCACCGCAGCTTTCAGGTCGGCGCATGTCTCGAGCGCCACCGGTTCAGGACCGGTTACGCAGCCTCGAGGCGATCGCTTGCCCGTGCCGAGTCAGACCCGGTTCTACATCCTGCAGACACTAGATCACCTCCTTCCAAGGGGTTCACCGATAGGGCACGAAAACACCTGCTGTGCGCCATGATGCCGTGCGCTCGCCCGTGCGGCAAGTTTTGCCGCGGCCTGCCGGCCCCGTCACCTTGCGTGAGAATCATGCCGGCCAGACGGCGAGGAGGAGATGAAGGACAGCGAAAAGAGGGCGTTGTCGCCGGAGGAGCGGCAGGCGACGGTGGACCGTCTCTGCGCGCATTTCGCGCGCGACGCCATGAACACCACGGAACTGGAACGCCGCCTGGATATCGCGTACGCCGCGCGCACCCGGGCGGAACTCGTCGCGCTCGAGCGAGACCTCCCGTCACTCCGGGGCGAAACCCGCCCGGCGGCCCCCGAGCCTCCGCCGACCGCCTCCGTGCCGGTGGATCCGGCGCGACCCGTCCAGGAGCACGACCTCATCGTCTCGATCTGGGGGGCGACGGAACGCAAGGGCAGTTGGGTGCCTCCCCGCCAGCTCACCGCCGTCACCGTGATGGGGGGTACGGATCTCGATTTTCGGCAGGCGGCATTCGCGACCGAGACGGTTTCGGTCCGGCTCCTCGCGCTCATGGGAGGCGTCGACATCGTCGTCCCTCCCGGGGTCCGCGTCGAGTGGGGCGGCATCGCGCTGATGGGGGGCGTCACGATGCCCGAACCCGTCACGCCCCCGGCCCAGGACGCTCCCGTCATCCGCCTCAGCGGTCTCGTTTGCATGGGCGGGGTCGACGTCGTCGAGCGGCACCCGGGCGAGAGCGCGCGGGAGGCGCGGAAGCGGATCAGAAAGGATCGCAAAGCCCGGCGAAGACTCGCTTCGGGCGACTAGTGTCGACCCTGGCGCGGAGTTGCTTGACGCCCGGCTCGCGGCTCGGATATAGTCTCCACCGCCGCCACCCCAGAGACGCTCGATCCGAAGCAAGGCAAGGTACGCATGTCGGACATTCCGGAAGACCTCAGATACACGCCCGAGCACGAATACGTGCGGGAAACCGATGTCGACGGCGAGGTCTTGATCGGGATCACGGACTACGCCCAGGGCGAACTGGGCGATGTGGTCTACGTCGAACTCCCCGCGCCCGGCGACGAGTTCGGCCAGATGGAGGCCTTCGGCACCGTCGAGGCCGTGAAGACCGTCTCCGAACTCTTCTGTCCCGCGGCGGGCGCGATCGTGGCCGTGAACGACGCGCTGGAGGCCGACCCCGGTCTCGTCAACAGCGATCCCTACGGTGAAGGATGGATGATCCGGCTCGAGCTGGAAGCGCCCGAGGACTTCAACGACCTCCTCACCGCCGAACAATACGCCGCTCTCGTCGCCGACGCGGACGAGATCTGACGGCCCGCTCCTGAACATGCAGTTCGAGATGGAGCCGTTCGGCGAGTTCGCCGGGCGCCACACAGGACTGGCGCCCTCGGATATCGGTCCGATGCTGGAGGTGACCGGCGCGAAGAGCCTGGGCGAACTCGTTGACGAGACCGTTCCGGAGCCGATCCGCCTGCGTCGCGACCTCGACCTTCCGGAAGCGATCACCGAGAGAAGGCTCCTCGATCGCGCGGCGGAACTCGCCAGCCTCAACCGCCCCTTCCGTTCCTATCTCGGCCTGGGGTACCACGGGACCCTGACACCCGGCGTCATCCTCCGGAACATCATGGAGAACCCCGGCTGGTATACACAGTATACGCCCTATCAGGCCGAGATCTCTCAGGGGCGCCTCGAGGCGCTGCTCAACTTCCAGACGATGGTCATCGACCTCACGGGGCTTCCGATCGCGAACGCCTCGCTCCTGGACGAGGGAACCGCCGCGGCGGAGGCGATGCTCATGCTCTGGGGCAGCAGGGGGAGCGACGAACGGAACGTCTTCCTCGTCTCCGAGGCCTGCCACCCCCAGACCGTCGCTGTAGTCCACGGCCGCGCCCGGCCGCTCGGCATCCAGGTCCGGCTCTTCCAGCACGGCGACATCGCGGCGCACGATCCGGACGACGCCTTCGGCGCGCTCCTGCAGTACCCGACCACCGAAGGCGCCGTCCTCGACTATCGGGGGCTCTGCGACGCGCTTCACGAGCACGGCGCCGGGGTCGTGGTCGCGGCGGATCTGCTCGCCCTCGCCCTGCTCGTGCCGCCGGGCGAGTTCGGCGCGGACATCGCCGTCGGCAACTCCCAGCGGTTCGGCGTACCCATGGGCTACGGGGGACCGCACGCCGCCTACATCGCGGCCACCGACGCGTTCAAGCGCAAGATGCCGGGGCGGATCATCGGGGTCTCGGTCGACGCGGACGGGAACCCGGCGCTCCGCATGGCCCTGCAGACGCGCGAGCAGCACATCCGGCGGGAGAAGGCGACCTCGAACATCTGCACGGCCCAGGTGCTGCTCGCGATCATGGCCGGGATGTACGCCGTGTATCACGGTCCGGAGGGCATCCGCGCCATCGCGACCCGCGTCCGCAAGTTGACGTGGACCCTCGCCCGTGGACTCGAGCGGCTCGGGCACACGATCGTTCACGAGCAGTTCTTCGACACCCTGCAGGTCATCCCCTCGGGCTTCACCTCCGCCGACATTCTCGCCAGGGCGCGCGAACGCGGCATCAACCTGCGGGACTTCGAGGATGGGACCGTCGGGATCGCGCTCGACGAGACGGTGCGCGGCGAGGATCTCGATGACCTGTTCGCCGTCTTCGGGAGCGAGGGCGGGCCGCAACTCGGCGCCGGAGACGTCGCTGCGGACATTCCGGAACCCGTCTATCCCGCGGAACTCGCGCGCACCTCGGACTACCTCGAGCACCCGGTCTTCAACCGGTACCATTCCGAGACCGAAATGCTGCGCTACATCCATCGGCTCGAAACCCGCGACCTGTCGCTGAACACGAGCATGATCCCGCTCGGATCCTGCACGATGAAGCTCAACGCGACCTCCGAGATGATCCCCGTCACCTGGCCGGAGTTCGGGTCGCTGCACCCGTTCGCCCCCGTGGACCAGGCCGAGGGTTATCGGCGCCTGTTCGACGAGCTGGAGCGGTGGCTGTGCGAGATCAGCGGACTGCCCGCCTGCTCGCTGCAGCCGAACTCCGGGGCGCAGGGCGAATACACCGGCCTGCTCGTGATCGCGGCCCGACACGAGGACCGGGGCGAGGGACACCGGGACGTGTGCCTCATCCCATCGTCGGCGCACGGGACGAACCCCGCGAGCGCGGTCATGGCCGGGATGAAGGTCGTGGTCGTCCGCTGCGACGAGAACGGGAACATCGACGTCGAGGATCTGCGCGCCAAGGCGGAGAAACACGCCGACCGGCTCGCGGCGACGATGATCACCTATCCCTCCACCCACGGCGTGTTCGAGTCGGCGATCCGCGAGGTGACGGACATCGTCCACGAGCACGGCGGACTCGTGTACCTGGATGGCGCCAACCTCAACGCCCAGGTCGGCCTCTGCCGGCCGGGCGATTACGGCGCCGACGTCATCCACATCAACCTCCACAAGACGTTCGCCATTCCGCACGGCGGCGGGGGCCCGGGGATGGGCCCGATCTGCGTCACCGACGAACTTGCGCCGTACCTGCCGGGACACCCGCTCGTCGATGTCGGCGGCGAAACCGCGATCCCACCGGTGTCGGCGGCGCCGTGGGGGAGCGCTTCGATTCTGCTCATCTCGTGGGCCTACATCGCCATGCTCGGCCGCGACGGCGTGCGCGCGGCGACGGAGGCGGCCGTCCTCAACGCGAACTACATGGCCAGCCTTCTCAGCGAGCACTTCGACGTCCTCTACCAGGGCGAGCACGGGCGCGTCGCGCACGAGTTCATCCTCGATCTGCGTCCGCTCAGGCGGGGGACGGGCGTGACGGACGAGGATGTCGCGAAGCGGCTCATGGACTACGGATTCCACGCGCCCACGATGTCCTTCCCGGTCGCGGGAACCATCATGATCGAGCCCACGGAGAGCGAGTCGAAGCGGGAACTGGACCGGCTCGTCCACGCCCTGGTCTCGATTCGCGAGGAGATTCGGAGGATCGCGGAGGGGACGCTGGATGCGAAGGACAATCCGCTGAAGAACGCGCCCCACACCGCGGAGATGGTCACGGACGATGCATGGGACCACGCCTACACGCGGCGGGAAGCCGCCTGGCCGGCGCCTTCGACCCGGGAGTGGAAGTTCTGGCCGCCCGTGCGCCGCGTGAACAACGCGTACGGCGACCGGAACCTCATCTGCGCGTGTCCGCCGATCGAGAGCTACGAGGCCGCCGAAACAGCGGAGTAGGACAACAGGATCCAGGAGGGAAGCGAATGGCGCGACTCGTCTTTCACGGCCAGAGCTGCTACGAGATCGAAACGGCGGACGGCACGCGGATCCTCATCGACCCGTTTCTGACCGGGAATCCCGTGGCGGTCGTCGGACCGGAGCACTTCACGGACCGCCTCGACTATCTCCTCCTCACGCACGGGCACGGCGACCACATCGCGGACGCCTGGGACATCCTCGAGGCGACGGACGCGACGCTCATCGCCACGTACGAGATCGTGTCGTACGCCGGGGAGGTGCAGGGGCACGCGAACGCCCACCCCATGCACATCGGCGGCGCCCACGAGTTCCCGTTCGGGCGCGTCAAGCTCACCGTGGCCCTCCACGGCGGGAAGATCGACGCGCCGGGCGCGGAGGCGTACACGACGACGCCCGCCGGCATCCTCCTCACCGTGGACGGCACGCGCGTCTACCACGCCGGAGATACGGGGCTCACGCGCGACATGGAGCTTCTGAACGGGGAGGTGGACGTGGCGCTGGTGCCGATCGGCGACAACTTCACGATGGGCCCCGAGGACGCCGCGCGCGCGATCGAGATGATCGAGCCCCGCATCGCCGTTCCGAACCACTACGGCACATGGGAATTGATCGACGTCGATCCGGCCCGCTTCGTGGACGCCGTGGGCGACACCGCCGAGGTCGTGATCCTCCAGCCCGGAGAGGCTCTGGAGTTGTGACCGCGCGGGGCGCCCCTGCCCGGCCCCGGGGATCTCCGTGCGTCGTACTCCCCTACGCCGTGGCGGACGGCGCCCGCAACATGGCCGTGGACGAGGCGATGCTCGAACTCGCCGCGGGCGGTTCGACGCTCCTCCGGTTTTACGGCTGGGACCCCTGGTGCCTGTCGCTCGGGCGGCATCAGGAGGCGCCGGACCGGCTGCTCGGGCGTTCTCCCGACGACCTCCGCCCCGGCGTCGACGCCGTTCGGCGGCCGACGGGCGGCCGATCCGTCTTTCACGGACCCGAGATTACGTACGCCTTCTCGTGTCCGGCGCGGGCGTGGGGCGGGCCCCGGGCCGTGCTGCAAGCCGTGCACCGTGCACTGGCCGAGGGGCTGTGCGCCCTGGGCGTCCCGCTCGACGCGGTTCGGGGCGACGATGCGGAGGCGAGTGTCGCCGAGGCCGCCCGCATCTCCGCCGCGAGCTGCTTTCGCGATCCCGCCCCGGAAGAACTCACCGCGCGCGGCCGCAAGCTCGTGGGCAGCGCCCAGTGCCGCCGCCACGGGGGCCTGCTTCAGCACGGGTCCATCCTTCTGGAGGACAGGCAGCGCCTCGGCGACCTGGACGGACGCGATGTCGGGCCGCATGAGCGCGCCGAGGCCGAGGTCTCCGGGAAGGGACCCGCGATCGGCCTGAACGAGTTGCTCGACCCGCTGCCCGACGGCCGCCTCATCGTCGAGCGCCTCGCGGACCACGTGGCCCGCGCGTTCGGTGCGCCCGCCGCGCCCGCCGCCGCCCCGGCGAACCCTTCGGCCGCGATCGCGACCTCCACGGCTCTGATCCGCCTGGCGACACGCTACGAGCGCGTCCACCGCTCCGGCGCCTGGCTCTGGCGCCGGTAGCGGTCCCGTTCTGCCGCTTGACGGTCCCGCAGACCGCTTCTAGCTTGGTTCCGCTCGTACTCGGGCGCATCCGCGCCGGACGTTGCGAGTCAGTCAATCGATGAACCTTACCGCTTACCGGGAGGACCACCTTGATCGCGTCCAAACTCTGGTTGCAGGAGACACTGACGCTGGGTGAGGGTCAGACGCTCAATCTGGCGGAGATCTGGGAGGCCGGGGGTTGGATGATGTGGCCGCTGGGGGCCGCGCTCGCCATTGGAGTCCTCATCATCCTCTGGAAGCTCGTCGACCTGCAGTTGAAGGGCGGCAAGAACAAGACCGTTCTCCGGGAAGCCGACGAACAGATCGCCGCCGGTAACCTCGATGAGGCGCTCGAAGTCTGCACAGAGTCCGGCGCTCCGGCGGGGAACGTCCTCAGCGCGGGGCTCTCGCGCTACAACGAAGGGACCGACCGCGCGACGCAGGCGGTGGAGAACGCCGGCGCCATCGAAGTCGCGGGGCTCGAGAAGGGTCTCGTGTGGCTGGCGACGCTGTCCAACGTCGCTCCGCTCCTCGGCTTCCTCGGGACCGTGATCGGGATGATCATGGCCTTCCAGGCTATCGAGATCGCGGGCGAGGTGGAAGCCACGCTGGTCGCCGGCGGGATCAAGGTGGCGCTCATCACGACCGCCACGGGTCTCACGATCGCGATTCCGATCAACATCTTCCACAACTACTTCGTGACGAAGATCGACCGCCTCGTCATCGACATGGAAGAGAGCGCCCAGCGTCTCATCGACGCGCTGCACGAGCGCGCGGCCGGCTAGAAGAAGGGAAAAGCCGGTCGCCGGGGCGTTCCCGGCGCGCACGAGGGGTTCCGAACAAGCGGCCCGCCATCCCGGCGGGCCGTTTTTCGTGTGGAGGCCGGGGGCCTTCCGCTTGCATCGAGGGCACCAGAGCGTCGAAGTTCGGTGTCGGGCCGCAGGCCAGCAGTGCCAGGCCCCGGCGCGAAATGGGGTGGGGACGACGTGGAAGGAGGCCTTCCTGTGCATGTTCAGCGGCGAATCCGGCGCCTCGTGCGCATCCACCGGGTACGCGGTCCCTGGCTGGGGTCGCTACTGACGCTGGTCCTGGCGTCCGCGCTCGCCGCGCAGGCCGGGAACACGGCACGCACGCCCGGCCCCGATGTGCTGGAACGGGCGCGGCACCTTCTCGATGCCCGGATGCCGGTCTCGGCATCGGCTCTCCTGGCGCCCGCGCTCGCCGCGGGCGAGTTGGAGGGCGACGAGGCCGTGCTGCTGGCGGCACGGGCCCTCGCGGATCAGCGGGCATGGGCTTCCGTGCTGGGCCTCCTCTCGGAGCGTGACGGCTCGACGCCGGCCGCGCGGTCGCAGGCCACGCTCCTCCTGGCGCGGGCGTACGCGGGGCTCGACAGCCTGACCCGGTCCGCGGCGCACTACCGCGCGTATCTGGACGGGATCGACGGGACGCCTCCGCTCCGTGCGCGGGTCGAGTTCGCCCGCGTGTCCTACCGGCGCTACCAGTGGTACGAAGCGCGGGACCAGCTCGCGCTCGCGGAGGGCGAACACCCGGAACTCGCTCCGTGGTTGCGGCTCTCACGCCTCTACGCCGTGGCGGAGGCCGAGGACCGAGACGCCTTCGCCCTCGCCGATTCGATCGTGCGCGAGGCCCGCGTGCCGGCGGATTCCGCGCTCCTCCCGGCAGCCCGCCTGGCGTTCGAGCTGGAGGATCCCGAACGCGGGGCCGCGCTCGCGAGCCGCGGCGGCCAGGGCGTCCGGAACGTCCTCGCCGCCCGGCACCTCGGACCGCACTACCTGGCGACCGGGGACTCCGCCTCGGCCGCGTCGGCCTTCGCGGATGCGATCAGGAGAGGCCTCCAGACGCCGGAGACGGGACCCGCCCTCCTCGCACTCACGCGATCTTGGCGGACGCTGCGCGATGTCGGGCGCTCGGACACCCGCGCCGGGCGTCACTCGCGCGGCGCCGGCTACCTGGCGGAGGCGCTGGAACTCGCACCGGCGGCCGAACGCCCGGGCATCGCCGAATCCCTCGCATCGGCGTACATGGCGCTGGGCGCTCCCGGGCGGGCGGCGGAGGCGCTGGCCCCGTGGACCGGCGACCCCGCTTCCGTCACCGCGCCCCGCGCGTCGCTGTGGATGCTCGCCGCCAGCATCTACCGCGCGCTCGGGCGCCACGGCGACGCCGAGGAGGCGCACGAGACGGCCGCCCGGGGCTCGGGCGATGTCGCCGCCCGCGCCGCCTACCTCCTGCCGGACCTCGAGCACGATGCCGGTCGCCCCGACATCGCCGCGGAGGGCTTCGAACGCTCGTACCGCGCGTTCCCGGGAGCGAGCTACGGGATGCGGTCGCTGGAACGGCTCGCTCTCCTCGCGTACCACGAGGGCCGTTACGAGGAGGCGCGCTCGCTCCTGGCCGAATACCGCGAGCGCTACCCGGAGGGCGAGTGGATCCAGGGAGCGATCTACTGGGGCGGCAAGGTCGCGGAAGCGCTGGACGACACCCAGGGCGCGAGCGCCTTCTACGCCCGCGCCCTCAGGTACAACCCGCTCGACTACTACGCCATCCTCGCGGAGCCGCGCACCGGCACGGATCGCCTGGCCGCGGTCGGACTCGGGGACGCCGAGCCGTTGCCCGACCTCGATCCCATCCACGCGGCCGCGCTCCGGCGCATGAACGAGTTGCGAGAGGTCGGGTGGCCCGAACGCGCGCGCCGGGAATACCGACGCGCCAGCGCGCGCGGACCGTCGACCTACGGCGCGATCCTTGCCTTCGCGCACGCCCTGAACGCGGCGGAATGGACGCGGGAGGGGATTCGCGAGGGGTGGAGGGCGCAGGCGATTCGCGGCCGCTGGACCCGCCCGCTCCTCGAAGCGATCTATCCGCTGCCCTTCCGCGAGGCCCTCGTCGCCGCGGCCGAGCGGAACGGACTCCCGCCGCACTTCGTCGCCGGCCTCTCGCGTCGCGAGTCGATGTTCGACCCCGAAATCCGTTCCGTCGCCAATGCCATCGGTCTCATGCAACTCCTGCCGGAGACGGCCCGCAACGTCTCGTCCCGCGCCGGACTCGCAGGCTATCGCCGTCACCAGCTCACGGTCCCGCAGGTCAACCTGATGCTCGGGACCCGGTACCTGGCGGAAGTTCTCGGCCGCTTCGACGGCTTCGATATCGCGGGGATGATCTCGTACAACGCCGGCCCCCATCGCTACACGCGCTGGCGCGACTTCCCGGAGTTCTCGGACGAGGAACAACTGGTCGAGCGGATCCCCTACCGGGAGACGCGCGAGTACGTCCGGGCGGTCACGGAACTGGCCGAAATCTACCGCTTGCTGTACCCGGACCTGGGCGTTCCGAACCCCTGATACGGTCGTTCCCGATGGCGTGTTGACGGGTCCAAATTGCTCGCATAGCATAGCAACGTCTCGTGTCCAGCGGCGCGAAAAAACGACGCACAACCAGCTGCGCGGAGCGCCCGCAACACCCATCACCGAGGTACGCAGGAGGCAGGATGCCATCAGGTACGGTAAAGTGGTTCAACGACTCCAAGGGGTACGGTTTCATCGAGCAACCCGACGGCGGCGATGACGTCTTCGTCCACTACTCATCCATCGACATGGACGGGTACAAGACGCTCGTTGAAGGGATGGAAGTGGACTTCGAGTTCACGCAGGGGGACAAGGGCCTGCACGCGACCCGCGTCGTGCGCACCGCCTGACCGAACACCGTAGCCGAGCCGGAGCTTCACGCGCCCCGCCCCCCCGGCGGGGCGCTTTTTCGTCGCCGGGCTTTGCCGCGGACAGCCCCCCGGCCATACTGGATGCCATGTTGACCAGCCCAGACAGCCCGTGACCCCCATGTGGCGGCGCCCGACGTGGTGAAGCCCTCACAGGCTGCTCGTCCGTCGCTCTTCCTGCTCGACGGCTACGCGCTCATCTACCGCGCGTTCTTCGCCATGATCAACCGCCCGCTCACCACCTCGAGCGGCGAAAACACGTCCGCCCCCTACGGCATCGCCCGCTTCCTCATGCGACTGATCGCCGATCACGCACCCGACTATCTCGGCGTCGCGTTCGACGCCGGCGACAGCTTCCGCACCGACATCTACCCGGAGTACAAGGCCACGCGAGAGAAGATGCCCGACGAACTCCGGGCATCCCTCCCCCGATGCCGGGAGATTTTCGACGCCTTCCGGGTGCCCGTCATCGAAGCGGAAGGGTGGGAGGCGGACGACGTGATCGGGACCCTCGCGCAGAAAGCCGCGGACCAGGGGCTGCGCACCGTCATCGTCTCCGGAGACAAGGACTTCCACCAGCTCGTGGACGATCGCACCGCCTTGCTCAATCCGGGCCGAGGGGGACCCGCCGGAGTCGATCAGGTGTGGGTGACGCCGGAAAACGCCGAGGAGCGGTTCGGCGTGCCCCCGGAGCGCGTGACCGACTTCCTCGCGCTGCTCGGCGACTCGTCCGACAACGTCCCCGGCGTGCCCGGCATCGGAAAGAAGATCGCGCCCGCCCTCATCCGGCAGTTCGGCGACCTGGAGTCCATCCTCACGCGAGCCGAGGAGATCACGGCGGCCCGCGCCCGAAACGCGATTCTCAAGCATGCGGATGACGCCCGGCGCTCGCGGCAACTGGTGACGATCCGCACCGATGCGCCCGTGAACCTCGATCTGGAGGGCCTCCGGTCACGGCCGCTGGACGCCGGGAAAGCCGAGTCCGTGTTCCGCGACCTGGAGTTCCACAATCTGCTGAGGGAACTGGAAGCCCCGGCCACCGAGGCCGAGCGCTTCGCCCCCGAGGTGGACGTGGTGGCCGACACGGATCGGCTGGGCGCCGTGCTGGCCGAGTGCTCCCGGGCTCCGCGCATCGCACTCTTCGCCGCGGGCAGCTCGGACGATCCGGTCGCCGCCGACCTCGTCGGCCTCGCGCTCGCCGCCTCCGAGGACCAAGCCTTCTACCTGCCCCTCGGGCACCGGGCACCGAAAGTCCAGCACGACGCGGCGGGAAACCCGACGCTCGCCTTCGATGCGGGCGAGCCGGTGGGCCTGCCGGGGCTGGCGTCGGCCGACATGCGAGGCCTGCGCGACCTGCTGGCCTCGGACACGCCGAAACTCGGGCACGATCTCAAGTACGCCGCCCAGCTCCTGCGCCGGCACGGGGTCGAGTTGGGGGGCCTCGACGGCGGCGTCGCGTTCGACACGCAGATCTCCTCGTACTGCCTCGATCCGGCCCGCCGCGACCGCGCCCTCTCGACGCTCGGCCCCGACCGCCTGAACGTCGCCCTCGAGACGGGCGACGCCATCACGGGCACCGGACGAAACCGTCTTCCGCTGGCATCGATCGAGCCCGAGCGCGTCGTCGAGTGGGCCGGGCCGCGCGCCGCCCTCCTGCACCGCCTCGCGAAGGTCGACGAGGCCGATCTCGTACGCACGGGCATGCGCCGCCTCTTCCGCGAGGTGGAAATGCCGCTCGTCACGGTCCTCGCGAACATGGAGCGGGCCGGCATCGCGATCGACCTCGATTTCTTCGGCGACCTGCGAGCCCGCCTGCGCCGCGATCTCGACGCCGTGCGGTCGGAGATCCACAAGATCGCCGGCACCGAGGTCAACCTCCGCTCCGTGCCGCAGATGCGGGCGCTTCTCTTCGACCGGCTCGCGCTGCCCGTTCTCAAGAAGACGAAGACCGGCCCCTCGACGGATGAATCCGTGCTCGAGCAACTCGCCACCATGGGCCACGACCTCCCGCGCCTCATCCTCGAACACCGGGAACTCGACAAGCTGGACGGCACGTACGTGAGCGTGCTCCCGCGGCTCATTGACGACCGGGGACGCATCCACACCCGCTTCAACCAGACCATCGCCGCGACGGGCCGACTCTCCTCCTCCGACCCGAACCTCCAGAACATCCCGATCCGGCGGGCGCTGGGGCGCGAGATCCGGAAGGGGTTCATCGCCGCCCCGGATCACCTCTTCGTGGGAGCGGACTACTCCCAGATCGAACTCCGGGTCATGGCCCATCTCTCCGGGGACGAGGCGTTCGTGGAAGCGTTCCGCGCGGAGCGCGACATCCACCGCGAGACCGCGGCCCGCATCTTCGGGGTCGAGCCGGCTGACGTCACGCCGACCATGCGCGAGCAGGCGAAGACGATCAACTTCGCGACCATCTACGGCCAGGGCCCGTTCGCGCTCGCGCAGCAGCTCGGCATCGCGCGGGCGCAGGCGAGCGAGTTCATCGCCGGATACTTCGAGAGGTTCGCGGGCGTCGCGGCCTACCTCGAGGAGATGAAGGAAGTGGCGCGGGAGCGGAACTACGTCGAGACGCTGTTCGGACGCCGCCGCTACATCCCCGAGATCCGGTCCAGGAACCCCGGGATTCGCGGATACGGCGAGCGGACCGCGACGAACTCCCCGATCCAGGGATCCGCGGCGGACCTCATCAAGGTGTCGATGATCCGGCTGCACGAGCGTCTCGCGGGGACCGGGGCCCGCATGCTGCTGCAGGTGCACGACGAGTTGCTCATCGAGGCCCCGGAGTCCGATGTTGAAGCCATCGGCCGGATCGTGCGCGAGGAGATGGAGGGGGCCATCGAGTTGTCGGTTCCCCTGCGCGTCGACCTCGGGATCGGCCGCAGCTGGTACGACTGCAAATTCGGGAAGGGATCGTGAACAAAGCCCGGACCGTCCTCATCGCCTGGACCTCGGCCGCGTTCGCGTGCGCGCCGCCGCCCACGCCCGACAGCTCCGTGCCGGAGGGGGTCGCGGACGGCTCCCCCCAGGCGCTCGTCGAGTCGTCGCTAATGCCCGCCTTCACGGTTCGAGGCGAGCCCGTCGTACGGTCCTCGCTTGCGGACCGCATGGCCGAACTGGGCGTGCCCGGCGTCAGCATCGCGGTCCTGGTCGACGGCGAGATCGCCTGGGCCCGGGGCTACGGGCTCGCCGACGTCGAATCGGCCCGGCCCGTGACCCCGAACACGCTCTTCCAGGCGGCCTCCATCTCCAAACCCGTGGCCGCGCTCGCCGCGCTGCGGCTCGTCGAGTCGGGCCGCGTCGACCTCGATGGCGACGTCAACGCCCATCTCACGAGTTGGCAAGTGCCCGGGAACGAGTTCACGGAGCAGGCGCCGGTTACCCTGCGGGGGCTCCTCACGCACCGAGCCGGCCTCACCGTTTGGGGCTTCCCCGGGTACGGGCCGGACGAGGAGGCGCCGGACGGGCCGGGCGTCCTCGACGGCCACGGCAACACGGACCCCGTGCGCGTCTACAAGGCGCCGGGGGAGAGCTGGCGCTACTCCGGCGGCGGCTACACCGTGATGCAGCAACTCGTGGCGGACCTCCACGGCAAGCCGTTCGCCGAGGTCATGCGCGAGGAGGTGCTGGACCCGATCGGCATGGCGCGCTCGACGTACGAGCAGCCGATCTCCCCCGAGCGCCGGGACGACATTGCGACGGGCTACCGGCCGAACGGCGACCGGGTCCCCGGCGGGTGGCACACCTATCCGGAACAGGCGGCCGCCGGGCTGTGGACGACGCCGAGCGAACTCGCGCTCTACGCCCGGGAGATGCAGCATGCCTGGAAGGGCGAGTCGACCCGCGTGCTGGGAGAAGCGCTCGCCCGGGAGATGCTGACGCCCGACGCGGACGACTGGGGGCTGGGCCCGGCGATCTCCGAGGACGGTGAACGCTTTCGGCACGGCGGCTCGAACCAGGGTTTCCGCTGCACGTTTGCGGCATACATCGACGGCGACGACGGCGTCTTCGTGATGACGAACTCCGACTCCGGGAGCGAGCTCGCGGCGGAGATTGCGATCACGGTGGCGCACGCGTACGGCTGGTCCGGACCCCGCGCCGAAGAGAGGGCGCCGGGCGAGGAAGGCACAGAAAGGGAGTAGATTACGATGGCGTGGAACCAGACCCGACGAGAGTTCGTGAAGACATCCGCCCGCGCCGGTGGGGCGCTCGGCGTGCTCGGCGCCTTCGGCTCGGCCGCCTGCGCGGGGGGCGAGGCCGGCCCGCTCCGCATCCTCATCCTCGGCGGGACGCGCTTCATCGGCCCGCACCAGGTGAAGTACGCGCTCGACCGGGGCCACGAGGTGTCGATCTTCACGCGCGGGCAGACCGAGCCGCCGTTCTACCAGGACTACTTCGAGCGTGTCGAGCACCTGATCGGTGATCGGACGAGCGATCTGTCGGCACTCGAGGGCAGAGAGTGGGATGCCGTCATCGACAACTCCGCCTCCTACCCGAGTTGGGTCGCATCGACGACCGAACTCCTGCGCGACCAGGTCGACCGCTACCTCTTCGTCTCCTCCATCTCCGCCTACGCGGACTTCGCCCAGGTCGGGATCGACGAGGACTATCACGTCGGGCAGTTGTCGCCCGACGAGGCCGAGGACGACGGAGGCTACGGCCCCAGGAAGGCGCGCTGCGAGCAGTACGCGCGCGACGCCTTCGGCGAGAACGCGATCAACGTGCGTCCGGGGCTCATCATCGGGCCCGGCGACAACACGGACCGCTGGACGTACTGGCCGGTCCGGGTCGACCGCGGAGGGGAGGTGCTCGCCCCCAACACCCCTGCCGACCCGGTGCAGAACGTCGACGCCCGCGACCTCTCCGAGTGGATCGTGCGCCTCGTCGAGACTCCGGGAAACGGGGGCACGTACAACGCCACGGGAGAGATACAGCAGTTCGGCGACATGCTGGAGGAGATTCGCGGCGCGCTCGGCTCCGACGCCACGTTCACCTGGGTGCCGACGGAGTTCATGGCGGAGCAGGAAGTGGCGCCCTGGATGCACATGACGAACTGGACGCCGCCCGCAGGCGAAACGGTCGGCATGAACCAGGTTTCGGTCGCCGCCGCCGTGCAGGCCGGGCTCACGTTCCGCCCGCTCGCCGACACCGCCCGCGACACGGTCGAGTGGTGGAACTCGCTCCCCGAGGATCGCCGCGCCGAGCCACGCGCGGGCCTCCCGGCAGAGTTGGAAACCGAGGTCCTCGCCGCCTGGCACGCCAGTTCCGGCTAGCTCTGGAACCTTGTCCGGCGTCCGGTGGTTAGAGTCATCATGACTCCGACATTCAACGGCTTTCTCGAGACCCGGCTCGGTCTGCTGACGCTCACGGTTGCGCTCGTCGTCGTGGCCGCATGCGGTGATTCAGGGACCGAGCCCGTTTCGATACCGGACCCGGAGCCCGAGCCGCCACCCGCTGCGGCGACCACGGCGACGTACCGCGCGGTCTTCGAGGCGACGTGGGGCGCCTCGACGCACCCGACGAACTTTCCGGGCGGCGCGCACTTCTCGCCGCTCATCGGGGCCGTGCACAACGCCGGCGTGACCTTCTGGGCTCGGGACGGCACCGCCACGCCGGGGATCGAGAGCATGGCCGAGACGGGCGGCACGTCCACGCTGGCCGCCGAAATACAGGCCGAAATCCCGGGAGCCGCGCTGGCGGTCGTCAATGGGTCCGGGATCCGCAGCCCCGGGAGCACGACGATTCAGGCGATCGCGCTGCGCGCCGACTTCCCGCTCGTCACCCTCGTCACGATGATCGCCCCGAGCCCGGACTGGTTCGTGGGCGTGTCGGGACTCCCGCTACGGGACGACGAGGGAAACTGGATCGAGGAACTCGAGGTCGTCCTCTACCCCTACGACGCGGGGACGGACAGCGGGCCCTTGTACACGTCGGCCAACGACGACACCCAGCCGCAGGAACCGATCCGCAGTCTGAGGGGCGAGAGCCCCTTCTCCGACGAACCCATCGGCACCTTCACCTTCACCCGGACGGATTCGTAGCCGGGCCCGTCCGGGTCAGACGACGTCGTCGAGGAGGAAGAGGTCGGTGAGGAGCGCCCGCAGGTGGGACGAGGCGTTGAGGTTGTCGATCAACTGCGAGCTGATCGTCTCCTGGGCGAGGACGATCCGGACCGCCGCCCCGGCCCGCGCGGCGTCGGCCGACGTCACGTCGATCATCTCGCGGTAGGGGCCCGCCGGTTCCAGCCCCTCGGCTGCGACCAGCCCGCCGAGGTCGTCCGCCAGCGCCCGGAGCGCGGCATCCGCCCGGCTCAGGTATTCCCGCAACTGGCCCCCGACCTTCGAGGCTTCCTCCCGCTCGGCGCCGAGCGCGGCGTAGGAGAGGGAGAACTCGTACGCCTTTTCGAGGACCTCGATGTGAGCCTTCAGCTCCTCGCGGCTCAAGCGGGCACGACCCCGTCGGGATCCGCGGACGACGCGCTCCCCCCGGCCAGTTCGGCCCCGGCCGGCTCCGTGCCCAGCTTCCAGAGGTCCGGGTCGTAGTGCTCGAGATATTCCTCGCGCGTGATCCAGCCCTTGATCATGGAGCGGGTCATCCAGCGCTTCTCCGGGCGGATGGCGAAGTAGACGTGGGCGATGACCATCGTGACGAGCACGACCCCGCACAGCCCGTGCAGGACGAACACGAGGCCCCATGTGGAGTCGGAGAGGAAGTACGGGTTGCTCGCCCAGAACCAGGTGTCGACCCCCACCATCATGAGGATCCCCGTGACGATGACTCCGAGCGAGACGAGCGTTACCGCGTTGTGGTAGGCCCGCTGGTCGAGCGGGTACTTGCCGGACCGCTCCTCCTTGGCCGGCTGGCGGCGCAGGAACTTCCCCGCCGCCTGGAAGGCCTGCCCGATCTCCTTCGCCCCGGTCCACACGGACCAGAAGTCCTGCTTCGTCGAGGCGTGGATGATGTGCCAGATGATGAGGAGGGTGAGGACGATGCCGGCGATCCAGTGAATGGTGACCCAGGCGAACTGGACGCCGATCACGGGGAAGAACGCCGTGACCAGCAGCGTGAGCATCGTCGCCGCCATGAGCCAGTGGAAGGTCCGGGACGCCTGTGAGTGGCGCTCCACCCGCTCGGGCACTTCCTGAGCCGGCTCCGGCGCGGTCTTCGGGGCCTTGGGCGCCATGATCCAGACGTACAGATGGTGCCCGACGACGAAGACGAAGCCGGCGATGGCGGCGGCCCAGAGCAGATCCCAGGCGACGCCGACGAGTACCTCCTGGCCCCAGGGATTCGGCGCCGTTCTGAGGATCTCCATTTAGGCCATGTCTCCCCGCACCGCGCGCCGGACGAGATTCCGCGCGAGCGGCACCTTGTAGTCGTTGTGGCGCAGCGGCTTGAAGCCGCGCGTAGCGAGTTCTCCGGCTGCCATGCCGGTATCGTCGTTCGCCGGCATCCCCTGAATGAGGTCCTCGACGTCCGTCAGCCGCACCGGCGTCGGGGCCACACCGTTGATCGCGATCCGGGCGCGCTCGATCGTGCCGTTCGACTCGACGATCGCGGCGGCCACGCTGGCCAGCGCCCAGTCCCACGACTTCCGGTCGCGGGCCGTCTCCCAGTAGAAGCGCGCGCCCGCCCAGTCGCCGGGGATGTGCACGTGCGTCAAGAGATCTCCCGGCTCCAGCACGGTCATGCGCTCGATGTCGATCTCCGGGCCGACGAAGAAGTCCTCGGCCTCGTAGACGCGCTCGCCGCCCGCGCTCCGCACGAGCATCTGCGCGCCGAGCGCGACCAGCGCCCCGGCCGTGTCCGCCCCGTTCACCGCCACGCAGCGGCTCTGCCCGGTCACGGCGTGCTCCCGGTTCATGGAGCGGGGCGTCCCCGCGTAGCAGATGTTCCCGCCCGCGCGGTAGCACGGCCACCCGCCGCGGTAGTACCAGCAGCGCGTGTCCTGGATGAGGTTGCCGCCCAGCGTCCCCTGGTTCCGGATCTGCGGCGTCGCCACCTGGGCGGCGGCGTCGGCGAGGAGTCCGAAGCGGGACCGCACGTCCTCGTTCGCCACCACGTCGCGCAGCGAGGTCATGGCGCCGATCTCGAGCCCGTCCCCGCTCGCGCGGATGCCGGTCAGCTCGCTCACGGAGCCCAGCTCGACGACGACGTCGGGCCGCTTGATGCGGTCCTTGAACCAGTCCATCGAGTCGAGGCCGCCGGCCAGGACCCAGGTGTTGTCGTGGCGCTCGAGCACGTCCAGCGCCTCGTCCACGCTCGTCGGCTGGAAGAGCTCGAACGCGGGCATCATGTCGCGAATCACGGCCATCGTCCTATCTCCCCTAGCTGTGGATCTCGGTGAGTGCGTGCGGCTGCGCCCGGCCCTCGAGTTCGGCCAGGATCACGTCCGTCGTCAGCGGGATCCGGCACAGGCAGCGCCCGCCGAGCGCGTCCGCGATCGCGGAGGTGACCGCCGCGGATCCCGCCCCGACCGGGGGCTCTCCGATTCCCTTGGCGCCGATCGGCGTCTGCGGGTCCGGCTCGCCCGCCGCCGCCCAGTCCATGCTGAGCGGCACGTCGAGGATGCCGGGAGGTCTCGCGGTATAGAGCCGGTGGGCGAAAGGCACGCCCCATTTCGGGTCGTACACCCACTTCTGGCTGCGCGCCTGTCCGAAGCCCTGCACGCTGCCGCCGTGGATCTGCGCCGCGAGGCTGCGCGGGTGCACGACGACCCCGCAGTCGGCGGAGCCCGTGTAGTCGACGAGTACCACGTCGCCGGTCTCGGTATCGAGTTCGACGACCGCGAAGCCCACGACCCACGACCACGTCGAGCCCTCGTGCGAGAAGTTGTCCCGCGCGACGCCCATCAGGCCCTGGCCCGCGAGCTGCGTGGCGGACCCCCGGGTGTAGTTGTTGATGTCCTCCGGCAACTCCTGGCCGGAGTACTCGCCACCCATGGCGATGGCGCGCTCCGCGGCCTGCGCGAAGCCCATGGAGCCTCCCGGTCCGGTCACGCGGGCGCCCTCGACCCGGTACGCGCTCGCCGCGCCGCCGAGCGCGGCGGCCGCGACCTCCTGCAGCTTGCGCTTCATGTCGAGCGCGGCGGCGTAGTTGGCGCGCGTGTGCGCGTGGATCGTCTGGCTTCCCGCCTGCACCGCGCTGTACGGGTGGTGCTGCGAGCTGTCGCCCCAGATGACCGCGCAGTCGTCCCACTCGAGGCCGAGTTCATCCGCCGCGGCCCGGGCCGTGTCCGCCATCGAGTGCGTCCCGAGGTTCCCGATCCCCTGGTGGATGTAGAGCTTGCCGTCCGGGCGGATGAGGAGGAGTCCGTCGAACCCCGACGAACCGCCGACGTACGGGCTCAGCCCCACGCCGACGCCCGTGACCTTCGTCCCGTTCCGCTGTCCGCTGAGCGCCTGCTTGCCGGCCCAGTCGAACTGCGCCGCGCCCGCATCGATCGCCTCTCGCACGAAGGCGCTCGTCGTCGTGGCCCGCTGCGGCCCGAACTCCGAGTCGTGCGTGGGGGCGTTGATCTTCCGGATCTCCACCCGGTCGATGCCCAGTTCGCGCGCCGCCTTGTCGACGAGCGGCTCCAGCATGGCGACGATCTGCGCGCCGCCCGGCGCCCGCTGCGCCGCGCGCGGTGGGGTGTTCGTATAGAGCGTGAGGCCGCGGAAGCGCATCGCGTCGGGCTGGTACATGAGGTCCGTCACCGCGCCCGCGGTATTGTAGTCGCCCGACCGTCCGTACGGCCCGTGGTCCTGGACGATGTAGAGGTCGATCCCGGTGATCTTCCCATCGCTGCGGAAACCCATCTTCGTCCACGCCTGGAAGCCGGGGCGTGCACGGCCGATGTAGTTCTCCTCGTAGCGGTTGATCCGCATCATCACCGGCCGCTGGATCTTCCTCGCGAGGAGCGCCGTGACCTGGTAGATCGTGGCGCCGGCGATCTTGGAGCCGAAGCCGCCACCGCAGTACTGGCCCACGAAGACGACGTCGTCCGGTTCGAGGCCCAACTGCCCCGCCAGCGCCTGGTGGGTGCGCTGCGTGCTCTGCGTGGACCCGTACAGGTAGCAGCGCCCGTCCTCCCAGTACGCCATGGAGCTTCGCGGCTCCATCGGGTGGTGGGTCAGCGACTGGTGCACGATCGTGTCCTCGAGGACGTAGTCGGCGTCGGCGAACGCCGCGTCCAGATCCCCGTGCGACCACTCGTCCTCCGGCGGCCCCATCGGCAGCCGGCCCTCGGCCTCGGCCGCGTCGAACTCCGATTGCGGCCACTTCAGGGAGTCCCATTCCGGGCCGCTCTCGCCGAAGCGTCGGACGTTGCCCTCGAGACGGGCGTCCGGGCCGCCGGGCCGCAGGCTGTCGAGCGGGTCGATCGCGAACGGGAGCGGCTCGAGGTCGATATCGATGAGTTCGATGGCGTCCGCGGCCGTCGTCTCGTCGACCGCCGCCAGCGCGAGGATGGGCTCGCCCACGTACTTCGGCTCATCCGTGAGCGCCGCCTCGCCCGGGGCATCGGGCTGGTTGACCTCGCTCGCCCGCAGGATTCCGAGCACGCCGGGCATGGCGAGCGCGCGGCTCGCGTCCAGACTGCGCACGCGGGCGTGCGGCATGGGGCTCAGAAGGAGCTTGGCGAAGACCATGCCCTCGGCCCTGAAGTCCTCCGCGTACCTGGCTCGTCCCGTGACTTTCGCACGCAGATCCGGTGGCGAAATGTCCTGTCCGATTAGCGCCATGATCGTCCTCCCCTCACACCATGCGCCGCGCGTACTCGGCGGCACGCATGGCGGAGTTCAGGATTTTGTTGTAGTCCCCGCAGCGGCAGAGGTTGCCGGAGAGGGCCTCGGCCGTCTCCTCGCGGGTGGGCTCCGGGTTCTCGTTCGTGAGCGCGACCATGCTCATGATGAAGCCGGGCGCGCAGAAGGCACACTGGAAGCCGCCCTCGTCGATCACCGCCTGCTGCACCGGGTGCAGCGTGCCGTCCGCGCTCTCGAGCCCCTCGATCGTCGTCACGGACCGGTCTCGCACCGCGTTCGTCAGCATCGAGCAGCCGTAGTGCGAGACCCCGTCGATGAGCACCGTACAGGCGCCGCACTCCGCGCGGTCGCACCCGAGCTTCGTGCCGGTGAGCCCCAGCTTGTAGCGGAGCGTCATGGCCAGCGTCTCCTGCGGCATGACATCGACCGAACGCGACACCCCGTTCACGTTCAGCGAGATCATGCGGGGCATCGACGCCCGCACCGCGGCGCTGGCCGACAGGCTCCGGGCCCGGAACAGGTGGCTGGAGGAGGAGACCACCGCGCCGGTCGCGATGACCCCCTTTATGAACGTCCTTCGGGAATGACCGGTTGGGGTCTCGGTCGTGATCTCGGCGTCACTCATGGGCGAACCTCAAGCGGGAGACCTTCTTGCGCGTTTGCGTCGCGCTCACCGCGTTCCCGCGGGAGACGCAACGATCCACGGTGAATCCTTACATCGCCCGCCCCGGGAAACAAGACTGCCAGCCACGCTCCCGGCCGTGCTGCCAGCCGTGCTGCCGGCGGGTTGTTACAGGATCCTGAGGAATCTGGGGTCCACGGAAAGGAGGACGACCCAGTTTTCTCCGCGCATGACGTCAAGGTGCAGGATGTCGTAGAAAAGTCCCAGGCCGAGGCCGGCGGAGGCACGCAGCCCCGCGCTTCCGCTCACGCCGAAGCGGCGGGCGGCGGCCTCGCCGGCGCGGTCGAGGCCCGTCCCGCCGATGGCTCCGATGGCGCGCAGCCGCACCCACGGGGACGCGACGGCGCGCGACACCTCGGCACGCCACAGCGCCGTGCGGTCCCCGCCCCAGCCGCGAAACTCGTAGCCGGGCAGCGAGCCGCGCCCTCCGAGCAGGAAGAGCCGCTGGGCCGGCAGTGTGCCGCCGGCCGCCCCGAACTCGATCCCACTCGCCCAGTGCCACGCGCCACCGGGATTTCCCCGGGCCCACAGCGCGACCGTGCCGCGCGTGTAGCCGAAGTCGCCGATGCCGCTCGCCCCCGCTTCTCCCGCGAGTTCCAGCGTCCACCGCGCTCCGGGTCCGCTCCGGAGTTCCACCGTGAGTCCCGCATCGAGCCGGGCCAGCTCCCCCTCGTCGACCGGACGCACGGGGCGAGCCGGCCGACCTCCGAACGGCGCGGTGCCGACGACCAGCCCGGCGTTCCGGTGGCGCTCGAATGAAGCGCCCACGCGCCAGCGGACGGGACCCTCGCGGCGGACGATCCCGATCCGTCCGCCGGTGCTGAGGTAGGGGTCCTCATAGTCCTCTCCGTCGGCGAGGAGGGCGAGCGTCCGCAGCACCCCCGCGCCAGTTGGCGGCCCCGCGTCGCGGTGCACCCGCAGCCAGCCGTCGACCTCCAGGTCGACCTCCCACAGCCGCCGCCGCACTCCGAGGCTCGCCTGCGGCCGCGCCTCCCCGACCGCGTGGCCGCCCCCGAACGAGACTCTCGTGAGATCGTTCGGCCGGTAGGCGACTCCCACCCCGACGAACAGCCCCTCGGAACGCCGCGCACGGATGGCCCCCGACGCGTTCGGAAGCGCAAGCTGCCAGCGTCGGCCCCCGAGCAGGGTCCGCCGGAGCACAAGTTCGCGTGCCTCCGCGACGGCCGCGCCCAAATCGCCGTCGGCGCTTCCCTCTTCGAGGGGTCCTCCGAAGAGGGGGTCTTCCCACGCGTCGAAGCGGGCCAGCTCCTCCTCGCGAAGGCTGTAGATGAGTGCTCCCGGCCCGAGCCCGAAGAGCGCCTCCTCGTCGAAGTCGTAGTCGAGGACGCGGAGGCGGGTCCGCACGAGCGTCTCGAGCGGGAAATCGAACCAGGGGAGCGAGCGCGCGATCTCGATTTCCTGCTCGTCGGGCAGCCAGTAGCGGCCCTCCTGCAGGGCGGAGCGCAGGTCGACAACAAGCCGCACGATCTGCGGATCCCGATAGGCCGCGGGCGTGAATGTGAGCCGCATCCGCGCGATGGCCCCCGTCTCCCGCTCGACGAAGAGCGACCCCACGGCGCCCGCGTCCGCCCCGTCCCGCGGACGAACCTGGAGCTCGAAGACCTGGGCGGTTCGGTCGCGGATCCGGATCTCGAGCGAGTCCGCGAGCCGGTATTCGTAGAACTCGCGCGCGCCGGCCGCCGCGGGATGAAGCACGTCACGGATCTCGTGGCCGGGGCCGTGTCCGATCCGGATCCGGTCCCCGAAGTTGTCGAGGACGAGAAAGAGGTGGTCGAGGTGATAGTGGATCGTCGTGGGCAGCCGAAGTTCGTGTCGGCGCCCGACGATCGTCTGCATCGAGCGGTCCGGGCGCTGCCAGCGCACATCCAACGCGAGCTGGTCCGCCCGGATGACGTGCCGCTCCCCGAGGATGTCGCCCAGGTAGTACACGTGACCCTGCACGTCGGCCCGGAATCGCTCGAGGGAACTGTCGGCCCAGGCGTTACGCCGCGCATCGATCGCGCGCTCGATGAGGAGAAGGGCCGCCTCGGAGTTCCAGCCGTCGGAGCTCCCGGCCCGGGGAACCTCGGCCGGCGGTTGGGGGATCTCCTGGGCTCCGCCCCCGGACGCGAAGCAGAGCGCCGCCACGGCGACCGCCGCCGCGGCGGCCACCCGTCGCCCGTCAGCCGAAGAGGTCCTCCTGCCCGTCATCGTCCGACTCCATGACCCGCCGCAGTCTGCCGGCCCAGTACTCGACGTCGAACCCCTCTTCGTTCTTCAGCATCCGCTTGAGCACCGGCGACAGGTCGCGCAGCGCGCCCACGAGGTCCTCGGCGATGGAGCCGGCCTCGGCGACCCGGGCCTCGTCCGGGAGCGACGCCATGTCCCGGAGGATGGAAGCCTCGGATCGAGACGCCGTGACGGGCTCGGACCGGCTGGCGACGAAGACCTCCGTACGCCGGCCGGGTCCCCGATCCTCCTCGATCGGGAGCAGCCCGACGATCTGGTCGGAGCGCCAGTACTTCGCGTACCCGAGGTGCACCATCCGGTCGCGTTTGATCTCCACGCCGCCTCCGTTCCGCCTGCTCGTGCTCCCGTGGGAAAGCCCCTGCTGGAGCCCTGACGGGTCCAAGCTCGCGAACGTCCCAACCGCGCCGCAACACCGCCGACACCTCAAACCGGCCGTATGCCGCGGGCCGTATGCCGCCGTCTCGGTTGATTGGCCGTTGAACGCTGCGCGGAGCATGTTCAGCGACGCCCATGGCCAGACTACGAACGATCCGTGATCCCCTGTGGGGGAACGTCCGCGTGGAGGGGGACGCGGCCGAGATTCTCGACGCGCCCCAGTTCCAGCGCCTGCGGCGGGTCAAGCAACTCGGCTTCGCGCACCTCGTGTATCCCGGCGGCGTGCACAACCGCTTCCTGCACGCCCTCGGCGTCTACCACCTCGTCTCGCGCGCCATCTCCCGTCTCGAGCGCGACGGCCACCTCGAGGTGCTCGATGCGGGGGACATGAGCGAACTGCCGGTCGTTCGTCTCGGCGCGCTCCTCCACGACGTCGGGCACTACGCCTTCTCGCACGCGGTGGAAGAACTCGGTCCGAGCGCGATCCCCGGAGACCATGAAGAGATCGCGGCGCGCTTCATGACGGCGGACCCCATCCGGCGCGTCCTGGAGCGGCACGGCCCGGATGCCCCGGCGCGCATCGGCGCCCTCATCCGCGGGCGGTCCGGCCACCCGCTGCAGGGGCTGATCTCGGGATCGCTGGACCTCGACAAGATCGACTACCTCCGGCGCGACTCCCTTTTCTGCGGCGTGCCGTACGGAGCCGTGGACGTCGACCGTCTCCTCCCCGCGCTCACCGTCGCCCGCGCAGGGGCCGGAAGCCGGCTCGAACTCGCGGTGAGCGAGAAGGGGCTCAGCGCGCTGGAGACGCTCCTCTTCTCGAAGTACCAGATGTTCCGCAACGTCTACTGGCACCACGCCGTGCGCGCCGCGACGCTGACCTTCGTGCGCCTCGTCCAGACGGCGCTCGACAGCGGCCTGCTCGCGTCCGAAGACCTGGCGGGCCCCAGCGACGAGGAACTGCTGTCGCTCATCGGCCGGCGCATCGAACGGTCGTCGGCGGGCCCGGGCTACGACGGCGCATCCGCCGTCGGCCGGGCGGCGAAGCTGCTGGGGGCGCTCGTCGACCGGCGCCTCCCGAAGCGGCTCGTGGAGTTGACGGGCGACCAGCTCCCGGACGCGTTGTCGTCGTGGCCCTCGCGGCGCCCGGATCTCGTCGCCGCGCTCGAACGGCGCATGGCGCACGAGTGGGGGCTCTCCGAGGGTGCGGTGATGCTCGACTACCCGAGCTACCCGGGCATGCTCGAACTCAACCTGCTCCTCGTGCGGAACGACGGCGAAGTCCGCCGGCTGACCGCGCTGGGCGAGCGCGGTCTCATCGACATCCCGCGGCTTGGACGTTCCCTGCACCACTCGGCGCGGGTGCTGCGCATCTTCTCCTTCGAGCCTTCCGCTCCGCGCGATCCGAAGCCGGTGCTGGCGCTGATCGAGGCCGCCGAAGAGGAAGTGGAAGCTCGGCTCGAGTCGGGAGCGGGCCTCCTGATCTAGCAGCCCGTGGCAAAACCCCGCTGCGGCTGCTGGACCTCGTTCGCGCGCAGCCCTGCGCACGCGGTAGGATCAACAGCCTGCGGTAAGGAAAGGTTTGTCCGATGCCTGGATCGGCGCTGCCGATCGAACCACAGCGAGACATCGCGAGAGCGCGGAAGATCCACTCGCCCGCGCCCGCGTCGAACGGCGCGGGTCCGGCTGCGGAGTCGCGCGCGGATGCGCCGCTCGTGCGGCTGGACCACCTGGATACGCTCTGGTTTCAGGTCACCGGGACGATCTGCAACCTGCGCTGCGTCCACTGCTTCATCAGTTGTGCCCCGGACAACGACAGCTTCGAGTTCCTCTCGCTCGCCGAGGTCGAGGACTGGCTCCGGCGCTCGGAGACGTGGGGCGTCAAGGAGTACTACTTCACCGGCGGCGAGCCCTTCATGCACCCCGACCTCCCCGCCATGCTGGAACGGACCCTGGAGCGGGGGCCGGCCTCCGTGCTGACGAACGGGACCCTGCTCCCGGCGCGGGCCCTGAAGCCCATCGCCCGGACCGCCCGCGCGGCGAGCTACTCGCTCGAAATGCGCGTGTCCCTCGACGGGCCTTCGCCCGAGATGAACGACCCCATCCGGGGCGACGGCACCTTCGACCGCGCCATGGAAGGCGTCCGGAAGCTGCTCGAGGAGGGGTTCCTTCCGATCATCACCGCCACGCAGGTGTGGGAACCGGAACGGGACGAAGAGGTGCGGCAGGCGTTCGTCGCCCGGCTTCGGGGGCTCGGGTACGAAAACCCGCGGCTCAAGATCCTCCCGTCGCTCCGCATCGGACGCGAGGCCGACCGCGTGCGCCCCTATACCAATGAGGAGCACGTGACGGAGGCGATGATGGAGGGGTACGACGAGCGCCAGTTGCTCTGCGCCTCGAGCCGGGTGGTGACGAACCGCGGCATCTACGCCTGTCCCATCCTCATCGAGACGCCGGCGGCGCGCATGGGTTCGACGCTGGAGGAGGCGTCCCGCCCGGTGCGGCTCGACGAGTCCGCGTGCTACACGTGCTGGCTGCACGGTGCGATCTGCTCCAACTACGGGGGCATCGGACAGGATGTCTCCTGAACCGCGCCGGATCGCCGTCTTCGGCGGCGTCTACAGCAATCACCTGGCGCTGGCGGCCGCGATCGGGGACGCCGCCGCCCGGGGGGCGGAAACGCTCTACTGCCTGGGCGACCTCGGGGCGTTCGGTCCCCACCCGGACCGGGTCTTCCCGCTCCTCATCGACCACGATGTCCGCGTCCTGCGCGGGAACTACGACGATTCGATCGCGCGCGGCCTCGACGATTGCCAGTGCGGATATACCGACCCGCGCGACAACTACTTCGCGCGGCTCTCGTACCGCTACACGTTCCGGAACACGCACGAACGGTGGCGCCGCTGGATGGGCCGCCTCCCCGGCGAGATCCGCCTGGAGGCGAACGGCGCGCGGGTGCTCATGTGTCACGGCAGCCCTCGGCGCATGAACGAATTCCTCTGGGAATCGGCGACCTCCACGCAGTTCCTCACGTGGCTCGCCCGGGAGCACGAGGCGGACATCATGCTCGCGACCCATACCGGGATCCCGTGGCAGCGCTCGCTGCCCGGCGGCGGACTCTTCGCCAACGTCGGCGTCCTGGGCCGGCCCGCGAACGACGGGCGGACCGAGGTGTGGTACGCACTTCTCGATTTCGGCGCCGACACGGGGGCGCAGCCGAATCTCGAGTTCGTGCCGGTGGGCTACGATCACGAGCGCCTCGCAGGCGAGATGCGCGACGAAGAACTGCCGGAGGAGTTCGTGGAGACGATCCTCACGGGCTGGTGGACCACCTGCCTCGAAGTCCTCCCCGCCCGCGAACGCGCTCGCGGCCGCTTCTGACGTACCCCCCGGGTCTCGTGCCCGCCGGGACATGCATTTTGCGGGGTGGCCGATCCGCGTTTAGCTTCATTGAAGCGTCGGATGGTCCGTGCGCGACGGAGCCGGAATCGGTAGCTCGGCCCGACAGCCTGACCGGGTCGACGTCCCGCAAAGAGAGGAAGTTGCGATGGATCGCGAGGATTTGTCGCCCAACATCCTTGAACGCTACCTCGAGGAGCTGGGTCGTTATCCGCTCCTGAGCCCCAGCGAGGAACGTGAGACCGCCCGCTCGGCTCGCAGCGGCGACTCCTCCGCCCTCGACCGTCTCATCCGCGCGAATCTGCGCTTCGTCATCTCCATCGCCCGACGATACCGCAACAAGGGGCTGAGCTTCCTCGACCTGATTCAGGAGGGGAACGTCGGCCTGGTCATCGCTGCCCGGAAGTTCGACCCGGACCACGGCGTGAAGTTCATCAGCTACGCCGTGTGGTGGATTCGCCAGGCGATCCTGTCCGCCATCGCGAAGCAGGGCCGGCCGGTGCGGGTGCCTCTCAATCGGGCGAACGAGCTGGCGCGCATGATCCGCGCGCGGGGCGAACTGCGTCAGACCCTCGACCGTGAGCCCAGCGATCGGGAGCTCGCGGAGGAGACGGGGTTGACGCTGCCCACGATCGCGCTGCTGCGGAGACTGAACGCGCGAGAGGTTCGGCTCGACGCACGGGTCGGGACCTCCGACGACAGCGATCTCGCAGAGCGGCTCCTCGCGGACGAGACGGATGTCGAGGAAGTCGTCGAGCAGCGTCTGCTGAAGCGGCACATCGCCGAGGGTCTGCGCCGCCTGCGGCCACGCGACGCGCGCGTGGTGCGGCTGTACTACGGACTGCAGGGCGAAGACCCGCACACGCTGGAGCAGATCGGCCGCCTGCTCGGCGTGACGCGCGAACGCGTCCGGCAGCTCCGGGACCGGGCGCTCCGGGAGTTGCGGGAAGGTCCGGAGGGACAGAGCCTCGCGACCTTCGCCACCTAGTGGCGGATCCCGAAAACGCCCGTTCGAGGCGGCCGCGCTGAAGCCGGTCGGCCTGTTTCAGCATCCCGACTGCAGCCGGCACGACACAGGCTGGGGTCACCCGGAACACCAGGGGCGGCTCCGCGCCCTGATGACCGCGCTTGAGCGGGCGCTGCCCGAGCTTCACGAGGATGTCCTCCCCGTCATGCCGCCTCCGGCCGAAGTCGCCGCACTGGAACGGGCCCACACGCCGGGACACGTGGAACGCATGCGGGCGGTCTGCGACCGAGTCATCAAGAGCGGAGGGATCGTACGGATCGATCCCGATACTCCGGTCTCGCCGGGAAGCTGGGACGCCGCCGTCGCCGCCTCGGGGTGCGGGATCGCGGCGGTGGACGCGGTCCTCGATGGAACCTGCCGCGCGGCTTTCTGCGCCGTGCGCCCGCCGGGCCACCACGCGACGCAGGAGCGCGCGATGGGCTTCTGCCTGTTCAACCACATCGCCGTGGCCGCCCGTCACGCCCTGGCCCGGCCGGAAGTCGAACGGGTGCTGATCGTGGACTGGGACGTGCACCACGGAAACGGGACCCAGGACATCTTCTACGACGACCCCTCCGTCTTCTTCCTCTCGATGCACCAGCATCCCCTCTTCCCCGGCACCGGGTCCGCCGCCGAACGGGGACGGGGAGCGGGAGAAGGGACGACGCTGAACCTGCCCATGCCCGCGGGTCTTCCACCCGAGCGCTACGTGGAGACGCTGCTCGACGGCGTCGATCGGGCGCTGGCCCGCTTCGAGCCCGACCTGACGCTCATCTCCGCCGGGTTCGACGCGGGGGCGGAGGATCCGCTGGGGGGATTCACCCTCACCCCGGCGCACTTCGACACGCTGGCGCACGAGGTCGTCGGGCGGACCCGGGCCACGGCCCGAAAACGCGTGGTCTCCTTCCTCGAGGGCGGTTACAATCCCGACGAACTGGGACGCAACGTCGTCTCGCACCTGACCGCCCTGCGCGACGCCACCGGCTGACCGCCCCGGGCGCGCGCCCCCGCAGAACAGGAGCCCGGCCTTGCCCGACCTTGATGCCCCCTTCCTGGAGACCGCCTCCAGCGAACTCGAACGACAGGAAATCGACGCCTGGCTGCTGTACGACTTCCGGGCCCTCAATCCGCTCGCGGCGCACCTCGTCGGGCTGCCCGAAGGCCAGAAACGCCGGTACTTCGTCCTCATCGAACCGGGTCGGACGCCGCACGCGCTCGTCCAGAAGATCGAAGTGTCCGGATGGGACGGCTGGCCGCACCGGCTCACGAGCTACGTCGGCTGGGACGAGATGGAGACGGCGCTGCGCGAGATGCTGCGGGGCATGGATACGGTCGCGATGGAGGTGAGCCCCCGGGACTCGATTCCGTACGTGGACCACGTCCCTGCCGGCGTCGTCGAACTGGTGGAATCGCTCGGGCCCCGGGTCGTCAGTTCGGTGGACCTGATCTCCGGGACGGCGGCCCAGTGGGGCGCGCACGGGCACGCCCTGCACCACGCGGCGGCCGAAATCCTGGCCCGCACGGCGCGGACGGCGTTCGAGTTGGCGGCGGCCGCGGCGGGGTTGGCGCCCGATCCGGATCCCGCGACGGCCGCCGCCTTCGACACCTCCGGCGAGCCGACCCCCGTCACGGAGCACGACCTCGCCGAATGGATCCGGGCGCGGCTGCGCGCCGAAGGCCTGACGGAAACGGACACGATCGTCGCGGTGGGTCCCAACGCCGCAAAACCGCACTACGAACCCCGCGCCGAGGGATCGTCGTCCCTCGCGGCGGACCAGGTGTTCATGGTGGACCTGTGGGGGCGCGTGGCGGGGGAGCCCGACGCGGTCTTCGCCGACCAGACATGGATGGGTTTTCTCGGTCCGGAGCCGCCCGCCGAAGTGACCGCCGCCTGGGATGCGGTCGTCGCGGCCCGCGACGCGGCGGTGGAAGTCATCCGGCAGGACCCGGGCGCCACCGGAGCGGACGCGGATCGCGCGGCCCGGGATACGCTGATCGCGCGCGGCTATGAGGACGCCATCTTCCATCGCACCGGGCACGGGATCGACCGCGAACTCCACGGCGTCGGCCCCACCCTCGACAGCATCGAGATGCGGGATGACCGGCGGCTAGTGGCGGGCGTCGGCTTCTCCGTCGAGCCCGGCGTCTACCTGGAGGGACGCTTCGGCCACCGGACGGAAATCGATGTCTACATGCGCGAGGACGGGCCCGAAGTCACTCCGTCCCGCATCCAGTACAGTCTCTGGCGGACGGCCGGGAAATGAGAATCTCGTGGGAGCCGTTCCACGTCGAGACGGCGCACCCCTTCGGCATCAGCCGCGGCGTGAAGACGGGCGACGACCTGGTGTGGGTGCGGCTGGAGCACGAGGGGATCGAGGGCTGGGGCGAGGCGGATCCGTCCGGGTACTACGGAGAGACCGCGGACACGGTGGAGGCCGCGCTGAGAAAGCTGGCCCCCCGCATCGAGGAGGTGGAGGATCCCTTCCGGCTCGAGAACATCGAGCGGGACCTCGCAAGCCTCCTCGGCCGCAACGGGTCGGCCCGCTGCGCCATCTCGTCGGCGCTCCACGACTGGGTCGGAAAGCGCGCGGGACTTCCGCTCTGGAAGCTGTGGGGCCTGGATCCGGCCGACGCGCCGCTCAGCTCGTTCACGATCGGCATCGACGCTCCGGACGCCATGGCCCGGAAGACGCGCGAGGCCGAGGCGTGGCCCATCCTCAAGATCAAGCTCGGGAGCGACGACGACGAAGCGCGGCTGAGCGCCGTCCGGGGCGCGGCGCCCGACAAGGTCCTGCGCGTGGACGCGAACGCGGCCTGGACGCCCGCGGAAGCCGTCGAGGGGATCGCGATGTGCGCCGAGTACGGGGTGGAGTTCGTGGAGCAGCCGCTCCCGCCGACGGAGAACGACGAGTTGGCCTTCGTCCGCTCGCGCGCGGTTCTCCCCATCGTCGTGGACGAGTCGAGCATCGTGGCGACCGACATCCCGCGACTCGACGGCCTCGTCGACGGCATCAACATCAAGCTCGCCAAGTGCGGAGGTCCGCGAGAAGCGCTCCGCATGATCCACACCGCGCGCGCGTGCGGCCTCTCCGTCATGCTCGGGTGCATGCTCGAGACGAGCCTCGGGATCGCGCCGGCGGCGCACCTGGCCTCGCTCGTGGACTACGCGGACCTGGATGGCGCCGCGCTCCTCCGTACCGATCCGTTCACGGGCCCGCACCTCGAGGAGGGTCGGATCGTCCTGCCCGACGGTCCGGGACTCGGCGTCGAGCGCGCGGCCACGGGGGCGCCCGCCTGAACGATCGAAGGCCCGCGGTCAAGATCTGCTGCATCGAGAGCCGCGAGGAGGCCGCGCTCGCCGCCAGCTGCGGGGCGACGGCGATCGGGCTCGTTTCGGCGATGCCGAGCGGGCCGGGGGTCATCGACGAGGCCACGATCCGCCGCATCGTGGCCGCGGCCCCGCGCGGCGTCGCGACCTTCCTGCTCACGTCGCGGACGGACCCCGAGGAGATCGAGGCCCAGCAGCGCCGGACCCGGGCCGACACGCTCCAGCTCGTGGACCGGCTCGCGCCCGACGCGCTCCGCAGCCTGCGCCGCCGGCTGCCGGGCGTCTCGCTCGTTCAGGTCGTCCACGTCCGGGGAGAGCACTCGGTGGAGGAGGCCGTCGCGGTGGCGCCGCTCGTCGACGCGGTCCTGCTCGACTCGGGCAACCCGGACCTCCCCGTGCGGCAACTCGGGGGCACGGGTCGCGTCCACGACTGGAGCCACAGCCGCGCCATCGTCGAGCGGGCCGGCTGCCCCGTCTACCTCGCGGGCGGCCTCCGGCCGGGCAACCTGGCCGCGGCCCTGGGCGCGGTCCGTCCCTTCGGCGTGGATGTCTGCTCGGGGGTGAGAACGGACGGACGCCTCGACGAAGAGCGGCTGCGACGCTTCATGCGCGCGGCGAGAGGCAGCGGGAAGAACTAGCCAGTCACCAGGGCGCCGCGCCGACAGGCGAGCGCGAGTTCCTCCGTTTCCGAGGCCTCGCACGCCTCGCGCCGCGCGGCCTCGTCCGCGTAGAGCGAGTACAGCGCCTCTCCCATCGCTTCGTGACACTGGCGCTTGGCCCGGTCTTCGATGGTGTGGCAGAAGGAGAATCCGGCTTCGGTCGTCGCGGTGACGTCCACGAAGTTTCTGACGACACCCACGTAGCACCACTCGCGGTACTCCTCCGGCGACTTCCGGCACTCGCGGCGCGCATCGTCCTCGTCCTGCAGCGTGCGGCCGCTGATGTCGCGGCCGAGGCTCACGAAGCAGTCGTCTCGCCAGGCGTCGGGCGCATTGACACAGGCGGCGGCCGCGTCCCCGATGTCTCCGTCGTTGTGCCAGAGCATGGCGGAAGTCTGCATCTGGTAACAGGAGGTCAGGTACTTCTCGTCCAGAATCGAGCAGGGATAGTGCGGGTCGTCGGCGCGCAGCGGCTCGAAGGGTTCGACGGGGTCCGCCATCGCCATCGCCCCGTGGACGTGCGCGCCCGCGCCGTGGTCCGGGGCCTCGGCCCCTTCGCCCGCTCCGTCCTCCGCGGCGGTCCCGTCGGACACCAGTGCGGCGGCCGGATGATGAGGCGCGACCGCGTTGACCACGTTCTCCATGAACGCCCCGCCGTAGCAGGAGTTCCGGTTCCATCCGGTCGTCAGCAGGTCGCAGCCCTCGAGCGCCATGAGAAGGTGGTGGCCGTAGTACATCGTGAGACCGTGTCCGAGCCCGTGCAGGCACTGGAAGAGCAGCCAGCGGTCGGCGGGGTCCGCTTCATAGGGCGCGCAGAGCCCGGCGACCATCTCCGCGTTCGGTTCGCCCATCGCGATGAAATAGGCCTGGACGACGCCGTGGTAGCACCCGGACTGGAAGACCTCCGTGCACTCCTCGAAGACATCGGTGAAGGTCTCTCCAGGCCCGTAGGCATTGATGCCGATCGCATGAGTGAGGACGTGGGCCTGTGCCTGAGCTGTCCTGTCCGCGGCGGCCAGCGACTCGAGCATCTCCAGCGCCGCGCCCGCCCCGGCCGCGCCGAGCTCGTCGAGAAGCCGTGCCTCATAGCACCCCTGCTTCTCCTCCCACGCCAACTCGCGGCACGCCTCGAACGCGGCCGCCGCCTCGGCCGAAGCGATCGGAGGCAGCGATGGCCCCCCGCAGGCCGCCGCCGCGATCCCGATCGCCATGACGACCCACGGCCCGCGGTAAAACGGACGGCCCCGAACGTGACGACTCATTCCCTCTCCCTCGCTTCGCACCGACGGACAACGGGCTGGAACCCGAGGCACAACCTGACGGAGCGCGATCCTCCCAACAAGCGAAGCGGGAAGCTCGATGGCCCCGTCACAGCAGCGCCTCGGGATCGCGGTCGATCTCGAGGCGGAGGCCCGAACCGGGCTGGCCCCGCTCCTCTCCGAGAAAGCGCAGGACGCCGCCGAGCGTCGCGGCGCGCTCCGCCTTGATCAGGAAGTGCCACCTCCACCGCTCGCGGAGTCGGTCGATCGGGCAGGGGGCCGGTCCGATGACCTCGATCCCGGCGAGACGGCGATCTCGAATCAGCCGCCGCGTCCACTCGGACAGTTCTTCGGCGACGTCGATCACGCGGGACTCCGTCTTCCCGGAGATGACGAGGTTCGCGAGCCGGCGGTGCGGCGGATAGCCCGGTTCCTCCCGGTCCCCGAGTTCCCGGTCCGCGAAACCGACATAGTCGTGCTCCGCGGCCGCGGCGAGCGCGTAGTGCCGCGGGCGCGAGGTCTGGACGAGCACCTCGCCCGGCTCCTCGCCCCTCCCCGCACGTCCGGCGACCTGCTCCAGGAGTTGGAAGGTGCGTTCGCTGGCGCGGAAGTCCGGAAGATGGAGACCGACATCCGCGTTGATCACTCCCACGAGCGTGACCTGCGGGAAGTCGAGGCCCTTGGCAATCATCTGCGTGCCGAGCAGGATGTCGACCTCCTGCCTGCGGAACGCCTCCAGAATCTCGACGTGCGCCCACTTGGAGCCCGTGGTGTCGAGGTCCATGCGGGCGATGCCGGCTTCGGGAAAAAGCTCGCCCACGCGGCGTTCGACCTGTTCGGTGCCGATGCCGGCGTAGCGCGGCGCCGGGCCGCCGCACTCGCCGCACCCAGACGGTGGCGGGCTCGTCGCGCCGCAGTGATGACACACGAGTTGCCTGCGCCGGCGATGATACGTCAGGGTCACGGAACAGGCGTCGCAACTCCACACGTGACCGCAGGCCGCGCACTCCGCGAAGGAGGCGTATCCGCGGCGGTTGAGGAAGAGGATCGTCTGCTCGCCCCGTTCCAGACGCGTGGCGATCGCCTCCCGCAACCGTTTGGAGAAGACTCGCGGTCCGCCGCCCGGAGGGGGGTCCTCCGCGTCCCCCCCCGGACCCTCGCCGGCATCGGCGCGCAGGTCGACGAGTTCCACCGCAGGGAGCCCGTGGCCCGTCACCCGTTCGTCGAGTTCGAGCAGGCGGTAGCGCCCGGTCCGCGCATTCTCCCAGCTCTCGAGGGCCGGCGTCGCGGACCCGAGCACACACAGAGCCCCTTCCAGGCGCGCGCGCAGGATCGCGACGGAACGGGCGTGGTAGCGCGGGACGTCCGACTGCTTGTAGCTGCTCTCGTGCTCTTCGTCGACGATGATCGCGCCCAGATTCCGGACCGGCGCGAACACGGCCGACCGCGGGCCGATCGCGATCCGCTTCCTTCCCTCGCGGAGGCTTCGCCAGGCGTCGAAACGTTCCCCGGTCGAGAGCCCCGAATGCAGCACCGTGACCTCGTCGCCGAAGCGGGCCCGGAAGCGCTGCACCGTCTGGGGGGTGAGCGCGATCTCGGGCACGAGGACGATGCCGGAGCGGCCCAGTGCGAGTAGACGCTCCAGCACCTCGAGGTAGACGGCGGTCTTGCCCGAGCCCGTCACGCCGCGCAGGAGCGCGACGCGCCCCGGCGCGTCGAGGCGCTCGAGGTCGCCCACGACGCGAGCCTGGTCCGGCGTCAGCGTGAACCGGGCCTCCGGCTCGACGGGGCCGGCGAACGGATCCCGCTCCACCTCGCGCTCGAAGAACTCCGCCAGCCGCCGCTCCACGAGTCCGTCGAGCACGCCCCGGCTGAAGCCGAGTTGCTTCACCAGGTGCCCGACGCTCGCCTGCCCGCCGACCGATTCGAGCGTCTCGTACAACTCGCGCTGCCGCCTGGCCCGCCCGAAGGCGAGGTCGCGTTCGCTCAGCGTTCGCAGTTCGCGCACGAGCCGCAGCACGCGTTCGGTGCGCGGTCTTCCGGGACTCCCGCCCCCGCCGGCCCGGGACCCGAGCGCCCCCGGGGGGAGGGCCGCTCTCAGGACCACGCCGAGGGGCGCCACGTAGTAGTCCGAGATCCAGCGGCAGAGATCGAGGAGAGGCGGGTCGATCAGCGGCGCTTCGTCGAGGACGCCACGCAGTTCCCGCAATCGCGGTTTACGTCCCCGGTCGGCCCTCAGCCCGAGGCGGTCCACGATGCCGACCGCCGTCCCGCCGCCGAGCGGGACGCGAACGCGCATGCCCGGCTCCACGGCGCCGACGAGCGAGGCGGGGATCGAGTACGCGAGCGTGCCGAGGAACGTCCGCGCGACGGCGACCTCGCACACGCCGCCGGAGCCCGCCTCCCGCGGCGCCGTCACGCGGGGGCCTTCGCTTGACACGTCGCAGCCGGATTGCTTGTTTTCCGCACCGCATCCAATGGGGGGTCGCTCATGGGCTGTCTGGCCCTGAACGCTTCATACGAGCCGTTGACGATCATTCCGGTCCGGCGCGCCGTTCGCCTGCTCATCGACCGGAAGGCCGACGCGCTGGAGGTGGATTCGGCACGTCCCATCCGATCCGAGCGCGTACGGATGGATACGCCCGTCGTCATCCGCCTCGTCCGGTTCATCCAGATCCCCCGCCGTTTCCGCCGCCAGGTCACGAACACCTTCCTGTTCGCGCGCGACGCCTATCGCTGTCAGTACTGCGGCCGTCACCGGCGGGAGCTGGGATATCGCGAGTCGCTCACCCGCGATCACGTGACTCCGATCTCGCGTGGCGGAGACAACGGGTGGTCGAACGTGGTCACGGCCTGCAGCAAGTGCAACCTGAAGAAGGCGGACCGTCTGCTGGCCGAATGCGGGTTCTCGCTCCCGGTGGAACCCCGCGAACCCAACCACGTCGAGTTGATCTGGGCCGTCCGCCGGGTCACGCCGGTGCAGGCGCGGTACATCGGCATGTTCTATGGCGAGGACGTGCTGCAGGCGCTGACGCCCTGAGTTCGCCCCGGACGGCCGGTTGATCGCACCGTCATGAATATGACCGGGTTCGGAATCGGCGAGATCCTCCTCATTGCGATGCTCGTGCTCATCGTGTTCGGGCCCCGCCGCCTCCCGGAGATCACCCGCACCATCGGCAAGGGGATCCGCGAGTTCCGGAAGGGGATGAACGAGATCCAGCGCGAACTCGAGGCCGCCGGGCGGGAGACGCAATGGAAGTCGCCGCCCGCCCCTCCGAAACCGCCGACCGCGAGCCGCGCGACGATCGCCGGAACCGCGACCGCCACTGCGGCCGGAACCGCCGCGGCCGCCGGAGCGTCCACCGCCGACGCGGACGAGACAGGGGACGAAGAAGACGCCCCCGAAGCGGTTGCGGATCCGGTCGTCGAGGAACAGGAGCCGCCCACGCCGCGCGATGAGGTGGATCCGGCTCAGGAGTTCATCGATCCCTGGTCCACGGATTCCTCGCGTCCGACGTTCGGCCCCAACCCCCCCTCGGAGCCCGTCATCGCCCCGCCGACGACGGAGCCCGCGCCGACGGTCGATTCGGCCGAACCGACTGAGCAGACGGAAGGGGAGGATCCGGCGACGGACGCTCGATGAGAGCGCGGTAACGGCGGTTATCCCCTTCCAGCGCCCGCAGCAACTCGACCGCCGAGGGCGCGCCGGTTTCGGGCAGGTCCGGGAACCCGAGGCCCTCGATGCGCGCCCGCGGCGGCTGCGAATCGGTGCCGGCGGTCCCGCGGAACTCGACTTCCAGCCGGCGGCCGCGCTCGCACGGGTCGCACAGCAGGCGGTCCTCCACCGTGGATCCGTCGACGGTCCACGATCCCTCCTCACCTCGGAGCGTGAAGCCGGCGAGGACGTCCGGAACCCGCAACCTGCCGCGCCACACGCCGTCCGTCCCGGCCTCGAGCGCCAGATCCAGCGCGCCGTGGAGCGCCCTCAGCACCGGCGCCGCCGGCATGCGCCCCTCGCCCTCTCCGTCTCCACCGTCCCATCGGAACTCGCCCTTCATGCCGTCGTCGCGCAGCGCGGCCTCACGGAGCTTCCGGAAGGGGAGAACGCCCTCGAAGGAGACGGGCACGCCCGGCTCGAGGTCGCTGGACGCGGCGACGAACGACTCGTCCGCGAGACGCAGCTCCGCGGAGCCCTGTCTCGGCGCCGGGGCGCGGGGCTCCGGCCGGCCCAGCAGCTGCGCGACCATCCGCGCCCGCATTCCCTCCGGGTCGGTGGGACCGGTCTCGTCATCTCCCTCACCCGCCTCGCCCGCTTCGCCCGGGGCGCCGCCGCTCCGGGGGGGAAGGTCGAAGGGGTTCCGGAATCCGACCAGCGGACGCTGGATCCCCGGAGCGCCGGCGCCGTCCATGCCGGCTGCGAATTCGCGACCCCAGCTCGCGAGTTCGTAGCGGATGGCGGCCTGCAGATCGTCGTCGTCCGGGCGCCAGGCGAGCCCCGCGATGCGGGGGGTGGAGACCGTCACGACGCCCGCGGGCCAGGCCGGCCGCACGCCGGGAGGTCGGGAGGCCTGCACGGTCAACCGGTCGCCGGAGCGGTCGTCGCGGCGCGCCCGCACGTTCGGACCCGTGTCCGGGGAGAGCCGCGCGGAGAGGGTGCGCTCACATCCGGGTTCGCCGTCGAGCACGACGAGGAGCGTGTTCCAACCCGCCGCCAGCCGCACTTCGTGCGCGGTTCCGGAGTCCGCGATGGACTGCGCGTTCAGCCACGCCTCGATCCGCGTGCAGGGCTCGACGCCCAGTTCGAGCCGCACGCTCGCGTCCGCCGGTGACTTCAGGTACACGTGGGCGAGCGTCGCCTGTCCGCCTTCCGAGAACTCCGAGAAATCCAGCGTCGCCTGTCCGTCGCGGCGAAAGAGCGACCACGTGCCCGCGGCGGTTTCGAGGTTCCGGTCCGGGAACCGGTCCGGCCCGGCCACGGGAAGCGGGTGGTCGCCCGCTACGTGCTCCGCGCCCGTGACCAGCCATCGGTCCACCGGGACCTCCTGCGCCCACGCGGCTTCGGGGGCGAGCGCGTACACTCCCGAAGCGGAGAGCAGGAGCGAAAGCAGAGTTCGTCGAAGCGGGCGATGCATCGTGCGTTCCCTCATGTGGCGGTATACACGGGCGGACTCTCTCCAGACGGTTGAACATGGGGCTTTCGTCACACGATGCGCACCCGGACCGCGCTCGCGAACCTCGTCGGCCGCCCGATTTCGGTTGCCGCCCGTGAGCGCCCCGAACAACTTGGTCATCATGCACAAGGTGGTGGAACTGCGGGTAAACGGAGACCGGCGCCGGGTCGGAGTACCGTCCCACTACACCCTCCTCGAGACCCTCCGCTACGCGCTGGGCCTCACCGGATCGAAGCAGGGGTGCGACAAGGGGGACTGCGGGGCGTGCACGGTGCTCCGCGATGGCGAGGCGGTGCTCTCCTGCATCATGCCGGTGCACGAGGCCACGGGTCACGAGATCACGACCGTCGAAGGGCTCGCGGACGCGTCCGGCCCCCACCCGCTCCAGGACGCCTTCGATCTCACGGGAGGGGCGCAATGCGGCTTCTGCACACCGGGCATCCTCTGCTCGGCCCACGGACTGCTGGCCCGCGATCCGGACCCCGCTCGCGAGGACGTCGCGCGGGCGCTCTCCGGCAATCTCTGCCGCTGCACGGGCTATACGAAGATCTTCGAGGCTGTGGACATCGCGGCCGAAGCGATCCGCACCGGCGAGACCCCCGAGGCGATCGTCTCCCGGCGGCGCGATCCGGCGGGGACCGCATGACTTCGCCCTCGTCGCGATCCGGGCACGCGCCGCGCCCCGTCGTCGGCGTGCTCGCGGGATTCTTCGTCCTCCTGCCCCTGGCCAGCGGAGCCGCCGCCCAGACTCCGGAAGAGCGCCTCGCGGAACTCGGGATCGAACTCCCGACTCCGGATGCGCCGACCGCCAACTTCGTGAAGGCCGTGACGACCGGGAATCTCGTCTTCCTCGCCGGTCACGGTCCCTGCGGCGGCCTCGACGAGAGCAACACGGGGAAGGTCGGTCTCGATCACACCGTCGAGGAAGGCTACGAGATCGCCCGCTGGGTCGGCGTCTGCCTCCTCGCGTCGCTCGCGCGGGAAATCGGCGACCTCTCCCGCGTGAAGCGCATCGTGCGCGTATTCGGGATGGTGAACACGCCTCCCGACTTCACGCAGCACTCGCAGGTCATCAACGGCTGCTCCGACCTCATGGAGCAGGTGTTCGGCCCCGCGATCTCGAAGCACGCCCGCGCGGCCGTGGGGATGGCGTCGCTTCCGCGCGACCAGTCGGTCGAGATCGAGATGCTGGTCGAACTCCACGATCCCTGATCGCACGGCCACCCGCATGCGTCCGGTAGCCCCCGCCGCCTTCCTCCCGCTCGTCGCCGTCGCCCTGCTCGCCGGGTGCGGAGGCGCCGGAGATCCGGCTCCGTCTTCCGACCTCGCGCGCGGGATCGACGCCGTGTTCGCCGACCTGGACCGCCCGGGCTCGCCGGGCGCCGCCGTCTCGGTCATCCGCGACGGCGAGATCATTCACTCGCGCGGCTACGGCTACGCGCAGATCGAGCATGGCGTCCCCGTCACCCCCAGTACGGTCTTCCACGTTGCCTCCGTGTCGAAGCAGTTCACGGCCATGGCGGTGACGATGCTCGCGGCCGAGGGGGCGCTCTCGCTGGACGACCGCGTGCAGGCGCACCTCGGGTTCGTCCCCGAGTTCGAGCACCCGGTCACCGTCCGCCAGATGATCCACCACACGAGCGGGATCCGGGACCAGTGGCAGCTTCTCGGGATCTCCGGCTGGCGCCTCGACGACGTGATCACGACCGAGCAGATCCTCGGCCTCATGTCGCGCCAGCGGGAACTCAACTTCGTGCCCGGCTCGGAGTACCTCTACTCCAACATGGGCTACACGCTCCTGGGGCAGACGGCGGCGGCGGTCAGCGGGAGGTCCTTCCCCGAGTTCACCGCCGCGAGGATCTTCCGGCCGCTCGGCATGGACCGAACCCACTTCCACGACGACCATGAGCACATCGTTCCCGGTCGCGCCTACTCCTACCGGCCCGCGCCCAGGGACGAAGACGGCGCGGAGTACACGAAGGCGGTCCTCAGCTACGCGAACGCGGGGGCGACGAGCCTCTTCACGACGGCGGACGACCTCGCCCGCTGGCTCGACAACTTCCGGCACGAGACGGTCGGCGGGCCGGAGGTGATGGAGATGATGACGAGGCGCGGGGTCCTGAACAGCGGCGATACGATCCCCTACGCGCACGGCCTCAGCATCGGCGACCACCGGGGCCTGCGCACGGTGGGGCACGGGGGCGCCGACGCGGGGTTCCGGACGCAGGCGATTTGGTATCCCGAGGCGAACGTCGGGGTCGTCGTCCTCTCGAACGTCGCCAACGGCAACCCGGGCGGCCGGGCGCGGCAGGTGGCGGAAGTCGTCCTCGCCGAGGTCTTCCCCGAGGCGGCTCCGGAGGAGGAAGAGGATGCGCCGTCTCCGGCCGCCGATTCCGTCCCGTTGCCGACCCCCGACCGGGCGACGCTGGCCGCGTACGCGGGCAGCTACTACAGCCCTGAAGTCGACGCGCTATATCACCTGGAGGCGACGGACGAAGGACTCGTCGCGCGCCACATACGGCACGGCGACATCGCCCTCGAGCCGCGCGCCCGCGACGAATTCGCCACGGACCGCTGGTTCATGCGCGAGGTGCGCTTCGAACGCGCGCCGGACGGCTCCGTCCCGGCGATGCGCGTAGGCGGCGGCCGGGTCCGGAACCTGCTCTTCATCAAGCTGACCCGCCCCCTCCCCCGGTAGACGACTCCTTCTTCCGGCTTCCAAGCCGGGTTGCGGGACAGTCATATTCATTGCGTGTACTTGCTGATTACCGCACATTTACTGCATGAAGTTTGCAGAACTGCTGGAAATCGTCGCGGATGAGCCCGTGTTCGAGACCGGGTTCCTCCGCAGCGGGCGGGCTCCGGAGCCGGGTCTGGAGGCGCAGCTCAGCCGTTGGTGCGCCGCCGGCAAGCTGCTGCGGCTCCGGCGCGGGTTGTTCGCGCTGGCGCCTCCGTACCGGAAAGTGAAGCCGCATCCCTTCCTCGTCGCCAACCGGCTCTCGCCCGGCTCGTACGTGAGCGGGCTGTCGGCGCTCGCCTTCGCGAACGCGGTCCCGGAATACGTCCCGGAGGTCACCAGCTGCGGTCCCGCGCGTCCCCACGTGAGGGAGACGCCGCTGGGGCGGTTCTCCTTCCGCTACGTCAAGCCGGCGCTGCGAACGGGCTATCGACTCGTGGGTCTGGTCGACGGACAGAGCGCGTTCGTCGCCCGCCCCGAGAAGGCCTTCCTCGATTTGGCGCATCTGCAGCCGGGCGGCGATGCCCCGGCCTGGATCGACGAGTTGCGTCTGGACTTCGAGCAACTCTCGCCCGCGCACCTGCGAGCGGCGGCGGCCGCCACCGGGAGTCCGAAGCTGGCCCGCGCGGCGGCCCACGTCATCCGCCGCGCGAGCGATCCCGCTTCGGCGTACGAACCTCTGCCCGTCCCGTGAAGGACCATCTCCGGGAGTTGATCCGGGGTCTCGATCCGCACGCCGGACGCAACGCGATGCGGGAGTACCTGCAGGCTCGAATCCTGGAGGGTCTGCAGAGGGCCGGTGCCATGTCGCCGCTGGCGTTCCAGGGCGGGACGGCGCTGCGCTTCCTTTACAGGTTGCCGAGATACTCCGAGGATCTCGACTTCGCCCTCGAGGGGTCGCGCGAGCGCTACGATCCGCGCCGCTGGCTGACATCCATCACGGCGCAGTTCCGGCGAGAGGGCTACGGCGCGACGGCTTCGCTGCGCGATGACGGCGCCGTCCACGCCGGATGGTTCCGTTTCAAGGGACTCCCCCACGAGCTCGGCCTGTCGAGCCACCGCGACGAAACGCTCCGGATCAAGCTCGAGGCCGACACCCGCCCGCCCGCGGGCGCCGTGACCGAGACGCGCCTTGTACGGCGACACGTGTCACTGCGGATCCATCACCACGACCGGGCGTCACTGCTGGCCGGCAAGCTGCACGCCGTGCTCCACCGACCGTGGCTGAAGGGGAGGGACATCTACGATCTCGCCTGGTACCTGAGCGATCCCGCGTGGCCACACCCGAACCTGGATCTCCTGAACGCGGCCCGCCGCCAGACGGACCCCGCTGCGCCGGCGCTCACGGAGGACACGTGGCGCCAGGCCGTCGCGGCGAGGGTTGCGGGCGTGGAGTGGAAAGCGGTCGAGGCGGACGTCCGCCCCTTCCTTGAGAGCGGCGACGTGCCCGCACGGGCCGACCTGCTGGGCATGCTGCGTCCCGAGGGCTGACCGGCGAGGCCCACCCGGCGTCGCAGGCCGGACGCGGGTTATGAACCGCCGGGGGGCTCCGCGGCGAGGCGGTCGATGACGAGGGGGGTGATGTCGACGCGTTCGCTGAACAGGATGATGATGGGGCTCGTCGCGTTCAGGATCAGGTCGTACCCCAGCTCCGCCTGGATCGCCTCGATCACCGGCGCGAGTTCCGCGCGGATCCGCTCGCGTCCGTCGTTCTGCAGCGCGGTGGCTTCCTCCTGCTTGTCCTGCTGGTAGCGCTGGAAGGCCGTCAGCGCGTCCTGATACTCGCGTTCGAGCACCCGCTGCTCATCGACCGTCAGGCTGTCGGCCTCGGCCACGCGTAGCTCGATCGCGCGCACTGCCTCCTGGCGCACCTGTAGCTCGGCGGCGAGTTCCTGCTGGAAGTCCGTCAGTTGCTGCGCGAGCGCCTGACCCGCCGGCGAGCCGAACGCGGCGGCGTCCAGATCGATGACGCCGATGCTGAGCGGCGTGTCGGCGGCCTGGCCCTCGGCCTGTCCCGCCAGCGTCGCCGGCGCCAGCGCCAGGAGCAGGGCGGCGGACGAAAGCGGAAGACGTGCGTATCTTTTCATCGTTGTCCCTCTATTGGAACCTGCCGACGTCCGAGCCGGTCCAATCATGGGGACCGCGCCCGGGTACATCGTCACGGGTTGATCGTCACGGAAACACGAAAGTAACGCGATATGTCCGAACGAACGAAACGCGCACGCCACGGCGGGCGCAGCGTCCGCCTCCTGTCGGTGCTGATCCCGGGGATCGCGGTCGGCGCCGGCGCTCCGGAACGGGTCGCCGCGCAGGCGGCCGTGGGCGCGACGGAAGAACCGGCCACCGTCCTGTTCACGAACGCGACGCTCGTCGACGGGACGGGGGCGCCCGGCTACGTCGGCGACCTGCTCATCGAGGGCGGAACCATCGCGGCGCTCGGCGCCCCGGGCTCCATCGAGGCTCCGCCCGACGCGGAACGGCGCGACCTCACGGGTCTCGTCCTCGCCCCGGGCTTCATCGACATCCACAACCACTCCACGACCCGCCTGTTCGACTTCCCGCTTGCCACGACCCAGCTCGCGCAGGGGATCACGACAATCGTGGTCGGGGCGGACGGCTCCTCGCCGTGGCCGATCTCCGACTACCTCGGGCGCATCGACGAACTCCGGCCCACGGTGGATGTCGCGACGCTCGTCGGACACGGGACCGTGCGCAGTCTCGTGATGGATGAGGATTTCCGGCGCACCGCCACCGACGCCGAGATCGCGGACATGACGGTGCGCGTCGAGCGCGGGATGACCGAGGGCGCGTTCGGCCTCTCGAGCGGCCTCGAGTACGACCCCGGCTTCTATTCCTCCACGGGGGAGTTGATCGCCCTCGCGCGGGCCTCCGCCGGCCACGGCGGTTTCTACATGACCCACATGCGCGACGAGGAGGGGGGGCTCCTGGAGGCGGTCGACGAGGCCATCCGCATCGGGCGCGAAGCGGGCCTCCCCGTGCAGATCTCGCACATCAAGGCGGGCAACGCCTCCGTGTGGGGAAGGGCGCCCGAGGTGCTGGAGCGGATCCGGCGGGCCAACGAGGCGGGGCTCGACGTGACGGCGGACCAGTACCCCTACCAGGCCTGGCAATCCGGGCTCGCGATCGTCGTCCGTTCGAGGATGTTCTCGAACCCCGATTCCGTGGCGAAAGGGATCGCCGCGGCGGGCGGCGGGAACCGGCTGCAGATCGTCGCCTTCTGGTCCGAGCCCGAACTGAACGGACTGCGGCTCGACGAGATCGCCCGGCGCAGGGGGATGACGGAGGTCGAGGCCTACATGTGGATCATGGAGAACGGGGGCTCGGGGCTCATCGGCCACACGATGAACGAGGGGGACGTCGACGCGTTCATGGCTTCGGAGTGGGTGATGACGTCGAGCGACGGCGGGGTGCGGAGCGCGCACCCGCGCGGGGCGGGCACCTTCCCGCGCGTGCTGGGCCACTACGTGCGGGAGCGCGGCATCCTGACGCTGGAGCGGGCGGTGCGGCGCGCGACCTCGATGCCGGCGCGGCGGCTCGGGCTGGACGACCGGGGCGTGCTGCGCGCCGGGGCCCGAGCGGACCTCGTGATCTTCGACCCGGAGCGCGTGGTGGACCGGTCGACGTTCGACAACGGGACTCGGCAGGCGGAGGGCGTGGAGAGCGTGTGGCTCGGCGGCGTGGAGACCTGGTCCGCCGGCGAGCCGACCGGCGCCCGCCCCGGCCGCGCGATCCGCCGGGCGCCCTAGCTCGCGGAGAGGGCGGAAGCTTCAGTCGGCGGCAGCCTCCCCGCGCTCCGCCGTCGCGACGATTTCGATGCCGCCGCGCACGTTCTGTTCCACCTCGACGCGCACCCGGCGCGGCGCCACGGCGTAGACCACGTCGTCGGCGATCCGGGCCGCGAGCGTCTCGCAGAACTCGCCCTCGTCCCGGAAGGACCACAGGTAGAACTTGAGCGCCTTCGACTCCAGGCAGCGGTCGCGCGGCTCGTAGTCGATCGTCACCCGCCCGAAGTCCGGCTGGCCCGTCTTCGGGCACAGCGACGTGAACTCCAGTGCCCGCAGCCGGACGCGCTGGACGTCCGCCGCCGGGATCGCCTCCGCGCGCAGCGTCTCGCGTCCCTCTTCCGGGTCCCGGGGCCGCGGCAGCGGACCCGCGGCGGGGAGTCTCGTCATCCGTCCTCCGTCCCTTCGTCCACCTCTTCATCGTTCTGCGTCATCGCATCGACGGTCGTGGCGGCGGCCATGTGGCCGATGACGTTCGTCGCCGAGCGGAAGACATCGGGCACGCGGTCGATCCCGAGCAGGATCCCGAGTCCGGCCAGCGGCACCCCCACCACGTCGAGCGCGGGCACCATCGACACGATGCTCGCGCTCGGTACCGGCGCCACCGTCATGGCGGCGAGGAAGATCGCGAGGACCGCCGCCGCGATCAGCCCCGCATCGAGCGGGACCCCGTACATCGCGGCGAGGAAGACCAGCGAGGCGCTCTGGAAGAGGGCGCTCCCCGGCCGGTTGATCGAGGCCGCCAGCGGCAGGATGAGCCGGTAGCGGTCCTGCCGGAGCCCGAGCTTCTCCGCCTCCTGCAGCATCATCGGCAGCGTGCCCACCGACGTCGTCGTGGTGAAGCCCACCGTGTACGTCCCCACCGTGCCGCGGATGAAGCGCCCCGCCCGCATGCCGCCCACGAAGCGGACGATCGGAAGAAGGATGAAACCCTTCAGGATGAAGAGGCCCACGACGACCGCCAGGATGAAGACGGCGAGGTTCTGGAGCAGTGCCAGCCCCGTGCGCGCCACCACCGGCGCCGCGAGGCCGAACACGCCCACGGGCGCCGTCCACAGAACCCAGTTCATCAGCTTGATGAGGGCATCGCCCACCGACTCCGCGAAGGACGTGAGCGTCTCCCGCTTCTCGGCTGGCAGCGTGGTCGTGGCCGCCGCGAGAAGGACGGTGAAGATGAGGATCGAGAGCAGCGACCCGTCCGCCGCGGCCTGTATCGGGTTCCTCGGCACGAGGTTCACGAGGAAGTCGATCACGCCCGGGTTCGCCGTGTTCAGTTCCGTGGTCGGGGTCGGCGGCGGCACCGGCGCCGTGAACGTGAGCGCGAAACCCATCACGCCCATCCCGATGAGGATCGCCGGCAGCGTCGTGACCCAGAAGAAGCCGACGGAGAGGCCGCCGATCCGCCCCAGTTTGCGCAGGTTCCCGATCCGCCCCACGCCGACGAACACGACCGCGGCCACGAGCGGGATCACGACCATCTGGATCGCGCGCAGGAAGACCTGCCCGAGCGGCGCGGCGGCCTCGGCCGCCCGCAGGAGCGCGGGAGATCCGGTGGCGGAGGCGGCGACGCCGAGCCCCAGTCCGAGCACGAGGCCGATGAGAATCGCGCGGGTGTTCACGTCCCCTCACTCCCTCCGGCTGTCCCGGCGGTTCCCGTTGCTCCCCGCTTCCGGAACGCGAGCCACGCGCCGATGGTGAGAACGGGCAGGACGTAGTAGACGATGAACCCCCAGGTGATCGTCCCGTACCCCTGCCGGATGAGGTCGATGAGGCCGAGAGGCGTGAGGGACAGCGCGACCCCGAGGAAGACCGCCGCGACCACCGGCCTCGCCCAGCTCGGCATTCCCGCGCCCCGCTCGCGCCGCGTGACGGCGAGCCGCTCGTTCACCGCGTGGATCATCCCCGTCCCGGTCTCGATCAGGGTGCCGAAGAGGATGATCGCGTACGCGACCTGGAACGTCGTCGACCCGAGCGCTCCGAGGATGAAGTTCGAGGGGTTGGCCGCGCCGACGATCGCGGGGTAGTGCGGCACCATCGCGAGGTAGAAGAAGAACGCCGGCAGCATCCCGATGATGCCGGCGAGCAGGCCGGCCCACACGGCCTGCTTGCGGGTCCGGATGTGGCGCACGGTGAACAGCGCCACGGCGGCCGCCGAGAGGTTGTAGCCGCCGTACTGGACCCCCTTCACGAGCCAGTCGCTGTTGAGGCTGCTGGCGGCAAAGCTCGGGCCCAGCGTGGACCCGAAGCGCACCAGCGACCACACGACGAGCGCTACGAACACTGCGTAGAGCGCGAATGACCAGCCGGCGAAGAAGCGCTCGATCGCCACGCTGCCGTAGAAGAGGAGCAGCGCGACCGCCCCCAACGCCACGATGACGCCCAGCGCGTACGGGAGGCCGAACGTCTCGTTCGCAATCGTGCCCGCCGCCGCCCCGATGACGGCCAGTACGAGGAGCGTCAGCAGCACGTACGTGACCTCGAACAGGACCCAGGACGGACCGAGCAGCCGCTTGAAGAAGTTGCGGTACTCGTAGCTGCGGGACTGCCGCGCGAGTTCGAACGTGACGGCGCACACCGCGCTCCAGATGGCGGTCGAGAGCGCCATCGCCCACAGGCCGGGCGTGGGGCCGATGGAGAGGAAGAACTCGACGTTCTCCCGCCCCGTGCCGTATCCGCCCGCGATGACGGCCGACTGGAAAACGAGCCCCGGCAGCAGATAGCGGCGGAACCAGGGAGCTTTCACGCTGGCGTCCCTTTCTCTCGGCCGGCCCCTGCCCCAAGGTTTCGCCCGTCAGCGAGGGGCGAGCCGACCGGGGCGCCGGTTGCCGGCGGCCACATGCGACCCGCCAAGCTAGAGGCCGGGGATGGAACGAGACAGACGCGAGACGTTCGGCTCCCGCTTCGGGCTCGTGGCCACGATGATCGGCGTCGCCGTCGGTCTCGGGAACGTGTGGCGCTTCCCGTACATGGTCGGCGAGTTCGGCGGGGCGCCCTTCGTGGCCTTCTACGTGCTGGCCGTGGTGCTGATCGGCGTTCCCGCGCTCATGGCGGAATGGACCCTGGGCCGGCACACCCGCCGCGGCCCGGTCGGCGCGTTCGAGACGGCCGGCCTCCCCTTCGGCCGCGCCCTCGGCTGGATCTTCTTCGTCGGCGTCACCGCCGCCACCGGCTACTACTCGAACGCGCTCGGCTGGGTGCTGTACCACGCCCTGGCCGGGCTGCTCGCCGGCATCGGGGTCGAGATCGACGCCGCCGCGATCCTGCCGCCGGACGAGGGGTTCTCCCTCCGTTCCTTCCTCCTGCAGTGCGCCTGCACCGGCGTGGTCCTCCTCACCTGCGCCGCGGTGCTGCGGCGCGGCCTCCGGGGCGGGATCGAGAAGGCGAGCCGCCTCATCGTTCCGGCGCTCCTCGCGGGACTCGTCATCCTCATCGCCCGCTCGCTCACGCTTCCCGGGGCGGGAGAGGGTCTCCGCTGGTACCTCGGCGCCTTCGATCCCGGCGCGCTCACGCCGCCCGTCATGCTCGGGGCGCTGGGCCAGGCGATCTTCAGCCTGTCGCTCGGCGGAACGTTCATGGTCGTGTACGGCTCCTACCTGAACCGCAACGACCCCCTGCGCGGCAACGCGGTCTTCACCGCGGGCGGCGACCTCTGCGCCGGACTCCTGGCGGGGCTCGTCATCTTCCCCGCCGTGTTCGCGTTCGGACTCGAACCGGCGAGCGGTCCCGGTCTCCTCTTCGTCACGCTGCCCGAAGTGTTCGGACAGATTCCGGCCGGGGCCGTGTTCGGGACGCTCTTCTTCCTGGCGCTGTTCGGGGGCGCCTACCTGTCGGACGTGGCGGCGCTGGAGGTACTGGTGGCCGGAGTCACCGACAACACCGGGATCCCCCGCTCGCGCGCCGTCACCCTGACGACCGTGGTCGTATTCGCGTTCGCGCTGCCCCCGATGATCAACATGAACGTGTTCACGCCGTGGGATCTGACCTTCGGATCGGGTTTCCAGACCCTCGGCGCGCTGCTCTCGGTCGTCGCCGTGGGGTGGGCTCTGGACCGCTCCGAGGTGCTGCGACAACTGGCGGCGGGCGAGGATGGGCCCCGCGGGCGGCGCGTGCCCACCCTCTGGCTCTACTACTGGCTCCGCTTCGTCATCCCCGCCGCGATCCTCGCCGTCGGCGCCTGGTGGCTGCTGCGGGACGTGCTGGGCGTGACCATCGGGGCTTCCTCAACGTAGTAAAGGGTTCCGGTTCACGGCTCCCGTTCCGGGGCCCGTCCCATCGCGCGCAGGAGATCCCAGTAGGCGATCCATGCCGTGGATCGCATGGACAGGGCGCTGATCCGGGCGCCCCGGAACGCGTTCGCCGCGTCGAGCAACTCCAGGAGCGACATTTCGTTCTCGCCGTAGGCCGCCGTCGCGGAGGCCAGCAACGCCTCGGCATCCGCCGACAGGCCATCGGCCGCGGCTTCGAGACGGGCGCGACTGGAGGCGTACCGGTCCGAGGTCGTCAGGAGATCGTTCTCCGCCAGCCGTCTCCGGAGGTCGAGGCGATGGGCGGCCGCCGCGCTCCTCGCGTCGGCTGCCTGCCGGGTTCCCCCTCCCCGGTCGAACAGCGGCAACGGGAGATCGAGACCCAGGCTGAGTCCCTCGAATCCGCCCTCCTGCCGTCGATATCCGAGGCTGACGGTCGGATCGGGCATCCAGCGGGACCTCGCCACGGCGAGTTCGGCTTGCGCGGCGTCCAGATCCCGCGCCGCGGCCTCCAGGTCCGGCCGCTCGACCATCGCGCCGAGCGCGTCGTCCCGAGTCACCGGGGGCGGCAGCCCTTCCAGCCCCGCGGACGGTCCGACCTCCTCGATTCCCGTCCCGGGAAAGGTCAGCGCGGCGAGGCGCCGGCGCGCGTCGCGGGCCCGGAGTTCGGCCTCCGCCACACCCTGCTCGGCCCGCACCCGTTCCAGTCGCAACCGCCTCGTTTCGTAGGCGGAGATGTCCCCCTCCTCCAGGCGGATCTCCGCGTCCTCGGCCACTTCCCGGATCACGGCGGCGGCCTGCCGCGCCGTGCGTTCCGCCGCTTCCGCAAACCACGCGAGCGCCCAGGCCTCGCGAACCTCGAAGGCGAACCGGGTCGAGTCGCCGCGGAAACGGGCGGTGCTCGCTTCGATCGTGTGGGCGGCCGCCCGGTAGCGGGCCGCGGTTCGGCCCGGCCACTCCAGGGGCTGAAAGAGGAGGAGATTCTCCTCCCAGTACTCGTCGCCATTGCGGTCGAGATCGTCGCGCCTGGCCGAGAGCGACGGGTTGAACCAGGCACGGGACTGGCGCGCCGATCCCGCGATCTCGGCGGCCTCGGAGCGCGCGATCTTCAGCGCGAGGCTGTTGTCCGCAAACGCCTCGAGGGCCGCCGCGAGCGAGACCCTGCGTACGGCTTCCTGCCCGGCGGCGGGTTGCGGCAGCAAGAGAAGGGCGCAGAGCGCCGGAAGCGTGCGGTAGCGGATGTTCAATTCCTCGTTGCGATGGCCCGGATCCGGTCCAACGGGGTCTCGCCGCAGCCGGCGGCGCACCCGGATCTCACGGCCAACCTCACCGATCGCCGCGCCGCGCTGCAAGTGCGTTCAGCGGTCCGCGGCCTCCCGCAGCATGGCGTCCAGTGTCGCGCGGTCCAGCCATTCGCCGCGCCTCGCGACGCCGGCGATGCGGCGCGTGTTGCCGATCGCTTCCAGCGGATTGCCCTCCAGCAGCACGAGGTCGGCCGGGCTCCCCTCGACCACCATGCCGGCGCCCTCCTCCCGTCCGAGGAAGCGGGCCGGGTTGACCGTGGCGCTCCGCAGCGACTCGTACGGTGACAGACCCGCGGCGACGAGTTCCTCCAGTTCGCGGTGGAGGGCGAAGCCGAGGGGCGGCGTGTCCGTACCGGCCATCACGGGAGCGCCGGCGGCCACGAGGGCGCGGATCAGGGAATCCGCCACCCCGAAACCATCCAGCGCGGCTTCGAAGTCGTCCGGCGTGAAGTTGCTCATCCACGGGATCGACATGCGCTCGGTGTAGAAGCGGCGCATGGCGGCGGTCATGTGCGACGCCTCCTCCGTGGCAAGGTAGGCATCGAGAAGGCGGTCCGGCTTGTGGATCATGCGGACCGAGAGCGTCGGCACGTTCCACGACCCGGCCTCGCGGGTCCGCTCGGCGAGCGCCTCGATCCGCGAGGGGTCTCCGTACGCCCAGGCGAGCGTGCGCGATCGCAGGTCGGGGCCGGGCTGGGCCGGCGCCTCCTCGGGCACGAGGTGCCAGATGTACCCGCGCAGGTGTTCGATGCTGGCCTGGCCCGCCGCGAGGACGCCATCGAGGCCCACCTCGAAGGGCACGTGCCCCGCCACCCGGATCCCGAGGCGGCGCGCCTCGGCGACGATGCCCCGGTAGGCCGCCGCGGGCACGTTGTTGTACACCTTGATGAAGTCGTACCCGGCGGCATGCTGCTCCCGCACGGTGCGGTCGCCGTCAAGGCTGTCGCGGACCATCGCGCGTCCCGCGGTGTCGATGACGGCGGCGAATTCCGGCGGCGGCAACCCCTCGATGATGGGCCCCGCCGTGTGGATGTCCGGGCCGGCCCGTTCGCCGCTCCGGACGCGGTCGCGAAGGGCGAGCGTGTGTGGCCCGCCCGACAGGATGCGCACGCCGGTGACTCCGGTGGCCAGGAACCGCCCGAGCGCCGACTCCTCGCCGAAGTGGACGTGCATGTCGTTGAGGCCCGGGATGAGGAAGCGGCCGCGGCCGTCGACCCGCACGGCGCCGTCGGGGACCTCCGCTTCGGCCGACGGCTGCACGGCAAGCACGCGGCCGTCGCCGATGAGCACCGTCACGCCGGTGAGCACGCGCTCGCCGTCCATCGGGATGACCGAGACCCGCTCGATGGCCAGAGTGGCCCGGGCGTCGGACGGCTCGGCGCCGGGGTTGCAGGCCAGGAGCGACGTCAGCGCCGACAACCCCACGGCTGGCGACACGCGGTGGCGGAGCATCATGAAGCACACTAGCCGATGTTCGGAGGGGGGTCACGCCCCCGTGAGCACGCCGCACGATCGAGCTCGTCGGCACTCGGCCGCGGCTCATGCCCGGTTCGCGGGCCGCACGTAGATTGGACGCATGCACCCGCACGAACTGACGCCCGCACAGCAGGCCGCCGCGGAGGATCCGGATCGGCTCCCCGGGCTCGCCGACGCCGAGTTCACGGCGCTGGGCCGCCGCGCGCGCCGGGTCGAGGGGCTGCGCAAGTCGACCGGCCGCGAGATTTACACGGACGACATCGTCCTGCCGGGGATGCTGCACGGGAAGATCCTCCGCTCCACCGAGGCGCACGCGCGGATCGTCTCGATCGACACGGCCGAAGCCGAGGCCCTCGAAGGCGTGTACGGCATCATCACGGGGCGGGACCTGCCGACGCCGTACGGGATCATCCCCTGGACCCGCGACGAGCACGCGCTCTGTCTCGACAAGGTGCGCTTCATCGGCGACGCGGTGGCGGCGGTGGCCGCGGTCGACGAGGACACGGCGAACGCGGCGCTCGAGCGCATCCACATCGAGTACGAGCCGCTTCCCGTCTATCTCTCGCCCGAGGAGTCGCTGACCCCCGAGGCCGCCGCGGAGCCCATCCACGCGCCGCGCAAGCCGGGGGCGAACGGAAACGTCCTCAAGCACGTCCACCTCGAGTTCGGGGACGTGGACGCGCGGATGGCGGAGGCGGACGTCACCATCGAGGGGGAGTACTTCTTCCACGGGACGACGCACACGCCGATCGAACCCCACTGCGCGATCTCCCGCCTCAACCCGGACGGCGTGCTCGAGGTGTGGTCCTCGACGCAGGTCCCACACTACCTGCAGCGCGATCTCGCGCGGGTGCTCGACCACGACGTGGCGAAGGTGCGGGTCGTGCAGCCGGCCGTGGGCGGGGCCTTCGGCGGCAAGTCCGAGCCGTTCGATCTCGAGTTCTGCGTGGCGCTCCTCGCGATGCGGACGGGCCGTCCGGTGAAGATCCTCTACACGCGCGAGGAGCTCTTCTACTCGCACCGCGGCCGCCACCCCATGCACATGAAGTATCGGCTCGGCGCCTCGCGCGACGGGAAGCTCCGGGCGCTCGACGCGCACACGACCCTGGACGGCGGCGCCTACGCCTCGTTCGGGCTCGTGACGACGTACTACTCGGGACAGCTCCTCACCTCGCCCTGCCACATCGAGTCCTACCGCTTCGACTCGACCCGGGTCTACACGAACGTGGCCCCGTGCGGCCCCAAGCGCGGCCACGGCTCGGTGCAGCCGCGCTTCGCGTACGAGATCTCGCTCGACAAGATGGCGGAGAAGCTCGGCCTCGACCCGTTCGAACTCCGCCGCCGCAACTTCATGGGCACGGGTCGGACGGTGAACGAGTTCAAGGTGCGGTCCAACGGCTTCCTCGAGTGCCTCGAGGCGGTGGAACGCGCCAGCGACTGGAGGAAGCGTCACCGGCGGATGCCGAAGGGTCGCGGTCTCGGGATGGCGGCCTCCTCCTACATCTCCGGCACGAACTACCCGATCTATCCGAACGAGATGCCCCAGGCGGCGGTGCAGGTCCAGATCGAGCGCTCGGGACGGGTGGCGATCCTCCACGGCGCCTCGGAGATCGGGCAGGGTTCCGACTCCACCATGGCCTATATCGCGTGCGAGGAACTCGGCGTCCCGCTCGAATACGTGCGCGTCTTCTCCGCCGACACGGACCTCACGCCGGTGGACCTCGGGGCGTATTCGTCGCGCGAGACGGTCATGGTGGGGAACGCCTGCGTCGAGGCCTGCCGTACGCTGCGCGCGCAGGTCGCGGAGGCCGTCGCGGAGCCGTGGGGCGTGCCCGCGTCCCGCGTGCGTCTCGCGCGCGGCTGGGCCTTCGACGCGGAGGCTCCCGAAGACGCCGGCCGCCGGATCCCGATCTCGGAGGCGTTCAACCTCGCCGAGGCGAAGTTCGGCCTGCTGGGCGCCGTCGGCTCCTACGACACGCCGAAGGATGTGCACGGCGACTACCGCGGCGGCACGATCGGGTCGTCGCCCGCCTACTCCTTCACCGCGCACGTGGCCGAAGTCGAGGTCGAGGAGGACACGGGGGTCGTCGGCGTGAAGAACATCTGGGTGGCGCACGACTGCGGCCGCGCGCTCAACCCGGCGCTCGTCGAAGGCCAGATCGAGGGCTCCGCCTACATGGGCTTCGCCGAGGCGATCTTCGAGGAGCAACTCTTCCGCGAGGGGGACGTGGAGGGCGGCCTGCACACGTCGCCGTCGCTCCTCGACTACCGGATCCCCACCTCCATGGACTGCCCGGAGTTCGAGGCGCTCATCGTCGAATCGGTGGATCCGGAAGGCCCGTACGGCGCCAAGGAGGCGGGCGAGGGGCCGCTGCACCCGTCGCTCCCGGCGATCGCGAACGCGATCCACGACGCGGTCGGCGTCCGCATCGATGCGCTCCCCTTCACGCCGCAGCGCGTGTGGAGAGCCCTGCGCGCGCACGCCGCCGGGGCCGCGCGCGAGGACGTCGCCTGACAGTCCATGGCGAAAGCCCCGCCGCGCTCGAGCGGCGAATGCCCCCCGCCGGAATGAAGCAGTTCGTCCGACAACTCGGCGTCGAGACGCGGGGAAAGGGCCTGTATGAGATCACCCGCCCGGTCCTCGAGTGGACGGCCGGGCTCGAGATCGAGACGGGCATGCTTACCGTCTACATCCGCCATACGTCGGCGTCTCTGACGATCCAGGAGAACGCGGATCCGGACGTCCTGCACGACCTCTCGAACTTCTTCGCCCGGCTCGTTCCGGAAGGCGACCCCCACTACCGGCACACGATGGAGGGGCCGGATGACATGCCGGCGCACATCCGGTCGGCCCTGACCCAGACGCACCTGGCCATCCCGGTGCTCGACGGGGCGCCGTCCCTGGGAACCTGGCAGGGGATCTTCCTGTTCGAGCACCGGAGCCGCCCCCACCGGCGGACCGTCGTGCTGCACGCCCTCGGCCAATAGACGTGCTCGGAGCGGGGCGGATCGCGCGAAAGCTCCGCTTCCGGGGTTGCGCGCTGCTCGTCGCCGCCTCGGCTGCGGCCTGCGGGGACGGGAGCACGGACCCTCCTCTGACGCGGCCGCCGATGGTCATCGGTACCGTCGCCGACTTCGAACTGGTGGTCGGGGACACGGCGACGCTGGAAGCGTCCGGCTACTTCCGGGATCCCGACGGGGATGTCCTCTCTTTCGAGGTGAGGTCGTCCGCGGCGGAAGTTGCGGGCGCCGAAGTCTCGGGGAGCACGGTCCGCGTCGTCGCCCTGGCGCAGGGGACGTCGACGGTGGCGATCACGGCGCGCGATCCCGAAGGCCGGGCCGCCGCCCTCAGGTTCGAGGTCACCGTGCCGAACAGGTTCGACATCGACGTCCGCTTCGACACCACGGCGACCGAGCCGTGGCGGGCCGTGGTCCTCGCGGCGGCGGAACTCTGGATGTCGGTGCTGGCCGATACGGACCTGCCGGAGGTTGCGGTCGACGACCGCATCGAGTGTTACGGCGCGAACACGGCGGAGCCGGTCGGCACCATCGATGACCTGATGATCCTCATCGAATTCCGGGACATCGACGGGCCGGGCCGCACGCTCGCCCAGGCCGGCGTGTGCCGCCTGCGCGAAGGGTCGATGCTGCCCGTCGCGAGCGTGGCGTTCTTCGACGTGTCGGACTTCGATGGCCTCATCGACTCCGGCGACGCGACGGAACTCGCCGTCCACGAGATCGCGCACGCGCTCGGATTCGGCCTGCTGTGGCGCCCTCTCGATCTCCTCCGGGATCCCGCCCTCGGCGTGGGAGCGATCGACGCGCATTTCGTCGGTCCCGAGGCCATCGCCGCCTTCGACGCGGCGGGCGGCACGGACTACACGGGCGGGGCGAAGGTCCCGGTCGAGAACTTCGGCGGGGTCGGGAGTGCGAACCTCCATTGGCGGGGCTCCGTCCTCCGCGGGGAACTCATGAGGCCGCTCAACAGGATCGGATCCCGCGAGACCCTCAGCGCGATCACGATCCGGTCGCTGGCCGACCTGGGTTACAGGGTCGACGCGAGTCTGGCGGAGCCGTACACGCTCCCCGGCGTCGGGGCCGCGGACGAGAAACCCGGCCGCGCGGTCGACCTGGGCGACGATGTCCTCAGGGGTCCGGTGCAGGTCGTCGATGCGGAAGGCCGCGTCGTGCGCGTGCTCCGCGACCGTTCGCCGCGGTAGGTTCGGTCCCGTTGACCGAACAAACCGTAGATTCCTATGCTCAAGCTGGTGCTCCTCCACCTCCATGGGATAAGGCACAATGCTGCGCAGATTGCTGTTCGGATCCAGTCTCAGGATCATCGCCGTGATCATCGTCGGTACGATTACGGTCGCGGCACTCATGCTCTCGCTGGCCCCCGAGCCGGAGAGCCGGGAACCGCCTCCCCAGATCCCGTTTGCGCAAACCGCCAGTGTTGTGGCCGGGTCGGGCGCGATTCCCGTGTTCGGATCCGGGACCGTGCGGCCAAGCGAGGAGATCGATGTCGCGCCGCAGGTGGGCGGCAAGGTCGTCTGGGTGAGTCCGCGGTTCCAGAGTGGAGGGCGCGTGGAGTCGGGCCAGACGCTCTTCCGCATCGAAGAAGCCGATTACGCGTACCGCGTTCAGGTAGCGGAAGCGAACGTTGCGGCAAGCCGCGTCGCCTTCCTCGAGGAACAGGAACGGGCAGCGATCGCCAGCGCCCAGTATGAACTGTACTCGGAGCGGCGCGAGACGGGCCCCCCGCCTTCGGAGGCGAGTCCGCTCACGCTGAGGGAGCCTCAACTGGAAGCGGCCAGCGCCGCGCTGAGCCGCGACGAAGCCCGGCTTGAGGAGGCGAAGCTTGCGCTCTCCAGGACCCGGGTCACCGCACCGTTCGACGGCTTCGTGCGCGAGGAATCGGTCGATGCGGGGCAGGTCGTGAACCCCGGGCAGCCCGTCGGACGCCTCTTCGCGTCGGAGGCGGTGGAGGTCGTCGTGCCCCTCTCCGATGCCGACGCCGCCCTGGTCCCGGGATTGTGGGAGCTCGAGGCGGGCGACGGGGCACGGGACGTCGCGGCTCGTGTGATCGCCCACTACGGGGAGGTGATGTACGCCTGGGAGGGCTACGTGGATCGGGGGGAGAGTTCCGTTGACGCGCAGACACGCACCATCGATGTGATCGTGCGCGTGCCGGATCCGTTCGACGCAAGCGCGCCGGCGGGCCGGTCCGCTGCCGTCGGGGGCGATCCTCCGTTGCTGGTCGGCAAGTTCGTTGAGGTGGAGATCGAGGGACTCTCACCGGAGGACTACTTCCGGATCCCGCGAGCGGCGCTGCAACCCGGCAACGAAACCTGGACGGTGGACCGCGACGGCGTCGTGAGCATCGTTCCGGTTCAGGTGCTGCAACGCGCCAACGATGCGGTGTTCGTCACCGGCGCCCTGCGGGGCGGCCAGGCAGTGATCACCGGTGGACTTCAGTTCGCCACCGAAGGGATGCGCGTCCAGACCGACCCGGTGCGATGAATCCCGACGCGGGTCGCGAACCGGGCGACCGCCGCGAGCGGTCCGGCCCGCTCGCCTACATGGCCAGCAACGGCATCGCGGCCAATCTCCTGATGATGGGCATCGTTGCGGCCGGACTCGT
>VXOJ01000002.1 GCA_009840115.1 Gemmatimonadales bacterium | reverse complement strand
CCCCCCCCCCCCCCACTTTTTTTATTATTCCTCCGCCCCCCCCCCTCTTCTCACCTCCAAATTGCGGCGGCTTGTTTTTTTTTTTTTTTTTTAGTGGGGCGGGGGGGGGGGGGGCCGGGCGGCGCGCCGCAGGACCGGCGCGGCGATACGGAGTTCCGCGTCTGGTCGACGCTCTACGGTCTGTGGCTGGGGGGCATCGCGGTGCCCATGCTGGCGGATGCGACCAGTTCGGAATCCCACGGCGTCGGCCTTCTGCTCGGCGGGCCGGTGGGTTACCTCGCCGGCCGCCTGTTCTCGCGTTCCCTCTCGGTGGGACAGTCGCGCACGATCAGTTGGGGCGGCACATGGGGCACCTGGCAGGGGGTGGGCTGGGCGCACGCGCTGAGTCTGGGCGTCGATCCGGACTGCGAGTACTGCGATCCGGACGACCAGGAGGCCTTCACCGCGGCAGTGGCCGGTGGACTGGCCGGCATCGCCACGGCCGCGCTCCTCGCGCGCGACACTTCGGAGGGTACGGCGTCGGCGACGTACCTCGGCAGCCTGTGGGGGACGTGGTTCGGCCTCGGGGGAGCGGTTGCGCTCGATCTGGACGACGACGCGATGTGGGCAAGCACGCTGCTCGTGGGCAACGCGGGCCTGGTCGCCGGGGCGCTGGCCGGGGGCCGATTCGACCTGTCCTCCCGTCGTGCGCACCTCATCAGCCTCGGAGGTCTGATCGGCGGTTTCGGCGGGGTCGGCATCGCGCTCATCGCAAAGCCGGAAAGCGAAGGCGGCGCGTTCGCGATTCCGCTCGCGACGAGTCTCGCGGGTCTGGGTCTGGGGGTCCTCCTGACCACGGAGGACGACCGTGCTCCGGAAGGAGAGTCGAGCGCGGCGTCCGGTTCGCTGTCGCCCGCCCTCCTGAACTGGTCGGACGGAGGACAGCTCGAGGTCGGCCTGCCGCTGCCGTTTGCCACGACCGTCCTCGACCCGCGACGGAACGGCCAGCGGCACACCGCCTGGAACGTCCCCCTCCTCCGCATGCGCTTCTGAACCGTATGCCGGACCGTCCGCTTCGAGGTCGGGTGGCCGTCGTCGCCGGCGCGACGCGCGGCGCCGGGCGCGGCATCGCCCGCATGCTCGGCGCGGCGGGCGCCACCGTGTACTGCACCGGCCGCAGCGTGCGGGGCCATCCCGCCACGCCGGGACGGCCGGAGACGCTGGAGGAGACCGCGGAGCTGGTGACGGCGGAGGGGGGCCGGGGGATCGCCGTCCGCACCGACCACACGGTCGAATCGGAGGTCGAGCGGCTCTTCGCCCGCGTCCGCGACGAGGCGGGCCGCCTCGACGTCCTCGTGAACGACATCTGGGGCGGCGACGCGCTGACCGAGTGGGGGAAGCCGTTCTGGGAACTCTCCGTCGCGCAGGGGGCGCAACTGCTGGAGCGCGCCGTGGACACCCACATCATCACGAGCCGGCACGGCGCCCCGCTGATGGTCGAGCGCAACGCCGGCCTCATCGTCGAGGTCACCGACGGCGACACGTTCGGCTACCGCGGCAACCTCTTCTACGACCTGGCGAAGAACGCGGTCGCGCGGCTGGCCTACGCGATGGCCGCCGACCTCCAGCCGCACGGCGTGACGGCGCTCGCGATCACGCCCGGATTCCTGCGCTCCGAGGCGGTACTCGACCACTTCGGCGTCACCGAGGCCGACTGGCGCGACGCGATCGAGAAGGACGAGTACTTCGCCGAGTCCGAGACCCCGTGCTACATCGGCCGCGCCATCGCCGCCCTCGCCGCCGACCCGAACGTCGCGGCGAAGAGCGGCGGGCTGTTCTCGAGTTGGACCCTCGCGAAGGAGTACGGCTTCGCCGACATCGACGGACGCCGACCCGATTGGGGCACTTTCTTCCTGAAGAAGGTGCGGGGAATCCTCGAACGGGACGCACCGCCGGACGAACTGGACGTCTTCGTCATCCGCAGTCGCCTCTACCAGGCGGAACTCGACCCGTCCGCCAGCGAGGAGGCCGACCGCCTCCGCGCCTGGCTCTCCCGCCACGAGTAGCGGATCCCGAAGTTCAGTCCCGCCGGCCCGTCAACCTGAGGATCGCTCAGAAGCCGATGGATTTCGACACTTTCGCGGCGAGGACGCGCTCGACGGTCATGCCGGCGGCCATGTCGCGGCGCTCGGTGTAGACGAGGAAGACGTCGCTGAGCGGCGAGTAGAGGTAGTTGAAACGCACGTTCGTCACGAACTGGTCCTCGGCCGCATTGTACTGGACGAAGGCGCTCGCGAAGACTTTCGTCGAGAAGCCGTAGTCGACCCGCCCTCCGAACACGTCCGCCGTGAACGCCCCGTCCGGGAGCGAGATGTCGTTGTGGTTCGCCGAGAGGTCGACGGAGAGGTGATGGCTCGGCCGCCACATGAGGCCGCCCGACAGCGACGTCAGCGTGCCGTCGAAGAACCCGCCGCGCTCGACACGGACGAACCCCGTCAGCGCCCGGCCCGGCGCCGACCGGTACTGCACCGAACCCGAGCCGAAGTCGTAGCGGCCGGTCGGGATTGTCGCGTCCTTCGAGACGCGAAAGGGCTCCCGCAGAAGTTCGAACCGGTCCGTGTAGTTCAGCGTGAGCCCGCTCCCGTTCAGGAACGAGATCCCGAACCCCGCCGTTTGTCTCCGCGTCACGAGGACGGATTCGAGATCCCGAATGTAGTCGAGCTCGACCCAGGGATTGACCTCCTGCACCCCGGGCACGGGCGGCCGCGGGTGGAGCCCCACCGTGGCGTAGCTCTGGCGGATGTCGCGCCGGCGCACGAAGCCCACCGTCGGGTTGAAGTCCTCCCCCACGTGGCGCCACAGCGCGGACACGTCCCACAGTTCGTCGCGCCAGCCGACCCACATCCGGCCCGCAAGGGCGTTCCCGTCGGCATCCGGCGAGTCGGTCCAGGCCAGGAACGGGGCGAAGAGCAGCGACGGGAGCGGCCTCAGGTTCGCATCGAAACCGACGTTGCGGTTGAAATCGGGGGTTCCCTCGACGTCCGAGCCGGTCGCCTGCCGGTTGATGAAGATCGCCCCCACGTCCGACGTCCCGAACACGCTCCGGCGCGCCCGCATGACCGAGAAGTTCTCGGCCGGGAGGCCGCGGCCGGACCGGGTCTGGAGGTTCATGAGGCCGACCTCGAACCCGGCCGTCCGGCCCGTGAGCCGCGCGCCGCCGAGGATCGGGATCGGCTCCCCCCTCCCCGTGAGCCCGATACGGCGCGAGTGGAAGAGGGTGAAGTCGCGCAGCGAGACGCCGGTCCGGTAGCTGCGCTCCGACTGGTCGCCGAAGGCGAAGGTTCCGGAATTCTCGACGAAGAAGTCGCGTTTCTCAGGGAAGAAGAGCGGGAAGCGGGTCAGGTTGACCTGCTCCTGGTCGACCTCCACCTGGGCGAAGTCCGTGTTGTACGTGAGGTCGAGCGTGAGCCCCGGCGTGACCCCGTACTTGAGGTCGAGCCCGATGTCGGCCTGCGTGCCGGCCCGTCCTTCCTCGACCAGCGTCCCCGTCTGGTCCTGCGCGAGGGCGTAGGGCTTCACGCGCAGGTTGAGTCCCGGCCCCACGCCCCGGAACCCCGTCAGCGTCCCCGCCTTCGACATCTTGTGGATCTGGTCGCGCCGGTCGAGCGGCGCCCAGAACGTGTCCTCCGCCTTGCGCCGGATGCGGCGCAGGATCTGGAGTCCCCACGTCTGGTCCTCCTCCGAGGGATTGAAGCGGAGCGTGGAGAACGGGATCTCGATCTCCACCGTCCACCCCCCGTCATCCCGGGTCGTCTCGACGCGGATGGGGCCTTCCCACGCCTGGTTCTCGGAGCGGCTGTCGTCGAAGAGCTGGACGTCCTTGAGCGCCCCGCCGGGATTCACGAGGAACATGAACCCGTTGCGGCGGTCGAGGTACGTGTCGAGCGCCACGCCGAAGACGTCCGATGACCCGCTGTTGAAGTCCTGCTTCAGGCTGGAGATGAAGTAGCGGTCGGGCTCCGAGTCGTGGCAGATCGCGCCGATGTAGAGGGCCCGGTCGTCGTAGACGAAGTAGACGACGGTGTTCTCGGTGGCCGGCGCCCCGGTGTCGGGACGGGACTGGACGAATCCGGTGAGAGGCTGAGCCTGCCGCCAGACGGGGTCGTCGAGGCGGCCATCCACGGTGGGCGGCACCTCCGTGCGCAGGGCCTCGGCCGTTGGGCGCGGCGCCGACTCCACCGCGATCCGTGCCGGTCCCTCCTGGCCCGGCTCCTGTGCCATGGCGCCGGCCGGCACCAGCGAACCGAGCAGGGAGACGAGCGTAGCGAGGCGGAGACCGCCGTTCAGTTCCAGCTCAGCCCCCTCAACTGTTCGACGTCGAGGTTCCCGCCGCTGAGGACGCACGCCACCTTCGTCCCCGGCGGCGCGTCGATGAGCCCGTGAAGGACGGCGGCGACCGGCGCCGCGGCCGCGCCCTCGGTCACGAGCTTCGCCCGCGTCATCAGCCACAGCATGGCGTCGAAGATGTCCTCGTCGGGAAGCGTGACGACGCGCTCCACGAAACGGCTCACGACGGACGCCGTGTTGTCGCCGACCCGCATCACCTTCAGCCCATCGATCGCGCAGTCCACGGTCTCCAGGGTCACCATCTCTCCGGATTCGACCGTGCGCTTCATGGCGGGCGCCCCCGACGATTCCACGCCGATCACGCGGATGGCGGGGTTCACGCTCTTCAGGGACATCGCGTTACCCGAGATGAGCCCCCCGCCCCCGATCGGGATGACGACGACTTCGACCTCCGGCCAGTCCTCGAGAATCTCGAGGCCGAGCGTGCCCTGGCCCGCGATCAGGCGCGGGTGGTCGAAGGGGTGCACGTAGGTGAGCCCACGCTCCTCGACCAGTTCGAGGGCCCGCTCGTTCGCCTCGTCCCAGATCGATCCGTGGAGGACCACCTCCGCGCCGTACCCCTCCGTGGCCGCGACCTTGGCCGGCGTCGCGTTCTCCGCCATCACGACGACGGCGGGGATCCCGTACAGGCGGGCGGCGAGCGCGACGCCCTGCGCGTGGTTCCCGGCGGAGGAGCAGATGATGCCCCGCGCCTTCTCCTCCTCGCTCATGTGCGCCATCACGTTCAGCGGCCCTCGCACCTTGTACGAACCGCCCCTCTGGAAGAGTTCGGCCTTGAGCCGGATGTCGAACCCGGAAGCCTCGCTGAGCGAGCGCGACGTGAGCAGCGGCGTGTGATAGACGTGCGGCGCGACGTGCTCCCGCGCGCGCTCGAAGTCCTCACGCGTCAGCGTGAGTCCGGGGATCTCGACATGTGCCGTCACGGGCGCCGTCTCTCTCGGGTGGGTGGGGCGGCGGCCGGGTCCGGATTGGGGTCCGCCGGGGCGTCGTCGATAATCCCCCGGCGGAACCCGAACGCGCAACGGGTGCCGCGCTCACGATCTTGCGGCGGGAGGCATCCGTCGGCGACACTCACACGCCCCCGCCCGCAAGGACATCCGATCGAGGATCCGCCACTTGAACCAGTCATCGGACACCCCGAACTCCGCGCGCGAACGCTTCGGCAGCCGGGTCGGTTTCGTGCTCGCCGCGGTGGGGTCCGCCGTCGGGCTGGGGAACATGTGGCGCTTCCCCTACCAGACGGCCGAGGGCGGCGGCGCGGCCTTCCTCGTGGCCTACGTCTGCATGGCGTTCCTCATCGGCGTGCCGATGATGCTGGCGGAGTTCGCCGTGGGCCGGCGCGCGCGCCGGTCGGCGATCGGCGCCCTGCGCGCGGTCGGCGGCAGGCGATGGGCGGCGGCGGGGCTCCTCTTCCTCGTGACGTCGACCGTGATCATGGCCTACCTGTCCGTCATCACGGGCTGGGCCCTCCGCTACGCCCTCGACGGGCTCACCACCGGATTCCACGCGGACGCCGCGGGGCGCTACGCGTCGGTCGCGTCCGGCCCCTCCGCGGTCGTCTTCCACCTGGTGTCGATCGCCGCGACGGTCGGGATCGTGGCGTTCGGCGTCCGCAAGGGGATCGAGCGGGCGAGCATGCTGCTCATGCCGCTCCTCTTCCTCCTTCTCATCGGCCTCGCGATCTGGGCCGCGACGCTGCCGGGCGCCACGGAGGGATACCGCTTCTACCTTTCCCCATCGCTGAGCGAACTGCTGGATCCCGTCGTGCTGCAGGGCGCGGCCGCCCACGCCTTCTATTCGCTGAGCGTGGGGATGGGGATCATGGTCACGTATTCCTCCTACCTCTCGAAGCGCACCGACCTCGGGCGCGAAAGCGCCGTGATCGCGCTCTCGGATTTCTCCGTCGCCTTCGTCGCGGGGCTCGTCGTGTTTCCGATCGTCTTCGGGCTCGGGCTCTCGGAGGACGTGGGGGAGAGCACGCTCGGTGTGCTCTTCATCTCGCTCCCGAGCGCGTTCGCCCAGATGGAGGCGATGGGCCGCATCGTCGGTACACTGTTCTTCAGCGCCGTGATTGTGGCGGCGATCACCTCCGCCGTCTCCCTGCTCGAGGTGGCGGCCTCGATTCTCATCGACGAATGGGGCTGGACGCGCCGCCGGGCGACGCTCGCTTCGGGCCTCCTCATCGCCGCGATCGGGGTCGCGCCGGGGCTTTCACTCGGCGCACTGGGAATCATGGACCAGGTGGCGGCGGAACTCCTCACCGTGCTGGGCGTACTCGCCATCGCGGTGCTCGTGGGCTGGGTGATGAAGCACCCGGAGGAGGAACTCCGGATCGGGGCCTCGCCGCGGTTCGCGCGCCTGATTCCGGCGGCGCGCTTCCTGATTCGCTACGTGGCGCCGCCTCTGCTGGCGTACGTGAGCTGGATCGCGCTGCGGCAGACGATCCGCGTGATCGCGGGCTAGATCGGACTTCGGGAGCGGGACGTGTCGAACCTCGAGGAACTCAGAGACGAACTCGCGCGCATCGACCGCGAGTTGCTCGAACTCGTCGCCCGGCGGCAGGCCGTCTCCGCGAAGATCGGGGAGCGGAAGCGCGCCTCGCAGACGGCCCCGCGCGACTACCGGCAGGAAAAAGTCGTCATCGAGCGGGCCCGCGCCGCCGCGAGAGAGCTCGGGCTTCCGCCGCGGCTGGCCGAGGATCTCGTCCTGTCGCTGATCCGTTCATCGCTCGCCGTGCAGGAACGGGGCAGCGTGGCGGCGGCCGCGAGAGGAGGCGGGAAACGCGCCCTCGTCATCGGCGGTTCCGGGAAGATGGGCGGGTGGTTCGTCCGCTTCCTCTCGTCCCAGGGGTTCGAGGTGGAGAACGCCGACCCCGAGGGGGGGGATCACGAGGATTGGATGACCACTTCGCTGGATCACGACCTGATCGTGGTGGCGACGCCCATGGCCATCGCCAACGAGATCCTCGAACGGTTGGCGGAGATCGGACCGCCGGGCCTGGTGTTCGACATCGGTTCGCTCAAGAGTCCGCTGCGCTCCGGCCTGACGGCGCTGAGCGAGGCGGGGGTCCGCGTCACGTCCGTCCACCCCATGTTCGGTCCCGACACCGAACTCCTTTCCGGGGAACACGTGATCTTCGTGGACGTGGGCTGCCCCGGCGCGACGGAGGGAGCGGAGGCGCTCTTCGCCTCGACCATGGCTACGCGGGTGCGCATGGACCTGGAGAGCCACGACCGGGTGATGGGATTCGTGCTGGGGCTCTCGCACGCCCTCAACATCGCCTTCTTCACGGCGCTGGCGCGCTCCGGCGAAACGACGCCGCGCCTGGCGGACGTGTCGAGCACGACGTTCGAGGCCCAGTTGGACGTGGCGCGCGCGCTGGCCGGCGAGAACCCGCACATGTACTTCGAGATTCAGTCGCTGAACGAGTACGGAGACGTCGCGCTGAAGGAACTCGTGGCGGCGGCGGAGAGGGTCCGCGACGCGGTGGAAGCGGGGGATGAGGACGCCTTCGTCGCCCTGATGTCGGCCGGTCGGGACTACCTGGAGTCCCGCGCTTCCCCGGAATAGCCGCCCCGTTTCGACTGGCGTTCGGACATCGATAATCCCTATCTTGCACAGGCTGGATGCGGGGAGGGGTCATTGCGTCCAAACGCCGCGGCGGGTCGCGGTGTTTGCCCAGTTGGATCGGGCGACAGCCGGTGAGGGACTACATGAAGAAGTTCGCGATCGCGGCTCTGGGAACGGCGGCGCTGTATCTCGTCGTCACGGGCGAGGATGCGCCGCTCGGCGCGCCTTCGCACGCCCTTGCGGTCGCACCTGCCCCGGACACCGTCGCGAACTCGGTCATCCAGACGGTGTGCACCCGCTGTCACAACGACTCGCGCCGGGCGGGCAACCGCTCCTTCCTCGAGTTCGACGCCACCGAGCCGCAGGCCGACCCCGAGACCGCCGAGCAGATGATCCGGAGGCTCCGCGCCGGCATGATGCCGCCGCCCGGCGTCCGGCGTCCGGACGAAGCCACGCTGACCGCCGTGGTCGAGGAACTCGAGACGCGCATGGACGCGGCGGCGCACGCGGACCCGAACCCGGGGACGCGGACCTTCCAGCGCCTCAACCGCGCGGAATATCGGCGCGCGGTCCAGGACCTGCTCGACCTCGACGTCGACATGGAGGCGTTCCTCCCGACCGAGACGATCAGCGACAACTTCGACAACATCGCCGACGTCCAGATGATGTCCGCGACGCTGATGGAAGGCTATCTGCGGGCGGCGAGCGAGATCAGCCGCATGGCGGTCGGCGACCCCGACGCGGGCCCGCGTCAGGTCACCTACAAGGTGCCGAAGACGGCGTCGCAGGCGGCCCGGGCCGAGGGCGCGCCCTTCGGGACGCGGGGCGGGATCTCCGTGATCCACGTCTTCCCGGCCGACGGGGAGTACGTGTTCAAGATGGACATGCACCCCGGCCCCACGGGGTTCCTGTACGGGATGACCGCCCCCGACGAAAAGATCGAGGTTTCGATCGACGGCACGCGCGTGGCGCTGCTCGAGATCGACCCGTTCATGTCGGAGTCCGACCCGCAGGGGATGGTGATCGAGACCGAGCCGATCCACGTGCGGGCGGGTCCGCAGCGGGTCACGGCGGCCTTCCTGCTCAACGCCGAGGGTCCGGACAACGACCTCATCAAGCCGATCGACTACAAGCTGGCCGACTCGAACATCGGCAGCGCCTACGGCGTGACGACGCTCCCGCACCTGCGCGACTTCCTCGTCACGGGGCCGTTCGCGGTCACCGGCATCTCGGAGACGGCGAGCCGCCAGCGGATCTTCTCCTGCCGGCCCACGGCGCCCGACGAGGAGCGGCCCTGCGCGCGGCAGATCATCAGGACGCTGGCGGCCAAGGCCTACCGCCGGCCGCTGGAGACCGAAGACGTCGAGGATCTGATGGTGTTCTTCGATCTCGGTGTCGAGGAGGGCGGGTTCGAGGTCGGCATCCGCACCGCGCTCCAGGCGGTCCTCGCGAGCCCGCACTTCGTCTTCCGTCTCGAGGAGATGCCGGCGGACGTGGCGCCCGGGGACATCTACCGTCTGAGCGACGTCGACCTCGCCACCCGGCTCTCCTACTTCCTGTGGGGCACGCACCCGGACGACGAACTCGTGGCGGTGGCCGACGCGGGCCGCCTCTCGGACCCGGCGGTGCTGGAGGCTCAGGCGCGACGCATGCTCGACGACCCGCGGTCGGAGGCCATGGCGACGCGCTTCGCCTACCAGTGGTTCCGCCTGCAGGACCTGGAGAAGATCCACCCCGACGCGCTGCTCTACCCGTATTGGGATCACCGGCTCGTCGAGGCGATGCTGCAGGAGACGCAACTCTTCTTCGAGCATCTCCTGCGTTCGGATGCGTCCTTCTTCGAACTGCTCACGGCGGACTACACCTTCGTGAACGAGCGTCTTGCGCGGCACTACGGCATTCCGGACGTGACCGGCGAGGAGTTCCGCCGAGTCGGGATCCCGGACGAGGCGCGCCGCGGACTGCTGGGCCACGGGAGCATCCTCACCCTGACCTCGCACGCGGACCGCACGTCGCCGGTCCTGCGCGGGAAGTGGGTGATGGAGGTCCTGCTCGGGACTCCGCCGCCGCCGCCCCCGCCGGACGTGCCCGACCTCGAGGCGACGGACGAGGCGGAGGATGGGCGCTTCCTGACCGTGCGCGAGCGGCTCGAGATGCACCGCTCGAATCCGGCCTGCCGGTCGTGTCACCGGGTGATCGACCCGATCGGCCTCGCGCTGGAGAACTTCGACGTCACCGGGGCGTGGCGGATCAAGGACCAGGGGCGGACGGTGGACACGTCGGGCGAACTCTACGATGGAACGCCGATCCTGAGCGCGACGGATCTCAGGGCCGCTCTGCTGGACCGAGAGGACTCGATGGTCCGGACCTTCATCGAGAACCTCATGGCGTATGCCCTGGGCCGGCGGATCGAGTACTACGACATGCCCACCGTGCGTGCGATCGCACGCGTGGCGGAGGCCGATGACTATCGGATGACATCGTTCATCATGGAGGTCGTGAAGAGCGCGCCCTTCCAGATGAGCGCCGTGGAGATGGTAGCCGAGGAAGATATCGACGCAGGCGGCACGCACTGAGGGAGCCGCCCGGCGGAACAGATCAGGAGGAGTGAGCATGGAACTCATCACGGGTAAGCACATCTCCCGCCGCATGGCCCTGAAGGGCGTGGGGGCGACGGTGGCGCTGCCGTTCCTGGACGCGATGCTGCCGGCCGGCCGGTTGTGGGCCTCCACGAAGTCGCTCACGGACGTGAAGCGGTTCGTGGCCATCGAGATGGTGCACGGGGCCGCCGGGTGCAACGAGTGGGGCGCGTCGCAGTTCATGTGGTCGCCCGAAAAGGTGGGGCGCGATTTCGACCTCGCGCCGAGCAGCCTGAGCCCGCTCGATCCGTGGCGAGATTACCTGACGATCATCTCGAACACGGACGTCGAGAACGCGGAGGCGAAGACGGCGAAGGAGATCGGCGGCGACCACTTCCGTTCCAGCGCGACCTTCCTCACTCAGGCCCACGCGAAGCAGACCGAGGGCTCCGACGTGTACGTCGGCACCTCGATGGACCAGTACTACGCACAGCGTTTCGGGCAGGACACGCCGATCCCCTCCATGCAGCTCTGCATCGAGAACGTGGACCAGGCCGGCGGCTGCGCGTACGGCTACGCATGCGTGTACACCGACACGATCAGCTGGGCGTCGCCCGCCGAGCCGCTGCCCATGATTCGTGATCCGCGGGCCGCGTTCGACCAGTTGTTCGGGGCCGGCGGGACGTCGGAGGACCGGGCCCGGCGCCGACGCACCGACCGCAGCATCCTGGACTGGATCATGGGAGAGGTCAGCGGCCTCAAGCGCTCTCTCGGGGCCACGGACCAGCGACGGCTGGATCAGTACCTCGACAACATCCGCGAGATCGAGCGCCGCATCGAGCGCATCGAGGCGCACAACACGAGCGGTGAAACGCGCGAGATCCCCGAAGCCCCGCCGGGCGTGCCGGATGACTTCGCCGAGCATGTCCACCTGATGTTCGACCTGCAGGCGCTGGCCTTCCAGTCGGACCTGACGCGGGTGTTCTCGTTCAAGCTGGGCCGCGACGGGTCGGGCCGCGTGTATCCGGGCAGCGGCGTGGATGCCGGCTTCCACCCGGCCTCGCACCACGGGGGTCGCGAGGAGCGCGTGATCGACTACGAGAAGATCAACCGCTACCACGTGAGCATGGTGCCGTACCTGCTCGAGAAGCTGGCCAGCATCGAGGAGCCCGATGGGAACCTGCTCGACAAGAGCATGATCCTGTACGGCTCGCCGATGGGCGACTCGAACCTGCACAACCACAAGCGTTGCCCGCTGTTCGTGGTCGGGAAGGCCGGCGGCGAACTCGAAGGCAACATGCACATCAAGGCGCCGGACGGGACGCCGATGGCCAACGTGATGCTGAGCCTGATGCACAAGCTCGGCCTCGAGGACATGGAGAGCTTCGGCGACAGCACCGGCGACTTCTCGTTCTCGGCGGTCGCCCAGGACTGAGTCACCGGACCGGTCGGAGGGTCGGAGGCAAGATCGATGTTGAAGAGAATCGGTAAGGCCGGACTTCGGGCGGGGGTTCTCGTCGCGCTCTGCGCGACCACGCTGTGGGCTGCCGTGGCGACGGACGCGCCCGTCGCCGAAGCGGCGGCACAGGGAGACCTCGAGGCCGTCCGTACGCTCCTCCGGGACGGGGCCGATGTGAACGCGGCCCAGGGCGACGGGATGACGGCGTTGCACTGGGCGGCCCTGCGGGGCGACGCGGAGATGGTTTCGGTGCTCGTCTACGCCGGCGCCAACGTCGCGTCGACCACGCGCCTCGGCGCCTACACGCCGCTACACCTCGCGAGTCGGGACGGTCGGGCCGACGCGGTCGCCCTCCTGCTCGAGGCCGGCAGCGACGCCAACGCGGCGACGACCACCGGCGCCACGCCGCTCCACCTGGCCGCGGCGGGCGGTGACGTGCCGACCCTCACCGGCCTGCTCGAGGCCGGGGTCGAGGTCGACGCGCAGGAACGGGCGAACGGTCAGACGCCGCTCCACTTTGCCGCAGCGGCCGGACGCCTGGAGGCGGTGCAGGCGCTGATCGCTGCCGGCGCGGACGTGTCGATTGCGTCGAGCGTGTTGGACTTCGTCGAGAAGGCGCGCACGGACAGCGAAGCCCGAGGACGGCGGCGAGAGGTTCTCACGGCGATTCGGAAGGCCGAGGCCGAGGCTCGCGGCGAAACCGTGGAAGTCGGGATCACCCGCACGGACACGCCGTCCGGCCAGGAGCCGACGCGGCGCGAGGCGGCAGATCGGGCGGATCGGGACCAGACGGGCACGGCCGCCGCGACGCAGGGCGCCGGCACGACGCCCGGCCAGGAACCCGCGGCCGCCGCACCGGAGGAGACGCCGGCGGACGAGCCCCCGCCGGGTCAGGGCGAGGATCCGCCCGAGGCCGTTGCGGACGCGGAGGAGGCTGAAGAAGCCGAGGAAGCCGAGGCCGAAGAGGCCGAAGAGACTGAAGAGGCCGAAGAGGCTGAAGAGGCCGACGAGGCTGAAGAGGCCGAAGAGGCTGAAGAGGCCGACGAGGCTGAAGAGCCGGCGGCGCCCGCGCCGCGGCCGCTGAGCTACAGCGACATCGTCGGCAAGCAGGGCGGCATGACCGCGCTCCACTACGCGGTTCGCGAAGGCCACTTCGAGACGGTCCGGGCTCTCGTCGCGGCGGGCGCCGATGTCGACGGACGCACCGAAGGCGACCTGAGCACCCCGCTCGTCGTCGCCACCGTGAACGGGCACTACGACCTCGCGGCCTGGCTGCTCGAGCAGGGGGCGGACCCGAACCTGGCCAGCGAGGACGGCGTGGCGCCGCTCTACGCGACGGTCGCGAACCGCTGGGCTCCCAAAGCGCTGTACCCGCAGCCGACCGCGTTCCGCCAGCAGGAACTCGACTACATGGAGCTGATGGAGATGCTCCTCGCGGCCGGGGCGGATCCGAACGCTCGCGTGAACACGCATATCTGGTACTCGGCGTACAACTTCGACCTGCTGGGCGTGAACTTCAGCGGCGCGACGCCCTTCTGGCGCGCCGCGAAGGCGCTCGACATCCCGGCCATGGAGATGCTCGTGGCCGCCGGTGCCGATCCGCACATGCCGACGCGGAAGGCACCGGAGCGTCGCCGCCGTCGGCCCGCCGATGAGGAAGAGGAAGAGGATCCGAGCGGATTGCCGCCCGTCGAGGTCGGCGGGCCGGGCATCCCGCCGCTCGTCGCCGCCGCGGGATACGGCTACGGGCGCTCACGTACGGGCAACCAGCACCGGCACCGGCCCGATGAATGGATGGCCACGGCCATATACCTCGTCGAAGAGTTGGGCGCGGACGTGAACGGACGCGACTCCGATGGATTCGGCGCGCTGCACTACGCCGCGGCGCGCGGCGACAACGAGTTGATCGAGTACCTCGTCGGCAAGGGCGCCGACCCGCTCATCGTGGCCCGCAGCGGCCAGACGACGGTCGACATGGCGAACGGCCCGATCCAGCGCGTGCAGCCGTTCTTCGAGACGATCGCCCTCCTCGAGAGCATGGGCGCGAAGAACAACAACAACTGCCTCAGCTGCTGAGCGACCGACTCTCGCGCTAGTCGTCTCGCGGGAGGCGCTGGGAGACGGAGATCGGGTAGCCGTCGGGGTCGCGGAGCGTGAACTCGATGGAGCGGGCGTTCGGGTTCACGTGCGGCTCGTCGAGGCAGTCGGCCCCCATGGCGCGGGCGCGCTCGAACACGGCCTGCGCGTCCTCCGTGTAGAAGTAGAGCAGGACGCCGCGGCCCGGCGTCCCCGCCTCCGGATCCGTCATCCCCGGGTGGGCCTTGAACTCGCGGTGGTGGAGCATCAGTTCGATGCTCCCGTCCGGCCCCAGGAGCCGCTCGAAGTGATGGCCCCCCCGACCGCTCACGAAGCCGAAGAGTTCGACGTACCAGGCTGAACTCGCCGCCACGTCCCGGACCACGAGCATGGGCGTGAGGCCCTGACCCGTCATGGCCATCGGCTCGGACCTTCGGCGCCCGGTTCCGGGTTCCGGCTGACGACTAGTGGTTCGAGTTGTTCGTCTGCGCCGCGGCGGCGCGCCTCGCCTCCTCGCGGGCCGCGACCAGCGCCTCGAACTCCACGGGATCGAGATAGGTCACATCGACCCACAGGTGCGCCATCTCGTCCACGGTCCGGTCCCCGTAGTCGACCCACTGCTCGTGGTCGGGGTTGTTCGGGTTCTCGGCCGTGTTGTCGTGCCAGGCGGTGATGACGAGCGTCGTCCCCGCCGGAAGGAGCGGCGCGGCGTCTTCCTCGTAGATGTAGTTGATGTGCCAGTTCCACTGGAAGTTGTCGACCTGGTTGATCAACTCCTTGCGGCCGTCCGGGTAGATCGCCTCGAGCGACATCGCCTTGCCGCGCATGTGCATGTGCGGCTGGAAGTTCTCCAGGCGGGCGGGCCAGCGCAGCGTGTGGAAGTCCTGCGTGACCGCGATCTCGCCCGGCGGAATGTCGAGGCCCGTGCGGCCCGTGGCGTTGTAGAACATGAGCCGGGTGCGGTTCCGGGGCTCCTCGCCCTTCGGATAGAACCAGACGCCGAGTTCCACGTAGCTGTCCTCGACGCGCTTGCCCATCGCGTGAAGGTGGACCTCCCAGCGGATCCGCGAGCCGGGGAGCATGATCTTGCCCGCGCCTTCGGGGAAGATCTCGCCTTCCTTGCCCACGGCCCACTCCATGAAGAGGCCCGGGCCGCCCATCGCGCCCCCGCGGGTGCTCGCCTCGACGATGCCGGCGCTCATGGGGCTCTCCTCCTCGTCCTGCTGGAGGAAGGCGAGCACGTGGTGCGTGATCGTGCGCGCGTCGTTGCCGGCCGGCTTGATCTCGATCGCCTTCACCCAGCGGGGCTCCGTGATGCCGGTCGGCGTAACGGGCCGCCACCACTTGTCCATCGTTTCGGCTTCGAGCGTGAAGGGTTCGGAGGCGACGACGAGATCCGGTTCCCCGAACTCATCGAGGAGGCGCCATTCGTTCGGATCCGGGAACTCCACGGGCGGCGGCAGGTCCGCGGGATCGCCCTCTGCCCGGCCGCCATCGATCCATGCGACGATCGTCGCGATCTCTTCGCTCGACAGGCTGCGGTCGTTCCTGAACTCCTGGATCCCGACCGTGGGATCGAGGTGCCAGGGCGGCATGATGCGGTTCGAGACCTTCTCGCGGATGCTCGATGCCCAGCGGTAGGCGTCCCGGTACGTGAGAAGCGACATCGGGGCGATCGAGCCCTCCTGGTGACACTCCTGGCAGTTCGCCTGGAGGATCGGCGCCACGTCCCGATTGAAGGTCACCTCCACGGACCCGTTTTCCTGCGCCTGCGCCGGCCCCGCGGCGCTCAGAACGCCGAGTGCCGCGCCAACCGCGATGGCCGCTCGCCTCAGGGACGTCGGATCGAACTGTCTCATCATCGTTCTCCTCGAACCTCGTCGAATCCGCCGGTCACGGGTTGACCGTGACCCGGAGGAATCCGTTCGTCCAGCAGCATTGCGCGTGTCCCGCTGCGGAGACGCCTGAACCATCGTTGGCGCGCACGCGCAGGATGTAGTCTCCCGGTTCACTGAAGGTGACCGGGGTTGCGGCCTCGGCCCCGCTGGCCGGGACGCGGGCGCCGGGCTCGCCGAACGTCACGTCGCCCGGCCCCTGGTGCTTGAACCAGGTGAGGTTGACCGGCGAGCCGTCGCGGCTCCCCGCCACGAAGTGACTGCGTCCCACGCCGTCGTCCCGGACGTGGACGCTCACGTCGAGCGCTTCTCCGACCCGGGCCGTGAGCGGGCCTCCCCAGGCGCCGGCCGGTCCCGCGCCTTCCTCGTCCGCTCCGAAACGGAGGACGGGGGGCGTGTTGCCGTCTCCGGCTTCGCCCTTGAGCGCGTCGATCTGCCAGTCCCGGTGCAAGTGGCCGGGGATGCGGAGCGTCTGGCCACGCATCTTCAGCGTCCAGTAGATCTTCCCCTCGCCGAAATCCGCCGGGACCCGGACGACGAAGACGCCGTAGTGGCGCCGCGGGGCGAACGAGGTGGGCTGGGCCCCCTGAAACTCCGCCGGCTCGATCGTGTTGTCCGGCCCCAGGGGGACTTCGATCGTCTCCTCGAAGTTGCGGTTGAAGTAGCCGAAGGAGAGGGAAAGCGTCCCGTCCGCGTTCGGATACCAGCCCTCGAAAGCGGGCGTCACCGTCTGGCCCCTCCCGCTGGGATTGCCGAGCGGAATCTGAGCCGAGAGCGGCACCGTCTCGGCGCACAGCGCCGCGCCGACCGCGGCGAGCGCCAGGATTCGGGCAGGTCTCATCGCCCCGCTTCCGCCATGCTCGCCTCGATCGAGGCCCGGATCGCCTTCACGGTCTCATCCACCCGGAATCGGAGCAGTTTCCGGCCGGTGGCGATCGCCTCCTCCCTGGGGGCGATGGAGACGCCGTTGATGCTGGCCCTTCCCGCCGCCACGCGCTCGTCGTAGCGGACCATCGTCGGGTCCTCGACCATCATGATCGCGGTGATGACGAAGTCGTCGTGGATCCCCTCGGGATCCGTCTCGAAGATGCCGAGTTCGTCGTTCATCCATTGGTGGACGTCGCGGTAGCGGTAGAACTCGGGGATGAAATGCGCCTGCGCGTCGTACCAGCGCTCGTTCAGGCGGGCGGCGACCGCCTCCATGCCCGACTGGTTCCCGCCGCTGTCTCCGAAGAGGATGACGTGCTCGAACCCGTGCGCCTTGAGGCTCGACGCCACGTCATCGAGCACCGCCTCGAACGTCTCCTGCCGGAGGCTGATCGTCCCGGGGTACCGCATGTGCCCGGACGGCTCGTCGATGTCGCCCTCGGGGACGAGCTTGACGATCGGCGCACAGAGCGCGTTGCCGAGTTCGCGGGCCACGCCCTCGCAGGCACCCTGCAGCACGTAGTTGTGCTTGCCGGTGGCGAGGTACGGTCCGTTCTGCTCGATGCCGCCCGTCGTGATGATCGCGGTGGTCTTCCCGGCCGCCATCGCGTCCCGGACCTCCATCCACGTCATCTCCTCGATCCAGACCGTGTCGAACGCCTCGATCGGCCGCTCGGATACGAGTTCCTCCTGTACCCGCCGCTCCCGCTCGGCGGCCATCCGGGCGCGCTCTTCGGGCGTCATGTTCCGCTGCTGGCCCGCCAGCGCCGAGGCGGAGACCGCGAACATCGCGAGCAGGGGAAGGAAGAATCGGGACTTTCTCATGGCACACCTCGTTTCCGGGAGCACGACACCAACCCGACACTAGCATATTCCGCCGGTGCCCGACCAGTAGCGTGGCCGAGTTGCCCCGCCCTCCGATATGCGGCTATCGTCGCAGACTGACGCGAGGGGGCCACCGGAAGTCGGTCCGAAGCCGACGCGGCCCCGCCACTGTAGGAGGTCCGGATCCCATCGGCGGATCCGAAACGACGCGCTCGACGGCCACTGGATGATTCCGGGAAGGCGAGCGACGTCGCCTCGAGCCAGGAGACGCGGTTTCCTCGCCCTTTGAACACCATCCTTCGAGGGAGGGGACGCGGTGTACACGGCAGACCAATCGAGGGTGGGCGCGACGGAGCCCCCGGGTTCCCCGCTCGCGCGGCGGATCGCCGCCCTGCTCGCCCCGGTCCTCCTCGCAGCCTGTGCCCCGCCCGAGCCTCCGGACATGCCCGCGGTTTCCGTCACGGACGATGCGGGATACACGGTCGCGCTCATCGAGCCGGCGCGCCGCGTCTTTTCGGTGGTCCCCTCGCTGACCGAATCGGTCAGCGCGCTCGACCCCGGCGTCCTCGTCGCGCGCACCCGGTTCGACCGGGCGCCCGAACTCGCGCACCTCCCTTCGCTGGGCGAGGCCATGCAACCGAATCTCGAAGCCCTGGCCGGCCTCGAACCCGATCTCGTCATCATGTGGGCCGGCGCGTTCCAGCGCGCAGTCGGGGAACGGCTGGCCGCGCTGGACATTCCCGTCTACCGGGCGGACGCGCAGACGATCGCCGACGTGCGCAGCCACCTGCGCCGCCTGGGTACGCTGCTCGGCCGCGAAGAACGGGCCGCCGCGCTGGTGGACTCGCTGGACCTCGGGTTGGAGGGCGTGGCCGCCGCGGTGCACGGACGCGAGCGCGTCGACGTCTACTACTCCGTGTGGCACGACCCGCCGCAGACGACCGGGCCGGGCACCTTCATCGACCAGGTGATCGAGCACGCGGGCGGACGCAACATCTTCGGCGACGCCGCGCGCTCGTGGCCGCGGGTGTCCGTCGAAGCGATCCTGCGGCGCGATCCCGACGCCCTCGTCATCGTTCGAAACGCGCCCGACGCTCCCGATGCGCCGTGGCTCGAGGGGCCGGGCTGGCGGGAGCTGCGGGCCGTCCGCAACGGGCGCTACCTCCTCGTGGACGGCGACCTCTTCAACCGCCCCGGACCCCGCGTGGCCGAGGCGGCACGTCGCATGGCCCGTTTCCTGCATGGTCCGCGTTGACGCACACGCCCCGCCGGCTCGCACTCCTCGCGCTGGTCGTCGTGGCCGCGGGCGCGCTCAGCGTCTCCTTCGGCGCCTCCGGTCTGGGTCCCGCGGACCTGTGGCGTTTCTTCCTGGGAGAGGCCGACCCCACCACCCGTTCCATCCTCCTCCAGTTGCGGCTGCCGCGCGCGGCTCTGGCGGCGCTCGTCGGGGGGGCTCTCGGCCTCTGCGGTTGCACCTTTCAGGCCCTCCTGCGCAACCCGCTCGCGGAACCCTACGTGCTGGGCGTCTCGGGCGGCGCCGCCGTAGGGGCGGTGGCGGTCGTGGTCACCGGCATCGGGCTGCGCCTTCCCTGGTCGCTCCCCCTGGGCGCGTTCGCCGGTGCGCTGGCCGCGATGGCGCTGGTGCTGGCGGTCGCGCGGCGCGCCTCGCCCGGGCGGATGGACACGCGCGTCCTGATCCTGTCGGGCGTCATCATCGGCGCCTTCTTCAACGCGGTGATCCTGCTTCTGCTCTCGATCGCCGATGTGGAGTCGTTCCGCTCGGCGATCTTCTGGATGATGGGGAACCTCTCCGGCGCGGATTGGGGGTCGACCGGGCTGCTGGCCCTGCTGCTCGTCCCCGCCGCGCTGGCCGTCTTCTCGCTCGCCCGCGCCTTCAACGTCCTGTCCCGCGGCGAGGAGGTCGCGTTCTACCTGGGCGCTTCCGTGCAGCGGGTGAAGCTCACCGCCTACCTGGCCGCCTCGCTGATGGTGGCCGCGGCGGTTGCGGCGGGCGGCGTGATCGGCTTCGTCGGGCTGATCGTTCCGCACGCCGTCCGGCTCGCGTGGGGCAACGACCACCGCCTGCTCCTCCCGGCATCCTTCCTTGCCGGAACCGCGTTCCTCCTGCTCGCGGACACCGTGGCCCGGCTCGTGTTGGCGCCGGCCGAGCTTCCCACCGGCGTCGTCACCGCCGTCGCGGGGGTCCCGTTCTTTGTGGCGCTGCTGTTGCGGGGGGGGCGGCGGTGAGGGGGACCGCGGCCTCGCGCGACTGGCGGCCCGTGTTGGAGGGCCGGGATCTGAGCTTCATCCATCCGCGCGCGGACGAGCCCGCCGTATGCCGGGTTTCGCTCTCGGTCTCCCCGGGACGGCTCCTCGCGGTCGTGGGTCCCAACGGCGCCGGCAAGACGACGCTGTTGAAGCTCCTCTCCGGGTCGCTGACCCCTCAGGACGGTGGAGTCACCCTCGACGACCGCGCGCTGTCCGATCTGGGCGACCGGGAACGTGCCCTCGCGATTGCCGTCGTGCCGCAGTCCGAGTCCTCCCCGTTTCCGGTCACCGTGCGGGAGATGGTGGGGATGGGGCGATACGCGCACCTCGGCCCGTGGGAGCGCTCCGGCGACCGGGACCGCGCGGTGGTGGACGACGCGATGGCGCGCTGCGCGGTCGCGGAGTTCGCGGAACGCCACCTGGGCGAACTCTCCGGCGGCGAGCGACAGCGGGCGCGGATCGCTCGTGCGCTTGCCCAGGAGGCGCCGGTCCTCCTCCTCGATGAGCCCACGGCCGGACTCGACCTCCGCTACCGCATGGAGCTCTTCCACCTGCTGCGCGAACTCCGGGCCGCCGGCCTGGGCGTGTTGGTCATCACTCATGACCTCAACCTCGCCGCCCGGTTCGCGGACCGGCTGCTGTTGCTCGATCGCGGACGCGCGCGGGCCCGGGGCACGCCGGACGGAATGCTGTCGCGAGAGTCGCTGGAGGCGGTCTACGATTGGCCGCTCAGGGTCGTGCCGCACCCGGGACCCGGGAGCGACACCGGCGCACCGCAGACCGTCCCGCTCAGGAGGGATGACCCCTGAACGAGGGACGGCGGAGGGACTGCCGGGTCTGGCGGGCGCGTCCCTTCCGGAGAGAAGATTCAGGTCGGGTTCTCTGCTCTTACGGAGGTTTGAAGATGGGTCGGCGGCTTTCTCTCCCGGTTTCCTGGCTCGCTCTTCCACTTCTCGTCGGCTGCGCGGCGCCCGACGACACCTCATCGGACGCGGCGCCGAACGCGGCCGAATCCGGCGCAGTCGACGCAACGGCGGGGCCGGCGACATCGGATCCCTACGCGCACGGGTTCACGGACGCGGATTATCCGAGGGTGATCGAGGTCGCGGAGGATGTGTACGCGTACGAGCAGATCCACCCGACGGGGGGCGAAATCATCACGACGGTGAGCCTCATCGTCATCACCCCTGAGGGGGTACTCGTCGCGGACGGGCAGGAGAACCCCGAGGAGACGCAGCGGCTCGTCGACACGATCGCCGACATGACCGAGCAGCCGATCACGCACGTCGTCGTCGCCTCGGACCACGGGGACCACACGGGTGGGAACTCGGCCTTCCCCGGGGGCGCCCGCTTCTTCGCGCACCCGACTTCGGCGGCGATCCTGGAAGCGAGCGCGGTGAACCCCAACCGGCCCGAGGATGCACCGCCGGTCGTCGTCCCGACGGAGATCGTCGGGGACGACACGGTGCTCGAACTCGGCGGGCGGGAGATCCGGCTCCTGCACCTCGGCCGCGCCCACACGGGCGGCGACCTCGTGGTCTACCTGCCCGAGGGGAAGGTGCTGTTCATGAGCGAGACGTACCTGAAGCACATCTTCCCGGCGATGCGCTCGGCGTACCCGTCCGAGTGGGTCGCGATGCTGGACCGCGCGATCGAGATGGACGTGGACGTGTATGTGCCGGGGCACGGGGTGATGGAGTCGCCGGCGATCCTCGAGGCGGAGCTGGTGTCGTTCCGGGACGCGGTGCGGGCCGTCGTGGAGGAGGCGACGCGGCTCCACGGCGAGGGGCTGAGCGCCGAGGAGGCGGCGGAGGCGGTCTCGTTCGGCGCCGTCGAGGAATGGTCGCTGCGGGACAGCCAGAAGCTCCGCGCCATCCGGCGGGTGTACCTGGAACTGAACGGACAGTTGTCGGGGTTTCTGGTCCCGTGATCGACGCGCGGATGAGGCGGAGGGTCGGGCTCGCCGCGGCGGTCGCGGGTTTCTCGGTCGTGGCGGGTATCGCGGCCGGAGCCGGGGCGGTTCAGGCGCAGGCGCACGTGACCGTGGACATCGGGGCCCGGGACCCCGCCTTCTCGCCGGACGGGTCGACGATCGCCGTCTCCATCCTCGGGAAGATCTGGACGCTTCCCGCCGAGGGCGGCACGGCGCGCCAGCTTACGGACGGGGCCTCGTGGGACACGCGCCCCGCCTGGTCGCCGGACGGCCGCTTCCTCGCCTACGCCGCGAGGTCCCGCCAAGGGGCCGACATCCTCGTCCGCAACATGGCCACGGGCGGCGTCCGCTTCCTGCATGGCGTCCCGGGGTCGGTGGGGCACATGCAGTTCCATCCGGACGGGAGCCAGCTCTTCTTCGTCGACGACCGCTCGCAGTACGAGGCGCATGTGTGGCGGATCCCGCTCGCGGGCGGCGAGGCGGAGCAGATCACGCACACGCGGAGCTGGCACGAGTGGTCGTTCGCCCTCTCGCCGGACGGAAACCGGATCCTCCTCGAGACGGGGCGCTTCGACGGCACGGATCTGTACGAACTCGACCTGGAGGAGATGTCGCTCGAACGGGTCACGGACACGCCGGAGCGGGAGATGGCCGTGGCGTGGAGCGCGGACGGCACGCGCCGCGCGCACGTGATGACGCACAACGGTCTCGACCAGCTCATCGTGTCGGTGCCGGGATGGCGCAAGCAGTTCCTGAGCACCTTCGACCAGAAGCAGCTCGCGTTCCATCCGTCCGGCGAGTGGCTGCTCGTCCTCGGCGGGCGGCGGATGCAGCGGCTGGACCTGGAGAGCGGCGAGTTCACGCCGATTCCCTTCGAGGCCCGGTTCGAGGTGGCCGGGGATCCGGCCGACGACCTGCTGATCACGAACGTCCGCCTGTTCGACGGCACGGGCGACGAGGCGGTTCCCGGGTCGGCGATCCTCGTCCGGGACGGGCGGATCGCCGAGGTACGGACGGGGGAAGACGGCGGAGTGCCCGAGGTCGCGCCCGGAACACCGGTCATCGACGGGGGCGGCCGCACGCTGCTCCCGGGCCTGATGGACAACCACTACCACTACTGGCAGCCCCTCGCCGGCGCCGACCTGCTGGCCGCCGGGATCACTGCGATCCGCGACCCGGGCTCGGCGATCCAGGACGCGATGGACTTCAAGGATGCGGTGCGTCTCGGCGTCCTCGCCGGCCCCGACGTGTACACGGCCGGCCCCCTGATCGACGGCCCCGCCGGCTACCACCCCCTCGTCGACGTGAGCATCGACGACCCCGCAGCCGCGCCGGCGCTCGTCCGCGCGCTGAAGGCGCAGGGCGTGGATCTGCTCAAGGCGTACTTCCTCCTAGACCCGGACGTGCTCGCGGCCGTCGTGGCGGAGGCGCGGGTGCAGGGGCTCCCGGTCACGGGCCACATCGGGGTGCGCACGGGCTGGCGGCAGGCGATCGAAGCCGGCATCAGCGGGTTCAACCACATCCGCGTGTGGCGCGACTTCCTCCCGCTGGAAACCCAGGCCGACGGACGGGACATGTCGCTCGATGGCGGACGGAACCCGGTCGGGCGCATGCAGGCGGACTGGCGGGAGATCGATCCGGCGAGCCCCGAGGTCATGTCCCTCCTCGAACTCATGGCCGAGACCGAGACGGCGCTCGACCCGACGCTCTACATCCAGGACGTCGATGACGGCGACCGCGTTCGCTTCTCGATCGAGGAGTTCCACACGGCCCGACAGGCGTACGAGCGCATGGGCGAGTTCGTCCGGCGCGCGGTCGAGGCCGGGGTCCCGCTGCTCGCGGGCACGGACAACGTGGGGCTGTTCAACGAACTCGAGGCGTACGCGGAGGCCGGCGTGCCGAACGCCGCGATCCTGCGGGCCGCGACGGCGAACGGCGCGCGGTGGCTCGGGAAGGAGGACGATTTCGGCACCGTGCAGCCGGGGCGCCGCGCGCACCTCATCCTCGTGGATGGCGACCCGCTGGCCGACATCGCCGACCTGCGGAACATCGATCTCGTCGTGAAGGACGGCGTGATCGTCTTCGGCGGCCCGCCGACCGAACCGCTGATCCCGTGATCGACCCGGTCGCAACGGGCGCCGTCGAGGCGGTCACGCTCGCGGCGCTGCAGGTCGAGCCGGCGGGCGGCCTCCTCCCGGCGCTCTCCGATAACCCGTTCCTCGCACTCGGCGCGCTTTTCGCGGCGGGCGTCCTCACGAGCACGAACCCGTGCATCTGGCCGATGATCCCGATCACCTTCTCCGTCATCTCCGGCACGGCGGGCGAAACCCAGTCGCGAAAGCGCACCGTCGGCCTGACGCTGACCTACGCTCTGGGACTGGCGCTCCTCTATTCCGTGCTCGGCGTCATCGCCGGGCTCAGCGGCACCGTCCTGGGCTCGATCGGGGCGAGTTTCTGGGCCCTGTTCGCGACCGGGAACCTCCTCCTCTTCTTCTCATTGTTCATGCTCGATGTCTTCCCCGTGCCGGTGCCGAAGCGGCTCCTCGCGTGGGCGGGCAGCCGGGGCGGCGGGTCCTACCGAGCGGTGTTCCTCCTCGGGGCGACATCGGGGATCGTGGCGGCGCCGTGCGGGGCGCCCGCCTTCGCGGTCGTCCTGACCTGGGTCGTCGCCGAGCAGGCGGGTCTCATGGGCTTCGTCTACCTGTTCACCTTCTCCATCGGCATGACGGCCGTGCTCATCGCCGTCGGGCTGTTCTCAGGGACGCTCGCCGTGCTGCCGAAGTCGGGGACGTGGATGATCTGGATGAAACGGGCCGCCGCCGTCATCATGATCGGGATGGCGCAGTTCTACCTGATCAGGGCGGGATACTTCATGTGAACACGAAACCGGGACGGATTCCCCGTTACGCGACGGCCACGGCGTTCGCCGCGCTGGTCGCGCTGGGGGCGTTCGCCGCGTTCGCCGTGGCGGCGCCTCTCCACGCGCAGGCGGGTGCGGGGCAGGTGAGCCTCGCCACGGGGACGCAGGGCCCGGACGCCACCCTGCAGGATCTGGACGGCAACGAGGTCCAGCTCCTCGACTACGCGGACGGCAAGCCCGCGCTGTTCGAGTTCTGGGCCGCGTGGTGCGAGCAGTGCGAGGGCCTGCAACCCGAAATCGACCGGGTGCAGGCGGATTTCGGCGACCGGGTGAACGTCGTCGCGGTGGCGGTCGCGGTGGCCCAGTCGCTGCGCCGCGTCCGGCGCCACGCGGAGGCGCACGGGGCGGAATACCCCTACCTGTGGGATGCGGACGGCGCCGCGGTGCGCGCCTACTCGGCGACCACGACCTCGATCGTCGTGATCCTCGACGCGGAAGGGAAGGTGGCCTACACCGGCGTCGGCCCCGACCAGGATCTCGTCGGGGCCGTCACCGGAATCCTCGCTGACGATGCCGCCAAGGGTTCCGCTACGGGTCCACAGGCTCCGGCGTCACCTCGTCGATGATGGTGGCCAACTCGTCGTAGGCGGCGGGGTCGACCTGGTTGAAGCTCGGGATCACTCCCGCCACACGGCCGTCGGGCCCCACCACGATGACGGCGCGGCTGTCCACCGCGTTGCTGTCCCTCAGGCCTCCGCCGAAGTCGACGTAGGTCCCCCCGTCGTTGCCCGCGTCGCTCGCGAACAGGAAGGGGAAGTCCTCGTCTTTCAGCCATGACGCGAGTTCGTCGACCGGGTCGTTCGAGATGCCGACGAGGACCACGTTCCGGCCCTCGTTGAACAGACTTGCGTACTGATCACGGTACGCTCTCATCTGAACCGTTCAGCCACGCGTCCTGACTCTGAAGAAGAAGGCGAGGACGACGGTCTCGCCCCGGTAGTCGCTGAGGCGGATCGGGTTCTCGAGCGCCCCGTACCGCGTCGCCCCCGGCAGCGCGAAATCCGGCGCCATCTCGCCCACGGCGAGCAGCTGCGAGTCCTGCGCGCTCACCGGGGCCGCGCCTCCGATGGCGAGCGTTCCGCCGAGGCCCGTCGCAAGGGCCGCGGCCAGGACAAGTCTCCGCATGTCTCGGTCCTTTCGTGCGGGTGGAAGACAGGTGGAAGAGCCATGCCGAAGGGTGGCGCGCCTTCCGCGTTCGCGCCAGAGTTGAGCAGCCGTTCAAGTCCGATTCCGACCCTGCGCTCAAGGAGGCGCCTCATGATCCGTCAGCCCCGAGGCCGTCCATGGCGTCGTGCCATCGCCTTCGTCGTCGCCGTCGTTCTCGCGACCCCGGTGTCCGGGTGCGCGCAGGGGAAGGGCGATCCCGTGAACGACCCCCGCTTCGAGCAGGCGGTGGCGCTGTTCGAGGCGTGGCTCGACGCGAAGATGGCGTACGAGAAGATCCCCGGCGTGTCGGCGGCGCTCGTGCACGACCAGGATCTCGTCTGGGCGCGCGGCTACGGGTACGCGCACCGCGAGACAGGGGTCCCGGCCACCCCGTCGACCATGTATTCGGTGTGTTCGATCTCGAAGCTCTTCACCTCCATCGGCGTGCTGCAGCAGCGGGACGAGGGCAAGCTGGACCTCGACGATCCCGTCTCGGCGCACCTTCCGTGGTACGACCTCGAGCAGGTGTACCCGGACGGTCCGAACGTGAGCGTGGAGGGGATCCTCACCCACTCCTCGGGACTCCCGCGCGAATCGGCCCATCCCTACTGGACGGGCCCGGATCATCCCTTCCCGACGCGGGACGAGATCAACGAGGGGCTCTCCGGACAGGAAACGCTCTATCCCGGCCGCCGCTACTTCCAGTACTCGAACTTGGGCATGGCGCTGGCGGGACAGCTGATCGAGCAGGCTTCGGGGATGGGGTACGACGACTACATCCGGAGCCGGATCCTGGAGCCGCTGGGGATGTCGGACACGTACACCGACATTCCGGTCGAACATCAGGGCGGCCGCTACGCCACCGGATACTCCCGGCTCGAGCGGGACGGCCAGCGGGCCGAGGCCCCCTTCTTCCAGGCGCTGGGGATGGCGTCCGCTGCGGGGTTCGCCTCCACCGTGGAGGACCTGGCGCGCCTCGCCTCGTGGCAGTTCCGCCTGCTGGAGAACGGCGGCACGGAGATCCTCGACGTCAACACGCTCAGGGAGATGCACCGCGTGCACTGGGTCGACCCGGACTTCGACACGATGTGGGGGCTCGGGTTCGCGGTCTCGCGCCGCGACGGGGAGCGCGCGGTGGGTCACGGCGGGAGCTGCCCGGGCTTCCGCTCGACCTTCCAGCTCCTTCCGGCGAAGAAGCTGGCGGGCGTGGTGATGATGAACGCGCAGGCGAATCCCACCGACGTGTGGACGAAGATGATGGCGACGCTCGGCTCGGCCCTCGAGGAGATCCAGAGCGATCCGGGCGGCGGAACCGCGCGCCCGGCCTCCCTGGCGGAATACGAGGGGCTGTACCAGTCCACGTGGGGAGAGACGGTCATCCTGCGGTGGGACGATGGGCTCGCGGCCCTCGGCCTCCCCTCGAACGATCCGCTCGAGGCGATGACGAAGCTGCGGCACGAGGGCGGTGATACGTTCCGGCGCATGCGGGACGACGGCGAGCCGGGAGAGGCGTACATCTTCCACCGGGAGGACGGCGCCATCGCCCGGTACAGCGTGCACGGAAACTTCTCCAACAAGGTCCGGTAGCGGAGGAATGACGACGGCGATGACGACCCTTTCCGGTTCTTCCGGCAGCCTCATACCCGAGGCGGCGACGCGCGAAGGCAACGACCCGATCTTCGCCCTGCACGGGGAGGCCGTGCGGCGGGCGGCGGCCGGCGAGTCGATCCTGAACTCGACGCTCGGGGCGCTGATGAACGATGACGGGACGCTCGCGGTGATGCCCGCGGCGGCCGAGGCGCTGGGGCGGGTGCCGCACGCGCGCGCCGCCGGCTATGCGCCGATCTCCGGAGACCCGCCGTACCTGGCCGCGGTGATCGCGGACCTGTGCGGGGAGGGCAGCCTGGCCGAGCAGGCGGTCGCCGTCGCCACGCCGGGAAGCACCGGAGCGATCCACCACGCGATCCTGAACTTCCTCGAGCCCGGGCAGGCGGCGCTCACGCCCAGCTACTACTGGGGCCCGTACCACACGATCTCCACCCATTCCGGCCGCGCGGTCGAGACCTTCAACATGTTCGACGCCGGCATCCGCCTCGACGTCGATGCGTTCCGGGCGGGGCTCGAAGGCCAGATCGAGCGGCAGGGGCGGTCGCTCGTCCTCTTCAACTTCCCCTGCAACAACCCCACGGGCTATTCGCTCGACGAATCGGAGTGGGAGGCCGTGGCGGAGATCGTGCGGGAAGTCGGCCGGCGGGGTCCCGTCGCGTTCCTCCTCGACCACGCGTACGCGAAGTTCGGCGACGAGGGGTCGAACGGCTGGGTCGCCCACCTCCCGCGGATGATGGAGTCCGCAACGGTGCTCGTCGGCTGGACCGTGTCGAAGTCGTTCGCCCTCTACGGCGCGCGGGTCGGGGCGCTCGTGGCGCTCCACCGGGAGGCGGAGGAGCGGCAGCGGATCTCGAACGCGCTCGGGTTCTCGTGCCGGGCCACGTGGTCGAACTGCAACCACCTCGGACTGCTCGGCGCCACCGAACTCCTCACCGATCCGGAGCTGCGCCGGCGCACGGACGAGGAGCGCGCGGGGATGATCCGTCTCCTCAACGAGCGCGTCGAGGTGTTCAACGGACTGGCGGGGGGCGCGGGGCTGTCCTACCCGCGCTACGAGGGCGGCTTTTTCGTCGCGGTGTTCACGCCCGACGCGGAGGTGACGGCCGCAACCATGCGCGAGGCGGGGGTGTACGTGGTCCCGATGAAGGGCGCGGTGCGGATCGCGCTGTGCGCCACGCCGGCGCACTCGATTCCCCGCCTCGTCGACGCGCTGGCCGAGGGCATCGCGACGGCCCGCGCCGCCTGAGCGCCCCGTCCCGGAGAACGACGATCTGTCCGTGAGAAAGACGATGGAACGACACAAGGCAGTTCCGATGCTGGCGCCGACCCTTCTGGCTCTGGTGCCGGCCCTCGTACTCGTCGCCGCCACCGGTTGTACCGGTCAGGCCGCGCTGTCGGACGCCGAGAAGCTCGCGCGCGTAGAGGAGATGGTGGAAGAAGTCGAGCGGCGCTTTCCCGAGGTGGAGGCCGTCACCGTCGAAGAGGTGGGGCGGCTGCTTGAGACCGGCAGCGTCGTGCTCGTCGACGCCCGCGCGCCCCGCGAGCGCGAGGTCTCCTGGATTCCCGGCTCCATCACCGCCGACGAGTTCGAGGAGAACCCGGATCGCTACGCGGACCGGACCGTCGTGGCGTACTGCACGATCGGCCACCGGAGTTCCGAGTACGCGAAGCGCCAGAACGAGCAGGGCCGCCGCGTCCTCAACCTGCGCGGCAGCCTCCTCTCGTGGACCCACGCCGGCGCCCCGCTCGTGGGCCCGGACGGGCCGACGAACCGCCTGCACGTCTACGGCGAAACCTGGAACCTCGCCCCTGCCCGCTACGAAACCATCTGGTAGCATCGGCGGCGAAGTACATCCGGCTCAACCGTCCGCCGTCGTGTCCAGCCGGCGAAGACAATCGGGGATCCGTTCGGTCGGGACGGACCTGTACCCGGGGATTTGCGAAATGTCTGCGCGGCCGCCCTGCTGCGGGTAGCGGACGTGGACTTTCGACGTGCGCCTCAACCACAGACAGCTCTCGTATTCTTCCCGCGTCTTGAACAGGATGTAGCCGCGCGGGGAGAACAGGGCGCCGGGGAACAGCGTCAGCGGATTGTACCAGTGGCCGTGCCGGTCGTAGTACATCCGGCCCGGCACCGTATCATCGAGCCCGACACCCCACGTCTCGTTCAGCATCGCTGCGATGTGCTTCCCCAAGGGACACTCCTCTTGACTGGCGGAAACGGGATCCCTTGAGGGAAGGGACTCGGGAAGCCCGCTGGGCCACCTGAAGGCCCGAGGGCGGCGGCGAAGTCCTACACCCCCCGCGCTGCATCGGCTGGATCATGACCGTTACCGGTACAGAGGCCGTGGTTGGTGTGCGCGTCCGTAGTGCGCCCATAGGCTGATCGTCTCATCCACGTCTCCTCCGATCTGCATCCCCTTCCGTCCGGACGGGGACAGATCAAAGTACGCGAAGCCACGCGCTTCACTCATCCCGGTTCTTCGGGCAGCTCTGAGCGTTCATTTGCCTGAGCTTGTCCTGCTCGACCATAAGCCAGTCCCATCCCGCAGTGCGACCTCCCTCTTCGCGATGTACGGCACTCGCCGACAAAGTGCCCCTTTCGATCCTGATGTCGGCACGGAGAACGGAGCCATCGTCCAGGCAGGCCGCCATCGTGATTGGCCCCTTGGGACTGCACGAAACCGCTTGGAAGAGATCCCCTTGCGCGGGCGCAGAACTGCACACTTGCAACCGCAGACTTGATGGGCGTACCGGGTAACCGACGGAATCGTCGCTGCCAGTCCCTCGCCCGCTGGAGCTACACCGCGCCCCGCGCCATTCGAAACCAGCGAGCCAGTTGGTCCATGCCGCAGCCTCAGGAACGCACAGGGGCGGCTCGCCCGTGTTGTCATGCCACCAGAACGTCAGGATGCGGGGTAACTCGAGAAACGCGGCCGGAAGCGGTCCTGCAAGCACGCTTTCAAAAAGATACAGCCTCTCGAGACGGGCGAGGCTGCCCAGCTCAGGAGGAACCGAACCCATCAACGGGTTCGTTCCGAGATTCAGTAGTTCAAGGTCCGAGAGGTCCCCCAGCCATGAGGGGACCGTGCCCGATAAACCGCTTCGTTCGAGATTCAACCATTCGAGACGGGAGAGGTTTGCCAACTCCGGCGGAATCGGGCCCGTTAGCGAGTTCCAGCCTAGGCCTAGGCCCTTGAGGCCCGCCAAGTTCCCCAGCTCTGGAGGAACGGGGCCGGTCAGCGCGTTCGTGTGCAGGTCCAGCCATTCCAGGCGGGAGAGGTTCCCCAGCCCCGGCGGTATCCGGCCGTGGAGCGCGTTCCCTCCAAGGGTCAATCTCTCAAGGCTGTCGACGTGCCCCAACTCCTGAGGAATGGGTCCCGTCAACTGGTTGATTTGCAAGTTTAGCCGCCGGAGGCGCCGGAGGTTTCCGAGCTCCGGCGGGATTGGACCGTCCAGCGCGTTCGCGAGCAGATTCAGTTCCTCGAGGCTAGCGAGGTTCCCTAGATCCGCGGGAATCGGCCCCGTCAACTCGTTGAACTGCGGGTTCAATATCTTGAGGTTAGCCAAGTTCCCCAACTGTGACGGAATCGCGCCCGTCAGCCCGTTGAAGCTCAACCACATCTCCTCGAGGGCGCGGAGGTTCCCGAGTTCCGGCGGGATCGCGCCCGTCAGGCCGTTGCCTTGCAGGTTCAATTTCCGGAGGTTGACGAGGTTTCCTAGCTCTCTCGGGATCGCGCCCGTCAGCTTGTTCGCGGACAGGTGCAGAATCTCAAGATTCCCTAGGTTCCCCAGTTCGGGGGGAATCCCGCCCGTCAACTCGTTGAACCCCAGCGACAGATGCCGGAGCTCTTTGAGGCCTCCCAGTCCCGGCGGGATTTGACCCGTTAGCGCGCTCCCCCACAGCCCCAGGCTGTCGAGCCTGGTGAGGTTCTCCAGCTCCGGCGGGATCGGGCCGGTCAACTCGTTGTGGTTTAGGATCAGAACCTCGAGGGTAATGAGGTTCCCAAGTTCAGCCGGGAGCGGACCGCGAAGGTGGTTCTCTGGCAGCGCCAAGAGGCGCACGCGCCCAGTGCCATCCACCCTCACGCCCTCCCACGCGGCCAAAGGGGCGGCGCTCAACCAATTGCCACGCCGCGCCCAGCTATCTCCTCCCGTCGCTTCGTAGAGCGCCACGAGCGCGGCCCGGTCAGGGTTCGTTGCGACGCTGACCTCCGCTGATCCAAAGGCACGTCCCGAGAAGGCCCTAACCGTGGTTGTGCCTTCGGCGAGGCCCAGAACAAGCCCGGAATCGTCGACGATTGCGACTGCTGTGTCGTTCGACGACCACATGAACTCTGCGCCTGCCACGACTTGGCCGTTCGCGTCGCGCGCCTCGGCCAGGAGCCGGACGCTGCCGCCCGCCACCAGCGTCGTCGTAGGCGGCGTGACCATCACCGTGTCCGCTACCTGCACCACTGACACTGTCACGCTACCGGAGGCGGATCCCGTCGTGGCCGTTACGGTGGCCGCGCCGTTGCCCTCCGCTGCCACCAGCCCGGTCTCGTTCACGGTTGCGACCGTCAGGTCATTGCTCGTCCACGAGACCGCTATGCTCTCCATCCGCCGGCCGTCCTGGTCGCGCACCTCGGCGTGGAGACGCACCGTATCGCCCAAGGCCGACAAGGCGACCGTCGCCGGACTGACCTCGATGGAGGCCGGTCGCGGGGGCGCGGCATCAGGTTGCATCGTGTCCGCGCTTCCTCCGCACCCCACCAGCAGGGCCGCGATCAGTCCTCGCGTCCACACCGGCGGAGCGGAACAAACGGAACGGATCATCTGGTTCACGCCGTCAACCATGGTAACCTGCTGTCCCTGAAGTAAAGCCGGGGTGTCGTCTAGGTGTGATCCGCCGTCCCAGATCGGACTGTAGACGATTTCCTGCCGTGATTCGGGCCTCAGGCGATCCGCCTCGTCAGCTGGGGGGCTCGCCGAATCCGGGAGCGAAGATGGCTGAGAGGTCGATCGTGCCGACCTGTGTGTCGCCGAGGTGGACGGGGAGCAGGCGGCGGTAGCGCTCGGGCTCGAGGTTCACTTCCGCTCCTTCCCTGGTTCCCGAGCCGAAGCGGTACACGTCGACCCGGTGCTCGGCGAGGTCCACGATCCAGTACTCGCGCACGCCCTGGCGCTCGTAGAGCCGCCGCTTCACGCCGCGGTCGCGCTTGGCGGTGGAGGGAGAGAGGACCTCCACGACGAGGTCGGGCGCCCCCACGAGTCCCGCCTCCTCCACGATGTGGCGCCGTTCGTTGGAGACGAAGAGGATGTCCGGCTGCACGCCCTCGCCGGTGGCGGGGAACTCGACGCCGGGGGCGGGCACGACCTCGCCGTGTCCGGGATCCTCCAACAACTCGCACAGCTTCCTCAGGAGCCTCGCGCTGACCACCTGGTGTCGCCACCTGGGAGCGGCGGTCACGTGCAGGACCCCGCCGATCGCCTCGTAGCGGCTGCCGTCGTTGGGCATCCGCTGCGCGTCCCGCCAAGTGACTTCGGTAAGTTGCATGGTTCCCACATCATAGCTCCGCGCTCGCATTCGATCCAACCTTGAACCGATGATGCGCGGTGCCATCATCACGCCCTCAACCGTGCGCGGAGGCGATGGCGGAGGAAGTCGAACGGCGCTTTCGTGAGGTGGAGCCACCATCCGTGGGAAGAGGTGAGGTGGCTCAGGCATAGGTATCCCTGACCATCTCATTCCGATCACGGAATTTTGACCTCAACCACAACATGTGGTATAATTCAAGCCCCCCCTCCCACAATATGTGGGATATCGCTCGGCTTGCTCAGCAGAAAGGTAGCAGTTCTTATGGAGTCGAACCGACGTACGTACCCCGTAATCGGAGTGAACGCGTGGTGGAAGCTACGTCAGCAGTTTCGTCAGTCCGTCCCGGCTCAAGTTACCGCTCGGTATTTGGCCACGGTGCTAGCAGTCCGTGGATAAAGTCGGACTTGGCTGTGCCTTTGTAGGCGGGTTAAAT
>VXOJ01000014.1 GCA_009840115.1 Gemmatimonadales bacterium | reverse complement strand
AATAGACAGGGCGGCGGTGGCGGAGGGCCCGGCATGGGGGGCGAGCTGTCCGAACAGCAGCGCCAGATCGTCGCCGCGACCTTCCGCCTCGACCGCGACCGGAACGAGTTCGAAGACGAGGAGATGTCGGAGAACCTGGCCACGCTCACGCTGTTGCAGGGGCGGCTGCGGCAGCAGGTGGAAGAACTCATCGCGCAGATGCAGCAGCGCGGTGTCGCGGGCGACCCGTCGCTCGAGACGGTGTTTCGCGAACTCCCGCTGGCCCCGCCCGCGATGCTGGAGGCGGAGACCAGGCTCGGGGAGCGGCGGCTCCGGGAGGCGCTCGCGCCCGAACAGCGCTCGCTCCAGCACCTGCAGCGCGCCGAAGCCGCGTTCCGCGACGTCCAGGTGCAGCAGGGCGGCGGCGGGGGCGGCGGTACGCCCGGGAGCGTCGGGTCGGGGGCCGAGGAACTCGCGGACCTGTTCGAACTGGAGCTGGACCGCCTGCGGAACCAGTACGAGACCGTCCAGCGAGGCCAGCAGCAACAGCAGGACCAGGAGGTCGACGAGGCGCTGCAGAAGCTCGAGGAACTGGCGAGGCGCCAGCAGCAGATGAACGAACGCGCGGCCGCGCAGCAGAGGGGCGCCGCGGGCGGCGGCCAGGGCCAGCAACAGCAGATGATCCAGGAGACGGAGGAGCTGGCCCGGCAGCTGCAGCGTCTGGGTCGCGAGGGCGACCGGGCGGACGTCGAGGAATCCGCGCGCCGGCTGCAGCAGGCGGCGGACGAGATGCGGCGGGCGCAGGCGCAGGGTCGCCGGGGGCAGGGGCAGGCGGAGGCGTCGAACGCCCTCGACCGGCTTCGCGAGGCGCGCCGGCTGCTCGAGAACCGCCAGGTCGCGGCCGTGGAACGGGAGGTCGAGGACGCCGCGCGGCGGGCCGACCGCATCGCCGAGCGTCAGCGGGAACTGCAGCGCGACGTGAACGAGGATCCGACCGGCGGCGACCGGGAACGCCTGGCCGGATTGCGCGAACGCAAGGCCGAACTCGCCGGCGAGGTGGACCAGTTGGAGACCGACCTCGACCGCTTGGCGCGCGAGGCGCGTCAGGATCAGCCGGAGGCCGCCCGCCGCCTCCTGGAAGCCGCCGGGGAGATCCGCGAGAGCCGGCTGCGGGACAAGCTGAACTTCTCGCGAGGCGCCCTCGGCGCCCAGACCGAGGACTTTGTGCGGAACTTCGAGGAACAGATCACCCGGGACGCGGAGAACGTGCGGGCCCGGGTCCAGGCCGCGCGGGACGCGCTGAGCGAGTCGGACCCCCGCCGCCTCGGCCGGCAACTCGACGAGACGCGCGATCTGGTCCGCGGCCTCGAGTCGCTCCAGGAACGCCTGCAACAGGGCGAGGAGGGACAGGGCGAAGAGGGACAGGGCCAGGAGGGGCAGGGTCAGCAGGAAGGCCAGGGTCAACAGCAGGGCCAGGAAGGGCAGGGACAGCAGGGCGAGGGTCAGCAGGGCGGGCAGGGCGAGCAAGGCGGCGAGGGCCAGCAGGGCGGCCAGCAGCAGGGCGAGGGCCAGGGCCAGGGAGGTCGTGGCGGCCAGCCCGGCCAGCCCGGCGAGGCGCCTCGCGGCGGCCAGGGGTTCGCGCCCGGCGGGGGCGGGGGAGGCGGCGGCGGACCGTGGCTGTCGCCCGAAGACGTCCGGCAGTTCCAGCGCGAATTCCGCGAGCGGGGACAGGACGCGCGTCGTCTGCGCGACGAACTTGGCCAGGAGGGCGTCGACGTCGGCGACCTCGACCGCGCCATCGCCGGGCTCGACCGCCTGCGGACCATGGGGGACTTCGACGATCCCGAGGAACTCGCGGCGCTCCAGGCCGATGTGCTGCGCGGCCTGAAGGACTTCGAGTTCGCCCTCCGCCGTGAACTCGGGTCGCAGATCGAACGCTTCTTCCTCTCCGGGTCGGACGACGTCCCCGAGGAATACCGCGAACTCGTCGAGGCGTACTACCGGGCGCTGTCCGAGGACCCACCGCCCTGAGCGACCCGCGCCTCTACCTGTTCTCCGTCCTGGCCCTCTTCACGGCCGGGCTTCTCGTGGCGTGGGCGCGCGCCGCCGCCGCGGCCACGCGGGCCGGACGGGAACGGGATGGCTGGCGGGGCCGGCCCAGCGCGTTCGAACTGGCGGTAGGCTTCGGGACGAACTTCTTCGATACGCTCGGCATCGGCTCCTTCGCCCCGACGACCTCGCTGTTCAAGCTGAAGAAGGTCGTGCCCGACGAGGAGATCCCGGGCACGATGATGATCGGGCACACGCCCCCGGTCGTGATCCAGGCCTTCATCTTCATCGCAATCATCAGCGTGGAACCGACGACGCTCTTCGTCCTCATCGCGGCCGCCGTGCTCGGGGCGTGGCTGGGCGCGGGGATCGTGGCCCGGCTGCCCCGCTACCGGATCCAGGTCGGGATGGGGGTCGCGCTCCTCATCGCGGCCGCCACCTTCCTCATGGCGATCTTCGAGATCACGGCCGTGGGCGGCGCGGCATCCGGCCTGTCGGGAGGGTCGCTCGCCCTCGCGGCGGGCTGCCTTTTCGTGCTCGGGGCGCTCATGACGATCGGGATCGGGATCTACGCCCCGACGATGATCGTCGTCAGCCTCATGGGACTGAACCCGGCCGTCGCCTTCCCGATCATGATGGGCGCGTCCGCCTTCCTCATGCCGGTCGCGGGCCTGCGTTTCCTGAAGGCGGGACGCTACGGCCTCCGCGCGGCCCTCGGCCTCGCGATCGGAGGGATCCCGGCCGTGCTGATCGCGGCGTTCATCGTCCGTTCGCTCCCCCTCACCGCGATGCGCTGGCTCGTCGTCGTCGTCGTCCTCTACGCCGCGATCGCGATGCTCCGCTCCGCCGTCCACGAGCGCCGCTCCCGCGCCGCCGGCACGGGAGGCTGAACGAGTGGAGATCCGCATCCTCTCGCGAAGCGACATCGAGCGGGCCGTGACGGCGAAGACGGCCGTGGATGCAATGCGGGTCGCCTTCGGGGAGCTGTCCGGCGGCCAGGCGGTGGTCCCCGTCCGGGGGCACCTCGAGAGCCGGCACGGGATCACGCTCCTCATGCCCGCCTTCCTCGGTGGCTCCGGAGGGCTCGGGGCCAAGATCGTCTCGGTCTTCCCCGGCAACGTCGCCGACGGTCAACCGCCGATTCAGGGGGCGGTCATCCTGCTCGACGCGGCGACGGGGAGCCCCCGCGCCCTCCTCGACGGCACCTCGCTGACGGAGATCCGGACGGCGGCGGGGAGCGGCCTGGCGACGGAACTCCTCGCCGATCCCGCGGCGGATGTGCTCGCCGTATTCGGAGCCGGCGCCCAGGGGCGGGCGCATATCGAACTGCTGGCCGCGTGCCGGCCGCTGCGCGAGATCCGGATCGTCTCCGTCCCGCCCGAAGGCGCCGAAGAACTGGCCGCCGCCCTCACGGAGCGGGCCGCCTCGCTCGTGCCGCCCGAAGGCGGGTCTCCGCCCCGGATCCGCGCGGCCGCGACCCCGGCCGAGGCCCTCGACGGCGCGGGCCTCGTCGTGACCGCGACCACGAGCGAGACGCCCGTCTTCTCCCCCGAACACCTCGAACCCGAAGCCCACATCAACGCGATCGGCGCCTTTCAGCCTCACACGCGCGAGATCCCCGCGGAGATCGTCGCCCGCGCCCGCGTGATCGTGGACCAGCGCGAAGCGATCTGGGAGGAGGCCGGCGACCTCATCATCGCGGTGGAAAACGGCATCGTCGGGCGCGACGTGATCGATGCCGAACTCGGCGAGATCGTCAACGGCCGGGCCGCGGGCGGGCGCGGCGACCGCGATTTCACGCTCTTCAAGTCGGTGGGGAGCGCCGCGCAGGACGTCGCGATCGCGGAAGCGGCCCTGAGCCGGGCGGAGGATCTCGGCCTCGGCTCCGTCGTCCCCTTCTAGTCGAGCGCCGACGCAACCGCGGCCGCGATGGACGGCGTCACGCTCCACAGCGCCCTCGTGTGGGCTCTGCTTGCGGTCGCCCCGCTGACGTTCGTCGGCCTGCTCAGCCTGAAGGTCCCGTACGGCCGCCACCATGCCGGACGCGGCTGGGGGCCGGGCCTGCCGGATCGCGTCGGCTGGATTCTCATGGAAGTGCCCGCCCCGGTGTTCTTCGCCGTCGTCTATTTCGCGGGACCGTCGGCCGGCGGCACCGTACCGCTCGTCTTTCTGGGAATATGGCAGTGCCACTATCTGAACCGGACATTCATCTATCCCCTCCGTACGCGGACGAGGGGAAAGAGCATGCCGGCGGTCGTGGCGGTCTCGGGTTTCGCCTTCAATATGGTCAACGCGTACATCAACGCGCGCTGGATCTCGGAACTCGGACAGTACGACGCGCAGTGGCTGGGCGATCCGAGGTTCCTCGCCGGCGTGTTCGTTTTCGCGGCCGGCTTCGCCCTGAACCTTCACTCCGACAACACTCTGCTGAGACTCCGGAAGCCGGGAGAGACCGGCTACTCGGTCCCGCGCGGCGGGGGCTTCCGCTACGTCTCCTGTCCCAACTACCTGGGCGAGATGATGGAGTGGGCCGGCTGGGCGCTGGCGACGTGGTCGCTGGCCGGACTCGCCTTCTTCCTCTTCACGGCGGCGAACCTCGTGCCGCGAGCGCTCAACCACCACCGCTGGTACCGGGAACGGTTCGAGGACTATCCGAAGAGGCGGAAGGCGATCATTCCGGGATGGATCTGATCCCGGGAAGCGCGAGCAGGCTGAGCGGGTCGACGCTCGTGGCGCCGTAGCGCACGACCCAGTGCAGGTGGGGGCCGGTGACCCGGCCGGTGGCCCCGACCCGCCCGATCGGCGTCCCGGCCGCCACCGTGTCGCCCACGGACACGAGCGGCTCGCTGAGGTGGAAATAGCCGGTCTGCAGTCCTCCCCCGTGGTTGAGATAGACGACGTTCCCCCCGAGCAGGAAGCCGTCGACGACGGCCACGACGCCGGCCGCCGCCGCCGTCACGGTCGCACCCCGGGCCCCCGCCAGATCCAGCCCCATGTGGCGGCTCGTGATCTGTCCGTTGAACTCGCGGCCGGTGCCGAACCCGCTCGTCACACGCGATTCGCGCGGGAGCCGCACCGCGCTCCACATGCGCGGCGCGGCGTGCGCCTCGCGGGCGGCCCGGGCGGCCTTCTCCCGGTCGCTTCGCAGCCGCGCCTGGTCTTCCTCGTTCAAAGGGGACCCGAAGCGCGGTGCCACGGTGAGCCGCTCGTGCGCGTATTCGCCCGCTCGCACGGGAATGCGGAGCGAGTCGGTCCGGGAGCGGCCGTCCGCGTAGTCCGCCCGCACCCAGGCGTCGAGCGTGTCCACCGTCGAAATCGGGTCCGCCGCCAGGCTCTCGAGCACCGGGCCGACGCGCCGGAAGTGCAGCGCCTCGCCACCCGCCTCGCCGACCGCGGAGATCACGCCGGAGCCCGATGGGGCCGCGACGCCGATGACGAAGAGGTGGCCCTGTACGGGCGCGGCCGGCGCCCACGCGACGTCCAGCGGCGGCAGGGCGGACGGCGGCGAATCGCAGGAAGCGCCGAGCGACGACGCCAGCGCGAGCGCCGCGAAGGCGCAAGCCGCTCGCGTCAGGACTGGTCGGGGACGGGGTCGGGGACGGGGATCCCGTAACGCTCCAGCGTCTGCCTCACCGTCGGGCGGCCCAGGCGGACGCGGTCATCGTCGAGCAGGTAGGAGAACAGGTAGCCCGCGCCGAGCATGAGGATTCCGATCAGAAAGCAGTACATCACCGCGCGGTCGGGATAGCTGTCCTTGAGGTACCCGACGTAGAGCGGACCGCAGATTCCCGCCGCGGCCCAGGCCGTGAGGATCGCCCCGTACACCTTCGACATGTTCCGGGGGCCGTACACCTCGAGGATGAACGACGGCATCGTCGCGAACCCGCCGCCGAAGCAGAGCAGCACGTAGCACACGAGTGCCGAGAAGACCCACGGGTTCGACTCGGTCATGAGGATGCCGAACACGACCATCTGGCTCGCGAGCAGGATCCGGAACACGGCCACGCGCCCGATCCGGTCGGAGAGCCACGCCCACAGGATGCGCCCCAGTCCGTTGCACACGGAACTCGCCGCGATGAGCGTCGCCCCGTACTCCGCCAGCACCGCGGGTTCGACGCTGGGATCGGCGAGTCCCCACACCTCCTGCAGGAGTTCGGACTGGAAGCTGATGACCGAGATCCCCGCCGCGATGTTGAAGAAGAAGACGATCCAGATGATGACGAACTGGCTGGACTTGAGGTACGGGCCCACCTGCGCCGGCTGCTTCCACGGCGCCACCTGCGCGGCGGGCGGGTCGTCGATGACGAAGCTGCTGGGGATGAGGATGCAGGCGAAGACGATCCCGAGCCACAGGAAGACCTGCGGCAGATCCCCTTCCGTCTGCAGCACGAGCAGCGGCGCGAGCCCCTTGCTCAGGAGGAGCGCCCCGATCCCGAAGCCCATGACGACGATGCCCGTGACGAGCCCCTTCCGGTCCGGGAACCACTTCGCGGCCGTGGTGACCGGCGTCACGTACCCGAGTCCGATGCCGATCCCCCCGATGAGCCCGTACCCGGCGTAGAAAAGGAGGATCGAGTCGATCCGCAGCGCGAAACTCGCGATGATGTATCCGCCCGCGAACAGCGTGCTTCCGATGAGGGCGAGTCGGCGCGGACCTACCTTGGGCAGCAACTGGCCGGCCCACGCCGCCGCCGTCCCGAGAGAGAAGATCGCGATGCAGAAGGCCAGCGATCCCTGCGTGAACGTCCAGCCCGCCTGCCGGACGAGGATCGTCTGGAAGAAGCTCCACGCGTAGACCGTCCCGAAGCAGACCTGCAGGACCGTGCAGAAGAAGGCGATCGCGACCCGCGGCGCCTTCCACCCTTCGGCGGCCACGTCAGTCCGTTCCCGAACCCGGGTTCGACGCCGCGCCCGGGGCTTCGCCCCTCACGGCGTGCAGCATGAGGCGCGCCATCTCCCCGATCTCGTCGTCGCGCGTCAGGACCTTCGCATCGTTCAGATCGTCCGCGTCGCGGCGCGCCAGCCCCACGACGTAGGAGAGCAGTTCCTCCAGCGGAGTGACCGCCAGCCTCACGAACCAGATCGAGCCCAGGACGCCGACGATGAGGATGATGCAGATCAGCGCGATCTGCTGTCCCGTGGCGCGCTGGATCTTGAGCCGCACCAGGTCGAGGTCCATCCCCACGTGCACCGTGCCGGCCTGGCCGGCCAGGATCGGGCTCCCGATCTCGACGAAGTCCCCCATCCCCGGCAGGCTGCGCTCGACCGGCTCGGTCGCGTGCGGGTCGCTCTCGCGGATCACTTCGGGGACGCCCGGCACGAAGGTGTGGGTCAGGATCTCGCCCGTGTCGCTCGTGATGTAGATGTACCGGATGCTCTGGATCTCCACGAACTGGTCGATGAGCGACTGCAGCGTGGCGAGGTTCCGGTTGAGCAGGATGTCGACGCTCGAGTCGGCGATGTTCTTGGCGATGTTCGCGCTGTTGCTCTCGTACTCCTCCTCGAGCTGGCTGGAGACGGTACGAATGGAGAGCGTGGAAGTGGCGAAGACGATCGCGCCAAACAGGACGAAGATTCCGAAGCGCGTCTTCCGGAAGAGCCTCTTGATCCTGATCTCGTGCGTTTCCGTCTGGCTCACGAGGCGTCGTCACCCGTCGCGGTCGGGCCGAACTTGGCTTCCCAGTCGGTCAGCGTGACGAATCGGCCATCCTCCACGACCGTGTAGTAGACGCTCTGGAGCCCCTGCCGGCGGTCGGGCGCGAACGACACCATCTCGCCGATCCCGAGATCGTAGTTCCGCACCGAGAAAACCGCGTCGTTCAACTTGCTGCGCTCGGGCGTGCCGTCGATCCGGCGCAGGATTTCCGTGAGCAGCTTCGCGTCCAGGTATCCTTCGAGGCTCGTGAAGCTGTACGGGAACGGGTCGTACGGCTCTACCACCAGTTCCTCCGGCACCTGGGGATCGTAGCGGTCCATCAGGTCCCGATACTCGGGGATGGCCGGGATCGAGGTGTCTTCGTAGCTGGGCACGACCTGCGAGTTCACGAGCCACGGCGTGTAGTAGGCCGGGTCGTCGTCGCGGCTCGCTCCCACGAGCAGCGAGAGGAGGTTCTCGCTCCCGACGAAGGAGAGGTTCGCGATGGGCACGTGCAGGCCCAGGTCCATCGCATCGCGGGCGAACGCCGCGCACGCGGCATAGGCGCCCACGCAGATCACCGCGTCCGGAGAGGCCTCCTGCAGAATTTCGACTTGCGGCCGCATCACGCTCGTGAACTGCGTGCCCCGCCGGTAGGTCGCCTCGCCGGCGATCGTCTCGCCGTGCCTCGCGAGCGCCGCCCTCACGCCGGCCCAGCCGCTGCGCCCGTACGCGTCGGCCTGGTAGAAGACCGCGATCCGGCGGCGCCCGATGCGGATGAAGTTGTCGACCAGCCCCGCCGTCTCCTGGCCGTAGGAGGCGCGCAGGTTGAAGGCGAACTCCCCGTACGGCGGCTCCCGCTGCGGCTGGGCGCCCGTGAAGGGGAAGAAGATGTACATCTGCTGGTCCTGGAACTTCTTCAGCAGCGGCAGGACGCGGGTGACGGTCGGCGTGCCGACGTAGCCGAACAGCAGGAAGACCTCGTCCTCCAGCATCAGCTTGAGCGTGTTTTCCACGCACGGATCGGGCTGATAGCCGTCGTCGTAGAGCCTGGGGACGATCCGGCGGCCGTTGACGCCGCCCTGCTCGTTGACCTGTCCGAAACAGGACATCGCCCCGCGATACAGTTCGGTGCCCAGCCCCCGGGAAGGCCCGGAGAAGGCCGCGGACACGCCGAGCACGATCTCGTCGTCCGGCTGCGCGCCCTGCCTTCCGCTCCAGCGCAGGCCGGGAGCGAGCGGCCGCGTGGCCGTGGAGGCGCCGAGCGACGTCGCGAAGGGCGCGCCGAGCAGACCGGCCAGTCCGGCGCGGATCGCGGAACGGCGCGTCAGGAGTCCGCCGGGGGACGGCGGGACCTCACGAGCCGGATCGCGGTTCGGAACCGGCGGTCCGTTGGGAGGCTGCGTCCCTTTTCGACTTCCGGACAATACCCTCTCCTTGCGTGCGGCGTGGCCATCCGCGTCGCCAAGGCCGGTCCATCGCATGGGGACCGCCCGGCATGGGAGTTTATTCGCAAGTACATTCATGTTCAACCTGACGCCCCGTTCTCCGGTCGATCCGGGGCCTCCGGTTCGATACGTTGCCACAGAGGAACAAACCCTTCGCGGTCTCGATGAGGTCCACCATGTCCAACCTTCCCCATCTCGACTCCTTCGGCGCGCGCGCTTCGCTCGATGCTCCCGGCGGCCCCGTCGCGATCCGCGACCTGCGGGCCGTCGCCTCGGCCACCGGGAGCGACCTGTCGCGCCTTCCGTTCTCGATCAAGGTCGTGCTCGAGAACCTGATCCGGCACGAGGACGGACAGTCCGTGACGGCCGACGACATCGCCGCCATCGCAAACTGGGACGCGCAGACCACGCCCGGCCGGGAACTCTCCTTCCGCCCCGCGCGCGTGCTCCTGCAGGATTTCACCGGCGTGCCCGCCGTGGTGGACCTGGCCGCGATGCGCGACGCGATGGCGGAACTGGGCGGCGATCCCTCCTCGATCAATCCGCTCATGCCGTGCGAACTCGTCATCGACCACTCGGTGCAGGTGGACTCGTTCGGCACGGCGCAGTCATTCCTCATCAACGCGGAGCGGGAGTTCGAGCGGAACCACGAGCGCTACGCCTTCCTGCGCTGGGGACAGACGGCGTTCGACAACTTCAAGGTCGTCCCGCCGGGCACGGGCATCGTCCACCAGGTGAACCTCGAGTACCTGGCCCGGGTCGTGTTCGACGACGCGACGGGGGGCGAACGCACGGCCTACCCCGACACCGTCGTCGGCACGGACAGCCACACCACGATGATCAACGGCCTCGGCGTCCTCGGGTGGGGCGTGGGCGGCATCGAGGCCGAAGCGGCGATGCTCGGGCAGGCGCTTTCCATGCTCGTCCCGCGCGTGCTCGGCTTCCGGCTCCACGGCCGGCTCCCGGACGGCGCCACGGCGACGGATCTCGTCCTGCGCGTGACGGAAGTCCTGCGCGGGACCGGAGTCGTGGGCAAGTTCGTCGAGTTCTACGGGCCGGGCCTGGCCGGACTCTCGCTCGCGGACCGGGCGACGCTCGGCAACATGTCGCCGGAGTTCGGCTCCACCTGCGCGATGTTCCCCATCGACGGCGAGACGCTCGCCTACCTGCGGTTCACGGGGCGATCCGACGAACAGGTGGCGCTCGTCGAGGCCTACGCGCGCGCCCAGGGTCTCTTTCACGATGAGGACACGCCCGCGGCGGAATACAGCGACCACGTGGAGCTGGACCTCGCGACCGTCGAACCGGCGATTGCCGGCCCGAAGCTGCCCCAGCAGCGCGTGCCGCTGACGGAGAGCAAGCCGCGGTTCCTGGACGCGCTCGACGGGCTGAAGGGGCCGGGCGCCGGGGGGGGCGGCCTCACACAGATGAAAGGCTGGTCCGGCGGGGCCGGCGATGGCGGTGTGGCGGTGGCGCAGGCCCCGGCCGGCGTCGCCGTGCGCCTGACGGACGAACAGGGCGACGCGCACGAGTTCTCACTTCACGACGGGTCCGTGGTCATCGCCGCGATCACGAGTTGCACGAACACCTCGAATCCGTCCGTCATGGTCGGAGCGGGCCTCCTCGCCCGGAAGGCCGTCGAGGCGGGCCTCAGGCAGCGTCCGTGGGTGAAGACGAGCCTCGCGCCGGGCTCGATGGTCGTGACGGAGTACCTCGAGGAAGCCGGCCTCATGCCGTACTTCGAGCAGCTCGGCTTCCACGTCGTGGGCTACGGCTGCACGACCTGCATCGGGAACTCCGGACCGCTCCCGGCCGAGATCTCGAGCGCGATCCGCGAGAACGACCTCGTCGCCTGCTCGGTCCTCTCCGGGAACCGGAACTTCGAGGGCCGCATCAGCCCCGATTCGCGCGCCAACTACCTCGCGTCGCCTCCCCTCGTCGTCGCGTACGCGCTCGCGGGCCGGATGGACATCGACCTGTACGGCGAGCCGCTGGGGACGAACGACCGGGGCGAGGAGATCTTCCTGCGCGACATCTGGCCCGGGCAGGACGAGATCAACGAAGCGGTCCGCACCGCCGTGAAGACGGAGATGTTCCGCGCCAAGTACGCGGAGGTGTACGCGGGGGACGAGCGCTGGAACGCGCTGGAGATCCCGATGGGCGACCGCTTCGCGTGGGACGAGGCCTCGACCTACGTGCGGCAGCCGACCTTCTTCGCCGGCATGTCGAAGGAGGCCGCCGCACCCGGGGACATCGAGGGCGCACGCTGCCTCGCGCTCCTCGGCGACGCCGTGACGACGGACCACATCTCCCCGGCCGGCGGGATCGCGCCGACCTCGCCCGCGGCGGACTACCTCCGTTCACACGGCGTGGCCCTCCGGGACTTCAACTCGTACGGGGCGCGGCGCGGAAACCACGAAGTGATGATGCGGGGGACGTTCGCGAACGTCCGGCTCAGGAACCTGATGGTGCCGGGCGTGGAGGGCGGGTTCACCCGCCACGTACCGAGCGGCGAGCAGATGACGATCTTCGACGCCGCCGCGCGCTACCGTGAGGAGGGGACGCCGACGATCGTCCTCGGCGGGGCGCTCTACGGCTCGGGTTCGAGCCGGGACTGGGCGGCCAAGGGGCCCTTCCTCCTGGGCGTGAAGGCCGTCATCGCCGTGAGCTACGAGCGCATCCATCGCTCGAACCTCATCGGGATGGGGATCCTGCCCCTGCGGTTCCGCGACGGCGAGACGGCCGAGACCCTGGGCCTCACGGGCGGCGAGACGTTCCACATCGCGGGCATTGCCGACGGCCTGAAGCCGAAGGACATGATCACCGTCTCGGCGGTCTCCGACGATGGATCGGAAACGCGCTTCGAAGCCATCGCGCGGCTCGATACGGAGGTCGAGGTGGACTACTACCGCAACGGTGGGATCCTCCAGACCGTCCTGCGGCAACAACTGGAGGCCTGAGCCCGATCAGGACCCTCTGATCGCGGCCTCCAGCCACTTCCGGTCCGCCTTCCGCAGGTGGTCCGGCGTTGCGGGCTCCTCGCGCGCTTCCTCGTCAGGGCTCCGGCCGCGGCGGAGGCGGCGCGCGACGATGAACCCGCCGAGGAGGAAGGCCAGACCGGGTCCGGCGTAAACGAAGAGGTTCATCCCTTCGGCCCGCGGCTTGAGGAGGACCCAGGGGCCGTACGCTTCCACGAAGTAGGCCTCGATCTCCTCCGGCGTGCGGCCCTCCGCGAGCATGGTCCGGATCACGTCCTGCATCTCGCGCGCGATGCGGGAGGAGGACTCCGCGATCGACTGCTGGCGGCAGATGGGGCAGCGCAGCGTGGCGCCGATCTCCGCCGTCCGCTGGTCGATTTCGGCGCTGCGGACCGGGTCGCCCGGGGCGGCCGGCCGCTCGATGCCGTCGAGGGCCCCGTCGACGGTCTGGGCGGCGGCGGGCGCCGCGCCGAGGGCCACCCCGGCCGCGGCGAGCACGGCGGCGGCGAATGCGACGCGCGACATCAGCTTCCCGCCGGACCGGCGGTGCGCCGGGCGACGAGCAGCGAGTCCACCTTCCGCTCGACGAGGTCCCAGGTCACCGCGAGATCGTGCCGCAGCGCGACCACGCCGTCCGCGCCGATGAAGTAGGTCTCGGGCACCCCGTACACGCCGTATTCGATCGCGGTCCGGCTCCCCGGATCCGTGACGAGCGGCCACTCCCCGCCCAGCTCCTCAATGAAGCGCATCCCGTTCGCCGGCGTGTCCTGGAAGAGAACGCCGACGAGCGCCACCTCCTCCGGATCGTACGTCTCGCGCAGCCGCACGAGCACCGGGTGCTCGGCGATGCACGGGATGCACCAAGAGGCCCAGTAGTTGAGCACGACGACCTTTCCCTCGAAGTCGCTCAGGTTCACCGAATCGCTCGGGTTGTAGAGGTCGGCGAGCCGGAACGCGGGCGCCTCGCGCCCTTCGAGCGCGGACGGAAGCCGCCGCTGGTCCTGGCCCAGCCCCCAGTAGAGGAGCGCCAGGACGGGCACGGCCGCCAGGGGCAGGGCCCACCGCCACCAGCCTTTCATGCCGCGGCCGCCGGATCGGCGAGCAGTTCGGTCCTCGCGGCCCGCACCCGGCTCCGGCCCCAGGGCCAGATCGCGATCAGGGCGCCCACGCCCATGATCATGCCCCCGATCCAGAGCCAGACGATGCCCGGATTCACGATCGCCCGCACCGTCGCGTGCGCTCCGCGTTCCGGGTCTACCGCCATCAGCGTGAGATAGAGGTCGCTCGTGAGCGAACTCTTCACGGCGGGCGTCGCGATGTTCTGCGCGGTCGCGGTGTAGAAGTTGATCCGCGGCCGCTCTTCGCCGATCTCCCGCCCGTTACGAAACGCCGTGAACGTCGCGCCGATGACGAACCGGTGCGGTTCCTCGCGCCCCCACACCTCGACGAGTTCCACCTCGTAGTCCTCGATCGCCAGCCTTTCGCCGGGCCGGAGCGTCATCTCCCGTTCCGTCTTCCACGTCCACGAGACGGAGATCGCGAGCGCGATGACGATCACCCCCACGTGCACGATGTAGCCGCCGTAGCGCTGGCCCGTGCGCGCGAACAGGTCCCGCAGCGCGCCGAGGAACGAGCGCTCCGCGATCCTCCGCCGCGCCGCGATCCCCTTCCGGAACTCGTCCGCGATCGTCGTCAGCACGAAGGCGGCGAAGGCGATCGTGAGAACGGGGAGGAAATACCCGATGCCGAGCGCGAAGGCGAGAAGCCCCGCCGCCGCTCCGACGATGGCCGGCCACACGAACGACCGCTTCAACTGCTCACGCCCGGCCCGCCGCCACGGGAGCGCCGGTCCGACCCCCATCAGAAAGATGAGCGCCAACCCGATGGGGCTCGCGACCTGGTCGAAGTACGGCGGGCCCACGCTGATCCGGTCGCCCCGCAGCGCCTCCACGACGAGCGGCCACATCGTGCCGAGGAGGACCGTGAAGGTGAAGCCGACGAAGAGGAGGTTGTTGAGGATGAAGGCGGACTCGCGCGAGGCGGGACTCTCCACCTGACCCGGCGCCCGCAGGCGGTTGCTCCTCCACCCGATGAGGGCCAGCGACGCGATCGCCACCACGGCGATGAAGGCGAGGAACACGGGCCCGATGACGCCCTCGGTGAAGGCGTGCACCGAGTCGATGACGCCCGACCGCGTGAGGAACGTCCCGAACAGGGTGAGGAGGAAGGTCGAGATCATCAGCGTGAGGTTCCACGTCTTCAGCATCCCCCGCCGTTCCTGGACCATCGCGGAGTGCAGGAAGGCGGTGGCCGTAAGCCAGGGGAGGAAGGACGCGTTCTCCACCGGATCCCACGCCCAGGCGCCCCCCCAGCCCAGGACCTCGTACGACCACCAGCCGCCACCGATGATTCCCATGGTGAGGAAGGCCCACGCCGCGACCATCCAGCGGCGGGCGTCCCGCAGCCAGCGCGCCTCGACGTTCCCCCGCAGAAGCGCGGCGATCGCGAACGCGAAGGGCACCGTCATCCCCACGAACCCGAAGTAGAGCATGGGCGGATGCAGGCCCATGAGCGGATGGTTCTGGAGGAGGGGATTGGGTCCGGGGCCGTTGGCCGGCACGGGATCCACGATGCCGAACGGATTCGCCGCGCCCGCCAGGAGTCCGAAGAAGAAGAGTTGCACGGCGCCGATGACGCCGAGGACGAGCGGGGTCGTGCGGAGGCCGTGCGCGAGCCCGCCGCCGAGCGCGGTCAGGCGTTCCCCGGCCGTCCGCAGCGCCCCGAACTCGCGGCGGCGGGTGAAGGCGAAGAGCGCCCCGTACCCGGCGAGAATCCAGCCCCAGAAGAGGATCGAGCCCTCGAGGCTGCTCCAGAGCGAGATCGCCGTGTAGTAGGTCGGCGTCTCGCGGCTCCCCACGCGCGCCACGTACTCGACGCTGAAGTCGTGCGTGAGGAGGGCGACCTCCATCACGAGCATGCCGCCGGACATCGCGAAGAAGGCGAAGTAGGCGGCGCGGCGGGCCAGGGCCGCGGACATCTCGCTGCCGGAGCGGGACAGGCCGGCCCAGCCGCCGGCCACCGTGGCCACCGCGGCGGCCAGGAGCGCCGCGATGACGGACGCGTAGCCGAGCGTGCTCAGCATGTCAGTTTTCGAGGAGGGACTTGTAGACCTGGCCCGCGTCGTCCGCGTGCTCCGGAGGGGCGTATTCGTTCGAGTGCTTCACCATCAGGTTCGTGGCGCGGAAGACGCCATCGTCCCCGTAGGCCCCCTCGACGACGACGCCCATCCCCGGCTGGAACATGGAGGGGGGCGCGCCCGTGCTCTCGACGGGGATCTCGATGTTCTCCTCGCTGATGACGAAACGCAGTCGGGCGGACTCCGGACTCCAGTCCACGCTTCCCGGCTTGACCTGGCCCCCGAGCCGGATCGGCTGGTCCACGACCTCGACTCCGCGCGCCTCCAGTTCGGCGGGCGTGAGGAAGAACACCATGTTCTCGTTCAACCCGCCCGCCGCGAGCACCGTGATCGCCACCGCGATCGCCCCGAGCCCCGCCAGCATCCAGAGTTTCCGTCTCAACGTTCCCTCGCCTTCGAAGACCATCGTGCGGATTGCCCCGCAAGATGCACGTTCCGCCCCGCGCTTGCCACAGCACCGCCGAGGCGCGAACCTCGCGGAGGTAGACCCGCACTTGCCTCGAAGAAGGAGAGTCCCCGTCGTGCTCCGCGTTACACTCGCATTCGTCTCGCTCACCGCCTACGGAGGGCTTGAGGGTCAGCAGGGGCAGCCGGATGAGGCGGCCTGTCCCGAATACGGCGAGGGGCTCGGGTCGCCGATGGAGACGGTGCGATACCTGGCGGACGATGCGCTCGGGGGCCGGTTGTCCGGGAGCGCGGGCGAGCGGTGCGCGGGCGACTACATCGCCGCGATGTTCGCCTCGCTCGGGCTCGAGCCGGGCGGGGAGGACGGGTTCTTCCAGGAGCTTCCGCTCGCGAGCGCCGCGCAGCCGCACGCGCCGCCGGGCCGGGGACGCAACGTCGTCGGGATCCTGAGGGGGAGCGATCCCGAGTTGCGCGAGAGCGCCGTTGTGGTGGGCGCGCACTACGACCACCTGGGGTTGGGCGAGTTCGGGAGCACCGGGGAGGCGGGCGAGATCCACAACGGGGCGGACGACAACGCCTCGGGAGTGGCGGCCGTCCTCGCGGCGGCGCGCGCGCTGCGCGGCGGGCTCCGTCCGGCGCGGTCGATCGTGTTCATCGCCTTCACGGGAGAGGAACTGGGGCTGATCGGCTCGGCCTGGTACGCGAACCATCCGGCGATTCCGCTGGAGGAGACCGTGGCCATGATCAACCTCGACATGGTGGGGCGGCTCGAGGACGATGAATTGATCGTGTACGGGATGGGAACGGCGCCGGAGTGGGAGGAGATCGTCCCCGCGGCGAACGCGGATCTGGGGATCTCGCTCGCCTGGGAGGAGGGCGGGTTCGGACCCAGCGACCACACTTCGTTCTACGCGAACGAGATCCCCGTCCTCCACTTCTTCACGAACGTGCACGCCGATTATCACCGGCACACGGACGACGCGGAGAAGATCGACGCGCCCGGCCTCGGACGGGTGGCGCGCCTGACGGAGAACGTCGTGCGGACGCTTGCCAACCGGACGGAGCGTCTGGCCGTCATTCCGGGCGTGGGAGAGCGGGAGCAGCGCGCGAGCGGGTCCGGGGCCTGGCTCGGGACCGTGCCCGACTTCACGCCCGTCGACGTCGGGGTACTCCTCGCAGGGGTCACGGAGGGGTCGCCCGCGGCGGGCGGCGGCCTCGCCAGAGGAGATGTCCTCATCGGTCTCGGCGACTACGAGGTCGAGGATCTGCAGGCGTTCACGGACGCCCTCGCCGCGTACCGGCCGGGCGACGAGGTCGTGCTCCGCTATCTGCGTGACGGCGAGGAACGCCGGGCGACCGTGCGGCTCGGCGACCGGGCCGACCGGCCCCAATGAACCGGGCCGCGGCGTGCCCGCGCTGCGGGAGTCGCGCGTCGGGCAACTTCTGCGCGCAATGCGGGGCCCCGCTCGGCCGGCGCGCGGGATGTCCGGCCTGTCAGGCTCCGCTCCGGCAGGACGCCCTCTACTGCACCGCATGCGGTACGCCCGTGGGCGCTCCGCCGCGGAAGCCTCGCTCGGCCCTGCTCCCGTGGGTCCTCTCGGGCCTCGGGCTCGCGGTCTTCTCGGTGATGATCGCCGTGCTCGTCCAGCGGGGAAGCGTGACGCGGGTCGGAGACATGACGATGACGGGCGGCCTCCCGGGCGAGACGATGGGCGGCGCCCCGGCGGCCGAGGCGGCGGGCGACGCCGGGGGCGCCGGCATGCCGAGCATGGAGGAACTCGCGGCCATGGGCCCGCGAGGGGTCGCGGACCGGCTCTTCGAGCGCGTGATGCGGGAGCACGAGGGCGGCGACTTCGAGCGCGCCGCCTTCTTCATCGACATGGCGTTGCAGGCGTACGACGCCGTCCCTCCCGAGGAGATCGACGCCGATGCGCGGTTCCACGTCGGCCTCCTCCGTCTCCTCACGGGAGCGTCCGGTCTCGCCCGGGAACAGGCGGATGAGATCCTCGCCGCGCATCCGGACCACCTGCTGGGGCTCCTGCTCGCCGCGCGCGCGGCCGACGTCGAGGAGGACGCCGAGGGGGCGGAGGCGTTCAGAGCCCGAATCCGGGAGCGGGTGGCGGAGGCCGGGGGGATCCCGGACCTCCCCGAATACCAGGCGCACCGAACGCTGATCGAGGGCGTGCTGCAGACGGACGGCGGAGACGGAGGGGGCGGCACGTGACCGGCTCCGGGGCGAACGGGCGCACGCCCGCGCAGGCCGTGAGCGGGCGGATGGCTGACCTGCGCGACGAGTTCGTCGATTTCATCTCTCAACTCGTGCTCGAGGAATCCCCTTCCACCGACCCGGAGGCCCAGCGCGGCATCCGCGCGATCCTCACGGAGACCCTGAGCGACCTCGGTCTGGACGTAGAGCACATCCCGGGGCAGGCGAGCGGCGGCCACCTGCTGGCGCGGAGCCCCGGGGCGGCCGACGGGCGGGCCGCGGCGGACGGGCGCGCTGCGAGCGGGGCACAACTTCTCGTCGGACACATGGACACGGTGTGGCCCATCGGCACGCTGCGGGAAATGCCCGTGCGGGTATCGGACGGGCGCCTCACGGGTCCCGGCGCCTTCGACATGAAGACCGGACTCGCGATCGGCGTGTTCGCGCTGCGGGCGCTCCGGGACGTCGGGCTGGACGCGGGCGTCGCACCCGTCTTCTTCATCAACTCGGACGAGGAGATCGGGAGCCCCGAATCCGAGCCGCTGATTCGCGATCTCGCGCGCGGCGCGTCACGGGCGTTCGTCCTCGAACCGGCGCTGGGCCCCGGCGGCCGACTCAAGACGCGGCGCAAGGGGATCGGCCAGTACCGCGTCGAGGTCGCGGGACGGAGTTCGCACGCGGGACTCGCCCCGGAAGAGGGGGCGTCGGCGATCCTCGAACTCGCCCACGCGATCCGGCGGATCGACCGCCTGGCGGACCCCGGGGCCGGGACGACGATGAACGTGGGCGTCATCGAGGGAGGCTCCCGCTCCAACGTCGTCGCGGCGCATGCGAGTTGCGAGGTGGACGTGCGCGTGTGGACGGCCACCGAGGCCGACCGCATCCGCGAGGGGATGTTCGGACTGGAGCCCACGGTGCCGGGGACGCGGATCACGGTCACGGAGGTGGCCAGACGCGGGCCGCTGGAGCGCACCCCGCGCAACGTGGCGCTCTGGGAGCGGGCGCTCCGGGTGGCGGACGAGATCGGCCTCGAACTCGAGGAGGGATCGGCGGGCGGCGGCTCGGACGGTAACTTGACGAGCCAGTACACGGCGACGCTCGACGGGCTGGGAGCCGTGGGCGACGGCGCCCATGCCCGGCACGAGTTCGTGTGGATCGACCGGGCCGTGGAGCGCGTCGCGTTGCTGGCGGGGCTGATCGCGGCGCCGTAGCGGCACCCGGCGCGCCGGAGAGCTTCGAGAGGCGGCTTCGACGAGATGTTCTTTCGACAGATTTTCGACGACACGCTCGCGCAGTACGCGTACCTCATCGGGTGCCAGCGTACCGGAGACGCGATCCTCTTCGATCCCCAGCGCGACATCGACCGCTACGCGGACCTCGCGGCGAGCGAGGACCTGCGGATCGTCGCCGTGGCCGAGACGCACATTCACGCCGATTTCCTCTCCGGCGCGAGGGAGTTCGCGGAACGCTTCGGCACCCGGCTCTACCTGTCGGATGAGGGCGGTCCCGAGTGGCGGTACGAGTGGGCCCGCGACGGGGGCTACGACCACGTGCCGCTGCGGGACGGTACCCGCTTCGAGACCGGCGACATCGACTTCCGGGCGCTGCATACGCCGGGACACACGCCCGAGCACCTGTCGTTTCTGGTCACGGACCGCGGGGCGGGGGCCGACGAGCCCATGGGTCTCCTCTCGGGGGACTTCGTCTTCGTGGGCGACCTCGGCCGGCCGGACCTGCTCGAGACGGCGGCGCGGGTCACGGGGGCGATGACGCCCGCGGCGCGCCGGCTGTACGGCTCGGTGCGGAGCTTCCTCGACCTGCCCGACTACCTGCAGGTGTGGCCGGCCCACGGCGCCGGTTCCTCGTGCGGAAAGGCGCTCGGGGCCGTGCCGGAGACGACCGTGGGTTACGAACGACGTTTCAGTCCGGCGATCGCCGCGGCGCTGAAGGGAGAGGACGCGTTCGTCTCCCATATCCTCGAGGGACAGCCCGAGCCGCCGATGTACTTCGCCCGGATGAAGCGGGACAACCGCGATGGCGCCCCCGTCCTGGGCGGCCTTCCGCGCCCGCGCCGCGTCTCGCCGCGGGAGGCGGCATCTCGCGCCCGGGCGGGTTCGAGCGCCGCGGACGTCGTGATCGACACGCGGCCGGACCGGTCCGCGTTCATGGCTCGGCACCTCCCGGGGTCGGTCTACGTTCCCCTCACGAAGTCGTTCTGCACCGCGGCGGGCTCGATCCTGCCGGAGGGCGCGGCGGTCACCCTCGTCATCGATGAGACGGATCTTGAGTGGGCGGTGCGGCGCCTGGTGCGGATCGGGTTCGACGATGTGACGGGTTTCGTGGAGCACGAAGCGCTCGACCGGTACTTTGCCGAGGGCGGGGAGGCGGCCGCGATTCCGGAGATCGACCTGCGGGCGGCAAGCCGGCTGTCGACGGGCGGGCAGGGCGACGTGCTCGACGTGAGATACGCGGCGGAGTACGCGGCGTCGCACCTGCCGGGGGCGGTCAACGCCTCCTACACGCGGCTGCCCGACTACGCGGACCGGCTGCCGCCGAACGGTTCGCTGCTCGTACATTGCCTGAGCGGAGCGCGGGCCGCGGTGGCCGCGAGCTACCTGGCCCGCGAGGGGCGCGACGTCCACTACATCAACGACCTGTTCACCGCGTATGCGGGATCGCTCGAAACCGGAGGACCCTGAATCATGGTCACAGTCATGAAGATCCGACCGCTTGCCGCCGCCTTCGTCGTGTTCGCCCTGGCCGGGGCGACCGCTCCCGCGGCCCTCGCCGCGCAGGGATTCGGCACTTCGGTGCTCGCGGGCGGGGGCGAAGTTCTGGTGGGGGAGCCCACCTCCGAGCGTGAGCCCGGAAGCGTGCGCGTCTTCCGGGACGGCCGCTGGACCGAGGTCCAGGCGCTGACCGCGCCGAACGCGGCGGTACGAGATGGCTTCGGGGCGGCGCTGGCGTCCGGCGGCCCGCACCTGTTCGTGGGCGCGCCGGGGGCGGGCGCCGTGCACGTGTTCGAGCGCGAGGATGCCGAATGGCGGCACGTCGCGGAGATCGCCTCACCGGGCCTGGAGGCGTTCGGGCGCTCGCTGGCCGCCGGGGATACGCACCTGCTTGTGGCGGCCTCGGACGGCGCCGGCGGGCAGGGCGTCGTCGTTGCCTATCGGCGTGTGAACGGAGGCTGGGAGGAGGAAGCACGCCTGATGGCGGACGGCGCGGCGGCGGGGTTCGGGGCCTCGATCGCGCTCGGCGCCGACCTCGCGCTCGTCGGCGCGCCACTCGTCAACGAAGGTCGCGGCGAAGCGTACCTCTTCGGCTTCGAGGCGGACGCGGGCTGGCAGCGCGTCGCGCGGTTCGGCGGCGACGGCGGCGACGCGGGGCGCGCCTTCGGGTCCGCGGTCGCGTTCGCGGGCGAGGAGGCGCTGGTCGGCGCGGCCGGTCAGGATGCGGGTCTCGGCGCCATCCACCGTTTTGCGATGGACGCCGCCAACGAATGGCGCTTGGCGGGAACGATCTCGCCGGACAACCAGCCTCCCGCCGCGTTCGGCGCCGCGCTCGCCGTGGATGGCGCGACCATGTGGGTCGGCGCCCCGCTGGCCGGCGGAAGGGGTCTCGTGTATCGGGTTGAACGCTCCGAGGACGGCTGGACCGTCAGGGCCGGGTACGACATGCCGGGCCGGGAACCGGTGCAGGTGGGACGCGTGGTGGCCGCGGGGAACCGCCGGGTGGTCGCGGGTCTGCCCGCCGACGACTTCGGGGCCGGGTCCGCCGTGCTCATGGACGCCCGGTCCAACGGGTTGATCCGGCTCGTGAGCGAGCAGGTCGGGCTCTCCTCCATCTCCGGCGGACAGATCGACTGCGAGGAGGGGCTCGCGCAGGGCTTCGACTGCGACCGCGTGGATCTCCTCTCCTTCATCCCCCGGGAAGAACTCGGCGCCCCCCGCGGCATCCGCCTCAACGACGTGTGGGGCTGGACCGATCCGCTGACGGGAAGGGAATACGCGCTCGTGGGCCGCATGGACGGCATCGCGTTCGTCGACGTCACGGATGCGTTCAACCCGCGGTATCTGGGCAACTTCGCCAAGACGCCGGGGACCCGGTCGAACACGTGGCGCGACATGAAGGTGTTCAGGGACCACATGTTCGTCGTCGCCGACGGGGCGGGGCAGCACGGGATGCAGGTCTTCGACCTCACCCAGTTGCGCGACGTCGCGGAGCCCCGGGAGTGGGAGCCCACGGCGCTGTATGAAGAGGTCGCCTCGGTCCACAACGTCGCGATCAACGAGGAGACGGGCTTCGCGTACCTGGTGGGCGCGTCGGGCGGAGGCGAGACGTGCGGCGGCGGTTCGCACATCGTCGACATCAACGACCCGCTCAATCCCGTGTTCGTCGGCTGCTTCGCCCATCCCAACACCGGGCGCCGCAACACCGGGAACTCGCACGACACGCAGTGCGTGATCTACCACGGCCCCGACGAGGACTACGCGGGCCGCGAGATCTGCGTGAACGCGAACGAGACGGCGATCTCGATCGCGGACGTGACGGACAAGTCGAACCCCGTCGCCGTGGCGCGCGCCGAATACCCGAACGTGGCCTACGCGCACCAGGGCTGGCTCACGGAAGACCACGCGTACTTCTACTCCAACGACGAACTCGACGAGGTGAGCGGGCAGGTGGACGCGACGCGGACCCTCGTGTGGGATCTGCGGGACCTCGACGATCCGCTCCTCGTCCGGGAGTACTACAGCGAGACGAAGGTCACGGACCACAACCTCTACGTGCGGGGCGACCGGCTCTACATGTCGAACAACCGCGCCGGGCTGCGCGTGCTCGATATCAGCGACCCGGAGAACCCGATGGAGGCGGGGAGCTTCGATACCACGCCCTGGGGCGAGGACGCGGCTGGCTTCGACGGCACGTGGAGCGTCTATCCGTACTTCGAGAGCGGGACGATCCTCCTCTCGAGCCGGCGCGAGGGACTGTTTCTCGTGAAGGCGCGGGACGAGCGGCTCGTTCCCTGACCGATGTGTTCCGTCCTCGGCATCTTCGAGATCGAACCCGGCGCCGCGGGTCTCCGCCGCCGGGCGCTCGACCTCTCGCGGCGCCAGCGGCACCGGGGGCCGGACTGGAGCGGCATCTACGCGGGCGAGCGGGCCATCCTCGCCCACGAGCGGCTCTCCATCGTCGACGTGGAGAGCGGTGCGCAGCCCCTGTTCGGCCCCGACCGCACGACGGTGCTCGCGGTCAACGGGGAGATCTACAACCACCGGGCGCTGGAGCGGGGCGCGGCGCGGGGCTATCCGTTCCGCACCCGCTCGGACTGTGAAGTCATCCTCGCCCTGTACGAAGGGCGGCCCGACGCCCCCGCGGAGTGGCTCAACGAACTGAGCGGGATCTTCGCGTTCGCGCTCTACGACGAGACGCGCGACCGCTACCTGATCGCGCGCGATCCCATCGGCGTCATGCCGCTCTACACGGGACGGGACGCGGAGGGCCGCTTCTACGTGGCCTCCGAGATGAAGGCGCTCATCGACACCTGTCCCGAGATCCACGACTTCCCGCCGGGCCACATGCTCGACAGCGGAAGCGGCGATGGGCGGCCGGTGCCGTACTACCGGCCGGGGTGGCGCGAGTACGACGCGGTGGCGGGCGGATCGACGGACCCCGCGCGCGTGCGCGACGCGCTGGAGGAGGCGGTGCACCGGCAGCTCATGTCGGACGTGCCGTACGGCGTGCTGCTGTCGGGCGGCCTCGACTCGTCGATCATCTCCGCGCTGGCCATGAAGTTCTCGCGCCGGCGCGTGGAGACGGGGGATGCCGAGGAGGCCTGGTGGCCGCGGCTGCATTCGTTCGCCATCGGGCTCGAGGGGGCGCCGGACGTGGCGGCGGCGCGGGCGGCGGCGGACGCGATCGGCACCGTGCATCACGAGATTGTGTACACGCTTCAGGAGGGGCTCGACGCGATCTCCGACGTCATCCGGCACCTGGAGACGTTCGACGTGACGACAGTGCGGGCGTCCACGCCGATGTACCTCATGGCCCGCCGCATCAAGGCGATGGGGATCAAGATGGTGCTCTCGGGCGAGGGCGCCGACGAGGTGTTCGGGGGCTACCTCTACTTCCACAAGGCCCCGGACGCGCGGGCGTTCCACGAGGAGACCGTCCGCAAGCTGGACCAGCTCCACAAGTACGACTGCCTGCGCGCGAACAAGTCGATGGCCGCGTGGGGCGTGGAGGCGCGCGTCCCCTTCCTCGACCGCGAGTTCCTCGATGTGGCCATGGCCCTCGACCCGGAGTCGAAGCGGCCGGCGGAGGGCCGCATGGAGAAGCACATCCTGCGCGAGGCGTTCGAGGGACTCGTCCCGGACGAGATCCTGTGGCGCCAGAAGGAACAGTTCTCCGACGGGGTGGGCTACTCCTGGATCGACAGCCTGAAGGAGATGGCGGAGGGCGAGATCGGCGACGGACAGCTCGCCAGGGCGGCCGCGCGGTTCCCCACCAACACGCCGCTCACGAAGGAAGCGTATCTCTACCGCTCGATCTTCGCGTCGCACTTCCCCGGCGAGCCGGCGGTCCGCTGCGTCCCGGAGGGTCCGAGCATCGCCTGCAGCACGCCCGCCGCGATCGCCTGGGACCCCGCCTTCGCCGGCATGGCCGACCCCTCGGGCCGCGCCGTGCAGGGCGTCCACGCCCACAGCTACTGATCCGCCTAGCGGTATCGCCTGCGGGACAGGCATTTTAGGCCACCCCGACGCAGTCACCCGAATGACGAAGGTGGAGCAATGATGTACCGCAGACCCCCAATTATCCCACGCCTCGCGCTTCTCACCCTCCTCGGTTTCGCGGCGAATGTTCCGGCCGCGGCGCAGGAGGCGGTTTCGGTCGAGATCGTGCCGGGCGCCCTGTCGCTCGCGGTCGGGGAGGAGGCCACCCTGGAGGCCCGCGTCCTGGACGCCGATGGGAACGCCGTCGATGCCCAGGTTCTGTTCTTCCCAGCGTTCGCGGACGGACGGAGCGGGAGCGCGCGGCAGAGCATCGACGTCGACCGGGCGACGGGCCGGATTCGGGCGGTCAAGGGCGGTGAGTTTCTGATCTCCGCCATCGTCGCGACGGCGCGCGACCTGCGCGGCGAGGCCATGGTGAGCGTGGCCTTTCCCCCGCTCGACCGGATCGACGTGACGCCTTCGGGCGGGTCGACGTATGTCGGCGTCGCGACGCGTCACCGGGCGACGCTGCTCGACACCGCCGAGGACGAGCGTGACGGCGAGATCCGCTGGTCCACCTCCGACGAGGGCGTGGCGACCGTGGACCGCTTCGGCATCGTCACCGCGCTCGCGCCCGGGCAGTTCGCGCTGCGGGTGGAAGCGGAAGGCATCGCGGCGGAGGTCTCCTATGAGGTCAGGGAGAACCCCGCGGCTCGCCTGACGGTGTCCGGGAGCGCCGAGCGGGCGCGAACGGGCGACGTCGTGCGGTTCGAGGCGACCGTCGAGGACGCGATGGGCGGCGCGGTGGGCGACCTGCCGGTCGCCTGGACCGTGATGTCGGACCCCTCCATCGAGGCGACGGCGGACATTCCTCCGGCGGAGATCGATGAGCAGGGCCGGTTCGTGGCCTACTTCCCCGGCGTGTACACGGTCGTCGCCAACGTGCCGGGCCGTGCCGCGCGCACCTCGCTGGAAATCCATCCGCGGCACGCCTCGCAGGAGGTCACGTTCGTGGGGCAGGGACAGGTCAACAACGAGCGCACCTCGGACCTGTGGGTGTGGGAGGGCGTCGACGGTCGCGACTACGCGATCACCGGCACGCACGCCGCGGCGGGCGCCGTCTATTTCTGGGATGTGACGGATCCGGCGAGTCCCGTCCTCACGGACTCCGTCGTGGTCGATGCGCGCACGACGAACGACGTGAAGGTGAGCGAGGACGGGGAGGTCTGCGTGATCTCGCGCGAGGGCGCGTCGAACCGCCGCAACGGGATCGTCATCCTCGACTGCCGGAACCCGCGGGACGTGACGACGATCTCCGTGTTCGACGACGAGCTCACCGGCGGCGTCCACAACCTCTTCATCCACGAGAATCACGTGTACGCGGTGAACAACGGGCGCCGCTTCGACGTGATCAACATCGAGGATCCGGCCCGCCCGCACCGCGTGGGCCGGTTCGAACTCGACACGCCGGGGCACGCGATCCACGACATCTGGATCGTGGACGGGATCGCCTACACGTCGAACTGGGGCGACGGGGTCGTGCTCATCGACGTCGGGGGCGGCGACCGCGGCGGCTCTCCGTCCAATCCCGTGGAGATCGCGCGCTTCCGCGACATCGGCGGGCGGACGCACGCGGCCTTCCCGTACCGGAGTCCCACCGGACGCTTCTACGTGTTCATGGGAGACGAGGCGGGGCGTCCGCGCTTCGACGGGCAGGATCCGGAGCGCACGCCGCAGTTCATGTCGGGCTACATCCACGTGGTGGACTTCACGGACCCCGACAACCCGGAGGAGGTCGCGCGTTACGAGATCCCGGAGGCGGGTTCGCACAACATGTGGATCGAGGACGACAAGCTCTACGCGGCGTTCTACAACGGCGGGCTGCGGGTGCTCGACATCTCCGGGGAACTCAAGGGGAACCTGGGCGAGCAGGGCCGGGAGATCGCGCGCTACCTGGCGTACGATCCGGACGGCGTGGTGGCGAACGCGCCCTTCACCTGGGGGCCGCAGATCCACAAGGGGAACCTCTTCTTCGCGGAGTACTTCAGCGGGCTGTGGGCGGTGAAGCTCCAGCCGCGCCAGGAACTCGTCCCGTAGCCGGATTGAACTCCGTGCGAATATCCGCCCGGATCAACGGCAGCGCGTGGTCCGGGGACGTGGAGCCGCGGCTGCTCCTGTCGGACTTCCTGCGCTCAGAGGTCGGGCTCACCGGCACGCACGTGGGGTGCGAGCACGGGGTGTGCGGGGCGTGCACCGTACAGTTGGACGGGGAGCCGGTGCGGGCCTGCCTCATGTTCGCCGTGCAGATCGAGGGGCACGAGGTGACGACGGTCGAGGGACTCGCGGCGGCGGCGCCCGGGGAAGCGGTCTCCGTCGAACGACTGCACCCGGTCCAGCGGGCCCTGCACGAGGCGCACGGTCTGCAGTGCGGCTTCTGCACCCCGGGCATCCTGATGACGGCGGAGGCCTTCCTGCGTGAGAACCCGGCGCCTTCGCGGGAGGAGATCCGCGAGGCGGTGTCCGGCCACCTGTGCCGCTGCACCGGCTACCACAACATCGTGGAAGGCGTAGCGCTCGCGGCCGAACGCCTCGCGGCGGACGGCCCCGGCGCCGACCGGGACGGCGACCGTTGAGCCGGATGGGCCGCGCATGAGCCGGGCGGGCGGGACGTGGGTCGGGGCGCGGGTGCCGCGCAACGAGGACGCGCGGCTGCTGACCGGCCGCGCGCAGTTCGTCGAGGACGTGGAGCCGCCGGGGGCGCTGCACGCCGCCTTCGTGCGCAGCGACCTGCCGGCCGGGCGGCTGCGCGGACTGGACGTGGAGCGGGCCCGCGCGCACCCCGGGGTCCACGCCGTGTTCACGGCCGCAGACCTCGGCCCGCTCCTTCGTCCCGGCGCCGTGCTCGTGCCGCCGCCGCCGCTCGAGGGGCTCGTGTTCCATGCGCGCACGGCGCTCCCGCTCGTCCGCGAGCGCATCCGGCATCAGGGCGAGGCGCTCGCGATGATCGTCGCCGACAGCCGCTACGTGGCCGAGGACGCGGCCCAGCTCGTAGAGGCCGACATCGAACCGCTCGACCCCGTCGTGGATCTCGGGCGGGCGCTCGATGAGGATGCGCCGCGGATCCACGACGACCTCCCGTCGAACCTCGCGGCGTACGTCCGGCAGGCGAAGGGGGACTACGCCGCCGCCCGCGCGCGCGCCGACCTCGTCCTGGAGCGCCGCTTCTCCTACGACCGGGGGATCGGGGGCGCGATCGAGAACCGGGCCGTCGTGGCGGAGTGGGACGCGCGGGCCGACCGGCTGCAGGTATGGGACACGACGCAGGCCCCCATTCCGGTGCGCAACGTCGTGGCCGCCGCCCTCGGCCTGTCCGAGTCGCAGGTGCGGTTCATCGCCCCCTTCGTGGGCGGCGGCTTCGGCCCGAAGATCATGTTCTACGCGGAGGAGATCCTCGTCCCCTGGGCCTCGATCCGACTCGGGCGGCCCGTGAAGTGGGTCGAGGACCGGTACGAGAACTTCTTCGCCACCACCCAGGAGCGCGGGCAACTGCACGAGGCGGAGATCTCGGTCACGCGCGAGGGCCGGATCCTGGGCGTGCGGGACATCTTCATCCACGACTCCGGGGCGTACGACCCCTACGGCCTCACGATCCCCATCAACACGCAGTGCACGCTGCTCGGGCCCTACCGGGTGCCGAACTATGAGAGCGAGTTCCGGGTCGCCTTCACGAACAAGCCGATCGTCACCCCCGTGCGCGGAGCCGGCCGGCAGCACGGCGTGTTCATCATGGAGCGTCTGCTCGACCTCGCGGCCCGCGGCCTCGGCCTCGATCCGGTCGAGATCCGCCGCCGCAACGTGATCGGTTCGGACGAGTTCCCGTACAACCACGAGATCATGTACCAGGACTTCGCGCCGCTTCGGTACGACAGCGGGAGTTACGAGGAGTCACTGGAGGAAGCCGTCCGTCTCGTCGGCCACGAGACGTTCCCGCGGGAACGCGAGCGGGCGCAGCCCGACGGACGTGTGGTCGGCGTCGGCGTCGTCAACTACGTGGAGGGGACGGGAATCGGGCCCTACGAGGGGGCACGGATCACGGTCGAGCCGGGCGGGACGGTCCGGCTCGCCACCGGGGTGGGCACCCAGGGCCAGGGGCACTTCACCTCCTTCGCGCAGATCGTGGCCGATGCCATCGGGGTGCAGCCGTCCGACGTACGGGTGGTGACGGGCGACACGAGCGACTTCCACTGGGGGACGGGCACCTTCGCGAGCCGCGGGGCGGTCGTGGCCGGCAACGCGATCCACGCCGCGGCGCAGTCCGTGCGGGAGAAGATCCTGCGCCACGCCGCGAAGGCGCTCGAGGTCGACCCCGAGGACCTCGAACTCGCCGATGGCGCCGCCCGCGTGCGGGGCGCTCCCGACCTTTCCGTCGACCTCGGCGCGCTCGCGCTGAGCGCCAACCCGCTGCGCGGAGCCGTGGAACCGGGGACCGAGCCGGGGCTGGAGGCGACCTCGTACTTCGGCCCGCCGTACGGGACGACCGCGAACGGGACGCACGCCGTCGTCGTCGCGGTGGATCCCGAGACGGCGATGGTCGAGATCCTGCGCTACATCGTCGTGCACGACTGCGGGACGGTGATCAACCCGACGATCGTGGAAGGCCAGATCCACGGCGGCGTCGCGGCGGGGATCGGAAACGCCTTCTACGAGGAACTCGTGTTCGACGAGTTCGGCGGGACGAGCAACGCCTCGTTCATGGACTACCTGCTCCCGACCTCGACGGACGTGCCTCCGATCGAGACGGCCCACCTCGAGACGCCGTCGACGCTGAATCCGCTGGGAACGAAGGGGGTGGGGGAGGGCGGCGCGATCCCGGTGGCGGCCGCCTTCGCGCAGGCCGTCGAGGACGCGCTGGCCGACATCGCCCCTGGACTGGAGATCCTCGACATCCCCCTGAGCCCCGGCCGCCTGTTCGAACTCCTGCGGGGGGCGTCGTGAAGCCGCCGCCCTTCGAGTACGTGGCGGCGGCCAGCCTGGACGGAGCGCTGGAGGCGCTCGCGGAACCGTCCCTCGAGACGCGAGCGCTCGCGGGCGGACAGAGCCTCGTCCCGATGCTCAACTTCCGTCTCGCGGCGCCGGAACGTCTCGTGGACCTGAACGGGATCGAGGAGTTGGCGCGGGTCGAGGAGACGGAGAGCGGCGGGCTGCGTCTCGGCGCCATGGTCCGGCATCTCCGATTGGAGCGCGACCCGCTCATCGCTCGGCGGGCCCCGCTCCTCGCGGAGGCGGCGCCCTTCATCGCGCACCCACAGATCCGCTCGCGGGGCACGGTCGGAGGCTCGGTGGCGCACGCGGATCCGGCCGCGGAACTGCCGGCCGTCCTCCTCACGCTCGGGGCGCGGGTCCGGATCGCCCGCCGCTCGCGGGGAGGGGAGTCCGGCTCCAGGGTGGAGCGGACCCTGGATCTGGAGGATTTCTTCCTCGGCCCCTTCTTCTCCGCGCTCGAACCCGATGAACTGCTCACGGCCATCGAGGTGCCCCCGTCCGCCCCGGGGGAGGGGACGGCCTTCGACGAGGTGGCCCGGCGCCGGGGCGACTACGCCCTCGCAGGCGTGGCGGCGCGGGTGCGGCTGGATTCCCGAGGGGTTTGCGACGAAGCCGCCATCTCGCTCGTGAACGGGGGGGCCACGCCCTGCCTGATGAGAGAGGCGGCGCGGACGCTCGTCGGCGCGGAGCCCACGCCGGAAGCGGTCGGAGCCACCGCGGCGGCCTGCGCGGAGACCTGCGAACCCGCCGCCGACATGCACGCGAACGAGGCGTATCGCCGGCACCTGGTCCGCACGCTGACCGCCCGGGTGGTGTCGCGCGCGGCGGGTCGCGCCCGGACTTGACCGGCCCCGCCCTCTTCCATCCATCCCCGGCGTGGTCGGATCGCGTCGCCGTGCTCGCGGGCGGCGCGTCCCGCACGTACGGCGAACTCGAGGCGCGGTCGCGGCGGCTGGCGCGACATCTGCTTGCCGGGGCCGGCGCCGCCGATCTGAACGGGGCGCGCGTCGGGTTCCTCATGGAGCCGGGATTCGAGTACGTCGTCACCCAGTGGGCGATCTGGCGCGCCGGCGGGATCGCCGTCCCCCTCTGTCCGGACCACCCCGCGCCCGAGATCGACTACGTGATCGACGACGCCGACTGCGCCGCGCTCATCGGGGCCGGCGCGACGGGACGCCGCATCGAGGACCCCGCGCGGGAGCGCGGCATCCCGTTCCACGACGGTTCCGACGCCGGCGCGGGCGCTTCCGCGTCCGACGGGCCCGACCCGGACTCGCTGCCATCGATCGGCGCGGACCGACCCGCGATGATCCTCTACACCAGCGGCACGACCGGACGCCCCAAGGGCGTCGTGACCACGCACGGCCAGATCGAGGCGCACATCCGTTCACTGCTCGACGCGTGGAGGTGGGAGCGCGACGACCGCATCCTCCACGTCCTCCCCCTCCACCACACGCACGGCGTCGTCAATGCGCTCTGCTGTCCGCTCTATGCCGGGGCCGCGGTGGAGTTCGGCGGGTCGTTCGATCCGGCGGCCGCCTGGGAGCGACTCGCCTCGGGCGAGATCAGCGTGTTCATGGCCGTGCCGACGATCTACGCGAAGCTGCTGCGCGCCTGGGACGCCGCGGATGGCTCGACGCGCCGGCGATGGTCGCGGGGCGCGGGCGCGCTCCGGCTCATGGTGTCGGGGTCGGCGGCACTTCCCGTGCGTGCGTTCGAACGCTGGGAGGAGGTCACCGGACACCGTCTCCTCGAGCGCTACGGCATGACGGAGATCGGCATGGGGCTCTCGAATCCGTACGACGGCGAGCGGCGGCCGGGCACCGTGGGCCAGCCGCTCCCCGGCGTCGGCCTGCGTCTCGTGCGCCCGGCCACGGGGTGCGTGCTCGCGGAGGGCACGGAGGCGTTCGAGCCGGGAGAATCGGGCGAGATCCGGATCCGCGGCCCCATGGTGTTCTCCGAATACTGGCGGCGCCCGGAGGAGACGGCGGCCGCCTTCGTCGACGGGTGGTTCCTGACCGGAGATGAGGCGGTCCTAGAGGACGGGTATTACCGCCTTCTGGGGCGCCGCTCCGTCGACATCCTCAAGAGCGGCGGCTACAAGATCTCGGCGGTCGAGATCGAGGAACTCCTGCGCACGCACCCGGCCGTGAGGGACTGCGCCGTCGTCGGAATCCCGGACGAGGACTGGGGCGAGCGGATCGCCGCCGCGCTTGTGCCGGAGCCCGGAGAAGGGCCGCCGGGCGAGACGCTGCCCGAACGGCTGGATCCGTGGGTCCGGGAGCGGCTCGCGCGCTACAAGGTGCCGCGCGCCTGGCTCTGCGTCGCGGACCTGCCGCGGAACGCGATGGGCAAGGTGCAGAAGCCCGCCGTGCAGGCGCTCTTCGACGCCCCGGCCCCGCCGTCGTGACCCCCGCAGCCCGCGGCATTGCGTTCCCGGACTCGATGCGGGAGCGTACGGCCGTTGGTTCTTGCCGCTTCAACATCGAACCGAGTGGAGCCGATCGCTCATGAAACTCTACGATCTCTCGCAGCCCCTCAATCAGGACTGCTTCTTCTGGCCGTACTATCCCCCGTTCGAGGTCAAGTACATCAAGCGCAAGGTCGAGCACGGGGTGAACGCGCAGTACATCCAGACGTCGAACCACATGGGCACCCACCTCGATGCGCCCCGCCACTTCGTGACGAACGGGATGACGATCGACGAGATCCCCCTGGAGTGGCTGTACGGCGACGGCGTCATCGTCGACCTGCGCGACGAGATGAGCGACCTCGCCGCGTACACGCCCGAGATGATCGAATCGCGGGTCGAGATCCGCGATGGAGACCTCCTGATCCTGCACACGGGGTGGGAGCGCTTCGCGCAGTTCGGCGCCGACGCGAACGAGGAGCGCTACGTCCATACGCACCCCGGCGCGCACCCCGACATGGTGCAGTGGCTCATCGACCGGAAGATCAAGGTCTGGGGCGTGGATGTGATCTCTACGGATCATCCCATGAACCTCCCCATCGGGAGATTCCTCGGGAAGGGTACCTTCGGGCACTGCGACCGCGTGCGGGCGATGGCGGAAAAGGTGTTCGGCGGGGCCGAGGCCGTGGAGGAGCTGTTTCCCGAGGAGCACTATCAGCTCACGCACAATGCGCTCTTTCCGCACAACTGCATGCACATAGAGAACCTCGGCGGACGGATCGCCGCCCCGGAACTGCAGAACCGGCGGCTCACCATCGGCTGCTTCCCGTGGAAGTTCAAGGGAGGAGAAGCCGCTTTCTGCCGCGTGGTGGCGTTCCTCGAGGAATAGTCGGAAATGGAGGGTCGGGCGGACATGAGCGCCCGCGGAAGTCTTCAGACGGAGAGGTGTAACATGACGATCGCCAACCGTGCGCGGACGAACGCATTGCCGCTGCTGTCGCTCCTTCTGGCGTTCGGTTTCCTGTCGCGGACCGCGACCCCGCTGGAGGCTCAGAGCTTCTCCTGGGAGGGACTGCTCGACTACATGGAGCAGATCCGCCACGACAACGACCTTCCCGGGCTGTCCGTCGCCGTGGCGGTGGACGGGGAGATCGTCTTCTCCGAAGGCGTGGGCGTCGCCGAACTGGACAATCGCACCCCGGCCACGGGCCGGACCGTCCACAACGTGGGATCGGTGTCGAAGGTGCTGGCCGTGGTGGGTCTCATGCAGCTCGTCGAGCAGGGGAAGGTGGATCTCGACGCGACGCTACAGACGTACATGCCCTGGTATCCGGAGCGGGAGTTCCCGATCACGGTGCGCCACATCCTCACCCACACCTCCGGCATCCGGCACTACAACGGCGTCGAGTTCGGCCCCCACGGCCTGCTCGCGCTCCGGCACTACGACACCTTCGAGGAGGCGACGGAGCTGTGGCGCGACGACCCCCTCGCGTACGACACGGACTCCGGGTGGATGTACTCCTCGCACGCGCACAACCTCCAGCACGGGATCGTCGAGGCGGCGTCCGGTATGGACTACGAGGAATACCTCAAGCGCTACGTGTGGGAGCCGGCGGGGATGTTCGCCACCCAGTTCGACGTCCCGTCGCGGGTCGTGCAGAACCGCGGCCGCGGCTACGTCCGGGGCGAGTCCGGCCGCTTCATCAACGCCCCGCCGGAGGACCCGAGCTACAAGTACGCCGGCGGCGGCATCGTCTCGAACGTGGAAGACCTCGTCCGCTTCGCGATCGCGATCAACGACGGACGCCTGCTCGCGCCGGAGACCGTGGCCGAGATGCACCGGCCGCAACTCGAGCCGGGGATTCGGCAGATCGATCCTTCGTCGCCGGACGGACTCGGCGATCCGATCGCGCACGAGCAGGCGCTGGCGTGGTTCATCCGAACGGATCCGAAGGGACGTCGCTATCCGAGCCACACGGGCACGGTGAAGGGGACGCGGTCCTTCCTCGCGAACTTCGACGACTACGGCGTGGTCGTCGCGCTCCAGACGAACGCGCTCCCCTTCGACTCGGCGAGGTACGGCGAGGCCATCGCCCAGATGTTCCTGCCGTAGCAGCCCGTGAGCGGGGAGATTCGCCTGCCGTGACGGAACGCCGCGATCCGGCGCTGCTCCCGGCGCGGGAACAGGCCCGACGCATCCGCGCGGGTGCGCTGAGCGCGGCCGACCTGCTCCGCGCCTGCCTGACTCGGGTCGCACGCCACAACGAGACGCTGAACGCGATCGTGACCCCGAATCCCGCGGCCGAGGCGGAGGCGGCCGCGGTCGACGCGGCCCTCGCGGACGGCACGGATCCGGGGCCCCTCGCGGGGCTCGTCGTCGGCATCAAGGACGTGACCGAGACGGCGGACCTCCGTACGACGTACGGCTCGCCGCTGTTCGCGGACCACGTGCCCGAGGAGGATGCGCTTGTCGTGCGCCGCCTGCGCGAGGCGGGCGCCGTGATCCTCGGAAAGACGAATACGCCGGAGTTCGCGGCGGGTGGAAACACCTGGAACGAAGTGTTCGGCGTGACGCGGAATCCGTGGAATCCCGCCCTCAGCGCGGGGGGATCCACGGGAGGCGGAGCCGTCGCTCTCGCGACGGGAATGATCTCGCTCGCGCAGGGCACCGACCTCGGCGGCTCGCTGCGGATCCCGGCCTCGTTCTGCGGCATCGCAGGGCTTCGCCCCACGCCGGGGCTCGTCCCGACGGTGCCGGCGGCCTACCTGTGGGATGACCTGCAGTCGACCGGCCTGATGGCACGGGACCCCGAAGACGTCGCCTTCGGGCTCCGCGCGATCTCGGGACCCGATCCGGCCTCGCCGGTCTGCGCTCCCGAGCCGCCCTGGCCGGAACCCGGCACCGCCGATCTCGCCGGAGGCCGCTGGGCGTATTGCGGTGACATCGCGCGCATCGGAATCGACAGTGGCGTGGAGGCGGCATGCGGCGAGGCGCTGGCGTCGCTTCGCTCGGCAGGCGCGCAGGTCGACGAGGTGGACCTCGACCTCTCCTGGGCGTGGGACGCGTTTCTCGCCCTCCGCGGGCACTGGTTCGTGTCCCATTTCGAGGCGGAGCTCCACCGGGTCGACGCCTTCGGGCCCAACGTGTCGGCGAACCTCCGTTCGGGACTGGCGCTGACCCCGGCCGAGATCGGGGGGGCCGAAAACGTGCGCCGCCGGGTGAGGGAAGAGCTTCTCGCCCTCCTCGACCGGTACGACGTGCTGCTCACGCCGTGCATGGCGATCCCGCCCTTCCCGGCGGAGCAGAACTATCCGGAGACGGTCGGAGGGCGGCCGATGGCGACGTACGTGGACTGGATCGCGCCGACCTTCCTGCTCTCGATGCCCGGTCTGCCCATCGCTTGCGTCCCGGCGGGTCTGGATTCGGCGGGGCTGCCGGTCGGGCTGCAGGTCGTCGGCCCCCCGCGCGGCGAGGGGCGGGCGCTGGCGATCGGATCCGCCATCGGCAGGGCACGGCCCATCGGCCTGCCGCCAATGATCGCCGACGACTGAAGCGGGCGGCATGACGTTCCCGCGGGAACGTTTCACGCTAGATTCCTCCGTCACGGCGGCCGCCGACCGTTACCCCAACCCCCCGAGAGCCGATCATGCTGATGTCAAACGACCGCGCCGTTTCGGAGTTGTCCGGCGAGGGACTCGACGCCTGCGTCCGTTTCCTTCAGCGCCTCATCCGCACGCAGTCGATGCCCGGCGAAGAAGGCGAACTGGCGATGCTCGTCGCCGCCGAGATGCGCGCGCTCGGCTACGACGAGGTCGAGCATGACGCGGCGGGCAACGTCATCGGTCTCCTCCGGGGAACCGGCGACGCCCCTTCGGTGATGTTCAACACCCACCTCGACCATGTGGACGCCGGAGATCCGGCCGACTGGCCCCACGACCCCTACGGCGGCGAGATACACGACGGCCTGCTGTGGGGGCGGGGCGCGATCGACATCAAGGGCCCGCTGGCGGCGCAGGTGCACGGCATCGCCCGCCTCATCGCCGCCGGGCAGCGCCCTCCCGGCGACGTCTATGTGACGAGCACGGTCCAGGAGGAGGTCGGAGGACTCGGCGCCCGCTACATGGCGGACACGCTGCGGCCCGACCTGGTCCTGATCGGCGAGCCCAGCCGGAACGAGGTCCGCCGGGGGCACCGCGGGCGGATCGAACTCCGCGTTCAGGTGCGGGGGAAGATGGCTCACGCCTCGATGACCGACCTCGGCCGCAACCCGCTGACCGTGCTCGGCCGGTTCCTCGCGGCACTGGATGACGTGGACCTCGCGCACGATCCCGATCTGGGCACCTGCTCGATCGCCCCGACGCTCATCGGGACGGACCAGACCAGCGGCAACGTCATCCCCGGCCTGGCGGAAGTCACGCTCGACTGCCGCACCGTGACCGGGCAGGACGCGGCCTCGCTGCGGGAGCAGCTCCTGCCGGTATTGCGCGCGTGCGAGATCGAGGGATCGAGCAGCGACATCCTGATCCCGCAGCACGAGCGTTCGAGCTATGCGGGATACGAGATGACGTATCCGGCCGACAACCCCGCGCTCTCGCTACCCGCCGACCACGACGCGGTCCGGACGGCGGTCGAGGTTCTGGCCGGCCCGCTCGGGGCCGAGCCGCCGGTCGACATATGGGACTTCGCGACCGATGGCGGACACTTCGGGCTCGCGGGCATGACCGTGGTCGGCTTCGGGCCCGGAGACGACCGGCTGGCTCACACCGTCAACGAGCATATCGTGATCGACGAACTGGCGACGGGCATCCGCGGCAACGCGGCCCTCGCGTTCCGCTGGCCGGCCCAATACGCAAGTGCGGCCTGATGCGCCGCCGAAAAATCCAGGCGCCCACGATTTGTGACCCGCGGTCCGCCGAGGGCGTCTGGTATCCGGGCACACGCGAGTCAACCAGGAGGAGGTCTGGAATGAAGCGGCGGACAGTTGCGGGTGCGGCGTTGGGTCTGCGGACTCTCATGGCTTCGGCGGCGTTCCTGGCGCTTCACGGCGTGTCGGGCGCCGGAGCGTTGGCGGCTCAGGAGTCGCATGCGTGTGAGGATCGCGCCGGGCTCCGCGTCGAGGTGCTGGACGCGACGGGAATGGTGCGGGTGAGCGGAGCCGACGTGCGGATTCGCTGGGTCGATGTGGTCCGTAGTCCGGTGCGCGAGGGCGCCGGCGATGACGGCCGCCTGACGTTCTGCGCTCCGAAGGATGCCACGAAGGCGACGGTGTGGGCGGAGACCCGGGACGGGTCAAGCGAGCAGGCGTTCGTCGCGCTGATCCCCGGCGAGACGAGCGCGGTCGAACTCCGGATTCTGGGGGAGGACCATCCGGGGCGCCTCGAAGGGCGGGTGTTCGACGCCGTAACGAACGACCCGATCACGACCGCTGCCGTGACCGTGGCCGGTCGCCGGGCCGCCGTCGAGACCGACCGCTGGGGACGGTACATCCTCACGGGCATCCCTGCGGGAGCAAAGGAATTCCAGGTCCGCCGCATGGGGTACGAACCCCTCGACTACGTCGTCGCGGTCAAAGCGGGACTCACCACGCAGGTGGACATCGGCCTCGTGCCGGACCCCGTCGAGATGGAGCCTCTCGTGGCGACGACGGTCCGATCGGACAGGCTTGAGAGCAAGGGGTTCTACGAGCGGCAGTTTTGGGGCGAGATGCTCGGTGTCGGCGAATTCCTCACGCCGGAATACCTGGAGCGCTGGCGGCCGATTCGCATGAGCCAGCTGCTCGAGCAGCACACGATGCTGCGTCCGCGACTCGTAAGCGCGGGCCGGACGCGCGGGCCCCTCGGTGAATGCCTCCAGGTGTATCTCGACAACATCAACGTGGGGAATCTCGACGACGGGTACGGGAGCAATTTCGCGCTCAACTCGGTCGTGCTGCCCAGTGAACTCGCCGGCGTCGAGGTGTACCGGGCCTCCACGTCACTCCCGGACGGCCTGATGCGATTCGGCGTCGGGCGGTGCGCCCTCGTCCTGATCTGGACGCGGTAGCTGCCGGAGCGAACCGTCAGCGGTCCGCGGCGAACACCCTGCTCGCCACGGACCGCTAACGGTCCACGAATTCGGCGACGTGTGCGGGGGCGAGGCGCGCGGTATGGCGGGAGACCGCGATCATGACGATCACGTTTCCGACCATGCCGTAGATGCCGGGGTGGACGCCGGCGGTCGCGGCGGCTGAGACGAGATCCAGCCGCAGGGCCAGATCGAGGAAGAACGCAATGCCGCCGCCCGCCACGAGACCCCACAGCGCCCCCGCGCGCGTGACTCCGCGCCACAGGAAGGTCACGACCGTCAGCGGGAAGAGTTGCGCGATGAACCCGTAGCTGAGGAGCAGCAGCTCCACGAGGCTGAGTCCGGGGATCAGCGCGAGCCCGTAGCTGGCGGCGCCCACGAGGATCACCATGAGGCGGATCCAGCGCCGCTGCGCCGCGTCGTCGAGCGCCCCCGGCCGCAGGTTCCCCCAGAAGTCGCGGACCGCCACGGATCCCGCCGCGTGCAGGAGCGCGTCCCCCGTGGACATCGAGGCCGCGAGCGCACCGGCGCAGAAGAGCCCCACGATGACCGGCGGCAAGCCGATCAGCGCCGACGTCACGATCGTGGGCAGGATGGCGTCCGCCGGCTCGACGCCGGGGAAGGCGAGCACGCCGGAAAAGCCGATGAAGAGGATGGGGACGAGGAAGAGCGCGAAGGTCGGATAGTAGACGACCGTCCGCTTGAGCGTGTCCACGTCGCGGGCCGTGTAGATCTTCATGAAATAGTGCGGCCACACGCTGAACCCGAAGGCGGAGATGGCAACGGAACTCGAGTAGGCGCCCCAGCTCCACGGCTGCCCGTCCGCCCCGAGTCCCGGACCCCGCAGCATGTCCGGGAGCCCCGCCGCGATGGCGTCGAACATGGGACCCACGCCGCCGTGCAGCTTCGCCGGCAGGTAGAGGCCGAGCCCCCACGCGAGCACCATCATGAACATCCCCTGGAAGGTGTTCGTCCAGCCCACCCCCAGGACGCCGCTCCGGAAGACGTAGACGAGGACGACCCCGTACGCGATCGCGGACCCGGCCCACTGCGGAACGCGCCCCTCCGTCACCACGTTGAAGACGTATCCCGCCCCCTTCATCTGGATCACCAGGTAGGGGACGAAGGCGAAGACGGAGAGGACCGCGAGGATGGCCGGGATCGCGCGGCTGTCGAAGCGGTGCGCGAAGAGTTCGGCCTGCGTGACGTAGCCGAAGCGCCGGCCGAGAGCGGCGACGCGCGGGCCGAAGAAATACCAGGGGACGAGCCCGACGGAGGCGTAGGCGAGGATGTAGAAGGCCGCCGCCCCGCGCGAATAGGACCAGCCGGGCCCGCCCAGGAAGGCGAACGCGCTGAACACCGACGCCCCCATGATGAAGTAGAGGACGAGGAAGTTCAGCGAGCGGTCGCCCGCGACGTAACCCTCCGTGCTGTCCGAGGCGTGGCGGCCGGAGGCGAGCCCGATCGCGAGCGAGGCGAGCAGGTATCCGATCGTGACGAGGAAGACGATCAGCCAGGCGGGCATCAGCCGCTCGAGCCGTTCGGATCGCGGTCGACGGTCTCCCGCTTCCGTTCCCACAGGTAGTACCCGAAGAGAACGAAGAAGGAGAAAAGGAGCCCGACGACGACGTAGAAGAGCGAGAACGGCATCGCGAGTACGCGAGGCTCGATGGTGGCGAACCGCGGATATATGGGCCACACGAGAGCGGCGAAGAGCAGCACGTAGAAGACCGCGACGGCGATGGCGACGGGGTTGCGGTCGGGAGGCGTGGCGCGGCGTGGTTCGTCCATCGCCGCAAAAGGCCGGCTGCGCCGGACCCGGTCAAGACTGGCCGAACGGTTGAACGGCGGGCTCGATCGAACGATCTTGCCGCATGTTCCGCATGAAGCGAAGCCCCGTGCGGCCTGCCGCCACCTCCGGCCTGCTCGTCGTCTGCCACGCGCTGGCGTTTTCGGCGTGCGGCCCGGGGGAGGCTGCATCCGGCGCCGCCGAGGCCCCCGGCGCTGGCGAAACGGCGCAGTCCGCCGCAGGCGCCGCGGCTGGAGGCGCCGATCTCTCCACCGGGACGCACGTCGTGTTGCTGGGGACGGGGACGCCCAATCCCGAGCCGGAGGCGTCGGGCCCCGCCACCGCGGTACTCGTCGACGGGCGGGCCTACATCGTGGACGCCGGCGTGGGTCTCGTACGACGCGCGGCGGAGGCGGCCGACCGCTACGGAGCCGAGGGCCTCACGGCGGCGCGGCTGGACATCGCCTTCCTCACTCATCTGCACAGCGATCACACGATCGGGTTGCCGGACCTGATCCACACGCCGTGGGTGGCCGAGCGCGAGGCGCCGCTGAAGCTGTTCGGCCCCGGCGGGACGGCGGAGATGGCCGTGCACCTGACGGCCGCGTGGGAGGCGGACATCGAGAATCGGCTCGGCGGTGCGCAGCCGTCGACGCCGGACGGCTGGCGTGTGGAGGCGGTCGACATCAGTCCGGGGGTCATCTATGAGGACGACCGCGTCCGCGTGACCGCCTTCGCCGTGTCCCACACGGGGTGGCCGGAGGCATACGGCTTTCGGTTCGACGGCGGGGGGCGCTCGGTGGTCCTCTCCGGCGACACCGCTCCGACGGAGGCGATCGTCGAAATGTGCGCGGGGTGCGATGTGCTGGTGCACGAGGTGTACTCCGCCACGACGTTCCGTGACCGTCCACCGGAATGGCAGTCGTATCACGCCCAGGCCCACACGTCGACCGTCGAACTGGCGAGTCTCGCCGTGCGGGCGCGCCCGGGGATCCTCGTCCTGCATCACCAGTTGGGCTGGGGAGCGACACCTGAGGAGATGGTCGCGGAGATTCGCGCCGCCGGCTACGACGGACCGCTCGCATACGGCCGGGATCTGGACGTGTACTGAAATGGGTCCGGGTCGGAACATCCGGACCCACGCCTCCCGCGCGACGCTTGCCTCGGCGCTCGCCCTCAGCGCGCTTCCGGTGCCGACGCTCGCGACTCCCGCGGCCCAATCCCGCGCGCCGCCCGCACCTCCCGATGCCGCCTCGGCGATGAAGATGGCGCGCGACGCGCAGCGCGCATTCGAGCACGTCCGGCGCCGCAACTTCCCGCGGGGCCCGCTGGTCAATCCCAGGTGCGGCGAAGGGATCGGACGCTTCTGCCTCATCGAGGGGTGGGACGACGACGATTGGGAGCCGGTCCCGGAGGACCCGGAGGTCGTGGAGGAGCGGCACGTCCTGATCGCGGTCCTCGACAGCGCCGCCCGGATCATCCCCGGCGACGAGTGGCTCACCGGGCAGCGCGTCGCCTACCGACTGGAGGCCGGGCGCGGGGAGGAGGCGCTCACGCTGCTGGAAGCCTGCCGGGCGGAGCGTGCGTGGTGCGCCGGGCTCACCGGATTCGTGCTCCAGGAGAGCGGCCGCTATGCGGAGGCCGAGGAGGCCTTCGAGCGCGCGCTCGGCCGGATGACCGACGAAGAACGCTGCGGCTGGACCGAACTCGGGCCCGTACTCGACGGCCGGACGCGCGGCCGTTACGAGCGATTCGGCTGCGGAAGCCCGCCGCGGCGCGCCGTGGAGCGCTCGTTCTGGCACCTCTCCGACCCGCTGTGGCTCGTGCCCGGAATGGAGCGGCGCTCGGAACACCTCGCCCGCCGCGTCCGCGCGGCGCTCCAGGCCGACGCCGCGAGCCCGTGGGGGATGCGGTGGGGCGACGATCTCACCGAGATCACGCTGCGCTTCGGCTGGCCCGCCGGCTGGGAGCGGGCGCGCCGCCGCTTCGTCGGCTCGCGCACGGACGAAATCGTGTGGTCGCACCGCCTTCCGGGAGCGCAGAGGTTCACCGTGTTGCAACTCGGGCCCGCGGAAGACGAGCCGCTGTGGGCCCTGGATGAGCCGGAGGGCCGCACGAGCTGGGCGCCGGCCTTCGGGGAAGTCGCGGACCTGCCGCACCAGGTGGCCGGCTTTCGGCGGGAAGGGCGCCGATTCGTCGTGGCCGCGTTCACATGGCCGGACTCCCTGCCGTCCTGCGATCTGGAGAGCGGTCTCTTCCTCGCCGACGCCCACGGCGTGACGGCCTCGCGGACCGGGCGGGGCGGCGGGCCGCTGGCGGTCGCGGAGGCCCGCGGGTTCGTCCCGGCCACCCTCGTCGGCGTCGAAGCGCGCTGCGCGAAGGGACCCGGCGCCGCACGCGCGCGGGTGCCCCTCGCCGCCGGCCATCCGCAGCTGTCCGACATCCTGTTGCTGGACGCCGGCGGCGACTCTCCCGCGACGCTCTCGGAGGCGCTTGCCCGCGCGCGAGGCGACCGCTCGGCCCGGGCGGGCGAGACCCTGGCCGTCTACTGGGAGTGGTACGGATCCCCCGCCCCCGCCAGCGCGCTCCGGGTGACGATCTCGCTGGCGCGGGAGGGGAAGGGGTTCTGGCGCAGGGCACTCGAATGGAGCGGCCTCGCCAGCGACGGCACGGAACAGGCGGGCATCCGCTGGCTGGAGCCGGCGACGAGTCCCGCTGCCGAGGGCCGCACCGTGGAACTCGGTCTTCCCATGCTCGACGAGGGGCGGTATCGCCTTACGCTCCAAGTCGTTTCCCCGACACACGGCGCGGCCGAGTCCAGCGCCGAAATCGAAATCAAGGAGTAGACCCGTGATGCATGCCAGGAACTTCCCGTCCGCCCCCCGCGGCTTCGTTCCCGCCGTCGTCGCCGTCCTCGCCGCCACCGTGTCGGTCTCCGCGTGTGGTGAGGCCGGTGAACCGGCGGAACCCGATGCCGAAGCCGCCACCACCGGGCGCACGCCCCAGTTCGAGAACGAGTACGTGCAGGTATGGAAGAGCGTGATCGTTCCGAACCAGCCGCTCGAGATGCACCGCCACGACAACCCCCGCGCCATCATCGCGCTCAAGGGGGGGACGCTCACCGTCGTCAGCGACGCCGGGGAACGGCGCGACATGACGTGGGAGACGGGGCGGGCCTATTGGCTGGAGGCCGATCCTCCGGGAGAACTCCACGGAGATGTGAACCAGGGGTCCGAACCCGTCGAGGTCATCGTCGTGCAGTTGAAGGGCGTCGGCGGCGCGCCGGACACGCCGTGACGGGCCTGCCCCCAACGTGCATATTCCGCTCCCGCGCGACGACCGAATCGACTCGCAGCCGACACCGGAGGCCCCCATGAACCACCGCGCCCAACTCCCGCGACGCCTCGGCCCCGTCCTGGCCCTTGCCCTCGCCGCAGCCGCGGGTTGCCAGCGGGACGGTTCATCTTCGGCGGCTTCGACGGCCGCGCTCGAGCCCGACCAGGTTCTCGCCGATTCGCTCATCGGCGCCTGGGTCGAGGCCGCGGGCGGCATGGAAGCCTGGCACGACATCGAGTCGGCCCGCTACACGATCACCACCGTGTGGTACGACTCCGTCGGAGAAATCCGCCGCATGCGCCCGCGCCGCGTGGAATACCGCAAGGTGGACGGCGTCGAGCAGACCCGGATCGAGCGCCCCGAGGCCGAGGGCCTCTACGTCCAGACCTTCACGGGTTCCGAAATGTGGGCCACGCTCAACGAGCGCCTTCTGGAGCCGGGAATCCGGGCCTGGGACGAGTCCGAATACGTCGGGCGGGATGTGGTCTACTGGTTCGGGCTCCCGTACAAGCTCTTCGACCCCGGCGTGAACCGGCGGGCCGGACCCCGGGACGAAGGGGGATACGAGGTGCGCATCACCTTCGGCGATGGCGTCGGCCTCCAGTCCGGCGACCGCTACTTCTACTACTTCCTCGACGACGATCCCTGGCCCGAGCAGGTCCACTACATCTCGCAGGGGCGGGGAGAAGAGAGCCGCGCCCGCATGTACTGGGACGGTTACCGGACGGTCGGCGACTTCACCTACGTCATCTCGCGGCTCTACCGGGACACGGAGATGAACCCGACCCGCGAACTCCGCCATGATGACGTCGAACTGAACCCGGTGCTGTCGGATTCCATCTTCCGCCGGCCGAGTTCGTGAAACCCGGTCCCGCGGATCCGAGCCGGGCGGTCGAGGACTACCTGAAGGCCGTCTACAAGCTCCAGCAGGCGGGCGACCCGGTGTCCACGACGGCGCTGGCCGAGGAACTGGACCGGTCCGCGGCGTCCGTCACGAACATGGTCAAGAGCCTGGCGGCGCAGGGGCTTCTCCGGCACACGCCCTACCGGGGGGTGCTCCTCACGGCCCCCGGAGAGGCGGCGGCACTGCGGATCATCCGCAGGCACCGGGTGATCGAACTGTATCTGATCGAGAGACTCGGCTTCTCGTGGGAGGACGTGCACGCCGAGGCCGAGCGCCTCGAGCACGCCGCCTCGGAAGCGCTCATCGACCGCATGGCGCAGGCGCTCGGGGAACCGTCGATCGACCCCCACGGCAGTCCGATCCCGACGCGGGACGGCGAACTCGCGCACACGGAGTGGATCCCCCTCGCGGAGTTGAAGAGAGGGCGCGGCGTCGTGCGCGAGGTCTCCGACCAGAGTCCGCGGACGCTGCGGGAGCTCGCCGCGCTCGGGCTCGTCCCGGGCACGCGCATACGGTGTCTGGGCGAGCAGGCGGATGGCGTCGCCCGCCTCGAAGTGGACGACCGTTCCTTCGACGTCGAGCCCGTCCTCGCGCGCGCCGTCTTCGTCGAACGCGAGTCCTAGCAGCCCGGGTATCGCCAACTAGTCCAGCAGCGCGGGGAGGACCGTGCCCGCCTCGCCGCGCAGCGCCGCCGCGGCGACCTCCGTGAGCGCGGTCCGCCGCACGTTGACCTCCACGATGAGCCCGCCGGCCTCGCGCGTCGCGAGCGGAAGCGCGGCGGCGGGGTAGACGACGGCGCTCGTCCCGACGACGAGACACAGATCGGCCCGCTCCGCCAGCCGGCGCGCGCGGTCCAGCAGGTCCGGGTCGAGCATCTCGCCGAAGAGGACGACGTCCGGTCGCCGGAGACCCCCACAGGCGGAACACCGGGAGAGCGTCTCGCCGAGCGGCTCGGCGGGCCAGCGCGCCGCGCAGGACTCACACCGGTCGCGCCCGACGGCACCGTGAAGTTCGAGCGGCAGCGCCGCCTCCGCGGGATCCTCGCCCGCCTCTTCGAGCGCGGCGCGCGTGTGGAGGCCATCGACGTTCTGGGTCACGAGTCCGGCCTCCCCGCGCCGCAGGAAGAAGCGCGCGAGCGCCCGGTGCCCCTCGTTGGGCCGACAGTCGGCGAGCGCCGAGCGCCGCCAGGCGTACCACTCGAGCACGGTCCGCGGATCGCGCGCGAGCGCTTCGGGCGTGGCGAGTTCCTCCGGCCGGTAGCTCTTCCACAGCCCGCCGGCGTCGCGGAACGTCGGCACTCCCGACTCGGCCGAAATCCCGGCCCCCGTCAGCGCGACCACGTGCCGGGCTTCCCGCACGAGTCGACGCGCCTGTCGCCATTGACCCTGTTCCATCGTCTCCCGATCTTGTGACCCCGACCTCAACCCGGGCCCGCATGCCGCGCCCGAGCCCGCAGCGCCGCCCCGAAGGACGACGAACCGGATAACGGACGATGAACGCGTGAGCATGAGAATCAAGGCCGAGGGAGACGTGTGGCGGGCGGAGCTCGCCGAGGAAGGAGAGGAGCGCGTCGTCGTGTTCTTCTGCCAGAGCACGGACCAGCGCCCCTACCGGGTGGTTCGCCTGGACCCGGACCGGACCGGCGGGAGTGAAACGGCCGAGGAGATACCGGAGGAGGAACTCCGGCACCTGTTCGAAGCCTCGCGTTCGATGGGAATCCCCCGCGACTATCCGACCTACAGTCGGTGAACGCCGCCATCGCCGGCCGGACGGTCCCCGGGCCCGGGACAGGCCCGTGCGTCGACCTGCACATGCACTCGACCGCCAGCGATGGAACGGTCGAGCCGGCCGACGTGGCCCGGGCCGTGGCGGAGGCCGGCCTCGACGGGTTCTCGCTGACGGACCATGACACGACGCGGGGACTCGCCGAGGCCGAGACCGCGGCCCGGGCACTCGGTCTCCGTTTCCTGCCGGGGGCGGAGTTGTCGGCGAACGAACCCGGCCGGTCCGTGCACCTTCTCGCATACGGGTTCGACGTGGCCGATCCCGACCTGCAGGCCTTCCTCTCCCGCTACCGCGAGGACCGGCTGCGGCGCGCGCGCGAGATCGTCGAACGACTGCAGGCCGCGGGCGCCCGCGTGACCTGGGAGGACGTGGAACGCCAGGCGGGCACCGCGGCTCCGACCCGGGCCCACGTCGGCCGGGCGGTCGTGGCCTGTGGCGGGGCCGCCGACATCAACGAGGCGTTCCGGCGTTACCTGTCGCGCGGACGTCCCGCATTCGTCGGCAAGGAACCGACGCCGCCGAAGGTCGTATTCGATTGCGTGCACGCGGCGGGCGGTGTCGTCTGCCTGGCCCACCCGGGCAGGACGCTCGGCGAGGATGATGTCCGCCGCTGGGCGCGGGAGGGACTGGATGGCGTCGAGGTCGTCCACCCCGCGAATCCGCCGGCCGTGCAGAGCCGAATGAACGCCCTGGCGGGCGAACTCGGCCTGCTTCGCTGCGGCGGTTCGGACTGGCACGGACCCGACGCCGGCCGCAGGGGGGTTCCCGGGTGGGCGCATGTGCCCATGCGGTGGCTGGAGGAGATCGGCCGGCGGTCGTGCCGAAAGGCGAATCGGCAGCCCGCCTGAGAGGCTGAGGCCGGGCCGTGTTAGGTAGAAGTGACGGAGTCGGTTATCTTGAAGGGGATGCACAGCGCCGGGAATCCGACGCGCTGAGTACCGAAGCGATGCAGGCAAGGGCGGTATGAGCGAAATAGCAGAGGCCACGCGGTCGGCCGAACCCATCGTCACGCTGACGCCCGAGGCGGCCGACAAGGTCCGGGAGTTCCAGGCCGGCACGGAAGTCGAGTCCGTGCTGAGGGTGAGCGTGATTCCGGGCGGGTGCTCCGGTTTCGAATACGGGCTGGACATGGATACCTCGGTGCGCGAGGACGATTTCACCTTCGAGTCCGAGGGGGTGCCCGTGGTCATCGATCCGTTCAGCGCACAGTACCTGGCCGGGCTTTCCATCGGATACCACAGTTCGTTTCAGGGCACGGGGTTCACGTTCGAGAATCCGAACGCGACCGGGAGCTGCGGCTGCGGGACCTCTTTCGCCGTCTAGCACCCGACGCTCGCCGGCCGTGGCCCTGGAGCCGTCGCGCAGAAGCCCGGCTGAGCGGATGAACGGCGCGATGCCGTTTCGCGTTGGACTGACCGGGACCGTGGCCGCCGGCAAGAGCACGCTGGCGCGCAACCTGGCGGAACGGGGCGCCACCGTGATCGACTCCGACGACCTCGCGCGCGAAGTCGTGCGTCCGGGATCCCCGGCATTCGCCCGCATCCGCGAGACGTTCGGGAGCGGGGTCATCGGCCCGGACGGGGCCATCGACCGAGCCGCGCTCCGCGAGGCGGCCTTCGCCGACGAACAGGCCCGCGAACGCCTCGAAGCGATCTCTCACGCCGGAATCCGTGAACTCCGGGCCCGCCGCATCGCCGAGGCGTCGGCGGCCGGCAGCCGCGTGGTCGTCGAGGAAATCCCCCTCCTGTTCGAGGTCGGCCTGGAAGACGACTACGACATGATCGTCGTCGTGGATGCGCCACGAGAGGTGCGCGAGGCGCGGGCGCTGGGGTCCCGTGGCTGGACCGCGGAGGACTTCGCCGCCATCGATGCCGCGCAACTTGCGGCCGCGGAAAAACGGCGTCGCGCCGACCGCGTGCTCGACAACCGCGGCGGTCCCGAAGAACTGGACATCGCCGCGCGCGGGCTGTGGCGGGAGATCCTGCGGGCGGCCGGCGAGGGCGGGTCGTGACCGCGTCGCCGATGTCGCCCGCTCGTGCGAAGGCGCTCGAGGCCATCCGGCGCCGACTGCGCGACGCCTCGTCCGTCGTGCTCACGACCCACGTGAACCCCGATGGCGACGGCATCGGCAGCATGGTTGCGCTGGCATCCCGGCTGCTGCGGCACGGGGCCGAGGCCACGATCGTCACCCCGAGCCGGCCGCCGGCCTCGCTGCGATTCCTCCTCAGGGACATCCCGGCGCTCGTCGAGGAGGATCCGGCAGCCGCGGACCCGCTGAACGGGGCCGACACGATCGCCATCCTCGACACGGCCGAGCCGAAGCGTCTCGGCGGCCTGCCCCGGCATGCGGAGCGGACGGGCGGCGTCCTGATCGACCATCATCCGCCCGTGGGGTCGCCGCTCGTGCAACCGGCGATCCGCGATCCCTCCGCCTGCGCGACGGGCGAACTCGTATATGACCTGCTCTCCCTCGACGAGGAGGGGCTCACGCGCGCGGAAGCGGAAGCCCTCTATGCGGCGATTTCGACGGATACGGGCTCGTTCCGTTTCTCGAATACCTCCCCCCGCGCGCACGCGATCGCGAGCGAGCTGCTGGAGACGGGAGTGGATACGGGTGCGCTGTTCCGCGAGCTGTACGGCGTGTACAGCCGGGGGCGGCTGGCCCTCATGCGGCTGGCCCTCGAGCGTCTTGAGGTCGATCCTCGCACCCCCATCGCCTGGATCGCGCTGGACCGGCGGGCCCTCTCGAGGACGGGGGCACGAAGCGAGGACATGGAAGGTCTGGTCGAGTTCCCGCGCCGGCTCGCGGGAATGGAGGTCGGACTCCTCTTCCGCGGCCTCGCCCGCGACCGAACGAAGGTGTCGCTGCGTTCGAACGGGGAGGTGGATGTGTCCGGCGTCGCGCAACTCCTGGGCGGCGGCGGACACGCGAAGGCCTCCGGCGTCCTCGTGGAACTCGATCTGGACGAGGCCGTGCGCGTCGTGCTCGATGCGTTGCGCCCGCTCGTGGAGGCGGCCGTCGTCTCGAAGACGGACCGGTAGCGCCGACCGGCCGGGCGCGTGGACGCGCGCTTTCCGATTGCTTCCGTCCGGCCGTTCGGCGTATGTTGTGGAGGTGCCGTGCGTTCGGGGCCGCCTGTAACGGGGCCCGGGGTGGGGATTCGGCGGGGAGGGTGCGATGGACGCGAAAGTCACGAAGGACATGCCGCACGCAGGGAACGGGGTCATGGAAGATCCGGGTTCTCGCGCGGCACGGCTCGGCGACCTCAGTCGGCGCATCCCTCCGCCCCGCATCGCGGACGTGTGGCTCTTCCCGCCGCTCCCTCAGGTCGAGGAGTCCTCCGAGTTCTTCCTCTTCACGAGCATCCTCGAGGACGGTGGGCGCGCGCTCTACAGCGCCCGCATGGTGCCGGCCAACGGCACGCCCTCCCACCAGGTCGTGGTGGAGCACGGGCGGGCGCCGGCAAACCGCGTGCCCGGCCTGGTGGCCGGACTCCAGCGGCGACTCGGACAGCCCGCGGCCGTCCGTCACATACCGATCGAAGGTGACGGCGCGCGCTGGGAGGCGCTCCTGGAACAGTCGCGGGAGGCGGATGCCTCCGTTGATCCCGCCGGACCGCCTCGTTAGCTTCGGCGAACGCGAGGATCGGCCGCGAAGGCCGAACGATGGCCCGTTCCTGACAGTGTGATGGTCAAGTGAGTCCTCCCGAAGCTCCACGCCCCGGCGTGTCCCGAGAAGAGTTGCGTCGCGCCCTGGAGGCCGGGGGACACCGTTTTACGACCCAGCGCGCGGCCGTGTACCGCGTGCTGTCCGGCACGTCCTCGCACCCGACGGCGGACGACGTCTTCACCTCCGTGCGCGAGCAGATTCCCGACATCAGTCTCGCCACGGTCTACAAGGCGCTCGAGGCGTTCGTGACCTGCGGCGTCGCGCGCAAGCTCTCGCTCGGCGTGGGTCCGGCGCGCTACGACGGCCGAACCGATGATCACGAGCATATCCGCTGTCTCTCCTGCGGCCGCGTGCAGGACGTCGAGGGCCTGCGGCCGCTGGACTGGATGGAAGGCCTGGCCGAAATGACGCCGTTCAACGTCGTCGGCTACCGGCTCGAGCTGGAGGGCTACTGCCCCGACTGCCTGCACTGAACGAGGCCGATCTGCCCCGCGGTCTCGCGGAGCACGCCTGGACGGATCGCCGCAACTTCCTCGATCTTCCGCCTGAACTGTCCCGCTGGGACGCGGCGGGCGCCGTCATCCTCCCCATCCCCTACGAAGCGACGACAAGCTGGGGGACGGGCACGCGCGAAGGTCCGGCCGCGATCATCGAGGCGTCGCGCTACATCGAGTGGTATGACGAGGAACTGGACCGCGAGCCGTACGAAGTCGGCGTGTGCACGCTCCCGTCCATCGACCTCGGCACGGTCGGCCCGGAGCCCGCGATCGCGAGGCTGCGGGCCCTGTACGACGACCTGCTCGAAGCCGCCGGGGACCGGTTCATCATCGGACTGGGCGGGGAACATTCGATTTCCAGCGCCCCGGCCTGCGCGTGGGCGGACCGGCTCGGCGGCGACCTCACGATTCTCCAGTTCGACGCGCACACCGACCTCAGGGATCGCCACCACGACTCTCCGTGGAATCACGCCTGCGTCATGCGCCGCGTACTCGAGCACGGGCCGGACGGGGGGAACCGGGGGAATGCGGCGGACATCGTGGCGGTCGGGATCCGCGCGCTCACGCGGGAGGAGCGCGACGTCATCCGCGACCACCGGATCGAGGTCGTCTTCGCGCACGAGATGCGCCGGCCGGGGTGGATCGAGCGGGCGGCGGAGGCGCTGGGGGAGAACGTCTACATCACGTTCGACGTGGACTTCTTCGATCCGTCGCTGATGCCGGCCACCGGTACGCCGGAGCCCGGGGGCGGAAGCTGGTGGGACGCGCTGGACCTGCTCTCCCGGGTCTTCGGCGAGCGCAACGTCGTGGGCGCGGACATCGTGGAACTCGCCCCGCGGCAGGGGGAGGAGGCGTCGGCCTTCACGGCGGCGAAGCTCGCCTACAAGATGATCGGGTTCTGGTCGGAGTACCGGTAGCCGGGGCCCGCCGCGGCGGTCAGGCGCTTGCGACGCGCCGCCGCTCGATGCGCTCGAGTTCCTCGGCCACGAGCTGCCGGCGAAGCAGGCGGGCGTAGACGCCGTCGGCCGCGATCAGATCCTCGTGCCTGCCGCGCTCCGCGAGGCGGCCGTCCTCCAGGACCAGGATCATGTCCGCCGTGCGCACCGCCGACACGCGGTGGGACACGATGATGGAAGTGCGCCCGGACATGTATTCCCGCAGCGCCTCCAGGATCGCGGTTTCCGTCTCCGAATCCACGGCCGACAGGGCGTCGTCCAGGATGAGCACCGGCGCGTCCCGGTGGACCGCCCGGGCCAGCGTGGCCCTCTGTTTCTGTCCGCCCGAGAGGTTGATGCCGCGTTCGCCCAGGCGCGTGTCGATCCCGTCGGGAAGGATGGCCAGCGTCTTCTCCAGTTGCGACACGGCGAGCGCGCTGCGGAGTTCGTCCGGGACCGGCTCCCCCGCATCCCTCGCTCCGTGCAGGAGTTCGATGTTCGTCCTCAGCCGCATGCTGAACAGGAACGGCTCCTGCGGCACGAAGGCCATCGAGTCGCGCAGCGAACCCAGGTCCAGTTCCCGGACATCCACGCCATCCAGGCGAACCGTCCCCTCGGTCACGTCGTAGAGACGGGGGATAAGCGCGGCCAGCGTGGATTTTCCGCTCGCGGTCGCGCCGACGATGGCGACCGTCTGCCCGGGTTCGATACGGAAGGAGATGTCCCGCAGCACATCGCGCTCCGTCCCCGGATAGCGGAAGGAAACGTCGTCGAACTCGAGCGCGCCCCGCACGGACCCGAGCGAGACCGGCGACTCCGGGTCGCGGACATCGGGAACGATGTCGAACAGTTCGTTGAGGCGGCCCATCGAGGCGGCGCCGCGCTGGAAGAGGTTCGTGACCCAGCCGAGGGCGATCATCGGCCACATCAGCATCGTGAGGTAGAAGGAGAAGGCGACGAAATCGCCGAGGGTGATCGCGCCGTGGATGACCTGTCCGCCTCCGAACCACAGGACGACGACCGCGCCGACGCCGGCGAAGAACATCAGCGACGGGTGGAACAGCCCCCACACGCGGGCGAGGGAGAGGTTGCGCGACCTGTAGTCCCGGTTGAGGGTCTCGAAACGCCGGGCCTGGGCCTCCTCGCGCACGTACGCCTTCACGATGCGGGTCCCGGCCAGGTTCTCCTGGGCGAAGTTGGAGATCTCCGAGAACTGGGCCTGGATTTTCTCGAAGCGCTCGTGAATCTGCCGGCCGAAGACGAACACGATCGGGGGGAGGACGACCATCGGGATCATCGCCCACAGCGTGAGCATGGGGTCGATCCAGATCATGAGCCCGAGCGCCAGCGCCGCGACGGTGGCGGTGTTCACCGCATACATGATCGCGGGTCCGGCGACCATGCGGACCGCCTGCACGTCGTTCGTCGCGCGGCTCACGAGATCGCCCGTCCGCCAGGCGTCGAAGAACTGCGGCGGGAGCCTGAGGAGGTGCGCGAAGAGGGCGCCCCGGATATCAGTCTCCATGCGGCGGCTGAGCCCGTTGAGAAGCTTGCGCATCCAGAATCTCGTCGCGCCGGCCACGACGGAAATCGCCGTGAGCACGAGGGCGTAGCGCAGGATGAGGTCGGCGCGGAGTTCCCTCTCCAGTGCGTCGACCGCCATCTTGAGCACCCACGGGCCCGCGACCGTGAACAGGTTGCTCAGGATCACGAGCGTGAGCCCGGCCGCGATTCCCACGCGGTACGGGCGGAAGTAGGGTAGCAGGGCTCTGAGCGATCTCAAGATGTCTCCGAGTGGAGCCGCCGGGCGTTTATTCTGCGGGGCACCGTTCGAACGTATGTGCGGGTTGCAGGCCGTACAACGACACGATGGAAGGGACAGGATGGAGCGGACAACGTCAGCGACGGTCGTCGCGCTCGGCGCGATGACCGCGATGGTCATGGGCTGTGCGCCGGAAATCGGCCCCGGGGCGGAGGAGCGCGCGGAGGCGAACGACGCGTCGGCGGCGAGCGCGCCGCCCGCGTCACCCGTGCGGCGAATGCCGGCTCCGGCGGTGGCCGAGCCGGGCGGCGCCCCGGAGATGACCTACACCATGGTGACCGTTCGGGCCGGCGCGGAACTCGAAGTCGAACTCCTCGATCCGATCCGAACGGGCGACCTTCGGCCCGGGGACGCCCTGAAGTTCGGCGTGACGCGGCCGTTGATCGAGAACTACACGGTTCTGGTGCCTCTGAACTCGCTGATCAATGGCGAGATCACCGCGGTCGAGGCCGCGGGCGAAGGCGGGGATGATGATGACGCGGGCGAGAGCGGCGAACGCGTGATGGTGAAGGTTCGCTTCGTCGACGTCTTCTTCAACGGAGCGTCCTGGCCCCTGTCGGCGTCGGTGGTGCAGGTCATGCCGGGGCCGGGAGGCGCCGCGGCGGCTGGAGGGACGGCCCCCGCGAATCTGGGCCGCGTCCTCGCCGGCGGTCGTCAAGGCGCCGTCGCGGGCGCCGCCGCGGGAGCCGCGAGCGGTTCCGCGGTCCTCCTCGCGGCCGACGGAACGGGACCGGCGCTCCCGGCCGGAACGATCCTCAGGCTGCGGCTCGACGAACCCCTGGTGTTCGGGCTTCCGAACAGCTGAGGAGGGAAATCCGCGCCGGCGTGCGCGTCCGGTCAGACACCGATTCTGGGACACTCGGGTTCGAGCGGACATTCCCCGCAGCGCGGGGCCCGGGCGAGGCAGAGCGAGCGGCCGAACGTGATGAGCAGCATGTGCATGCGGAAGCGCTCGGACGGGGAGACGGTGCGCGAGAGGGTGGTGTAGGTCAGGTCGGCGGAGGCCCGCGGGGGGACCCACGCGAGGCGCCGTGCGATCCGGAGGACGTGCGTATCGACCGGGAGCACGGGCCGGCGGAGCGAGAAGCAGAGCACGCACGCGGCGGTCTTCACCCCGACGCCCCGGAAGGTCGTGAGGTAGGCGATCGCCTCCTCGTCGCCCATCTCCTCCAGGTGGTCGAGCGTGATCCGCCCCACCTCGTCGCGGAGCCGCTGGAGCGCGGCGTGGATGGCCGGCGCCTTCTGGTTCGCGAGGCCGGCGACGCGTACGGCGTCCTCGAGCTCGGCCGGCGTGGCTCGAAGCACGGATTCCCACGAGATCGGCCCGGTGGGAGACGCTCCGCCCGCCGCCCCACCGACGTCCTCGGCCGGATACCGCGCCGCGAGCGTTCGCCAGGCGCGATCCCGGTTTTCGTCGGTCGTCGACTGGCTGAGGATCGTGAGGACGAGTTCGTCCAGAGGGGCGAGGCGAGGCTTGTCGGGCACGGGGAAGCGCTCTGAAAGGCGCCCGAGGACGAGGTCGGGCTCGGGACTCCGCGTCGTCTGACGGCAGGCAGCCCGTGGCAGCCCTGCTGCGTTCGAGCTCACGTGTGGCGTCTCTCCCGTTCGAACGGTGCGACTCCCGCCCCCAAGGCGAACCTTCTACGTTTGCGCCTGCCGAATTTACCCGGACGCCGCGAACTCCAGCAACGAGCCGCAGGGCTCGTGAGGACGACCCGACGCTTGGATCCCCGTCTGACCGAGGGCCGCAATCCGCGTACCCGCGCCATCGATCGTGCGGACAGCGCGATGATCGTCCGCATGATACAGGCGGAGGATCGCGCGGTGCCGGAGGCCGTCGCCTCGCAGGCGGATGCGCTCGCACGCGTCATCGATGACGTCGTGGCGCGCTTCCGTCGCGGCGGGCGGCTCGTCTACGTCGGTGCGGGGACGAGCGGCCGCCTCGGCGTGCTCGACGCGGCGGAGTGTCCGCCGACGTTCGGCGTGGACCCGGGCCTCGTGCAGGCGATCATTGCGGGGGGCTCCGGCGCGCTCGTCCGGAGCGCCGAGGGGGCGGAGGATTCCCGGAGCGGAGGGGCCGAGGCGGTCCGCGCGTTCGGCGTCTCGCCCGCGGATCTGGTGCTCGGGATCGCGACGTCGGGAACCACGCCGTACGTCCTCGGGGCGCTGGCGGAGGCCGCGTCGCGCGGGGCCGGGACCGCGTTTCTCGGCTGCACCGCACCGCCCGCGGAGGTCGCGGAACTGGCGGATCACCTCATTCTGCCGCTCGTCGGGCCCGAAGTCATCGCCGGTTCGACCCGCATGAAGGCGGGGACGGCGACGAAGCTCGTGCTCAACACGATCACCACCGGGGCGATGATCCGCAGCGGCCGCGTGTTCGAGAATCTCATGGTCGACCTGCGCGCGCGATCCGCGAAACTCGTCGACCGCGGGCTCCGCATTTTCGTCACGCTCACGGGCGCATCGCGCGAGGAGGCGCGCCGCGCGCTGATCCGCACGGGCGGTGCCGTGAAGACGGCCCTCGCGATGCAGGCGCTGGGCGTCGACCGCGCCCTGGCCGAGCGATACCTCGACTGCGCGGACGGCTTCCTGAGTGTCGCCGTCGAGCGCTTCGGCGGCCCGGAGCGTTCCTCCGGCTACGGCGGCTACCCGGCGGCGCCGGGCCGACCCGACGGCGCGGCGCTGCTCGCGCGGCTGAGCGCCGCGCCGGCCCGTCTCACCGCCGCACGCGCGGCGGGCGCCGCGGCCGAAGCGAAGGGGCAGCGCATCGCCGCGCGTCGAACCGGGTGGACGCCGGGCCAGCACGCCGCGCACCTGGCGGATTTCGAGCGGAGCGCCGTGAGGCCGCGAGTCGAGCGGTGGCTCGCCGCCGACCCGGGAGCCTCCCTCCCGGCATTCGACGACTGGACGGCGGGCGCCCGGCCGCCCGAACGCGGCTTCGAGACCGGGATCGCCGGTTTTTCGGCGGAAAGGGCCGTCACCGTGGCCGCGGTGGCCGAGGGTCCGGAGCCGGTCGGGGTAGCCCTCTCCCGTCGCGCCCGCATCGGCTCCGAGACGTTGACCCTGTACCAGTTTCTGCGCGGCGTCGCGCAGCACGACGCCGCGCACGAAACGAGGCTGAGCGAGCGCGTGCACCCGGCGCTGCTGTCCGAGGCGGACGCGTGACGCTGTGGATCGGGGTAATGTCCGGGACATCGCTGGACGGCATCGACGTCGCCGTCGTCGAGACGGCGGGCGACGGCGAGCAGCCGCAGGACTGGCGCGTCGTCGCGTTCGAGACGGAGAGCTACGACCGCGCCGCGCGCGGACGGATCGCCAGCGCCATCACCTCGGGGAGCGCCGCGGCGATCTGTGCGCTCGACTTCGAGCTGGGCGAGCGGATCGGCGCGGCCGTGAACCGCACGCTGGCTTCCGCCTCGCTCCGGCCGGCCGACGTCGAAGCCATCGGCAGCCACGGCCAGACCGTGTGGCATGAACCTCCCGCGGGCGACAGGGGAGGGTCGACGCTGCAACTCGGCCAGGCGGCGGTCATCGCCGAGCGCACCTCGTGCACGGTGGTGTCTGACTTCCGCGTCCGGGACATGGCGGCAGGCGGGGAAGGCGCGCCCCTCACGGCCTACACCGACTGGCTCCTCTTCCGCGCGCCGGAATCGCGGGCGATTCAGAACATCGGCGGAATCGGCAACGTGACGGCGCTCCCCGCCGAATCCAGCGGGGCGACGCCTAAGGCCTACGACACCGGTCCCGGGGTCGTACTCATCGATGGGGCGGTCGAGTGCCTTACGGAGGGGCGATCCCGCTTCGATCTCGACGGAGAGATGGCGCGGCGCGGCGCCGTGAGCGAAGACGCGCTCTCCGACTGGCTGAGCGATCCCTTCTTCAGCCGGCCCCCGCCCCGGTCGACGGGACGCGAGCGCTTCTCCCGGGACCGGCTGTTGGAATGGCTGCGGAGACACGCCGCGCTCTCACCCGAAGACACGATCGCCACCCTGACGGAACTCACGGCGCGCACGATCGCGGACGCCTACCGCTGGATCGAGCAGCCTCCCGCGGCGTGCTATCTCTGCGGCGGCGGAGCCCGGAACCCGGTTCTCGCATCTCGGCTGCACCAACTGCTGGATCCGGTGCCCGTCCGCGATCTTTCCGCCCTCGGCCTCGACGCGGACGCCCGCGAGGCCGTGGCCTTCGCGCTCCTGGCGAGGCAGCATGTGCTCGGGTATCCCGCCAACGCGCCGTGGGCCACGGGTGCGCGCGGCCCCCGTCTGCTCGGAGTACGGACCGCCGCGTGACCCGGTCCGACGTGGACCCGGCCCGGGTCGTCATCGAAGCGCTGCGGCTCGATCGCTGGTCTCCGGATGAGGTGGAGCGGCGCGCGGACCGGGCGCTCGCCCTCGGGGTGGGCGGGTTCATCCTGTTCGGCGGCGAGGCGGAACGCGTCGGTCGTCTGGTCGAGCGGATCCGCGACGACGCGGCGCGGTCGCTCTGGATCGGGGCGGATCTGGAGCGGGGCGCGGGCCAGCAGATCCGGGGCCTGACCGAGTTGCCGCCGCCCGCGGCGCTCGCGGCGCATTCGAATCCCGGCGCCGCCGTCGCGGCGGCGGGACGCGTCACCGCCCGGGACGCGCTGTCCGTCGGGATCAACTGGGTGATCGCGCCGGTGCTCGATCTGGATGCGGAACCCGACAACCCGATCATCGCCACGCGCAGCTTCGGCGCGGATCCGCGGCGCGTCGGAGAGCTGGGCGTCCGCTGGATCGACGCCTGCCAGTCCGCCGGCGCCGCGGCGTGCGCGAAGCATTTCCCGGGTCACGGCAGGACGACCGAGGATTCGCATATCGGACTCCCCTCCATCGGTGCCCCCGCCGAGCTGCTCGAGGAAGACCTCGCACCCTTCGCGGCCGCGGCGAACCGGGTCGCCAGCGTGATGGTCGCGCACGTCGCCTACCCGGCGCTCGGCGGCCGGCGGGCGGCGACGGTGGAGCCGGACATCGTCTCGGGACTCCTTCGTGGACGGCTGAGCTTCGAAGGGGTCGTGACGACGGACGCCATGATCATGGGCGGCGCCGGCCCCGACGCCGCGAGCGCCGCCGTCGGGGCGGTCGGCGCGGGGTGCGACCTCATCTGCTATCCGGCCGATGCCGAAGCGGCGGTCGCGTCGCTGGCGCGAGCCGCCGACGACCCGCGCTTTGCCGCCCGGCTTCAGGAGGCCTCGACCCGTTCGACCCGCAGCTGCCCGCCCTCCGCGCGGGCGTCGCGGCCGGAGTTCGAGCCCGTCGCCTTCGCCCGCGATACGATCGCGGGGGATGCGGAGGTCCTGCGCGGCTGGACGCCGCGGGCCCCGACGCGGGTCGTCGGGGTGTCGGACGACCCCGACGTCGGGCCGCCGGCCGGCCGGGCGGGGGCGTTGGGCACGATCGTCGCCGACGATCTGCGCGCGGCCGGCTGGCGGGTCACGGACAGCCCCGACGCCGGGCAGTGCATCGTCGTGCTCGCGGCGACGCCTCGCGGCTGGAAGGGCCGGGGCGCGCCCGCGGCCGAAGTCGTTGAGCGGACGCGCGCCCTCGTCCGCTCGGCACGCCGCGGCCTCGTCGTGCTGCTCGGGCACCGCCGCTGGCTCGATGTGCTCGGCGTCCCGGGCATCTGCGCCTGGTCCACCGAGACGGTGATGGAACGCGCCGCCGCGGAGTGGCTGTGCTCCGCGGTCGGCGCGGCGGCGGGGGCGCGGCCCGGCAGGGCGGACCGTTGAGTCCGGCCGACTGGTGGATCGTCGCGATCTACCTCGCCCTCACGTTCGGCGTGGGTCTGTGGCTCTCGCGCCGGGCGCGCGGGAGCATCGTCGACTTCTTCGTCGGGGGACGCGCGCTGCCGTGGTGGCTCGCGGGCACTTCGATGGCCGCGACCACCTTCTCGGTGGATACGCCGCTCTATGTCTCGGCCCTCATCGCACGCCGGGGCATCGCCGGCAACTGGGAATGGTGGTCGTTCGGCCTTTCCCACCTCCTTCTCATCTACCTCTTCGCGCGTCTGTGGCGCCGCGCCGGGATCGTCACGGATGTGGAACTGACGGAACTTCGCTACGGCGGCCGCCCCGCCGCCGTCCTGCGCGCCACGCGCGCCTTCCTGTTCGCGGTGCCGATCAACTGCATCTCGATCGGCTTCGTGATGCTCGCGATGCGCAAGGTCGTCGAGGCTCTCGGGCTCCTCCCGGACCTGTCCGGCTGGATGCCGGGAGACGAGCGCCTGTGGGCCGTCGTGGCCCTCTCCATCTTCGTGCTCGCCTACGCGAGCATCGCCGGTTTGTGGGGCGTCGTCGCGACGGACTTCTTCCAGTTCTTCCTCGCGCTCTTCGGAGCCATTCTCGTGGCCGCCTTCGCCCTGGCGGAAATCGGCGGGATTGCGGAACTCAAGGCTCAACTCGCGGCGGCGGGGCGGAGCGATGCACTGGGGATGGTCCCCCGGCCGGGGTCCGAAGCCCTCCCGTTCGGGACTTTCCTCGCCTACCTCGGCATACAGTGGTGGGCCTTCCGCCGCTCCGATGGCGGGGGCGAGTTCGTGCAGCGCCTCCTCGCCTGCCGCACCGAGGCGGACGCGGAGCGCGCCGCATGGTGGTTCGTGTGGCTTCACTACGTGGTCCGCGCGTGGCCCTGGGTGCTCGTGGGACTCGTGGCCGTCGTCGTCTTTCCGGATCTGGCCGATCCCGATCTGGGATACCCGATGCTCATGCTGCGCTACCTTCCCGCCGGCCTCCTGGGGCTCGTCGTCGCGTCGTTCTTCGCCGCCTTCATGTCGACCGTCTCGACGCAGATCAACTGGGGCGCCAGCTATCTCGTGAACGACCTCTACGCCCGCTTCGTCGACCCGGATGCGTCGTCCGCGCGACTCATTCTGCTGGGCCGGCTCGCTTCGGCCTGCATCGTCGCGGCCGCGACGGCGGCGGCGTTCTTCGCCGACGACATCGGGGCGCTCTTTCGATTCATGATCGCCATCGGCACCGGGCCCGGGGCGGTGCTCATCCTGCGCTGGTTCTGGTGGCGGGTGAACGCCTGGGCCGAACTCGCCTCCATGCTCGCCGGCTTCGCCATCGCCCTCTGCTCCTATCTTCCGGCGTTCGGCGCGATGGAGTTCGGGACGCGGCTCGCACTGACCGCCTTCGGCTCGGCGGCGGTCTGGCTGCCCGTGATGTGGTTCACGCGCGCGGAGGACGAGGCGACCCTGGTGGAGTTCTACCGACGGGTGCGGCCCGCCGGGCCGGGCTGGCACGCGATCCGCGAGCGGGCGGGCGTGTCTCCCGACTTTCCTCTCCGCGAGGCGCTCCTGCGGACGGCCGGGGCAACGCTTCTCCTGTTCGGGGCGATGTTCGCCCTCGGAGCCATGCTTCTGCTCGAGCCGCGGACCGCGGCCCTTTCCGCCGCCGTGGCCGCCGTGGGCGGCGCCGGGCTCTGGATCCTGCGCACGCGGCGCGCCGTCTAGCGTTCGCGTCACCCCACGAGCGGCCGCGGAGGCGGTTCTCCGGCTTGACCACAACATATGGTGTAGTTATCATTTGAAGGCCACCACATATAGCGGTGCGTGTGGAAAAAACACGGATTTTGTGTGGAAAAGCTGTGGAGTCGTGGAAAACCGCCCGACGATCCACAGCGATCGCATCGAAACAACCAGAACGATGGGCGCGGGGTAATGTCGATCTCCGCGCCCGTCAGGCTTCCCGGCCTAGGCCGGCATTCGACTCGCGCGGTCGTCGGGTCCCGGCCGAAGCCGGTTTTTTCCGCGGATTGACCTGATTTGCGGACGGTCGAGAACAGGAAGGCGGGGGCGGCAATGAATCCACCGGATGTGGCGGTGCGGGAGGGCGCGTCGACGAGCGCCCCGGTACGGGGTGAGACACGGATGGGATCCAATGCCAGGCCGGCCGACCTCGCCGAGCCCGGACTTTCCGAGAACGCGCGGACGGTCCTGGCGCGCCGGTATCTGAAGAAGAACGATCGCGGCGAGCCCATCGAGGGGCCGCGCGACCTCTTCTGGCGCGTGGCCGATGTCGTCGCGTCGCAGGATGGCCGCTACGGGGCGACGGACGAGGCGATCCTCGAACGCACCGAGTGCTTCTATCGCCTGATGGCCGACGGCATCTTCGAGCCGAACAGCCCCACGCTCATGAACGCCGGGCGTCCGCTCGGGCAACTCTCCGCGTGCTTCGTGCTTCCCGTTCCGGACAGCCTCGACGGCATCTACGAGACGCTGCGGGACATGGCCCTCATCCATCAGAGCGGGGGCGGCACGGGATTCGGCTTCAGTCGCCTTCGTCCGTCCGGTGACGTCGTCAAGTCGACGATGGGCGTGGCGAGCGGCCCGGTCAGCTTCATGGAGGTCTACGACGCCTCGACCGAGGCCGTGAAGCAGGGCGGCACGCGACGGGGCGCGAACATGGGCATCCTGCGCGTCGATCATCCCGATATCCGCCATTTCATCGAGTGCAAGGCGGACAAGACCCGGATCACGAACTTCAACATCTCGGTCGGCGTCACCGACGCCTTCATGGCGGCGGTCCGGACGGACTCGGACTACGATCTCATCAGCCCGCGGACCGGCGATGTCGTGGATCAGCTGAACGCCGGGGAGGTGTTCTCGAGCATCATCTCCAGCGCGTGGCGGAACGGCGAGCCCGGGGTCTTCTTCATCGACGAGGCGAACCGCTACAACCCGGTTCCGCACCTCGGCGACTACGAAGCCACGAACCCCTGCGGCGAACAGCCGCTGCTCGCCTACGACGTATGCAATCTCGGCTCGATCAACGTCGGCTACTTCGTCGACGATCAGGGGCGTATCGACTGGGACGGGCTCGGCGAAGCCGTCCACGAATCGACCCGTTTTCTCGACAACGTCATCGATGCCAACCGCTACCCGCTCCCGAAGATCGAAGATCTGTCCCAGCGGATCCGCCGCGTCGGTCTCGGGATCATGGGATGGGCCGACATGCTCGTAAGGATCGGCGAGCCCTACGGTTCCGAGCGCGCGGTCGAACTCGCGCGCGAGTTGATGGCGTTCGTCGACGAGGAATGCAGGGTCGAGTCCGAACGGCTGGCCGCCGAGCGCGGCGTCTTCCCCGAGTGGGAACGATCGATCTGGGGTCCCGATGAGACGTGCGCGCGGGACGCCGACGGCAATCGGATCCGCCCCGAACGCCGGCTCCGCAACTGCAACCTGACGACGGTCGCCCCCACGGGGACCATCTCGATCATTGCGGGGTGTTCAAGTGGAATCGAGCCGCTGTTCGCGGTCGCATTCATGAGGAATCAGGCAGGCGTGCTGATGCCGGATGTGAATCCGGACTTCGTGCGCCGTGCGAAGGAAGGGGGTTGGTACTCCGAGGAGCTGATGCAGCGCATCGCCGACGAGGGCCACATCCACTTCGATGAAGTGCCGGGGGATGTCCAGGGGATCTTCGTTACGGCGCACGATGTTCCGCCCGAGCAGCACATTCGCATGCAGGCGGCATTTCAGGCGCACTGCGACTCCGCCATCTCGAAGACGTGCAATTTTGCGACGACCGCCACCGAGGAGGACGTGCGCAAGATCTACGAGATGGCGCACGAGTTGGGGTGCAAGGGAGTCACCGTCTACCGCGATGGGTCGCGTGACGAGCAGGTGCTGTCGACCGGCAGCACGGCGAAGGATGTCCAGCGCCAGACGAGCGAGAGCGGCTCGGCCGTTGCGGCGGACGGAGTCGAGCTCGAAGCCGTCGATGTGGGGCCCGAATTCGCCGGAGATCTCGCGGACACGCTGACCCGGCTCGCCGCCGCGGAGGCGCAGAACAGCGAACTGCAGGCGCACAACCGGAAGCTCGAGAATGCGGTCGAGCAGAAGGAGCGGCGGATCACCGAACTCGAAGGTTCGAGAATGCGCCGCGTCGAGAGGCGGCAACGGCCCGCCGTGCTGCGGGGTCACACCCGGCAGATCGAATCGCCGCTGGGTACGATGTACGTGACGATCAACGAGGACGATCAGGGACGCCCGTTCGAGGTCTTCGTCGCCCTCGGCAAGACGGGAGGGGCGGCGATGGCGGATGCGGAAGCCATCGGGCGGCTCTGTTCGCTCGCCCTGCGCTCGGGGATTTCACTGCGCGATGTGCACAAGCAGTTGCGCGGGATCTCTTCCGACCGGGCCGTCGGACTCGGGGCGAGCAAGGTGCTCTCCGGCCCCGACGCGATCGCTCAGGTCATCGAACGCTATCTCGAGGAGAAGGAAGGGATTCAGCAGACGCTCCCCATCGAGGACGTCGAGACCGCCCGGAGAAAGAACACGAATGGGGGCGCCCGGTCGTCGCAACGCCCCGTGATCGAACGCTACCAGGAGTCGGCGGCCCGGCTCTTCCTCGGAGCGTGCTCGGAGTGCGGCAGCAGCCTCGCTTTTGAGGAAGGCTGCGCGAAGTGCTACGCTTGCGGCTACAGCGAGTGCGGCTGACGCCACAGGTTCGCCCGCGGCAGTAGATTCGGGGGTTGGATCGGCGTCCGGCCGCCCGCGTACCGAACCGCCGGGGGAAAGCCCTTGAACACTCCGTCTTCTTCGCGTCGCTCGACGATATCCGTCGATATCGGAGGCGTCCGCGTGGGCAGCGCCCATCCGATCGTCGTCCAGTCGATGACGAACACCGATACGGCGGATGTGGCGGCCACCGCGGATCAGGTCCGGGCACTCCACGAGGCGGGCTCGGAAATCGTCCGCATCACGGTGAATACGCCACGTGCCGCCCGCGCGGTGCCGCGGATCGCGGAACATCTTTCCGGCCAGGGCATCGAAGTCCCGCTCGTCGGAGACTTCCACTTCAACGGGCACATTCTCCTGCCCGGCCATCCCGATTGCGCCGCCGCCCTCGCCAAGTTTCGCATCAACCCGGGGAACGTCGGCCGAAAGCGGCGCGATGAGCAGTTCGCGACGATCGTCCGCTGCGCGATCGAGCACGACAAGCCGGTCCGCATCGGGGTCAACTGGGGCTCGCTGGACCAGATGCTCCTGACCCGGCTCATGGATGAGAACGCGCGCCGCGCGGAACCGCTGGATGCGCACCGGGTGACCCTGGACGCGATCGTGGAGAGCGCACTGGCCTCCGCCGAAGCCGCGGAAAGCCTAGGTCTCGGGTCCGACCGGATCGTGCTCAGCGCGAAGGTGTCGCGCGTGCCGGACCTCGTGACCGTGTACCGCGAACTCGCGTCCCGCTGCGACTACCCGCTGCACCTCGGACTCACGGAAGCGGGGATGGGGCGGAAGGGCACGGTCGCGTCGTCGGCCGCCCTCGCCATCCTGCTCTCCGAAGGGATCGGCGATACGATCCGCGTGTCGTTGACGCCGGAACCCGGCGCCGACCGGACCGAGGAGGTTCGGATCGCCCAGCAGCTTCTGCAGTCGCTCGAATTGAGGAGCTTCAAGCCTCAGGTGACGGCCTGCCCCGGCTGCGGAAGGACGACGAGCACCTTCTTCCAGCAGTTGGCGCTCGACGTCGAAAGCCATATCGCGGATCGCCTCGCGGCCTGGCGGGAGCGCTACCCGGGCGTCGAGGACCTCTCCGTGGCCGTGATGGGGTGCGTGGTCAACGGGCCCGGCGAGTCGAAGCATGCGGACCTCGGCATTTCGCTGCCGGGCGTGGCGGAGGCGCCGACCGCCCCCGTCTACGTCGATGGCAAGCACCACTCGACGCTGCGCGGCGATGGGATTGTGGAGGAGTTCCTGCAGATTCTCGACGGTTACGTCGAACGCCGCTTTTCCTGAGGACCGCGGGGAGAGCCGGCGGCGGGTGGCGGGAGCCGGGCTAGCGGCGGGCCTTCTGGCGACGCCGACGGCGACGCCGACGGCGTTCCGCCGCCTTCATCTTGCGACGACGCGCCTCGCTCGGCTTCTCGTAGAACCGGTGCTTCTTGATATCGCGGAAGATCCCGGCTCGCTGAACCTTGCGGCGGAATTTCCGCAGCGCGCGGTCTAGTTCCTCGTTGTCGCGTAGCGTGTACTGCAAGTGTAAGCCTCCTGGCAGGGCAACTCTGACGACCCGTAGGCACAACGGGGCCGAAGTTTAGCGGCCCCCGCGGCGGTGCGTCAAATATCCCGTCCGTCCCGCCCGCGCCCGGCCGGGGCCCGCCCCTCTTCCGGGTGGCGTCCGGCGGCCGCACCCGACGCGGGGATCGGGCCGGGACGTTTGCATCGGGGGCACGTTCAAGCCTATAGTACGTCCTGGAAGCCCGAGGACCGTGCGGCTGGGATGAAGGGGAATCATGGAGATTGTCCGACCTTCCGGCGGCACGGTCTTTTGCGTCTCTGGCTGCTACGTAAGACGTAAGGAGGCTGAACATGGCAGGTCCCGTCGCCATCTCATCCGACGGCACCCTCGAACTCGAAGGCCACGCCTATCTGATCCCCGCCGAGTTCTCCGCCCGCGAAGTCTACAGTTACCGCCGCCTCATGGAACCGATACCGGACATCCCCGGCGGAACGAGCCTCAACCCGGAACAGCGCCGCCGCCAGCGCGCTTACTTTCTCCGCCGTGCCGCCGCCTGTATCATCCCGGGCTTGCAGGTGAAATCCCTCGAGGGGCTCCCGCTCGGCCAGTTGCAGCACATGCACGAGTGGATCGTAGCCCACCGACCCGATCTCTCGGAGGCCGGCCGGCTGCCTGGATAGGAACCGTGGCCTCCCACGCCGTTTGGGCCACGGATGAGCGCAGGTTTCCGCAGAGCGAAGATCGTCAGCACGATCGGACCCGCCTCCTGGGATCCGAACGTGCTCCACGACCTGATTGAAGTCGGCACCGACGCAGTCCGCATCAACTTCACTCACACACCGACGGATCGTGCCGCCGGCCTCGTCCGGAGGATCTCCGACATGGCCCGCGATGTCGGCCGGCCGGTGGCGATCATCGGGGATCTCGGAGGACCGAAGATCCGCGTCGGGGATCTGCCCGGCGACCAGCTTGAGATCGAGCCCGAAGGGACATACTGGTTCTTTCCCGAAGGCGATGACGCTCCCGCCGGCAGCTCCCCGCACCGACAGATTCCGACCACCTATCCGGAGCTGGCCGAGGAGGTCGCGCCCGGAAACCGGATCCTGCTCGACGATGGCCACTTCGAGTTCGCGGTCCGGGAAGTCTCGGATGACCCGCCGTGGGTCTCGGCCGTGGCTTTCAGTGCCGGGGTCCTCAAGTCGCAGAAGGGGATCAACCTCCCGGGCGTGCGGGTCGGGGCGCCGGCGCTGACCGAGAAGGATATCGCGGACATCGAGTTCTCCGTCGAACAGGTCATCGATTACCTGGCGCTGAGCTTCGTGCGGCAGCCGTCCGACCTCGAAACGACCCGCCAGAAGATGGACCGCGGGTGCCTGCTCATCGCGAAGATCGAGAAGTCGCAGGCGCTGGAGAACCTGGCGGAGATCCTGCCTCTGAGCGACGCCGTCATGGTGGCGCGGGGCGACCTCGGCGTGGAGTTGCCCTACGAGGAAGTGCCGATGATCCAGAAGCGGATCATTCGCCTGGCGCAGGAGCGGGCGCGGCCGGTGATCACGGCGACGCAGATGCTCGAGTCGATGATCGAGAGCCCGCAGCCGACGCGGGCGGAGGTGTCGGACGTCGCGAACGCATTGCTCGACGGCACCGACGCGGTGATGCTCTCGGCCGAGACCGCCGCGGGCGGGTATCCGGTGCAGGCCGTCCTCACCATGGACCGCATCATCCGTCGCATCGAGCACGAGCGCCTCGGGCGGACCGGGCGGGCGGGCAAGCAGGTGGAGGGCTTCTCGAAGATCCAGCAGACCACGTCGGGAGCGATCGCGGCGTCGTCGCTCATCGCGGTCGAGCGCGTGGGCGCGCCGTTCATCGTGACGTTCACGCAGAGCGGCTACACGGCCCGCATCGTGTCGGCGCAGCGTCCCTCCGTCCCGATCCTGGCGATCACGGACCAGTGGAGGACGTACAACCAGTTGGCGCTCGTGTGGGGCGTGCAGCCGATCCTCTTCCACGGCGGCATCAGCTATTCGAGCATGCTCGACAAGGCCCGGGATGTGGCTCTCGAACTGGGCATGGGCGAAGCGGGGCAGCGTTTCGTGGTGACGGCCGGAGTCCCGTTCCACGTGCCCGGGACGACCAACATGATGCGCGTCGAAGAGTTGTGATCCGGCTCCTCCGCCACTGACGCCCGGCCCGTGAGAGTCCGTTTTCTCGGCACCGGTACTTCCTTCGGGGTTCCGGTGATCGGCTGCGACTGTGCGACCTGCCGCTCGCCGGACCCCAGGGACCGGCGTACGCGCCACGGACTCCTCATCGAGACCGGCGGGACCCGTCTCCTGGTGGACACGCCCCCGGAACTCCGGCTTCAGCTGCTGCGGGCGGGCGTCGAACGGCTCGACGCCGTCTTTCTGTCGCACGAACACGCGGACCATACGCACGGCATCGACGATCTGCGGGTCTTCTCGCTGCGGCAGCGCCGGCCCATCCCGTTGTACGTGGCGCGCGAGTTCGACGCCGGGATCCGGAGGCGCTTCTCCTATATCTGGGGCGATGCCCGCCCCCAGCCCGGCTCCGCGGTGCCGCGACTCGATCTGACGCTGTTCGACGACCGCGACGTCATCGAGCCCGGCGGGCTCGCGCTGCAGGTCGTGGCGCTTCCGCACGGAGCGTACCGCAGCTACGGGTTCCGCCTCGGCGGTCTCGGGGTCCTGATCGACGCGAAGTCCGTGCCCGAGGATGCGCTGGAGGTATTCGCGGGCGTCGACGTCCTCGTGGCGAACGCGCTCTGGTTCGGCGACCCGCACCCCGGACACTTCTCGATGGAGGAGGCCGTGGCGACGGCGCGTCGACTCGGGGCGGCACGCACGTACCTCACGCACATCGCGCACCGGACGAGACACGAGGAGATCGAGCGGCGACTCCCGGCCGGCGTGGCGCCCGCGTACGACGGACTGGTGGTGGAGCTGTGACCCCGTCCCCGGGCACCGGGCGCATCCGGAATTTCTCGATCATCGCGCACATCGACCACGGGAAGTCGACGCTGGCCGACCGGCTCCTCGAGCGTACCGGCGCCGTGGATGCGCGCCGCATGCGGAAGCAGGTCCTCGACTCGATGGAACTCGAGCGGGAACGCGGGATCACGATCAAGCTCAACGCGATTCGCATGGCCTACGGCTACCGGGACGGGGTCGAGTATCAGCTCAACCTCATCGACACGCCGGGGCACGTCGACTTCGCCTACGAGGTGAGCCGGAGTCTCGCCGCGTGCGAAGGGGCCCTCCTCGTCGTCGACGCCACGCAGGGCATCGAGGCGCAGACCCTCGCGAACCTCTTCCTCGCGCTCGAAGCGGATCTCGAAGTCGTCCCGGTCATCAACAAGATCGATCTCCCGGCCGCCGACCCGGAACGCGTGGCGGCGGAGATCTCGGAGCTGCTCGGCGTGGATCCCGCCTCGACGATCCGCACCTCGGCTAAGGAAGGGGCGGGGATCGACGAGGTTCTCGACGCCATCGTCGAGCGCGTCCCGGCTCCGGACGGAGACCCCGAGGCGCCGCTGCGGGCCCTGATCTTCGACTCGCAGTACGACCGCTACCGCGGCGCGATGCCCATGCTGCGCGTCGTGGATGGCGAACTTCGCGAGGGCATGCGTATCGGGTTCGGACGCCACGACGCCGTCTACGAGGTGGACGAGGTCGGCTTCATGCGTCTCGGGTTCGAGCGCACCGGCGCCCTCCGCTGCGGGGAGGTCGGGTACCTCACGGCCCAGATCAAGAACGTGGGCCATACGCGCGTCGGCGATACGGTGCTGGACGCCGGAGACCGCGCCGCGGAGGTCCTCCCCGGCTACCGGGAAGCGAAGCCGATGGTCTTCGCCGGCCTCTATCCGACGGACTCCGACCAGTTCGAGGAACTCCGAGAGGCGCTCGAAAAGCTCCAGTTGAACGACGCCAGCCTCCACTACGAACCGGAGACGTCGGGCGCCCTCGGCTTCGGCTTCAGGTGCGGCTTCCTGGGGCTCCTCCACCTGGAGATCGTGCAGGAGCGACTCGACCGCGAGTTCGGCGTCGATCTCATCACGACGCTGCCCAGCGTGGAGTACCAGGTCACGCTCACGAACAAGGACGAGATCCAGCTCGAGAACCCGTCGAAGATGCCGGACCGGGTCCACATCGACGAAGTGCGGGAGCCCTTCGTCCGGGTCCGCGTCGTGTCGCCGGCGGACTACATCGGCGCGATCCAGAAGATCTGCCACGACCGGCGCGGGAAGTACGTCGACCTCCAGTACCTGGATCCCACACGGGTCGAGATCTCGTATTCGATGCCCCTGGGCGAGATCGTGCTGGATTTCTACGACAAGCTGAAGTCCGTGTCTCGCGGATACGCGTCGCTCGACTACGAGGTGACCGGCCACGAGCCCTCGGACCTGGTGAAGCTCGATATCCTCCTCAACGGGGCGCCCGTGGACGCGCTGAGCGTCATCGTGCACCGGAGCCGGGCCTACGACTTCGGGCAGAAGATGGCCCGCAAGCTCAAGGAACTCATCCCGCGGCAACTCTTCGACGTGGCGATCCAGGCCGCGATCGGGCGGGACGTCATCGCGAGGACGACGGTGAAGGCGCTGCGCAAGAACGTGACCGCCAAGTGCTACGGAGGCGACATCACGCGAAAACGGAAGCTCCTCGAGAAGCAGAGGGAGGGGAAGCGGCGCATGAAGCAGGTCGGAAGCGTCGAGATTCCCCAGGAGGCCTTTCTCGCCGTCCTGCAGGTCGAAAGCGACTAGTGCTATGATTCTCCGAAGCGCGGTCGGCGGCGCGTCGTCCCACCAGCGAGACGCGGACAGGGGTGTGAGCGGAAGAAAGCACGTCATCGGTGTCGATCTGGGAGGGACCACGATCAACGTCGGCGCCGTCCCGGTCGACGGCGGCACCGTGCTCGGCATGCGTACCCTGCCCACGGATGCCCACATCGGCGCGAAATTCGTCGTGGACCGGATCGTGTCGATGATCCGCGAGGTGATGCGCGATGCCGCGCGCGAGGGCGGATTCGGGGAGGACGCGATCGTCGGCGTCGGGATGGGGGCGCCCGGGCCGCTGGACCGCGAGACGGGCACCGTGATCGAGACGCCGAATCTCGGGTGGCGGAACTTCCCGCTCCGCGACCTGATCGCGAAGGGGACGGGACTCGAGGTCGAACTCGACAACGACGCGAACGCCGCCACGCTCGGGGAGTGGTGGCGGGGTGCGGGGCGCGGGGTCGGCAACCTCGTGGGAATCACTCTGGGGACGGGGATCGGGGGCGGGATCGTACTCGACGGCGAACTCTACCACGGGGCCTCGGATGCGGCCGCCGAGATCGGACACATGACGATCGACTCCACGGGGCGGAAGTGTGCCTGCGGCAGCTACGGTTGCCTGGAAGCCTACGCCTCCGGACCGGCGATCGCGGCGCGCGCGGTGGAAGGACTGGAGGCGGGCGCCGAGAGCATGCTTCTGGATCTCGTGGACGGCGACCTGCGGGCGGTTACGGCCGCAGCCGTATCCGACGCCATCGTGGCGGGCGACCGGTACGCCGCCGACGTGATGCGGGAGACGGCGGGGTATCTCGGGACCGGCCTCGCGAACCTCATCAATATTCTCAACCCGGAGATGATCGTGGTGTCCGGGGGGGTGACGCGCGCGGGCAAGCACCTGTTCGATCCCCTGCGCCGCGAGGTCAGGAAGCGGGCGTTGCAGCCGGCGGCCGAGGCGTGCCGGATCGTGCGCACCGAACTCGGCGGCCTCGCGGGAGTCATCGGCGCCGCCGCCGTGTTCCGCGTCGCGCGGCTCGGACCCCTCTGAGCCACCGATGCCGCGGCTCGGTGTCGTGGGGACGATGGTGTGGGATACGATTCGCGCACGGGATGTCGGCCGGGAGGGACCCGTGGAGGAATGGGGAGGGATCGCCTATGCGCTGGCCGCGGCCGACGCCGCTGCGGCGGCGGCCGGAGGGGGCTGGAGCCTGTTTCCGATTCTCAAGGTCGGAAAGGACATGCGAGAGGCGGCGGATCTCTTCCTCGGGGGGCTCGAGCGAGTCGATTCCTTCGACGGCGTGTGGACCGTGACGGAACCGAACAACCGGGTCGAACTCGTTTACCTCGACGACGCGCGGCGCTCGGAGAAGCTCACCGGCGGCGTGCCGGGGTGGACCCGCGACGAACTCGTGCCGCTCGCCCGCTCGTGCGATGCGATCTACGTGAACTTCATCGCGGGCTGGGAGATGGACCTCTCCGCCGCGGCGGCCCTCCGGGCGGCGGCGGAGGGTCCGGTCTACGCGGATCTGCACTCGTTGATGCTCGGCGTGGGGCCGGACGGCGTGCGCTCTCCGCGTCCGCTCGAAGACTGGCGCGCCTGGCTTTCCTGTTTCGATGTCGTGCAGCTGAACGAGGAGGAACTCGGCACGCTGGCGGCGGGCTGGGAAGATCCCTGGGCGTTCGCCGCCGATGTCGTGGGTCCGGTCACGCGCGGCCTCCTCGTCACGCTCGGGGAGCGCGGCGCCGCCTGGGTCGCGACCCGCGGCTTCTGGAAGGCGCCGACGGAGCCGCGCCCGCCGCCCGGTGCCGTGGCGCCCGCGGAAGCGCTCGTGAGCGGGAAGGTGGAGCCCGAAGTCCCGGTATCGGGGGGCGACCCGACCGGCTGCGGCGACGTGTGGGGGGCGACCTGCTTCGTGACGATGCTGAGCGGCGGGGACCTCGAGTCCTCCGTCAGTGCGGCGACGCGGGCAGCGCAACGGAACGCCGGTTTCCGCGGCGCATCCGGGCTCGGAGAATACCTGCGCTCCGAGACCGGCGTCCTGACCGGCAGGGCGGGCAGTCGCAGGCGGGGTTCCGCGTGAGCCGGGTCGTCCGCGTCCCCGAACGCCTGGATGAGTCCTCCTTCGAGACGCTGGTCCGGCGCGTCCGCTCGGAGGGCAACCCAGAGGCGCGTCTCCTGCTCGATGCCCGCTCCGTCGGCTGGGTTTCGCCGTACGGGCTCATCGGCCTTCTGGCGGTCGGCCAGGAGGCGCGCCTGCGCACCGGACTGCCGCCCCTGATCGAGCCTCCGCGCGACTCCGAGGTCCGCTCCTATATCAACCGCATGCGCTTCTGGCCCGCCGCCGCACAGGTGTTCGACCTGAAGCGCCTGCCGAAGCCGTCGCTCGAGATCTCCGACGCCCTCATCGAAGTCACGACGATCCGTTCCCACGAAGATGTCCATTCGGTCGTGGAGGGTGTGCGGGACCGCGCCCAGCGCATCCTGCACGACCGGCTCGGCTACCCCCGGCCGGCCGTGATCCACTTCTCCGTCATGTTGTCGGAGGTGTGCCAGAACATCCTCGAACACGCCGATTCGATCGGCTGGGTGTGTGCGCAGCGATACCGGTGGCGACGGCGTCTGGGCCGCGACGTCGTCGTGCTCGCCGTGATGGACGTGGGCGTCGGCTTCGAGGGCTCCCTGGGCGCCGAGCATGCGCGCCGGTACGGGGAGCGGTGGTCGGCGGCCGCGGCGCTGGAGGCGGCCTTTCTGCACGGCGAGTCGCGCTTCCCCGATCCCGGCCGCGGCCAGGGCCTCCAGGCGATCCGCAGCCAGATCATCAAGTGGAACGGCGCCATCCGTATCCGAAGCGGCGATGCGAGTATCGCCAGGGTGCCGGACTGGGACGAAGGCGAGCCGCTCAGCACGGATCTGCCCCGTTTTCCCGGCGCTCAGGTGCTGATCGTCCTGCCCGAGCGCGTCGAGAGGGAAAGGGCGTGATCTCGTGAGACCGGCCGTCGCTCACACGACGCTGTTCAGCTACCTCGTGACCCGTCCCACCGGGCGCACGGTGCGGGCGACGGTCGAACGCCAGATCGCCGACGCGGACCGCACGGTCCTTGCGGTACTCGACCTGCGTCACGTCCCCGTGATCGATTTCTCGTGCGCGGACGAAATCGTCGCGAAGCTCGTCCTGCTCGCGTCCGATGCCTCCACGCGCCGGTCCTTCATCCTCTTTCGCGGGATCGCGGAGCACCACTTCGGACCCATCGACTCGGTCCTCCGGCACCGGGGGCTCGCCGCCGCCGCCGAGAGTACCGAAGGGGAACCGCTGCTGATGGGCGCGCTCGACCCCGGCGCCACCGAGGTGTGGCGCGAGGTGTGGAGTCTCGGGCGCACGGGAGCCTCGCCGCTCGCCGACCGGCTCGAACTTCCTCTCGACCGCGTACGCGGGCTGCTCGATGATCTCGTCGCGAGGGCCCTCGTGATTCGTGACGGCGAGCGCTACGTCTCGCTCCGCCACGCCCTGCTCGACGCGGGACCGCCATCTCCCGCTCCCCCGGATCGACCGGACCCGTGAGCCTTCGGCGCCGCGCGGGAGTCGGGCTGGCGGCGGGCCTCGTGATCGGGGGGGGTCTCACGACGCTTGCGTGGTTCCACCTGCAACGATCCATGCAGCCGAGATCCGGCGAGCATGTCCTCCCGGGCCTGGCGGCGCCCGCCGCGGTGACGTTCGATGAGTGGGCGATCCCCTCCATCTCCGCCGGGACCGAACTCGACGTGGTGCGCGTCCAGGGGTTCATCCACGCTTCCGACCGGTTGTGGCAGATGGAGCTCTTCCAGCGGGTCGCGCGCGGGCGCCTGGCCGAACTCTTCGGTCCGGCCGCCCTCGACGCGGACCGCCTCATGCGTACGCTGGACGTGTGGTCGGCGGCGGGCCGCGAACTGGACGACGTATCGGAGACGGAGCGGGCCCTCCTCGAGGCGTATGCGGAGGGGGTCAACGCCCGCATCGCGAGCTGGCGGGGCCCCTGGCCCCCGGAGTTCCTCATCCTCGGCATCGAGCCGCAGCCGTGGAGCCCGCAGGCGTCCGTCTCGATCGGCCGCATCATGTCGCTGGACCTCTCCGACTGGCGGGAGGAACTGGACCGGATGAGCGCGCTCGCGACGCTCGACGCGGATCACCGGCGGGCGCTGGGGGCCGGATACCCCGCCTGGGGACCCACCATCCTCCAGGACACGCTCCCCTCCGGCACTCCGCCGCCCCGCCTCGCCTCCGCGGAGACTCCGTTTCCTGTGGGTCCGAACCCCGCGGCTTCGTCCCCAGACCCTCTGATTCAGCTCTCCCGCTTCGGCTTCCACGCCTCGAACTCGTGGGCGCTGGCCGGATCGCGCACGGCGGACGGCGCCTCGCTGCTCGCGAACGACATGCACCTTGCCCTCCGGGCACCCTCCACCTGGTACCTGAACGGCATCGCGGCCGAGGATTCGGGCCTGGCCGTCGCGGGCCTCTCGATCCCGGGCACGCCCGGCGTCATCGTCGGACTCAACCGGGATATCGCCTGGTCGTTCACGAACGCGGAGGTGGATGACGCGGATTTCGTCGTCGAAGGCATCAACCTCGACGGGTCGATGTATCGCGACACTGATGACTGGCGACCCTTCGAGACCCGGACGGAGGAGATTCTCGTGCGTGGGCGCGGCGAGCCGGAGACCTGGGTCGTCCGTTCGACGGTACGCGGCCCGGTGATCACGGACGTCGTGCCGGCCGGGGGACTCACGCTGTCGCTGCTGTGGACGGGACTCGAACCCGGGGGGCCGTTCGCGGCCCTGCTCGAGATGAACCGGGCCTCCGACGCGGACGCGTTCGTGGCGGCGGTGGCGCACTTTCGTTCGCCTCATCAGAACGTGATCTATGCGGCGTCGAGCGGAGAGATCGGCTACCGCATGGCGGGGTCCGTGCCCCTGCGCCCGACTGGAGAGGGCGCCTCTCCGATTTCCTTCGAACGCCTGCCCGAGGGCTGGCCCGGCTTTTGGCCGCCGGAAGCGATGCCGGCGCTGCGAGATCCGGAACGGGGGTATCTCGTCAGCGCGAACAACCTCCAGGCGAGAACCCTGTTCGGACGCGTGGGCGTCTACTACCCGCCGCCGTTCCGGGCACGGCGCATCGATGATCTCGTGTCTCGAGCGTCGGGCTGGACGGTGGAGGAGATGCGCGAGACGCAACTGGACAGCCACAGCCTCTGGGCCGAGCGCTACCGGCCGCGCGCCGTCCGGGCCGCTCGCCGCGCCGGCCTCGACTCGCTCGCGCTCCTGCTCGAGCGCTGGGATCTGCGCACCGAAACGGAGTCCCGGGGTGCCGCGCCCTTCTTCACCTGGCTCTACCGCCTTCGCGAACTCATCGTCGCCGACGAGTTCGACGACGGCGATGGTTGGTTCCCCGATCTCGCGTTCATAGAGATCGTCGACACCGCGGACAGCGCCTGGATCGACGATGCGCGCACGCCCGAGGTCGAGCGCCTCGAGACGCTGGAGGAAGAGGCGGCCCGCACCGCGGCGGCCGTGTCCGGAAGCTCGTGGGGAGAGGTCCACCGCGAGCGGTCGGCACACCCGCTCGGCACCGTGGCGTGGCTCGACCGCCTGTTCGGTTTCCACGTCGGACCCTATCCGTCGCGCGGCGGGCCCCACACGGTTCGCCCCGACGCTCCGTCGCTGAGATCGCGTCTCGACTCCACCGCGTGGAAGGTCCCCGTCGTGAGCGAGGCGGGCCCCAGTTCGAGATTCGTCGCCCGCGCCGCGCCCTCGGACATGGCGGGCTACTTCCTGCTGCCCACGGGGCAGGCCGGGAACCCGCTCGATCCGCACTATCGGGACATGGGCGCCGTGTGGACGGAGAGTCCGCTCATCGAACTCCGCCCGGGCCGTCCGCCCTCGAAGGCGGCAAGCGAACTTCTTTTTCTGCCCGGCTCTCGTTGACCGCCGGACGGCGGAATCCTACCTTTCTCAAGCCCTCCGGACGTCGACTTCGAGGTGTCCGCGGGGCACGGAAGCACTCCCCGACCCGCGCCAGGATCCAGACGATTTGAGCACCGCCACCGTTGAGAGCACGCTCGACGAGATCGAGAGAGTCCTCGACGACATCCGTCCCGCGGTGCGCTCGGATGGAGGGGACATTCAGCTGGTTTCGTTCGACCCGGAGAGCGGACGCGTCGCCGTCCGGCTCGTCGGCGCCTGCTACGACTGCCCCATGTCGACCGCGACGCTTCGCGCCGGGATCGAACAGCACCTCTGCCACGCGCTCCCAGCGGTCCATTCCGTCGAGGCCGTCGCGTAGTCGAGCGCGAACCCGTGTCCGACACACCGACCCCCGGCCCGCGGCCGCTTCCGATCATGGACCCCGCTCCCAGGCGTCCCGAACCGCCACCAAGGGCGGGCGACGGGGAAGCGGCGAGACGCCACCCCTCTCAGGCGCCACCCATGCCGGGCGTGGGTCGCGTCGTCGCGGTGAGTTCGGGAAAGGGCGGCGTCGGAAAGTCCACCATCTCGACGAATCTCGCCGCAACCTGGACGCGGGAGGGCCATCGTGTCGGACTGCTCGACGCCGACATCTACGGTCCGGACATTCCGACCATGTTCGGCATCCAGGAGAAGCCCCGGATCGACCGCGAAGAGGTCGTGCCCCTGGTGGCGCACGGCGTGAAGCTCATGAGCATCGGATTCCTCATCGAGGAGGACGCTCCGGCGATCTGGCGCGGACCCATCATCATGGGGGTTATCCGCCAGTTCCTTCAGCAGGTCGCATGGGGGGAACTCGACTACCTCGTGATCGACATGCCGCCGGGGACGGGCGACGCGCAGTTGTCGCTGTGTCAACTCGTACGCGTCGACGGAGCGGTCATGGTGACCACGCCCCAGGATGTGGCGGTCGGGGGCGTGCTGCGCGGGATCCGGATGTTCGAGAAACTCGATGTGCCGGTCCTCGGCATCGTCGAGAACATGCGCGGCTTCGCGTGTCCCGGGTGCGGCGAGACGCACGACATCTTCGGCGCCGGCGGCGGCGAGCGGCTCGCCGGCTCGATCGACGTGCCCTTCCTGGGCGCCGTCCCGCTCGGCGTGGCCGTGCGCGAGGAGAGCGATCGAGGGGTCCCGACGTCGATCGGAAGACCGGCCGCACCCGAAGCCCGGGCCTTCGCGCGCATCGCATCCGCGGCCGTCACCCGGCTCGAGGCGGTGGAAGCCTCACGCGAGGAGGCTGCGGGCGGCTAGCCAGCCGTGCTCAACGAGCTAGCCGTGCTCCACGATGACGGAGCCGAGTCCGGCGACCAGCGTGACCTCCAGCCGCACGCGTGCCGTCTCCCAGTTCGGACTCAACCAGTAGTCTCCCACCTTCTCGAAGTTCGCGGCGCGTAGCGAGGCGAGTCCGCTGCGCCGCACGCGGACGCCGATATGCGCGGGAACCCGCATCAGGAGTTCACCCAGCCCCATCCTGATCTCGGCCTCGGCGCTCGACCGCCAGGCTCCCGAGAAGTCCAGGACGACGTCGCCCACGAAACCGTAGAACTCCAGGCGCCGGAAGCGGGCGTTGCCGAGATTCTCGGCCATGAAGGCCGCGGCGCCCGACTTGATGGACAGCAACTCCAGCGCCGCGCGGTTCTCGCGGGCGAAGCCGATCTCCACGTCGCCGGCGCCGGTGAGGAGTTCAAGCGCCGTAAGGTGGGCGCCGCCGAGGTCGAGGCGCGCTCGTCCGGCACCGATCCCCAGCCGCAGATCCGTGGGCACCGAGGAGTTCAGGGACAGATCCAGCCTCCCGGCCGCGTCCGCGTCGCGAGGAAGATCCTCGAGTTCGAGCTCCAGGTCGCCGAACCGCGCGGTATCGTCGGCATCGCGCCCATCCTCCGGAGACGAAGACGTGATCAGCCGAAGGTGTCCCGCGCGCCCCGCACGACGCCATTCACGACGGGGCAGGGAACGTTCGGCGTCGTAACGGAGCCGCACGTCGTAGAGGAGTTGTGTCTCCGAGGCGGATACGTCGAGCCGCCCGCCCGCGTACATCAGTTCGACGTCCAGCGCCTCCAGGTCGCCGAGCGGTCGCGCCGCGCGGAAATCCCGCCACTCCTGCGCCCGGGCGGGCGTCACCCCACCGCTGAGCGCCAGCGAAACGAGCAGGCCCGGCAGCGTCCACGCGGCAGGGCCCCTGCCACGGGTTGCCCGGGCTATTCGGGCATCAGGCATCGTCCACGGGGTCGGCCGGCGGATCGGTTCCGGCGCCCGGCGACGCGCCCTCGCCGGTGGCGGGGTCCGCGGACCAGTCGATCACGACGCTCCGTCCGCCGGCCCGCGTGAGCAGGACACCGCCGAAACCGGCCGTGACGGCGACCCATGTGCCGACGCCGGCCACGAAGAGAATCAGGCCGCGCACGAAATCCGCCGCGCCGCCGAACACCCACAGGGCGGCGCCGGCCGCGAAGGGGAGCATCAGAAGCGCGAGTCCGCTGACGACGTAGTAGTAGGAGTTCGAGCGGCGGAGTCTCTCCAGCCATTCGGAGCGGAAGCGGCGTCGGGCGAAGATCTCGCCGCCGGCGTGGGCCGCCGCGAGATATCCGAAGAGCCCGGCGAGCCCTGCGGCGAGCAGGAAGAAGGGTATGACCAGCCACGTGATGACGAGCACGGCGAGGACGAGAAGCACGGGAAGGAACAGCACCTCCCCGGCGAGGCCCATCGCAAACGAGCGGGCGAACTCCAGCCGCACGGTGTCCGAGACGGTCTCCAGCCGGCGGCGCCCGGCATACACGAGCAGCAAGCCGAGTGCGGCCAGGACCATGAACGCGCAACCCGCGGCGATCACGCCCTCGGCGGCCCGCCCGAAGTTGCGTGCGATACGCGACCCGAGGCCCGGCTGTGCGGGCCGCATCTGCATCGGGGCTTCGAACGACTCGACCCGCCGAGCGGAGGGAGCTTCCGTCGCCGCCCTCGTGGGGGGTGCCGGAGGCGCCAGCCGGATGTCGGAGAGAATCTCCCCTTCGACCCCCGACGCACCTTCACCGTAGTCGACCTCGCCTCCCACCTGAAGCACATCGCCTCGCACGCGCGCACCGCCGTCCAGCACGAGCGCACCGTCCAGCACGAGGATGTCGCCCTCGACCCCCCCGGCGAGTCTCAGCGTGCCGTCGAGAATGGCGACATCTCCCGGGATCGTGGCCTCGGCGAGGAGCTCGTAGTCGCCGTGCACGATCATGGCCAGCCGATCCTCGATGAAGTCGCCCGAGTCGCCGAGCCGCCCGAGCGCGTCGCGCAGGCGGTCCAGTTCGCCGGTGACGTCGAAGCCAAGTCCGCCGGGGACGATCTGCATGGGTCCGGGCCGACCGGAAATATCCCTTGCCGGCTCGCCCGCCGAAGGGGCGGGCGCCGCGCCGGCCGGCGACGGCGAGGTGAGCCCGAGAATCGCGTCGATCCGGGCGGCGAGGGCCCGGGCCGCGTCCCGGTCGGCGGCCTCCTCCGACGATGTCCACTCCTCCAGGAACCGTCGAAATTCCACCAGGCCGCCGCGTACCGAGGAAGCATCCTCTCCCGCGTGTTCGCGGAGGAAACCGCGCCAGGCGCTCTCCAGGCCTCCGCGCTCCGCATAGGATCCGATCCCGATACCGTCCACCTCGACGGCTTCGCCCTCAAAACGAAGTCGATGCTCGGTCCCGCCCTCCAGTTCGAACCACAACTCCGCCCGCCCGCCGGCGGAGAGCGTGATCGCGGCGTCGGCGATGCCGACCTCCTGTGCGCTGACGGGAAGCGCGACCGCGAGACAGGCGAGGAACGCCAGCGCCCGGGTCATGCGGCCCTCTCGACGCGCACGCGTTGCGGAAGCGGCTGCCGGAACAGCCTGGCCATGAACCAGAGCGAGGCGAGTCCGACAAGACTCGACAGCGCCAGGCTGCCGAGCGCGGCGGTGGGGCTGATCCGGTCGACGATCGATCCGCCCGCGTCCACGAGTCCGAGACGGTACGCCAGGCGGCCCGCCGCGAGCATGGCGTCGACAAGGACGGTGCGCGCGCCGCCGAAGGCAACGGCGAGCAGCTGGCCGGGCGCCAGACCCTGAGCGCCGAACAGCCAGGCCGCGGCGCCGCCCGACACGGTCAGCATGGCCGCGCCCGCCGTGGCCAGCGCCGCCCGCCGCCGCCGCGCGAAGCGCAGGAGGCGTTCGGGCCACGGGACCGGCAGTCGCACGCGGGCCATCACCGCCGAAGCGAATGCCGGGGCGGGAGACCAGGTGCGGAGCCTCGAGAGCGCGCGGTCGAGCGCCGGGTGGGGCAGGTCGACGTGCGCCAGAACGTCGCTCGCGAAGGAAGGCGCGGGGGCCCACTCGGGCAACTCCGCCAACCGGTGATCGAGCGCGGCGCCCGCGAGGTCGACCCGCCGGGCGACGCCCTCCGCGAATCCGTCGGGCGGCCGATGCGGGGCCAGACCCTCGAGAAACGCGATGACGTCCCGCAGCGCCTCCACTTCCTTCCGGCACAGGGCGCACGCCGCCAGGTGGTCGGCCGTCTTCCCGCGGGGGGGTGACGCCGACCTCCGGCTGGCGAATCGCTCGACTTCCTCAGGTGTAAGATGCGACAAGTTCACTCCTGTTTTTCCCTGAAGGCGCTGGAACCCGCGAAAAAGCGGTCGCGGGCCGCTACGGCTCCGTCAGATGTACGAGAGCGGCCTTCAATTCGTTTCTCGCCCGGTGGATGTAGGTCTTCACCGTCCCGAGCGGGATCTCCATCACCTGCGCGATCTCATCGTACGCGTACCCCTCGATGTGCCGCAGGAGGATCGCGGTTCGGTATTCGGGTCGCAGCCGCCCGATGGCCGCTTCGATCTCGGATCCGAGTTCGCGGGCCTCGAGGAGTTCATCGGGTCGTTCGTCACCCGAGACCAGCGTGATTTCCGTCGCGGCCTGGCGATCCGGGGTCACGGCGTCCGGCGCCCCGTGCATGGAAACGACGTCGAGTTCCTTCTTGCGCAGATGATCTATCGTCAGGTTGTAGCCGATCTTGAAGAGCCAGGAGGAGAACTTGTAGGAGGGATCGTACCGGCGGAGGTTGTTCAGCGTGCGGACGAACGTTTCCTGGGCCAGGTCCTCCGCCAGTTCACGGTCCCGCACCATCCGGAAGATGAGAGAGAAGACAGGACGCTCGAACCGGAGCACGATCTCGCGTGCGGCCCGTTCATCGCCGCGGAGGCACATCTCCACCAGCGTCTGCTCGCTGTGATCCGAGTAGTTCACTCGATCCTGCCCCTCCGGGTCGCGGCGGCGGGCCGGCGGCGGCCGGGTCGTCGCAACCGACGCCGTACGCCGGGTTCCGGCCCACCCTACACGGCTGCGCGACCAATATGCGCGTCGGAGGCCGTCGCCGGCATGCGCCGATCCCGTCCCGGGGCGCACGACGCTAACTCTGGCAGCCGGCACAGAAGAACGAACTCCGTCCGGCCTGCACGATCCGGCGGATCGGTCGGGTGCAGGCCGGGCACGCGACGCCTTCCCGCTGGTAGACGTCCAGCCGCGTCTGAAAGGAGCCGGAGCGGCCGTTGACGGCGCGATAGTCCCGCAGCGTCGTTCCCGCGCTCGCGAGCGCCTCGCGGAGGACCGCCCGCACCGCCCGGTGCAGTCGGCGCACCTCGTCCGCGTCGAGCGAGCCAGCCGGTCGGCGCGGGTCGATCTTCGCGCGGTACAACGCTTCGCTGGCGTAGATGTTCCCCACGCCCGCGACGCGCCGCTGGTCCAGCAGCGTGTTCTTGATCGGCGCCCGCAGCGGCGCGACGATGCGAGCCAGACCGGCGGCGGTGAACGTTCGGCCGAGGGGCTCCGGTCCGAGCGCGGTCTCCCGGGCCCTCCAGGCCTCGGGTGTGAGCAGGTCGAAGCCGCCGAGGCGGCGGACATCGTCGTAGAAGAGCGTCCGGCCATCGTCGAGTTCGAGGTCGAGGCCCGGATGCCGGAACTCGGGGGAGTCCGGACGTTGCGGGGCGAGCGCGAAGCGGCCGGTCATGCGGACCTGGACGCGCATCAACCGCTCCACCGGACCGTCGATGCCGTCCGCCCCGTGGAGCGGGAAGAGCAGGTACTTGGCCCGGCGGTCCGCGTCTCCGAAGGTGCGCCCGAGCACGGCGCGCGAAAACGACCGCGCCGAGAGCCCGCCGAGGATCAGGTCGTCGTGATGGACCCGGGTGCGGCGGATCCGTCGGCCTCGGAGGAGCGGGGCGAGATCCCGTCGCATCGTCTCCACCTCGGGAAGCTCCGGCACGACACTAGTGTCCCGGGAGGGTCGAGGGGTGGATTCGCGCCGATTCGTCCGGCCCGAGGCGGTCGGGATCCAGTTCGTGCCAGCCGATGTCGGACCGGGAATGAGCACCATCGAATCGGATCCGGGCCGCGGCTTCGCGGCTGCGTCGTGCCGCTTCCTCGAGCGTTCCGCCGAACCCGGTGATTCCGAGTACCCGCCCTCCGGCGGTGACCAGCCGCCCCTCCTTCATCGCCGTTCCGGCGTGAAACACCCTTACCTCGGCGGGATCGAAGGCGGGAATCTCGATCGGCCGTCCGGATTCCGAGCTTTCCGGATATCCGGCGCTCGCCATGACGGTGACGAGCGCGTGCCCGGGAGCGGCCTCCGGGCGCCAGCCGGCGAGCGAGTCGCCGTGCGCGACCCGCAGCATCGGTTCGAGCAGGTTCGAACTCGTGAGCGGGAGGACGACCTGCGTCTCCGGATCTCCCATCCGACAGTTGAACTCGACGACGCGCGGCCCGGTGGCAGTCAGCATGAGCCCCGCGTACAGGAAGCCGCGATAGGGGGCGCCGGACTCCGCCATCGCGTCGAGCACGGGTTGCGCGATCTCGCGCCGCACTTCGTCGATGAAGTCCGGATCCGCCGGCGCCGCGGGGGCGTACGCCCCCATGCCGCCGGTGTTCAGGCCGCGGTCCCCCTCCCCGACCCGCTTGTAGTCACGGGAGGTGAGCAGGGGGACGGCGCGTTCCCCGTCCGCCACGAAGAACACGGACAGCTCCACACCGCGCATGAACTCCTCGATCACGACCCGCCCGCCCGCGTCCCCGAACTTGCGGCCGACCATCATCTCCTCGATCGCCGTCCGGGCTTCGCCGCGCGTTTCGCAGACAATCGCGCCCTTGCCGGCCGCCAGACCCGAGGCCTTGACGACGAGGGGTTCGTCGTGACCCGCGACGTAGTCCAGCGCCGCCGCCGCATCGTCGAACGTCTCGTGATCCGCCGTCGGAACGCCGCAGTCGCGCATCAGCCGTTTGGCGAACGCCTTGGAAGCTTCCAGGCGGGCTCCCGCCCGGTCGGGCCCGAAGACGGGCAGACCCGCCTCGGCGAAGCGGTCGGCGATGCCCGCCGCGAGAGGCGCTTCGGGGCCGACGACCGTGAGGTCGACGCGCCGCGCCGCCGCGAAGTCGAGCAGGCCTCCGATATCCGCGGCGCCGATGTCGACGAGTTCCGCCGTGCCGAGCATGCCCGGGTTGCCGGGGGCCGCGTAGATGGCGGCGTCCGGCGCGTCGCGGCGCAGGCAGTCCGCGAAGGCGTGCTCCCGGCCGCCGCTTCCGATGATGAGGAGGTTCAAGCTAGTCTTCCGTGCGTCCCCGGAAGGCGCCGGTCAGCCGGTCGCGCAACCGATCCACCGCGGCGTCGACCTCGTCGAAGAGTTCGCGCGCGCCGTCCTGATAGCCCTTCGCCGCCTCTCGCAGATCCTCGCGATACGGACGGTCGTCCTTCTCGTCCCGGTGCTGGTACTCACCCGCCAGAATGCGGTCGTACGCGCCGCTCTCGATCCAGTCGCGCAGTTCGGCCACGCGGATGACGGCGAACGGATGCGTCTGGCCGAGCACGTTGAGCACCTTGTAGACGGCGTCGAGGAGATCGCCGCCGGCCCGGTACTCGTCCGACTGCGCGATGAACTCGTCGAGGTCCAGAGAGACGCCCCGCCCGCCGCCCGCAAGCTGCATCAGCGCGGACATCGCGACCTCCGGATTCTGCACCGCGAGGAGCCCGGCACGGTCCGATGAGAGTTCGCTCTTCCGGTACCACTCCATGAGGCCCATGTAGATCGGCAGAAGTGCAAGGCCGGCGAACGAATAGCGGAGAACGACCAGGTTGAGCACCAGGATCAGCATGGTCCGGTAGAGCACATGCCCGGATATGATGTGTCCCACTTCGTGGCCGAGGACGGCTTCGACCTCGTCCTCGGAGAGGATCTCGAGCATCGAGGAGTTGAGGACGATGAAGGGCTCGCCGAACCCCACCGCTCCCGCGTTCACCAGGTGCGTCTGCGAGATGTAGCACTCCGGCGGCTTCTCCACGTCGAGTACCTCGCAGACGCGCGCCAGGCGCGCGTGAACCCACGGGTACTGCCGCTCGGACGTACGCACCGCGTTGGCCTTGAAGGCGAGCCGGATCGCGCGCTCGCCGAACAGCGCGAAGATCTTGCGCAGGAGGAGATCGAACCCGGGGATCTTGCGCAGCGTATTCAGCGCCGCCCGGTCCGCCGGGTGTTCCCACGAGACCGCGGCGATCTGTGTCAGGATCCGCCTCTGGTGTTCGTCGCCTGCCGCCATCCATCACCCCCTGCGCGTCAAGTCGCGCTCGTGTGAGCCGGCCGATTCGCGGGGCCGGATTCCGCGCTCCCGACTTTACGTCCGGCCCGGATTACCTGTTTCAACCTTCGGGACCGCTTCGACCTTCGGGACCGCCGCAACCCCGCCGCTCAGAGGCGGGCCAGGGCCTGCTCGATGTCCTCCGCCAGGTCGTCACCGTCCTCCACGCCCACCGACAGCCGGACGAGTCCCGGCCCCAGCCCGATCTCCCGCTTCTTTTCGTCGGGTACCGAGGCGTGGGTCATCGTAAAGGGAACGCACACGAGACTCTCGACCCCGCCGAGGCTCTCGGCCAGCTGGAACACCCGCGTCGATCCGGCGAAGCGGTTGGCCCGTTCCTCCGTACCCAGGTCGAAGCTCACCATGGAGCCGAAGTCGCGCATCTGACGTCTGGCCAGCGCGTGCTGCGGATGGTCTTCGAGGCCGGGATAGCGAACGGATTCGACTTCATCGTGCCCCCGCAGCACGTCGACGACCTGCCGTGCGTTCCGGCAGTGGGCCGGCATGCGCAGGTGCAGCGTCTTCGTGCCGCGGAGGACGAGCCAGCAGTCGAAGGGGCCCGGGACGGCCCCGCTCGTCTTCTGCTGAAAGTGAAACCCTTCAGCCAGTTCGCCGGAGTTCGTGAGCAAGGCGCCACCGATCATGTCACTGTGGCCGTTGAGGAACTTCGTCGTCGAGTGCATCACGACGTCCGCGCCATCGTCGAGCGGGCGCTGGAGAAAGGGCGTCGCAAACGTGTTGTCGACGGACAATACGGCGCCCGCATCGCGGGCGATCGCGGCGCAGGCCGCGATATCCGTGATCGTCATCGTCGGGTTGCTCGGCGTCTCGACGTGGATGAGGCGCGTCTCGGGCCGGATCGCGGCGCGCACCTGATCGAGATCTCCCGTGTTCACGAAATCGAAGTCGACGCCGAACCGCTCCCACACGTGGCGCAGCATGCGGTCGACGCCCCCGTACACGTCCGCTCCGCAGATGAGGTGGTCGCCCGCCTTGAGCACCGTCTTTACGATCGCTTCCGTCGCGGCGAGACCCGAGGAGAACGCCGCGCCGTACCGCCCGTTTTCGAGCGCGGCCAGATTCGCCTGGAGGGCTTCGCGCGTGGGGTTCCTGACCCGCGCGTAGTCGTAACCGTCGCGCGGCGCGCCGACGGCGTCCTGCACGTAGGTCGACGTCTGGAAGATCGGCATCATGATCGCCCCGGTCGCGGGATCGGGGCGCTGCCCGGCGTGGATGGCCCGGGTTCCGAACCTCTGGGCGGCTGGGTCCACGTCTTCATCTCCGGCTCAGGTAGAGGCAGACGACGCGTGGCACGACGCATCGCGGGTCCAGCGCGCAAGGTATTCCCGCGTATTCCCGCCGTGAAGGGAGGGCGACCGGAGAGGCCGCCGCAAGCCGCGCGGACGTCCAACCCTTAAGATCCCGCGTCCATCTCACGGTCGGTGGAGAACAGCGTGTCAAGGTCACTCATCGTTTCTGCTTCGGGCATTCGGGGCATCGTCGGGCGCGGGCTCACGCCCGAGATCGCGACCCGCTACGGCGCCGCGTTCGCCGCGCACATCGCCGCCGCGGCTCCCGGCCGGGGGCATGTTCTGATCGGCCGCGACAGCCGCGTCTCCGGGCCTGTGCTGCTCGACGCCGTGTCGGCCGGGGTCCGGGCCGTCGGGCTGGACGTGTGCGACCTCGGGATCGTGGCGACGCCCACGGGTCTCCTCGCCGTGGGAGAGGACGAGGCCGCCAGCGGCGGACTCCTCGTTACCGCCTCCCACAATCCGGCGCCGTGGAACGGGCTCAAGCTGGTGGCGCGCGAGGGGCGGTTTCTCTCGCCGGCCGCCGGGCGGGAGGTCCAGCGAAGGTTCGAGGGAGAGATCGAGTACGTGGATTCCGCGCGCATGGGAAACAGAAGTGCGCGGGAAGGCGCCGGCCACGCCCACATCGAGCGGATTCTGTCGCTGCCGATCATCGACCGCGAACTCATCGCGTCGAACGCGTTCCACGTCGCGCTCGACTGCGTGCGCGGCGCCGGAGGGCCGATCATGCACCCCCTGCTCGAGCGTCTCGGCTGTCGGGTCAGCGGGCTCGACCTGGAACCCGACGGCCGTTTCCCCCGTCCTCCCGAGCCTCTGGTCGAGAACCTCGGAAAGCTCTCCGAGTGCGTCACGGAGGTGCGCGCGGACATCGGTTTCGCCGTGGACCCCGATGTCGACCGCCTCGCCCTGGTGGACGAGAGGGGGCGTCCCGTGGGCGAGGACTGGACCCTCGCGCTGGCCGTCGAACTCGTCGCGGCCCGCGAGCCGGCGCCCGTCGTGACGAACCTCTCCGCGAGCCGCCTGATCCAGGACGCGGCGGATCGCGCCGGCGTGCCGCTGATCCGCACGCCGGTGGCGGAGGCGAACGTCGTCGCCCGCATGCTCGAGGCGGGGAGTGCGATCGGTGGAGAGGGGAACGGCGGCGTGATCTACGGGGGACTGCACCTCACGCGGGACGCCCCGCTGGCCGCCGCCCTGATCCTGCAGTTTCTCGCGGAGTGCGGTTCGACCCTCGGCGCCGCGGTCGACGAGCGACCCTCGTACCGGATCGTGAAGCGGACGATCTCCCGGGAAGGACTGGGCATCGAGGAGGCGCTCGCCGCGATCGCGGCCGCGGCTCCGTCCGGGGCGACGGTGGACCGGCAGGACGGGATCCGGCTCGAGTGGTCGGATGGGTCGTGGATCCACGCCAGACCGTCGGGCACCGAGCCGATCTTCCGCATCATGGCGGAGGCGGCCGGCGAGGTACTGGCGGACGAGCGCGCGGACTGGGTCGAGGCGCTGGTCCGGCGGGGGGTCTGAGCGGCGGATGTGCGGGATCGTCGGCTACGTCGGGGCGGAGGAGGCGGCCCCGCTCCTGCTGAACGGGCTCCGCCGCCTCGAATACCGCGGGTACGACTCGGCGGGCCTCGCCGTGCACACCGGTTCGGGGCTCAGGCTCCGCAAGTGCGCGGGCCGCGTCGACGACCTGGCGGACCGGCTCGCCGAGGCCCCGCTTTCGGGAACGACCGGAATCGCTCACACCCGCTGGGCGACGCACGGCGCGCCGACCCGCGCCAATGCCCACCCGCTTACGGGCGACCGGGGCGAGGTGGTGCTGGTCCACAACGGCGTGATCGAGAACTGCGACGCACTGCGAACGAAGCTCTCCGAACTCGGCCACCGCTTCACTTCCGAGACCGATACCGAGGTCGTCGCCCACCTGATCGAGGAAGCGTTCGACGGGAACCTCGAGCGCGCCGTTGCCGCCTCGCTGACCCAGGTGGAGGGCACGCTGGGGCTCGCCGTCATGAGCGTGCACGACCCGGCGCGGATCGTCGTCGCCCGCCGCGGCGCGCCCCTGCTGCTCGGGATCGGAGAGACGGACGAAGAAGCGACCTGGGTGGCTTCGGACGTGGCTGCGGTCCTCGAACACACCCGCGACATCGTGTATCTGGAAGACGACGAAATGGCCGTCCTCACAGCTTCGGGGCACCGGATCGTCGATCTCGGGAGAGACCGCGGCCACATCGGATGGGAGCCCGTCACGAAGGAAATCCGCCGCGTCGACTGGGACCTGGAAAAGATCGAAAAGGCGGGATACCCCCACTTCATGCTCCGCGAGATTCACGAACAGCCCAACACCGTACGCGATGCGATGCGGGGCCGGCTGCTGGCGGAGGAAGGCACGGCTCGGCTCGGCGGGCTCGACGAGTTCCGCCCGGAGATCGACGCGGCCGAGCGCATCGTCCTCACGGGGTGCGGGACGAGTTGGCATGCGGCGCTCGTCGGGGAATACCTCATCGAGGCGCTCGCGCGCCTTCCGGTCGAAGTGGAGTACGCCTCCGAGTTCCGATACCGGAACCCGATCCTCGCCCCGGGGACCGTGGTGGGCGGCATCTCCCAGTCCGGGGAGACCGCGGACACGCTCGCGGCCGTGCGCGAGGCCGGACGGCTCGGGGCCCCCACCTTCGGAATCGTCAACGTCGTGGGCTCGACGATCGCACGGGAGACGCGGGCCGGGATCTACACGCACGCCGGTCCGGAGATCGGCGTCGCCTCCACGAAGGCCTTCCTGGCGCAGGTCGTTTCGCTCGCCCTGCTCGGCCTCATGATTGCAAGGCGGCGCGGGATGAGCCGCGAGGAAGGCCGCGCCTTCGTGCGCGCCCTCGACGGACTTCCCGCCCTCATCGAGGAGGTTCTGGCCACGGAGGACCACATCCGGCGGGTGGCGGAGGAGTTCGCCCCCGCGCGCAACTTCCTCTATCTGGGGCGGGGCCCGAACTTTCCGATCGCCCTCGAGGGGGCGCTCAAGCTGAAGGAGATCTCCTACATCCATGCCGAGGGATACCCGGCGGCCGAGATGAAGCACGGCCCGATCGCGCTCATCGACGAAGACATGCCCGTCGTCTTCATGGCTCCGCGCGGCGCCGTCTACCCGAAGGTGCTCGTGAACATCGAGGAGGTGAAAACGCGCGGCGGCCGCGTGATCGCGCTCGTGAACCGCCGGGAGACCGATCTCGCCCGAAAGGTGGATCACCTGATCCCGGTGCCCGCGACGGTGCCGCTCCTGCAACCGATCGTCAACGTCGTTCCGCTACAGCTTCTCGCCTACCATATCGCCGTCCTGCGAGGCTGCGACGTGGACCGCCCGCGGAACCTCGCGAAGACCGTGACGGTCGAGTAGTCCCTCCGACGCCGGGGACCCGCCACCGCGGGTAGTGAAGGGGTTACAGGGGGAAAGAGCCGGTGGTATGTTTGGGCGTCGCGTCCGCCGCCGGGCCGTGTGCATCGGGCTGGCCGCCCGGTCGCGTGGTCCACCGTGATCGGGATTGGAAGGGGATGCCGAGCGCCTACCTCCAGTGGATGAAGGATCAGGTCGCGCGATACGCAGGTACGCTGCGTGACGTCGTCATCCTCGCGCCCGTCTACGGTTTGTTGATGTTCACCCTGATGAAGGATCCGCGCCTGACCCGGCAGCAGCGGATCCTGGTGGATGCGGCCATCGCCTACCTCGTGAGTCCGGATGACGTGATCCCGGAAGACGAGGTCGGGCCGTACGGTTTTCTGGATGATGTCTTCTGCTGTGCGTATGTGACGCACCGAATCGGAGAGGAGCTTGGCTGGGATGTGGTGGAGGAGCACTGGACCGGCGAGCGCTCGGCGCTCGAGGTCTCGAAAAATCTGCTCGCCCGGGAGCGGGAACTGCTCGGCGGGGCGGGCGATGACGTTCTCGAATTCGCGGGGCTCCTCGACCGGCGGTCGGACTCTGAAGCGGAACGCCCACAGCTCGTCCTCCGGGCGGCCGCACCGTAGCCTGAGCCGCCGACCGCGGATCGCCGCGCCCCTGCTCGTGCTCGCCGGGCTCGTCGGCGCGGAGTCGGCTGACGCCCAGTATCGTCTGACGGCCCCCTCGGGCAGCTTCGTCGAGTTCGAGGCCGACATCCTCCTCCGCTTCCGGGACCGTTCGGACTCTCTCATGACCGATCTCGTGGAGGATCCCCTCGTTCTCTACTTCCCATCGTTCGGGCGGGACCTGGATGAATCCGAGGCGCGGGACGCCTGGCCATGGAACGCGGTCGAAGTCGTGACGGATTCGAGCGCCGCGCTCGTGATGCCGGGAAACCTGAGGGAGGCCGGCCGGGCGTACGAGAGCTACGCGGTCCTGCGAATGCATGCCGTGCGCCAGGATCCCGACGTGGCCTGCGAGGTGCTCGTCTCACGGGAAATCGAGGCGGTCGACGGGTTCATCGACGGGTGGATCGCGGCGCGACTCCTCTTCGGCGGGCCTGCGTACGAGCCGCTCGACGAACTCGCGTTCGCGCGCGAGGCCGGCGTCCTCCCGGGGCTCATCCTCGACCGGTCGAATCGTCAGCTGGGCGGGTGTCTGCAGATCTCGCGCGAACGAGGCGCGGAGGACATCGCCGAGTACCGCGACTGGCGGACGGAACGCTATCTCCCCCCGGGCGGGCGATGACTCTCCGGCTCTACGACTCCCTTGCGCGGCGGCTGCGCCCGTTCGAGTCCGTCGAACCGGGCCGGGTGCGCATGTACACCTGCGGGCCCACGGTGTACGACCGCGCACACATCGGCAACTTCCGTGCCTTTGCGTGGGAAGATCTGCTTCGTCGCTACCTCCGGTTCAAGGGATACGAAGTCTGTCAGGTCATGAACCTGACGGATGTCGATGATCGGACGATCGCGGCGGCTTCCGCCCGGGGCGTGCCGCTGGCCGAGGTCACCGATCCCGTGATCGAGATGTTCCTCGAGGACTGGGACACGCTGGGGCTCGAGGAACCCGAGCATCGGCCAAGGGCGACCCGGTACGTCGACGGGATGATCCGGCTGATCGAGGCCCTCTCCGAGCGGGGACTCACGTACGAGAGCGAGGGTTCGGTGTACTTCGCGATCGCGCGTTTCCCCGGGTACGGGCAGCTGGCCGGGATCGACTCCGGGGGACTCACCGCGACCGGCAGGGCCGCCGGCGACGAAGATTACGACAAGGATGACCCGAGAGACTTCGTCCTCTGGAAAGGCGGCGACCGCGGCGGGGACGGGGCCGTAGCCGTTTGGGATTCTCCGTGGGGACCCGGTCGGCCCGGCTGGCACCTCGAGTGTTCGGCGATGGCGATGCACCACCTGGGCGAAACGCTGGACATCCATACCGGAGGGGTCGACAACCTCTTCCCGCATCACACCAACGAGATCGCGCAGTCCGAAGGGGTGACGGGGAAGACGTTCTCGAAGTTCTGGCTCCATGCCGAGCACCTTCTGGTGGAAGGCCGGAAGATGTCGAAGTCGCTCGGCAACTGCTTCACGATCCCGGAACTCGTCGAACGCGGACACGCGCCCTCCGCGATCCGGTACCTGCTGCTCAGCGGACATTACCGGGCCCAGCTGAACTTCACGTTCGACGGCCTGGACGCGGCGGCGAAGGCCGTGGCCCGCCTGCACGAATTCAGGAACCGCGCGCGCGAGGCCGGTGAGGCGGAGACCGATGCGTCGACGGACCTCGGAGAGGCGGCGGCGCGAGCGGGCGCCGCGTTCGAAGCGGCGATGGACGACGACCTGAACGTGAGCGAAGCGCTTTCGGCGGTGTTCGGGCTCGTGCGGGAAGCGAATCACCTGCTTGACGCCGCCCATCCACGGGCCCCCCTGGGCACCGGGGATGCCCTCGCCGTGATCGACGCGTTCGATCGAGTCTTCGGAGTCCTCGCCGTCCGGGACCGCGAGTCATCCGGGGGCGATGACGAGCTCCTGCAGTGGGCCACGGGCCGCGTCGGCGAACGCGAGCGCGCCCGGGCGAGCCGGGACTTCGGGCGTGCCGATGCGATCCGCGCCGAACTCGAGTCCCGTGGGGTGATCGTGGAGGACTTGGCGGAGTTCACCCGCCTTCGGGTGGGTGGGCGCACGATCCAGGTGCCGCGTCCGCTCCGGACGGTGGGATGAGGCGATCGCGCCCGCAAACGGGGGTCGAATCCAGCGCCCCAAAACACCTTGACGGTCGGCCCCGCATGCCCCTATGTTAGGACGCTATTGTGCGGAAGGGTCGCTGGCGTAGCTCAACCGGTAGAGCGTCGGATTTGTAATCCGGAGGTTGTGGGTTCGAGCCCCACCGCCAGCTCGGTCGAGTCGGACGAACAGCCGCCCCGAAGCGGCGAACCCTGGAACTCATCGATCGGGCGTCGATCGGGCGCCAGGTACCGGCGGTGGGGTACCGAAGCGGCCAAACGGGGCAGACTGTAAATCTGCTGGCTTATGCCTTCGGAGGTTCGAATCCTCCCCCCACCACCTTCACGAGACCACTGACGAAACAAAGGGCGTAGCCCGCGCGCGAGCAGGAGGAGCGCCCGTCGCGGGGCCGCTCCGCCGAACCCGTAGTCCGAGAGGAGAACGAGGGGCGATGGCGAAGGAAAAGTTCGAGCGAACGAAGCCGCACGTGAACGTGGGGACGATCGGACACGTGGACCACGGGAAGACGACGCTGACGGCTGCGATCACGCAGGTGCAGGCTCAGAAGGGATACGGGGAGTACGTGGCGTTCGATCAGATCGACAAGGCTCCCGAGGAGCGGGAGCGGGGGATCACGATCGCGACGGCGCACGTGGAATACGAGTCGGAGGGACGACACTACGCGCACGTGGACTGTCCGGGACACGCGGACTACGTGAAGAACATGATCACGGGCGCGGCGCAGATGGACGGGGCGATCGTGGTGGTGTCGGCGGCGGACGGGCCGATGCCGCAGACGCGGGAGCACATATTGCTGGCCCGCCAGGTGAACGTGCCGTACATCGTGGTGTTTTTGAACAAGGTGGACCAGGTCGACGACGAGGAGTTGCTGGACCTGGTGGAGCTGGAGGTTCGGGAGTTGCTGAGCGAGTACGAGTTTCCGGGCGACGACGTGCCGGTGGTACGGGGCTCGGCGCTTCATGCGTTGGAGAGCGGGGATCCGGGGGCTCCGGAGACGGCGTGCATCGGGGAGCTGATGGACGCGCTGGACAGCTACATCCCGGTTCCGGAGCGTGCGACGGACAAGCCGTTCCTGATGCCCGTGGAGGACGTGTTCACGATCACGGGCCGGGGGACGGTGGTGACGGGCCGGATCGAGCGCGGGGTGGTGAAGACGGGCGAGGGCGTGGAGTTGGTGGGCCTGGGCTCGGAGAAGAAGACGGTGGTGACGGGAGTGGAGATGTTCCGGAAGATCCTGGACGAGGGCCAGGCGGGCGACAACGCGGGGCTCCTGCTTCGGGGGGTGGCGAAGACGGAGGTGGAGCGCGGGATGGTGGTCGCGCACCCTCAGTCGATCACGCCTCACCGGAAGTTTTCGGCGGAGGTGTACGTGTTGACGAAGAACGAGGGCGGGCGTCATACGCCGTTCTTCAACGGGTACCGTCCGCAGTTCTACTTCCGGACGACGGACGTGACGGGCTCGGCGGAGCTGCCCGAGGGGGTGGAGATGGTGATGCCGGGTGACAATGTGAATATGGCGGTGGAGCTGATCGCGCCGATCGCGATGGAGGAGAACCTCCGGTTCGCGATCCGCGAGGGAGGCCGGACGGTGGGCGCCGGAGTCGTCACCGCCATCCACGACTAGGGAACGCAAATGAGGGTTCGGATCACGCTCGAATGTACGGAGTGCAAAGAGCGCAACTATTCGACGACGAAGAATCGGCGGACCCATCCGCAGCGGGCCGAACAGAAGAAGTTCTGTCGCCGCTGTAACGGACATAGAATGCACAAGGAAACACGGTAAGGGGTTCGATTGGCCGGCATCGTCAGAAGAACCCAGGAATTCGCGGAACAGGTACAGGTCGAGATGCGTCGGGTCACGTGGCCCGACAAGGATCAGTTGCGCGGTGCAACGATCGGCATCCTGATCTTCGTGTTCATCATGGCCATCGTCATCGGGGCCATGGACTCGGTCTTTGCCGCGTCCGTGCGATTCATCGTCGGGTCGTTCGGTGGTTGAGTCCGCGGGCGCGGGAGCCGCGCAGACCGGCTCTCCCGGGGAAGCGCCGCGCTGGTACGCGCTGCAGACGTACTCGGGCCACGAGAAGAAGGTGAAGACGCTTCTGGAGCAGAAGATCCAGGAGTACGGGGATGAGCCTCCGATCCGGGAGGTCATCGTCCCCACGCAGGAAGTCGTCGAGATCAAGGGAGGGAAGCGCGTCAAGTCGACGAAGCGGCTCTACCCGGGCTACGTGCTCATTCAGATGCTGCTGGACCAGAACACGATGTACGTCGTGAACAACGTCCCCGGCGTCATCAAGTTCGTGGGGAGCGGGAAGGATCCCCAGCCGCTCAAGACCGAGGAGATGAACAAGATCCTCGGCATCGCGGATGAACTCGAGCAGGCGGGCCCGGAGACGGAGATCCCCTTCCGGCCGGGGCAGGTCGTCGAAGTCATGGAGGGACCGTTCAGCGATTTCAGCGGAACGGTGGAAGAAGTGTTTGCGGAGAAGGGCAAGGTGCGCGTGCAGGTGAGCCTGTTCGGGCGCCCGACCTCGGTTGAACTGGACTACACGCAGTTGCAGGGGTTCTGATGCCGCCAAAGAAACAGGTGACCGGGTTCATCAAGCTGCAGATTCCGGGGGGGCAGGCGAATCCGGCCCCGCCCGTGGGTCCGGCGCTGGGCCAGCACGGCCTCAACATCATGGACTTCTGCAAGGCGTTCAACGCGCAGACGCAGCAGGAAGCCGGCACCATCATCCCGGTCGAGATCACGGTCTACAAGGACCGGACGTTCAGTTTCATCACCAAGACGCCGCCGGCGGTGGAGCTGCTCAAGAAGGAACTCGGTCTCGAGTCGGGTTCGCCGGTCCCCAATCGGGAGAAGGTCGGCAAGGTCACGGACGACCAGCTGCGCAGGATCGCCCGGATCAAGATGAAGGATCTCAACGCGGCCGATGAAGAGGCCGCGATGCGGATGATCGCGGGCACCGCACGATCCATGGGGATCGAGCGGGCCGACTGATCGGGAGAGATCGGGAAACATGCCGAAACACGGCAAGAAATACCGCTCCGCCGTAGGGGCCGCTCCGGCGAACGGCGCCCTCGCGCCCCGCGAGGCGCTCGAGCGCGTGCAGAAAACGGCGTTCGCGAACTTCGACGAGACGGTCGAGGCCGCGGTGCGCCTCGGCGTGGACCCGCGCAAGGCGGACCAGATCGTGCGCGGCACGGTCATCCTGCCCGCGGGGACGGGCCGCAAGGTGCGCGTGCTCGCGCTCGTGAAGGCGGACCGCGCGGCCGAGGCGAAGGAGGCGGGCGCGGACTACGTGGGAACCGAGTACATCGAGCAGATCCAGGAGGGGTGGCTCGATTTCGACGTCGCGATCGCGACGCCGGATCTCATGAAGGATGTGGCCAGGCTGGGCCGGATCCTCGGGCCGCGCGGCCTCATGCCGACGCCGAAGGCCGGCACGGTCACCATGGATGTGGGTCGGGCCGTTCGCGAATCGAAGGCGGGCAAGATCGAATTCCGGGTGGACCGGACCGGCAACGTGCATGCGCCGATCGGCAAGGTGAGCTTCGAACTCGACCGCTTGAACGAGAATCTCGATGCCCTCATGGACGAGATCGTGCGGTTGAAGCCCGCCGCGGCGAAGGGCCGGTACGTGAAGAGCGTGACCGTGACCAGCACGATGGGTCTCGGTGTTTCCGTCGACGAGGACCTGTACCGATAGATCCATGAGACTCGAAGAAAAGCAGCGCGTCACGCAGGAACTCACTGCGCAGATCGAAGAGAGCGGGACGATCTACCTGACCGACTTCACCGGGCTGAACGTGAAGGCGATCACGGATTTCCGAACGCGGCTCCGAGACGAGGGCCTGAGTTATCGGGTCGTGAAGAACACCCTCATGAAGCGGGCGCTCGAGGATCTGGACCTCCCGGATCTGAGCGCCCATCTCGAGGGTCCGACGGGGCTCATCCTCAGCGACGCCGACCCCGTCACGCCGGCCAGAGTGCTGAAGGAATTCGCGAAGGCGAACGAGAACCGGCCGGTGGTGAAGGTCGGCGTCATCAATCGGGTGGAGACGTCGCCGGAGGAAGTGGGGCGCATTGCCGATCTTCCTTCGCGCGAGGTGCTGCTCGGCAGCATCGCGGGCGGGCTCACGGCGAGCGTCGGCGGCATCGCCGGCGCTCTGAATGCGCTCTTCCGCGACATCGCAGACATGATCGAACAGGTCGGAAGGAAGAACGAGTCCGCCTGAGGTGGGACGCATGCCCGTGACGTGCGGGCGTGCGGAATACGTACAGGATCCAGGGAACGGAAGAACATGTCCAAAATCGACGATCTTCTGCAGCAGATCGGCTCGCTGACGGTGCTTGAAGCCGCCGAGTTGAAAGACAAAATGGAGGAAACCTTCGGTGTGTCGGCCGCCGCGCCGGTCGCCGTCGCCGCCGCTCCCGGTGGCGGAGGCGACGCCGCCGAGGAGGAGCAGACGGAGTTCGACGTCGTCCTCACGGCGGTGGGCAGCAAGAAGATCCAGGTGATCAAGGTCGTGCGTGAAGTCACGAGCCTGGGTCTCAAGGAGGCGAAGGCCGTCGTCGACAACGCCCCCGGACCCGTGAAGGAAGGCGTGTCCAAGGAGGAGGCGGAGGAGATCAAGGCCAAGCTCGAAGAGCAGGGCGCCACGGCGGATCTCAAGTAGCCGCGCTGAAGAGCGTGGCACGCCCCGGCGTCGATCATCCGATCGGCTCCGGACTGCGGAGGGACCGCAGCCGGGCCGATGACGCAGGGGTCCGACCTCACACCGTGCACGAACCGGCGCAACCGCTTGCGGGCGGTGCCCGGTATTTCCGCATCTCCCATGTACTCGCGGGGTTCCCCGCGGGAGGTACGATTTGACGGTCAACGGCAGACCCGCGGTCTCGTTCGACAAGCTCGCCCGCCCGATGCACATGCCGCATTTCCTGGATGTGCAGCGCGAGGCGTTCGAGCGTCTGCTGCAATCGAAGACGAAGGAAGAGGAGCGCCGGGACCTCGGTCTCGAACGCGTTTTTCGGGAGATCTTCCCGATTACGGACGTCAACGAGAACTTCTCGCTGGAGTTCGTCAGCTACTCTCTCGGAGAGCCGAAGTACGAGGTCGAGGAGTGCATCGAGCGCGACATGACCTACTCCGCGCCGCTGAAGGCGCGGCTCCGGCTGGTCATCTTCGAGACGGTCGGGAAGGACGACGAAAAGCGCCCGGGCGATATCCTGGAGAAGGAAGTCTATCTGGGAGATCTGCCGCTCCTGACGGAGCAGGGAACGTTCGTCGTGAACGGAGCGGAGCGGGTCATCGTGAGCCAGCTTCACCGTTCCCCCGGCGTCGTGTTCGAGGAGACGCTGCACCCCAACGGCACGCGTCTTTTCTCGTCCCGCATCATCCCGTTCCGCGGGTCCTGGGTCGAGTTCACGCTCGACATCCACGACGTGATCCACGTCCACATCGACAAGAAGAAGAAATTCCCGGCCACCGCCCTGTTGCGGGCGTTCGGCTACGGGCGGGACGTGGACATCCTCGAGTGCTTCTGCCGACGCCGGCTCGTCCGGATCGACGCGGAGGATGAGGACGAGTCGTCGGCGCACCGCGAGGTGACGGGCACGCTGGTGGCCCGGAGCATCGCGAACCCCGATTTCGGGGAGGATCCCGAGGCGCTGGAACTGCGTGGCTACGAGCCCGCCGCGGACGCCCCGCACTGGCTGGCGGACGACCTGCCGGGCGCCGATGGCGGGGAGCCGGTTGCGGCCCTCGGCGACCGGCTCGACGCGGAGCTGGTGCAGCGCATCCTCGACCGGGAGATCACGAGCGTCGAGGCGTTCGAGGAAGAAGATGCCTTCATCGTGCGCCGCGGGGAGCTGTTGAGCGAAGAAGCCCTCGAGCGCCTCGTGCGCGCGGGCGTATCGGAGGTCGAGGTCTACTCCAGCGCGACCTTCGTCCCGCTGCGCGGGACCTATGAGGATCTCGCGATGCGCCGCGACTGGAGTTCGAGTCCGCAGCTCGCCGCCGACGTCATCGCGGAGGACACCGGAGAGGTCCTGGCCGAGAAGGGGGCGCGCTTCGATTCGAGCCTGTTCGCGAAGCTCAAGGCGGAGAAGGCTCGCGAGGCCCTCGTGTTCACGGGCGGGCCCCGCGGAGAGTCGCCGCTCCTGCGCAACACGCTGGCGAAGGACCCGACGGGGAGCGAGGCGGCCGCGCTGCACTCGATCTACTCTCTCGTCCGGCCCGGCGAAGCGCCGAACCTGGCGACGGCCCGGGGCGCGCTCGATCGGCTCTTCTTCAACCCCAAGCGGTACGACCTGGGCCGGGTGGGACGGCACAAGATCAACCACCGGCTCAAGGATGTGTATCGGCTGCTCGGCCTCGAGATCCCCTCGGGCGATCTCGTGGTGCTGGATCCGTCCGACTTCGTGGCGATCATCCGCTACCTGGTCGAACTGCACGAGGGCCGCGGATACACGGACGACATCGACCATCTCGGGAACCGCCGCGTGCGGTCCATCGGAGAACTCATCGCGAACCAGTTTTCCGTCGGACTGTCGCGCATGGCCCGCCTGGTCCGCGAGCGGATGTCGATCAACAGCGACCCCGAGAAGATCTCCATCGACGATCTCGTGAACGCGCGTACGGTAAGCGCCGTCATCCAGGCTTTCTTCGGGAGTTCGCAGCTCAGCCAGTTCATGGACCAGACGAACCCGCTCTCGGAACTCACGCACAAGCGGCGCCTGAGCGCGCTGGGTCCGGGCGGGCTGACGCGGGAGCGCGCGGGTTTCGAAGTCCGGGACGTGCACTACTCGCACTACGGGCGGATGTGTCCGATCGAGACGCCGGAAGGCCCGAACATCGGCCTCATCACTTCCGTGACCACGTACTCCCGGCTGAACGAGCTGGGCTTCCTCGAGACTCCCTACCGCAGGGTGGTCAACGAACGGGTCTCGCAGGACGAAATCGTCTGGCTCTCGGCGAGCGAAGAGGAGGAATACTCGGTCGCGCAGGCGAACGCCGAACTCAACCCCGACGGGACGTTCGCCCGCTCGCTCGTCCTCTGCCGGCGCCGCGACGACTATCCGCTGCTGCCGCCGGACGAAATCGACTTCATGGACGTCGCGCCCGACCAGCTGGTGGCCGTGTCGCCCGCGCTCATTCCGTTCCTCGAGCACGATGACGCGAACCGGGCGCTGATGGGATCGAACATGCAGCGGCAGGCCGTGCCGCTTCTCTTCCCGGAACGTCCCCTCGTGGGCACGGGTCTGGAAGGCAAGGTGGCCCGGGACTCCGGTGCGGTCGTGCTTGCGCGCCGCGCCGGGACCGTGACGCGGGTCACGGCGGACGAGGTCGAGGTCGATACCGGCAAGCCCCGACGGGCGGCCGGCGAAGTCCCCCTCGCCCGGCTCACGCAGTACGACTCCTATCGACTCAGGAAGTTCTGGCGCACGAATCAGGACACGGCGATCAACCAGAGGCCGATCGTCCGGGTCGGCGACCGCGTGGAAACGGGCGATGTGGTTGCGGACGGAGCCGGCACGGATGGCGGCTCGCTCGCGCTCGGACGTAACGCGCTCGTCGCTTTCATGCCCTGGTTCGGACACAATTTCGAGGACGCCATCGTGATCAGCGAGAAGCTGGTCAAGGGGGACGTCTACACGTCGGTCCACATCCAGGAACTCGAACTCCACGTCCGCGACACGAAACGCGGGATGGAGGAGATCACGCGCGAGATCCCGAACGTGGCCGAGGAAGCGCTCGTCGACCTCGACGATCGCGGGATCGTCCGCATCGGCGCGGCGGTCCGCTCGGGAGACATCCTCGTGGGCAAGATCACGCCGAAGGGGGAGACCGAGCTTTCGCCCGAGGAAAAGCTGCTGACGGCGATCTTCGGGGAGAAGGCGAAGGATGTGAAGGACAGTTCGCTGCGCGTCCCCCCCGGCGTCGAAGGGACCGTGATCGACGTCAAGATCTTCTCGAGGCGAATCGACGACCCGCTGCTCGAACGGGAGCACGGCGAACGCATCGCCGAACTGCGCGAGAGCGAGCGCGAGGAGATCGCCCGGGTGATGGAAGCGCGGGACGAGGAGATCCTCGAACTGCTCGAGGGCGAGACGGTGGTGCTGTGTCTCGGCCGGGGCTCCCTCGAACCGCTGTTCGCCGAGGGCACGAAGCTGACGAAGACGAAGCTTCGGAGCGTCGACCTCGGGGAGGTCGACCTTTCGACGCTGAAGGTGAAGACGGAGAAGTCGAACGACCTGATCCGCCGCGTGGAGGCCGAGGCTCGCGCGCGAGTGGAACGGATACGCGAGCGCACGGAAGAGGGAATCGACAAGATCTTCCAGCCCGACGAGCTGTCCCCGGGCGTCGTCCAGCTCGTGAAGGTCTACCTGGCGGAGAAGCGAAAGATCTCCGTGGGAGACAAGATGGCCGGCCGGCACGGGAACAAGGGCATCATCGCCCGCGTGGTTCCCGAAGAGGACATGCCGGTTCTTCCCGACGGACAGTCCATCGATATCGTGCTCAATCCACTCGGCGTGCCGAGCCGGATGAACGTGGGACAGATTCTCGAGACCACGCTGGGCTGGGCGGCCCGGGCGCTCGGCTTCGAGGCGAATACGCCCGTCTTCCAGGGAGCGACGGAGCATGAGATCGGCGCCCTCCTGAAGATCGGGGGCGCCTACTGGGCGGCTCGTACGCTCGGGTCGGAGGTGGAACCGCCCGAACTGTCCTACCGGACGATTCAAGCGCTCGTCAACGAGATCCAGGCCCGCGAAGGAGACGACCGCGTTTCGGACCCGGCGAGTCTCGGACGAACGCTCGACGCCTATCTCGGGGGACGAGGCGAACTCGCCTCGTACCTGCGGAGCCTGGCCTCGTTCGTCCTCGGGGCCGTGCGCGACATCTCCGGCGCGACGACGGCGGCGAAGCTGGAGTCCGAGGGCTGGCCGAAGACCGCCGCGCTCTCCGGGCAGCGCAGGATCACCTCGGGCCTGGACGCGGCCGTCGTCGAACTCATGGAGCGCGCGGGGCTGCGTCCAAACGGCAAGATGAGGCTGCGCGACGGCCGCACGGGCGAAGAGTTCGTGGCGGATATCGCGGTCGGCGAGATCTACATGATGAAGCTCTCGCACCTCGTCGACGACAAGATCCACGCGCGCTCCATCGGTCCGTACAGCCTCGTCACGCAGCAGCCGCTGGCCGGCAAGGCGCAGTTCGGGGGGCAGCGCTTCGGCGAGATGGAAGTGTGGGCGCTGGAAGCCTACGGCGCGGCGCACACGCTGCAGGAGATGCTGACCGTCAAGTCGGATGACGTGACGGGACGGAGCCGCGTGTACGAGGCGATCGTGAAGGGCGACAACCTGCCCAAGCCGGGGGTGCCCGAGAGCTTCAACGTGCTCGTCAAGGAACTGCAGGCGCTGGGGCTGAGCGTGACGCTCGGCGGCGACGAGTCGGAGCCGCTGTTCTAGCGAAACAAGAGGGTGACAGATGATCGATTTTCCGCGAAATCGCAGTGCGGGTTCGTCCGAGTTCGACTGGATTCAGATCAAGCTCGCCTCGCCCGAGGAGATCCGTTCGTGGAGCCACGGAGAGGTCACGAAGCCGGAGACGATCAACTACCGGTCGTTCAAGCCGGAGCGCGACGGCCTCTTCTGCGAGCGCATCTTCGGGCCGGTCAAGGACTGGGAGTGCCACTGCGGGAAGTTCAAGCGGATCCGGTACCGCGGCCACATATGCGACAAGTGCGGGGTCGAGGTCACGCTCTCGAAGGTTCGTCGCGAGCGGATGGGGCACATCGAACTCGCGGTGCCCGTGGCCCATATCTGGTTCTTCAAGACCCTTCCTTCCCAGATGGGCTACCTGCTCGGGATGAAGCTGCGGGATCTCGAGAAGGTCATCTACTACGCCGCGCACGTCGTCACCGAGCCCGGCCGGCAGGACGTCGAGTTCAAGCAGGTTCTGGAAGAGGATGAGTACTGGGACCTGACGGACAAGGCGCGCGAGGAGGGGGACACCGAATTCCGCGCCGAAATCGGGGCGGAAGGGATCCGGACGCTGCTCGGCCAGCTGGATGTCGACGAACTTGCCGAGCAGCTGCGCTACGAGGTCGTGCATGAGACCTCGAAGCACCGGAAGAAGAAGAAGCTCAAGCGGCTCAAGGTGATCGACGCGATCCGCAACAGCGACGACGAGGTCTCCAAGCGGAACAGCCCCGAGCACATGATCATGGACGTGATTCCGGTGATTCCGCCGGATCTGCGTCCCCTCGTGCCGCTGGACGGCGGACGATTCGCGACATCGGACCTCAACGATCTCTACCGTCGCGTGATCAATCGGAACAACCGGCTCAAGAAACTGCTGGAAATGCGCGCGCCGGAGGTGATCCTGCGCAACGAGAAGCGCATGCTCCAGGAGGCGGTCGACGCGCTGTTCGACAACGGGCGGCGCGGCAAGGCGATTCGCGGAAGGGGCAAGCGCCCGCTCAAGTCGCTGTCGGACATGCTCAAGGGCAAGCAGGGCCGGTTCCGGCAGAATCTGCTCGGAAAGCGCGTCGACTACTCCGGCCGGTCGGTCATCGTCGTGGGTCCGGAACTCCGGCTGCACCAGTGCGGGCTGCCGAAGAAGATGGCCGTCGAGCTGTTCAAGCCGTTCATCATCCACGAACTCGAGCGGCGGCTGCACGCCGAGACGGTGAAGCGCGCCAAGAAGCTCGTCGAACTCGACGACCCGACGGTCTACGAGGTCCTCGAGGACATCATCAAGGATCACCCCGTCCTCCTGAACCGGGCCCCGACGCTCCACCGGCTGGGCATCCAGGCCTTCGAGCCGGTGCTCGTGGAGGGGAAGGCCATCCGCATTCACCCGCTCGTGTGCGCGGCGTTCAACGCGGACTTCGACGGCGACCAGATGGCGGTCCACGTGCCGCTGTCGTTCGAATCGCAGCTCGAGGCGCGGATCCTCATGCTGTCGAGCAACAACATCCTGAAGCCCGCGAACGGGCGGCCGATCGCGTCGCCGTCCCAGGACATGGTCCTCGGCTGCTACTACATGACGAAGGTCCGGCCGGACTTCGACGAGCATGGGGCGGGGTCGGATCTCCCCCACTTCGCGAACGCGGATCAGGTTGAAATGGCGCTCGAGGCGGGATATCTGCGCTCGCCGGCGGGGACGCCGGACTACCACCTGCCGATCCGGCTGCTCGTCGAAGAGGAGGCCGATGAGGGCCGGATCGAGGGGAAGTGGATCGTGACCAGCGTCGGACGCGCCCTCTTCAACGCGATCCTGCCCTCCCGGGTGCCGTACGTGAACGAGACGCTGGGCAAAGGGGCGTTGGGAGACCTCGTTTTCCGGTCGTTCCGTCTCGCGGGACTCGAGGACACGACGGCGTTCCTCGATCAACTCAAGGACTTCGGGTTCCGACACGCGACGAAGGCCGGCGTTTCCATCGGCCTCGACGACATGGAGATCCCGGCCGAGAAGCAGGATATCCTCGGCGAGGCCCAGGACGACGTGAACCGGTTCACGAAGGCGTACCACCGCGGCGTGATCTCCTTCGGGGAGCGGTACAACAAGGTGATCGATGCCTGGACCCACGCGAACAACGATGTCGCCGACGCGATGGTCCGCGGGCTCCAGCAATCGAGACACGGCTTCAATCCGATCTTCATGATGTTCGACTCGGGCGCCCGGGGTTCCCGCGACCAGATCCGTCAACTCGCGGGAATGCGGGGTCTGATGGCCAAGCCCCAGAAGAAGCTGACCGGCGGCATCGGCGAGATCATCGAGAGCCCGATCCGTTCCAACTTCAGGGAGGGCCTCAGCGTGCTCGAGTACTTCATCTCGACGCACGGCGCCCGGAAGGGGCTCGCCGACACGGCGCTCAAGACGGCGGACGCCGGCTACCTCACGCGCCGGCTCGTCGACGTGGCGCAGGATGTCACGATCATCGAGGAGGACTGCAACACGATCCTCGGGCTCGACGTCACGGCGCTCAAGGAGGGCGAGGACATCATCGAGCCGCTGCCGGGTCGCGTCGCCGGCACCATCGCGGCCGAAGCCGTGATCGACCCCATCGACGACGAAGTCATCGTCGAGGCCGGAGACATGATCACGGAGGCGCGGGCACGCGCCATCGATGAGAGCGGTGTCCAGCAGGTCCGCATCCGGTCCGTCCTCACCTGCGAGTCCCGGCGGGGCATCTGCCAGCAGTGCTACGGCCGCAATCTCGCGACGATGGAACTCGTCGATCTGGGAGAGGCGGCGGGAATCCTCGCCGCGCAGTCGATCGGCGAACCGGGGACGCAGCTCACGCTCAGAACCTTCCATATCGGTGGGACGGCGGCCCGTATCGCGGCGCAGACCCAGCGGCGCTCCAAGCTCGAAGGCCGGATCGCGTTCGAGCGCGTGACGACCGTCACGAGTCCGTCGGGAGACACGATCGTCACGAGCCGCGAGGGCGAACTCCTCATGAAGACGCCGGACGACCGCATCCTCTCGCGGCTCGCCATCCCCTACGGGGCAACGCTCTTCGTGGAGGACGACACCGATGTGGTGCACGGGGATCTGCTCTTCGGCTGGGACCCGTACTCCGAACCCATCGTTGCGGACAAGAAGGGGAAGATCCGGTTCACGGACATCGTGCCGGAGGAGACGGTCCGCGAGGAACTCGACGAAGCGACGGGACGGCGTCAGCAGGTCATCATCGACGACCGGGAGAAGAAGCTCCACCCCGTCATCAACATCGTGACCGGAAAGGGCGCCAAGCTGCGCGAGTTCATCGTGCCGGTCGGTACGCAGCTGCTCGTGCAGGACGGACAGGCCGTGAACGCGGGGGAGACGCTCGCCAAGATCAGTCGCGAGGCCTACAAGACCCGCGACATCACCGGTGGATTGCCGCGGGTCGCCGAGCTGTTCGAGGCGCGGAGGCCGAAGGATCCCGCGACGATTACCGAGGTCGACGGGCGGGTCTCGTTCGGCGGGATCAAGCGCGGGAAGCGCGAGATCCTGGTGACCATGGACGACGGCGAGGAGATGGTGTATCAGATCCCCGTCGGCAAGCACCTTCGCGTGCACGAAGGTGATCTCGTGCGTGCGGGCGACCGGCTGTCCGAGGGTCCGGTGAACCCGCACGACATCCTGCGGGTCCGGGGACCCCGGGCCGTGCAGGAGTACCTGCTCAACGAGATCCAGGAGGTCTACCGCCTGCAGGGCGTGCGGATCAACGACAAGCACATCGCCGTGATCGTGCGCCAGATGCTGCAGAAGGTCCGTATCACGGATCCGGGCGGCACGGAATTCCTCGAAGGCGAGCACGTGGACCGGATGGAGTTCCGCGATGCGACGCGCGCGGTCCTCGAGAGTGGAGGCAAGCCCCCGCGGGCGGAGCCGGTCCTGCTCGGAATCACGAAGTCGAGCCTCACCACGGAGTCGTTCATCAGCGCGGCCTCCTTCCAGGAGACGACGCGCGTGCTTACGGACGCCGCCGTGCGTGGAGCGAAGGACCGCCTCAGGGGGCTCAAGGAGAACATCATCATCGGGCATCTGGTCCCGGCGGGTACGGGGACGCACCGATTCTCCGATATCGAATTCCTCGTCGACGACGCGCTGAAGGCGCAGATCGATTCCATGCGGCGCCGGGTCGTGCCCGAGGAGATGCCCCGGAGTCTCTTCTCGGACCTGCGGGACCAGGCCGAGGAGGACGAGGCCGCGGTGGCCGAGGAGGGCGCGGTCATGACGACCTGACGTCCGTCCGACGCCGAAGCAGGGGGTGCGTTTACGGGATTTCCGCGCCCCCTCTCGGCGACGGAAGTTGCTTGACACGGAGAGGCCTCAAGACTACTCTCTCTTGTCTGTCGACCGACCGGTCGGCAGTCGCCGCGGGGGCGGTTCGGATCCGTCCCCGATTTTTTTACCCCCAACGGCCGGGCCCCGAGTTCGGTGATCGGCGCACCGGTGCGGCCGAAGGGAGCGATGGAGCGGGAATGCCGACCATCAATCAGTTGGTCCGCAAGGGCCGAAGAAAGGTCCGAAAGAAGAGCAAGGCGCCGGCGCTGGAGGGAAACCCCCAGAAGCGCGGCGTGTGCACGCGCGTGTACACCACGACGCCGAAGAAGCCGAATTCGGCCCTGCGGAAGGTCGCCCGCGTGCGACTCACGAACGGATACGAAGTCACCGCGTATATCGGAGGCGAGGGCCACAACCTCCAGGAACACAGCATCGTGCTGATCCGGGGCGGACGGGTGAAGGATCTGCCGGGTGTGCGGTATCACATCATCCGCGGAACCCTCGACGCGTCGGGCGTGGACGACAGGAACCAGGGCCGGTCGAAGTACGGTTCCAAGAAGAGAAAGTAGCTGGCAGCGGGCCGAACACCGTTTGGGCCCGGCCTCGGAGTCCGTGGCCGGGCTTTATTGCGAAGTCTCCGGATGAACCCGGAGCCGGATATGGCGAAACGAGATGCCGCGACGAAACCGTGCCGAACAGCGTGAGGTGATTCCGGACTCCCGATACGGGAGCACGGAGGTCACAAAGTTCATCAACATGCTGATGCTCGACGGAAAGAAGTCCCTCGCCGAGCAGATCTTCTACGATGCGATGCAGAACATCGAGATGAAGACGGGGCAGCCGGCGATGAACGTGTTCCGGCAGGCGCTGCAGAACGCGAAGCCCATCCTCGAGGTCCGCAGCCGGCGCGTGGGCGGCGCGACGTACCAGGTCCCGATGGAAGTGTCGTACCGGCGGCGCGACTCGCTCGCACGCCGGTGGCTCGTGCAGTACTCGCGCGCCCGCTCCGGCAAGACGATGGCGCAGCGCCTCGCCGGTGAACTGCTCGACGCCGCTCGCGGCGACGGGGGCGCGGTGAGGAAGAAGGAGGACGTGCACCGGATGGCGGACGCGAACAAGGCGTTCGCGCACTACCGCTGGTAATGAGTCCGTCCGGCACCCGAGGCTCGACAGATAGAGATCAATAGATCGACTCATGGAGAGAAGAACGCCGCTCGAGCGGCTTCGGAATATCGGCATCATGGCGCACATCGATGCCGGAAAGACGACGACGACCGAACGGGTGCTGTTCTATACCGGCCGGACGCATCGCCTGGGCGAAGTGCATCATGGCGACGCGACGATGGACTGGATGGAACAGGAGCAGGAACGCGGCATCACGATTACGTCGGCCGCCACCACCTGTAACTGGACGCACGAAGGCGAACCCTACCGCATCAACATCATCGACACGCCGGGGCACGTCGACTTCACGGTGGAGGTGGAGCGCAGCCTCCGCGTGCTCGACGGCGCCGTGGCCCTCTTCTGCGCCGTCGGCGGCGTGGAGCCGCAGTCCGAGACGGTATGGCGGCAGGCCGACAAGTACGGTGTGCCGCGCATCGCGTTCGTCAACAAGATGGACCGCGTCGGCGCCGACTTCATGAACGTCGTCCGGATGATGCGCGACCGCCTGGGCGCGAACGCGCAGCCGCTCCAGATCCCTCTCGGCGAGGGTGAACTCTATACGGGCATGGTCGACCTCATTCGCGAGGTCAAGGTCGTCTACGACGATGAATCCCTGGGCGCGCGCTGGACCGAAGGCCCCGTGCCGGACGCCCTCGTGGACGAGGTGGCGGAGCTGCGGAGCGCCCTCATCGAGGCCGCGGTCGAATACGACGAACCCGCCCTCGAGAAGTACCTCGAAGGGGAAGAACTCACCGAGGACGAAATCCGCGGCGCGGTGCGAAAGGCAACGCTGGCCAACGGGATCACGCCGATCCTGTGTGGCTCCGCCTTCAAGAACAAGGGCGTACAGCGCCTGCTCGACGCCGTGATCGACTTCCTCCCCTCTCCCCTCGATGTCCCTCCCGTCACCGGCCGCCTCCCGCAGCAGGATGAGACGGAGGTGGAGCGTGCGGCCGACGAAGAGGCGCCGTTCGCGGCTCTCGCGTTCAAGATCGCGACCGATCCGTACGTGGGGCGCCTGACCTACTTCAGGGTCTATTCCGGGACGGCGAAGGCCGGCTCGAAGGCGCTGAATTCGTCCAGGGGACGGAAGGAGCGCTTCGGGCGGCTGCTCCAGATGCACGCGAACAAGCGGGAGGAGCGCGACGAGGTGTTCGCCGGCGACATCGCGGCCGCGATCGGGCTCAAGCATACGCGGACGGGAGACACGCTCTCGTCGGCGACCGACCCGATCGTGCTCGAGTCGATGAGCTTCCCCGAACCCGTGATCCGGGTGGCGATCGAGCCCCGGACGAAGGCGGATCAGGAGAAGCTGTCGGGGGCGCTCGCGAAGCTGGCCGAGGAAGACCCGACATTCCGCGTCTACACCGACGAGGAGACCGGGCAGACCATCATCAGCGGGATGGGCGAACTCCATCTCGAGATCATCGTCGACCGGCTCCAGCGCGAGTTCAGGGTCAACGCGAACGTCGGCCGTCCGCAGGTGGCCTATCGCGAGACGATCCGCAAGGCCGTCCGCAAGGTGGAAGGCCGCTTCGTGCGGCAGTCCGGCGGCCGCGGGCAGTTCGGGCACGTGATCATCAACCTCGAGCCCACGGATCCCGGCGGCGGCTTCATCTTCGACTCCGAGATCCGGGGCGGAAACGTGCCCCGCGAGTACGTGCTCTCGGTCGAACAGGGGATTCGCGAGGCGCTGGACTCCGGGATCGTCGCGGGCTACCCGATCATCGACATCAAGGCCACCCTGATTGACGGCTCGTACCATGAGGTCGATTCCAGCGAGATGGCCTTCAAGATCGCGGGCTCGATCGCGCTCAAGGAAGGTGCGCGCAAGGCGCAGCCGGTATTGCTCGAGCCCGTCATGAACGTGGAGGTCGTAACACCCGACGACTATCTCGGGGACGTGATGGGAGACCTCTCCAGCCGGAGGGGCAAGATCGGCGGCATGACGCAGCGTTCGTCCGCCCAGGTCGTCGGGGCGTCGGTGCCGCTGTCGGAGATGTTCGGCTACGCGACCTCCCTGCGCTCGATCAGCCAGGGTCGCGCGGTCTACACCATGCAGTTTTCGCACTACGAGGAAGTTCCGGGCTCCAAGACGGCGGAGATCGTCTCCGCCAACGGCTCGTAAACGGCGAAGAGCCGGTCCGCGAGCAGGCCGCAGACGAGACACAGGAGAACGAGGGGCGATGGCGAAGGAAAAGTTCGAGCGAACGAAGCCGCACGTGAACGTGGGGACGATCGGACACGTGGACCACGGGAAGACGACGCTGACGGCTGCGATCACGCAGGTGCAGGCTCAGAAGGGATACGGGGAGTACGTGGCGTTCGATCAGATCGACAAGGCTCCCGAGGAGCGGGAGCGGGGGATCACGATCGCGACGGCGCACGTGGAATACGAGTCGGAGGGACGACACTACGCGCACGTGGACTGTCCGGGACACGCGGACTACGTGAAGAACATGATCACGGGCGCGGCGCAGATGGACGGGGCGATCGTGGTGGTGTCGGCGGCGGACGGGCCGATGCCGCAGACGCGGGAGCACATATTGCTGGCCCGCCAGGTGAACGTGCCGTACATCGTGGTGTTTTTGAACAAGGTGGACCAGGTCGACGACGAGGAGTTGCTGGACCTGGTGGAGCTGGAGGTTCGGGAGTTGCTGAGCGAGTACGAGTTTCCGGGCGACGACGTGCCGGTGGTACGGGGCTCGGCGCTTCATGCGTTGGAGAGCGGGGATCCGGGGGCTCCGGAGACGGCGTGCATCGGGGAGCTGATGGACGCGCTGGACAGCTACATCCCGGTTCCGGAGCGTGCGACGGACAAGCCGTTCCTGATGCCCGTGGAGGACGTGTTCACGATCACGGGCCGGGGGACGGTGGTGACGGGCCGGATCGAGCGCGGGGTGGTGAAGACGGGCGAGGGCGTGGAGTTGGTGGGCCTGGGCTCGGAGAAGAAGACGGTGGTGACGGGAGTGGAGATGTTCCGGAAGATCCTGGACGAGGGCCAGGCGGGCGACAACGCGGGGCTCCTGCTTCGGGGGGTGGCGAAGACGGAGGTGGAGCGCGGGATGGTGGTCGCGCACCCTCAGTCGATCACGCCTCACCGGAAGTTTTCGGCGGAGGTGTACGTGTTGACGAAGAACGAGGGCGGGCGTCATACGCCGTTCTTCAACGGGTACCGTCCGCAGTTCTACTTCCGGACGACGGACGTGACGGGCTCGGCGGAGCTGCCCGAGGGGGTGGAGATGGTGATGCCGGGTGACAATGTGAATATGGCGGTGGAGCTGATCGCGCCGATCGCGATGGAGGAGAACCTCCGGTTCGCGATCCGCGAGGGAGGCCGGACGGTGGGCGCCGGAGTCGTCACCGCCATCCACGACTAGCGGACAGCCCAGGAAAACGAGACGGCGCAAAGATATGGCGCAGAAGATTCGGATTCGGCTGAAGGCCTTCGATCCAGCCGTGATCGACCAGACGGCGGCGGACATCGTTCGGACCGCGCAGAAGACCGGTGCGTCCGTCAGCGGGCCGATCCCGCTTCCGACGCGCCGTCAGTTGTTCACGGTGCTGCGGAGTCCGCATGTGGACAAGAAGTCGCGGGAACAGTTCGAACTGAAGACGCACAAACGGCTCATCGATATCCATGACTCCCGTCCGCAGACGATCGACGCGCTGACGAAGCTGGATCTCGCGGCCGGCGTCGATGTGGAAATCAAAGTCGAGTAGCGAGATGCCCGGGTTGATCGGCCGAAAAATCGGCATGACGCAGATCTTCGACGACGACGGGAAGGCCGTCGGTGTCACCGTGCTGGAAGTCGGACCCTGTGCGGTCGTCCAGATCAAGACCGTCGAGCGCGACGGATACGAGGCCGTGCAGCTGGGCTTCGGCCGCGTGAAGGAGGGGCGCACGCGGAAACCGGCCGCGGGCCACGCCGCGCGCGCCGGACTCGACTACGTGCCGCGCGTCCTCGCGGAGTTCGACTTCGAGGGCGAAGAGCTCGAGCTCGGCCAGGAACTCACGGTCGACATGTTCGATGTCGGATCGCGGGTGAACGTGACGGGAACGACCAAGGGTCGCGGGTTCCAGGGCGTCGTGAAGCGGCACGGCTTCGGCGGTGGTCGCGGTTCCCACGGCGGAACGTCCATTCTCCGGGCGCCCGGCTCGATCGGGGCCGGCACGGACCCGTCGCGCGTGATCAAGGGGCGAAAGATGGCGGGCCGCATGGGGGGAACGCAGCGCATGGCGATGAGCCGGAAGATCATCCGGGTCGACGCTGAAAAGAACCTCCTGATCGTGCAGGGTTCCGTCCCGGGCGGGCGAAACAACCTCGTCATGGTGAGGCCGGGCCGATGAAAGTCGCGACGTACGGCTCCGACGGTGCGGCAGGGGCCGAGCGGGCCCTGCCCGAGACCCCGTTCGACGGCGTGGTCAACGAAGATGTGCTCCACCAGGTCGTCACCGCCGTGCTGGCGAACCGGCGGCAGGGGACCGCGTCGACGAAGACCCGCTCGACCGTTCGCGGAGGGTCGCGGAAGCCCTGGCGGCAGAAGGGGACGGGACGCGCCCGGGCCGGCTCGATCCGTTCGGCGCTGTGGCGCGGCGGCTCGGTCGTCTTCGGCCCGCAGCCGCGCTCCTATCGCGTGCGCGTCCCGAAGCGGATCCGTCGGCTGGCCATCCGTTCCGCACTCAATACGAGAGCCATGAACGGCGATCTCGCGCTCATCGAGCCGCTGGACTTCGATTCGCCGAAGACCCGACGCGTCGCCGCTCTGCTGGCCAGCATCGGCCGCGGTTCGGAGAACGTCCTGCTCCTTACGGCGGGTCACAAGCCGGACGTCCACCTTTCGGCCAGAAATCTGCCGGGCGTGCGCGTGCTCCCCTGGGGGGAGGCGTCGGCGTACGACATCCTCTGGTCGGACCTGGTACTCGTCGAATCGTCCGTCTTCGATGCGGCGGGAGACTCCGCCGGGGAAGGTGAGGCATGAGGCGCTCGCCGAACGAGATCATCCTGCGTCCGCTCTTCACGGAGAAGACGTCCACGAGCCTTCAGTCCGAGGGGACCGACGGCGTCGGACGGCGCCTCCAGGCGCGGATCGACCGCGGCGAGGTGGAACCGCGTCCCAAGTACACCTTCGAGGTGGCGCCGGACGCGAACAAGATCGAGATTCGCCGCGCCTTCGAGGCGATCTTCGAGGGGCGGCGAGTCACCTCCGTGCGCACGATGAACGTGCGGGGGAAGATGAAGCGCATGGGGCGCACGATGGGCCGCAGGCCGCACTGGAAGAAAGCGATCATCGAGGTCGCGGATGGTCCCGTCGACGTGCTGGAGGGAGCCTGATCGATGCCGATTCGCAAGTTCAAGCCGGTCACGGCGGCCTCTCGATACCGCAGCGTATCGACGTTCGAGGAAATCACCCGCAGCGAGCCGGAGAAGTCGCTGACGGAGGGGCTGCCGAAGAAGTCCGGCCGCAATCACCACGGACATATCACGAGCCGGAGGCGAGGGGGCGGCCACAAGCGGCGCTACCGGCGCATCGACTTCAAGCGCAGGAAGGACGGCGTGCCCGGCGTCATCGCGGAGATCGAATACGATCCGAATCGCTCCGCTCGCATCGCCCTCATCCACTACGCGGATGGAGAAAAGCGCTACATCCTGCACCCGCGAGGTCTCGGTGTCGGTGACACCATCCTCTCCGGGTCGGGGATCGATCCGAACGTGGGGAACTGCCTGCCGCTGCGCGAGGTCCCGCTCGGGACGGTCGTACACGGCGTGGAACTCGTGCCCGGCAAGGGCGCGCAACTCGCCCGCTCGGCCGGCGCGTCCGTCCAGGTCGTCGCGAAGGAGCGGGGCACGGTCACGTTGCGGCTCCCGAGCACCGAGATGCGCATGGTGCCGGAGTCGTGCCGGGCGACGGTCGGGCAGGTCGGCAACGTCGACCACGAGCTCATTCGAGCCGGCAAGGCGGGCCGATCGAGGTGGAAGGGCCGGCGGCCCAAGGTGCGCGGCGTGGCGATGAATCCCGTGGACCATCCCCTCGGGGGTGGGGAGGGGCGCAGTTCCGGCGGTCGTCCGCCCGTATCGCCGTGGGGCAAGCCGGAGGGTCGCAAGACGAGGAAGAAGCACAAGCCGAGCGACAAGCTGATCGTGCGCGGCCGCAAGCGCGGCAGGGCCACGAAGTAGGAGCGGGAGATCCGATGCCGAGAAGCGTGCGGAAGGGACCGTACATCGACGAGAAGCTGCTGATGAAGGTGCAGCGGATGAACGATTCCGGAGACAAGTCGGTGATCAAGACGTGGGCCCGGGCTTCGACCATCAGTCCGGATTTCGTCGGACACACGCTCGCGGTGCACAACGGCAACAAGTTCATCCCGGTCTACGTGACGGAGAACATGGTGGGGCACAAGCTCGGAGAGTTTGCGACGACGCGCACTTTCCGCGGGCACGCCGGTTCCGCGCGAGACCGGAGGGGCAGAGTCTGATGCAGGCGACAGCCAGGGCGAAGAACCTCGGCATGTCCGCCCGGAAGATGCGTCTGGTCATCGACCAGATTCGCGGGCGAGACGTCAACGAGGCCTACGCCATCCTGCAGTTCTCGAAGAAGAAGGCGGCGCGCTCGATCGGAAAGGTGCTCCGTTCGGCCGTCGCCAATGCCGTCTACAGGGCGGACGAGGGCGGCGAGACGCTGGACGTGGACGAACTCTACGTGCGCGAGGCGTACGTGGACGAAGGCAGGACGCTCCGGCGCTGGCGAGCACGCGCCTACGGAAGGGCGACCCCCCGGCTCAAGCGGAGCAGCCATGTGACGGTCGTCGTGGACACGAGAGACTAATGGGCCAGAAGACACACCCGTACGGATTCAGGCTCGGCGCGGTCAAGCCGTGGCGGTCGCGCTGGTATGCGCAGGGCAAGGAGTTCCCGAAGCTCCTCGCGGAAGACGAGAAGCTGCGAAAGTACCTGCACGCGCGTCTCGGGCACGCGGCGATCGCGCAGGTGGAGATCGAGCGCAAGCCGTCCAAGATCGTCGTGACGATCCACACGGGTCGCCCCGGCGTCGTCATCGGCAAGCGTGGGGCCGAGGTCGACAAGCTGCGTGACGAACTCGCTCTGCTGACGGAGGCGGAGGTTTCCGTCAACGTCGAGGAGATTCGCCGTCCGGAGACCCAGGCGCAGCTCGTGGCCGACAACGTCGCCCATCAGCTGACGCAGCGCATCAGCTTCCGGCGCGCGATGAAGCGGGCCGTGCAGGCGGCGATGCGGGCGGGCGCCGGCGGCATCCGCATCCAGTGCGGCGGGCGGCTCGGCGGAGCCGAGATCGCGCGCTCGGAGGGCTATCACGAAGGACGCGTGCCGCTGCACACATTGCGCGCGGACATCGACTACGCGGAGCGACAGGCCCGGACGACGTTCGGCACGATCGGCGTGAAGGTATGGATCTTCCATGGCGAGATCGTGGAGGACCGCCGCGGTCAGACGTACACCGCCGGCGGCCGCCGGCGCGCGGGCCGCGGGCGAGGATAGAGACACATGCTGCAGCCGAAGCGGATCAAGTACAGGAAACAGCAAAAGGGACGCATGCGCGGCGCCGCGCATCGCGGAAACAAGGTCTCGTTCGGCGACTACGCGCTTCAGGCCGTGGAACCGGGCTGGATCACGAACCGTCAGATCGAAGCCGCTCGAGTTGCCATGACCCGGCACATCAAGCGTGGCGGAAAGGTCTGGATCCGCATCTTTCCGGACAAGCCGCTCACGCAGAAGCCGGCGGAGACCCGGATGGGGAAGGGCAAGGGGAATCCCGAGTACTGGGTTGCGCCGGTGAAGCCGGGCCGGGTGATGTTCGAGCTCGAGGGGGTCGACATCGAACTCGCGAAGCGGGCGATGCAGTTGGCGTCGGCGAAGCTCCCGGTCAAGACACGCTTCCTGGAGCGGGAGGACTAGATGCCGCTTGAGGCGATGGAGATTCGCGAATTCACCGACGAGGAGCTCGCCGAGGAACTCGCCCGAGCGAAGGACGAGATCGCTCGTCTGCGCTACCGGGCCGCGTTCGAGGAACTCGAGAACCCGTCGCTCGTGAAGACGTTGCGTCGCGAGATCGCACGGCTGAAGACCGTGCAGGTCGAGCGGGCGCGTAGCGAGGAGAACCAGGTTGGCTGATCAATCGGCGACGAAGGGCCGGCGCAAGGTCCGGCTCGGAACGGTCGTGAGCGACCGCATGGAAAAGACCGTCGTGGTGTCGGTCGAGCGGCGGCTCGCGCACCCGCTGTACGGCAAACAGGTGAGCCGCGGCAAACGGTACCAGGCGCACGACGAAGAGAACGAATACCGGGTGGGCGACGTGGTCCGGATCGAGGAGACCCGTCCGCTCTCCAGGCTCAAGCGCTGGCGCGTGCTCGAGCTGGTCCAGCGTCCGGAGTAACGGGGGCACGACGAGATGATTCAGCAGGAATCGATGGTCCGCATCGCGGACAATTCCGGTGCCCGCCGGGCTCTCTGCATACGGGTCCTCGGCGGGTCGCGCCGCCGGTACGCCCGCGTGGGCGACGTGATCGTCGCGACGATCAAGGATGCGACCCCGCACGGGAACGTGAAGAAGGGCCAGGTGGTCCGGGCGGTCGTCGTGCGGACGGCGAAGGAAAGCCGGCGGCGCGACGGGAGCTACATCCGCTTCGATGAGAACGCGGCGGTGATCATCAACGACGCGGGAGAGCCGACCGCGACACGTATTTTCGGGCCGGTGGCGCGTGAACTCCGTGAGAAGAAGTTCATGAAGATCGTTTCGCTCGCCCCCGAAGTCATCTGAGCGCCGTACGAGGATCTGAACCGACGATGACACGGAAGAAACTGAGCGTGAGAACCGGTGACACGGTCCGGGTGATCGCGGGCAACTACGCGGGCGCCCAGGGCCAGGTGCTGCGCACGATCCCTTCGCGGGGACTCGTCGTGGTGCAGGACGTGAACATGCGCAAGCATCACAAGCGTCCCGTGGCCAACGCGAGGGGCGGGGTCACCGAAGGCGGCATCGTCACCTACGAAGAGCCGATCAGCGTCTCGAACGTGATGCTCTTGTGTCCCCAGTGCGACGAGCCCTCGCGGGTGCGCCGCCAGCGCGACGCGGACGGCACGATCGAGCGGATCTGCAAGCGGTGTGACCACCCCATCCCGATGGCGGGCTAGCAAGGTGAGTTCGGAAAACGGAAAGCCGCGGTTGCGGACACACTACGAGGACACGGTCCGCGGGAAGCTCGCCGACACCTTCGGCTTCGAGAACCCGCACCAGATCCCGAAGCTCGAGAAGATCGTGATCAACGCCGGGCTCGGCGAGGGGAAGGACAATCCCCGACTGATCGAGTCCGCTTCGAACGAGATCGCCGTGATCAGCGGCCAGCGACCCGTCGTCACGCGGGCGCGGAACTCGATCTCGAACTTCGGTCTTCGCGAAGGCATGCCGATCGGGACGATGGTCACGCTTCGGAATGCCCGCATGTACGAGTTCCTCGACCGGTTCATCAGTACGGCCGTGCCCCGTATCAGGGACTTCAGGGGATTCCGGAGCCGGGCGTTCGATGGGCGCGGCAACTATACGGTGGGGATCCGGGAGCAGATGGTCTTCGCCGAAGTCGATTACGACGAGATCGTCAAGATCCACGGTCTCAACATCACGTTCGTCACGACGACCAACCGGGACGACGAGGCGCTCGTCCTGCTTCGCGAGATGGGGATGCCGTTTCGCGACGAGGTCCCGGTCGTCATCTAGCGGGAAAGGGCTGAATGGCAAAGACGGCACTAATCGAGAAGGCGAACCGGAAGCCGAAGTTCAGTTCGCGCACGGTGCGACGCTGCAATCGCTGCGGCCGGCCCCGCGCCTACATGAGGAAGTTCGGTCTGTGCCGGATCTGCTTCCGGGAACAGGCGCTCCGCGGAGAGATCCCGGGCGTTCGGAAAGCGAGTTGGTGAGATGAGCATGACCGATCCGATCGCGGACATGCTGACGCGCATCCGCAACGCCGGCCGGGCCGGACACCGGCGCGTCGACATCCCGCTCTCCAAGATCAAGATCGAGATCGCCAGGATCCTGGCGGAGAACCACTTCGTTCGCGGCTACAAGGTGCTGGACGACAATCGGCACGGCCGCCTGCGCGTGTATCTCAAGTACACGTCGGACGACCGGCCCGTGATCCGGCTGCTCGAACGCGTGTCGAAGCCCGGCCTCAGGAAGTACGTCGACGCGAACTCGATCCCGAAGGTCCGGGCCGGGATGGGCATCGCGATCATGTCGACGTCGAACGGACTGATGACGGATCGCGACGCCCGCCGGCAGCACGTCGGCGGGGAGATCATCGCGAGAATCTACTAGCGGAGCCCGCCGGAGTCGGTGCCGGCGGTCGCCCCCGCGAGGGAGCAGATAGCGTGTCGAGAATCGGAAAACTGCCCATCCCCGTGCCGGACGGCGTCGAGGTGAGGATCGATGGCGCGCATGTGACGGTGAAGGGCCCTCGGGGTACGCTCGAGCGGTCCTTCGATCCTGACATGGAGATCGGGCAGTCCGACGGTGCGGTGTCCGTGAAGCGTGCCTCCGATGAGGCGCGGCACCGGGCTCTGCACGGGCTCACGCGATCCCTGATCGCCAACATGGTCACGGGCGTGTCGCAGGGGTACGAAAAGCGGCTGGAGATCCACGGCGTCGGATACCGGGCGGAACAGAAGGGCGGCGGTGTCGTGTTCAGCGTCGGATACAGCCATACGGTCACCGTCGAACCGCCCGAGGGCATTGCGTTGAGCGTCGAGTCGCCGACGCTGGTCAAGGTGGCGGGGAACGACAAGGAGAAGGTCGGGCAGATGGCGGCGGAGATCCGCGCGATCCGTCCGCCCGAGCCCTACAAGGGGAAGGGCATCCGTTACGTGGGCGAGTATGTGCGCCGCAAGGCCGGCAAGGCGACGGCCACGGCCTGATCGGCGAACAGACAGAGGGAAGACGATGGACATCAGGGGTCGGACGAAACGGAGGCATCGGCTGCGCACGCGTCGGCACGCCCGGATCAAGAAGAAGATCCGGGGGACCGCCGTCCGGCCGCGCCTCGTCGTGTTCCGGAGCCTGCGGCATCTGGAGGGCCAACTGGTGGACGACGATCGCGGCGTGACGCTGCTCGGCGTCTCGACACTCGCAGGTCCGGACGGCGACGCCGGGGAGCGCTCGGGCAAGGTCGCCGACGCGTATCTTGCGGGCCGGATGCTCGCCGAGAAGGCGGCCGCGGCCGATGTGGGCGAGATCGTGTTCGACCGTGGCGGGTATCCCTATCACGGCCGCGTGCGGGCGTTCGCCGAAGGCGCCCGCGACGGCGGTCTCCGCTTCTAACGAGAGGGCTTCATGGCAAGAGGGGGAAAACGGCGCGACGACGGTGACAACTTCAAGGAGAATGTCATCTTCATCAATCGCGTCTCGAAGGTCGTAAAGGGCGGCCGGCGCTTCTCGTTCACCGCGCTCGTGGCGGTCGGTGACGGGCAGGGCCGCGTCGGCATGGCCCTCGGAAAGGCGAACGAGGTCGCCGAGGCGATCCGCAAGGGATTCGAGCAGGCGCGCCAGGCCATGGTCGTCGTGCCGATCGTAAACGGGACCATCCCCCACGAAATCCTGGGGCGCCACGGCGCGGGCAAGGTGCTGCTCAAGCCCGCCGGTCCGGGCACCGGCGTCATCGCCGGCGGCCCCGTCCGGGCGGTACTCGAGTGCGCCGGCGTGCAGGACATCCTCACGAAGAGCCTCGGCACGAACAATCCGCTCAACATCGTCCGTGCGACGATGAGCGGACTGCAGGATCTGGTCACGCCGGAGCAGGTCGCGGCTGAGCGCGGAGTGGATGTCGCCACGATCCGGGAGGCCATGCGTGGGTGATCAGCTCAGGATTCGCCAGGTGAAGAGCGGTCTCGGAGCGCAGCGCAAGCAGCGCGACACCCTGCGCGCCCTCGGCCTCAGGCACCACCAGGACCAGGTGGTGCAGCCGGACAACCGCGCGATACGCGGGATGATCCACGCGGTGGCGCATCTCGTCGAAGTCGAGGAGGTCGGACAAGATGGCTGAACGCGAGCGGATCGGGCTCGACAATCTCTCTCCGCCCCGCGGTTCGAAGTCCTCGGCAAAGCGTCGCGGCCGCGGTCACGGATCCGGTCTGGGCAAGACGTCGGGGCGCGGCCACAAGGGCCAGAAGTCGCGGAGCGGCGCGTCGATTCCGGCGTGGTTCGAGGGCGGCCAGATGCCCCTCTACCGGCGTACGCCCAAGCGGGGGTTCAAGCCGCATCGCCGGACCGAGTGGCACATCGTCAATCTCTCGGACCTCGACCGCGTGGAGGGCAGCGGGATCGATCCCCAGGCGTTGCGGGCGAGCGGCATCATCCGCGGAACGGATCGCCCCGTGAAGATCCTCGGGCGCGGGGACGTCGGGCGGGCGGTGGACGTGCGAGCGCATGCCTTCAGTGCCTCCGCCCGCGAGAAGATCGAGGCGGCCGGCGGCACCGCCCAGGTGATCGAGTAAGGGATGGCGAACGGCCAGAACGCGGCGGCTGCCGCGGCGAACATCTTCAAGGTGCCGGAGCTCAAGGCGAAGATCCTCTTCACCCTGCTCTGTCTCGCCCTGTACCGGCTCGGCTCCCACATCACGACGCCGGGTGTGAACGTCGTGGCCCTGCAGGCCCTCGCCGGTCAGTTCCAGGGCACGATCTTCGGCATCTACGACCTCTTCGTGGGGGGCGGCCTGCAGCGGGCGACCGTCTTCGCCCTCGGCATCATGCCCTACATTTCGGCGAGCATCCTCTTCCAGCTCCTCGCCGCCGTGATGCCGGCGATCGAGAAGCTGCAGAAGGAAGGGGAGGAAGGCCGCCGCAAACTCACGCAGTGGACGCGGTATACCACTGTGGTGCTGTGCATCGGGCAATCCTACACCTACGCGCTCTTCCTCGAGGCTCAACCGGGCGCGGTGCTCGATCCCGGTCTCGATTTTCGCCTTCTCACGGTGCTCATGCTCACGACCGGGGGCGTGTTCGTCATGTGGCTCGGCGAGCAGATCACCGAGCGCGGCGTCGGCAACGGCATGTCCCTGCTCATCTTCTTCTCGATTCTGCAGGGTTTCCCGGGAGCGGTGCTCAATACCTTCGAACTCTACCAGGCCGGCGGCATCTCGCTCATCAGGCTCGCTGCCCTCGCGGCGACGCTCGTGGCCATCATGGCGGCGGTCGTCGCCCTGACGATGGCGCAGCGCAAGATCCCGGTGCAGATCCCGCGGAAGGTCGTGGGCAGGGGCCGAATCCGGGAAGGGCAGCGGTCGTTCATCCCCCTGCGGATCAACTCCGCCGGCGTGATGCCGATCATCTTCGCCCAGTCGATCATCATCATCCCGGGGACCCTGGCCGCGTTCATGGGCAATCCCGGCCCGGGCAGCTCGGGCGCCCGGCGTTTCATCTACGAGATGAGCCAGGCGCTGCAGGTGGGGACGACGTGGTACTACCTGCTGTACGTCGTTCTCATCGTCTACTTCACCTACTTCTACACGTCCATCATCTTCAACCCGACGGATCTGGCGGAGAATCTGAAGCGCCAGGGCGGGTTCATTCCGGGCGTCAAGCCCGGCGCGAAGACGGCGGACTATATCGATCACGTGCTCACGCGAATCACGCTGCCCGGCGCGGTCTACCTGGCGCTGATCGCCGTTCTGCCGTACCTGATCTTCTCGATCTTCGACCTTCAGACCTTCTTCTTCGGCGGCACTTCGCTGCTCATCGTGGTGGGCGTCGCACTCGATACGATGCAGCAACTGCAGCAGCATCTCCTGCTGCGTCAGTACGAGGGCTTCATGAAGAAGGGTCGCGTCAAGTATCGGGGCAGACAGCGCTACATGTGATGGGCGCGCGGCTGGTCATCATGGGTCCTCCCGGGGTGGGGAAGGGCACGCAGGGGGAGTTTCTGGCCGAGCGCTTCGGCGTCCCGCGCCTTTCGACCGGCGACATGATCCGCGCGGCGCTCGAGGCCGGAACCCCGCTCGGCGAGAGGGTTCGCGCCTACTACGAAGCGGGCGAACTCGTGCCGGATGAGGTCGTCCTGGGACTCGTCGCCGAGGCGTTCGACGGTTCGGAGGCGAGGGGCGGGTTCGTGCTCGACGGGTTCCCGCGCACGGTGCCCCAGGCCGACGGTCTCGGCGAACTGCTGGCCGCCCGGGGCATCGGACTGGATGCGGTGCTTTCGCTCGAGGCGCCGGAAGAGGAACTCGTCGACCGCATCTCCGGACGGCGGGTGTGCGCAGCGTGCGGCCTCGTGACTCATGTGCGCGCCGTGGGAGCGGCTGCGGCCTGCCCGGACTCGGACTGCCGGGCCGGCCTCATTCAGCGCTCGGACGACCGCGCCGAGACCGTTCGCAATCGGCTCGCGGTCTACGGAGCCCAGACCGAGCCGCTGCTCGCCTACTACGCCCGGTCGGAGACGGGACTGACGGCGGTGGACGGCACGGGAACGCTGGAAGCGGTGCGGGACCGTCTCTTCGAGACGCTGCGTACGGCGGAGATGGCCGGTTGATCCGGCTGAAGTCGTCCGCCCAGATCGAGGCCATCGCCGCGGCGGGGGCCATCGTGGCCGAGGTCCTCGAGATGGCGGCGGAGCAGGCCATCCCCGGACGGAGCACGGGGGAGCTGGACGACATGGCGGAGGCGATGATCCGCGACAACCCGGGCGCGACGCCTGCCTTCAAGGGGCTGTACGGGTTTCCGGCCACGCTGTGCACGAGCATCAACGAAGAGGTCGTACACGGCATTCCGTCGGCCCGGCGCGAATTGAAGTCGGGCGACATCGTGAGCGTGGATGTCGGCGTCAAGCTCGACGATCTGTTCGCGGACGCGGCGGTTACGATCCCCGTGGGCGAGGTGGCGCCGGCGACGGCGCGTCTCCTGGGGGTGACCCGAACGGCGCTGGACGTGGGCATCGAGGCGGCGCGCGCCGGGGCCCAGCTCGGCGACCTGGGGTGGGCGATACAGACGCACGTCGAGGCCGAGGGTTTCAGCGTGATTCGGGAGCTTGTGGGACATGGCGTCGGGGAGGCGCCTCACGAGGAACCGCAGGTTCCGAACTATGGAGTGCGCAACCGCGGGTTCCGGATGCAGGCGGGGCTCGTCATCGCCATCGAGCCGATGGTTAACGCGGGCGGGCCGGAGATCCGGACGCTCGAAGATGAATGGACGGTGGTGACGGGGGATGGATGCCTCTCGGCGCATTTCGAGCATACCGTGGCGGTGACGTCGGAAGGGCCGCGCGTGTTGACGCGCGTCGCGACTCCGGCGCGAGCAGCAGGGGAGGCCTGAGTTGGCGAAGGAAGAACCGATCCAGATGACGGGGGAGGTCGCCGAGGCGCTTCCCAACGCGATGTTCCGCGTGGAGTTGGAGAACGGGCATCAGATCGTGTGCCACGTCTCCGGCAAGATTCGAATGAACTACATACGGATCCTGCCGGGAGACCGGGTCGCGGTCGAGCTGTCGCCCTACGATCTGACGAGAGGGCGGATCACGTACCGCTACAAGTGATGGAGTTTGTTCGGATCGGTTCGGGCTGGTATTTTGAAGGGTTGCCATCGAACCGCCACCAGAGGACGGAAGCATGAAGGTTCGTTCGAGTGTCAGGCGAATTTGCGAGCATTGCAAGGTCATCCGCAGGCGCGGTGTCGTGCGGGTGATCTGCAGTCGAGATCCGAAGCACAAGCAGCGCCAGGGATAGGCAGGAACACATGGCACGCATAGCCGGAGTCGATCTACCGCGGAACAAGCGGATCGAGGTGGGCCTCACGTACATCTACGGAATCGGCCACTCGACGGCGCGCAACATCCTGGCCGAAACGGGCGTGGATGGGGACGTTCGCGTCTACCAGCTGTCCGACGATGACGTCAACAAGCTGCGTCGGGTCATCGAGAGCCACTACAAGGTCGAGGGTTCGCTGCGTACCGAAACCTCGATGAACGTGAAGCGCCTGATGGACATCGGATGCTATCGCGGCATGCGGCACAGGCGGAATCTGCCGGTGCGCGGCCAGCGCACGCACACGAACGCCCGGACCCGAAAAGGGCCGCGGCGCGCCGTGGCCGGTAAGAAGAAGGCGCCCCGGAAGTAGACGCGGCAACCACGTCGGTCAAAACGGAGGACGCGCAGGGAAATGGCAAAGCGGGTAAGAAAGAAGAAGCGCCAGGTCGATGCCGAGGGCGTCGCCCACATCAAGGCGACCTTCAACAATACGATCATCACGATCACGACTCTGACCGGGGACACCGTCGCCTGGGCCAGCGCCGGAAAGGCGGGATTCAAGGGCTCCAAGAAGTCCACGCCCTTTGCCGCCACCATCGCTGCCGAGACGGTGGGACGAGAGGCCGCCGGCATGGGGATGCGGCGAGTCCACGTGGAAGTGCAGGGTCCCGGGTCCGGACGTGAGTCGGCGATTCAGGCGTTGCAGGCGGCCGGTCTCGCGATCCGTTCGATCAAGGACGTGACGCCGATTCCGCACAACGGATGCCGTCCGCCGAAGAAGCGGAGGGTATAGATGGCTCGCTATACGGGACCCGTCTGCCGGCTGTGCCGGCGCGAGGGAGAGAAACTCTTCCTCAAGGGGAAGCGCTGCTTCACGGAGAAATGCGCGATCGAGCGCCGCGCGTTCCCCCCGGGGCAGCATGGCGGTGGCCGCCGTCGCCGGCGCCAGTCGGAGTACGCCGTGCAGTTGCGGGAAAAGCAGAAGGTGAAGCGGATCTACGGGCTCGCGGAGAAGCAGTTCCGCTCTCTCTTCAAGAAGGCTTCGCGCGTCCCGGGCGTCACGGGCGAGAACCTGCTCGTCGCGCTCGAGAGCCGACTCGACAATATCGTCTATCGTCTCGGCTTTGCGCCCTCTCGCAAGGCCGCGCGTCAGCTCATTCGGCACCGCCACGTACGGGTCGAAGGCGCGACGGTCGACGTCCCGAGCTATTCCGTGGGACCCGGCGCGGAGGTGTCCATGGCGCCGAAGGCGCGGAAGTTGCCGGTGGTGATCGAGGCGATCGAGGATCGCCGGTCACGCGATCAGTTGTCGTGGCTGGGCGTCGACTACGACGCGGCGAGCGGGCGAATGCTCGAGCGTCCGTCCCGGTCCGATATTCCGCTCGCCGTCGAAGAACAGCTGATCGTCGAACTCTACAGCAAGTAAGCCTGCGCGGTCGTGGGCCCGCATCCGGCCCGCGGAAGTCGCTGAGCAAAAACACGGAGTGAAGTGCATATGACGGTGTCGGTAGATCTGGGCGGTCTCGTGCTGCCGGAAGCGATGGAGGAACAGAGGCGATCCCCCAACGGGGCGCGCGCATCGTTCCTTCTCCAGCCGCTGGAGCGCGGGTTCGGGCACACGATCGGAAACTCGATCCGGCGGATCATGTTGTCCTCGCTTCCCGGGGTGGCGGTTTGGGCCTTCCGGGCGGACGGCGTTCAGCATGAACACCAGACGGTGGACGGAGTCGCCGAGGATGTACATCAGATCATTCAGAACCTGAAGCGCCTGGTTCTGGTGATGGACGAGGACAAGGACGACGCGAAGCTCTCGCTGACGGCGCACAAGGCCGGTCCGGTAACGGCGAAGCAGATCGGCGAGCATGCGTCGGTCCGGGTGGTGAACCCGGACCTCGTGCTCTTCACGCTGCAGGAGGACTTGCCCGAGAACCGTCCTCTCGCCTTCGACCTGTGGGTGAATCGCGGCCGCGGCTTCGTCATGGCGGAGCACCATACGCCCCCCGAGGAGACCGAAACCAAGCGTGACTTCCCGGTGGGTACGATCCGGATCGACGCCGTTTACAACCCGGTGACCCGCGCGAATTTCAATGTAAGGGAGACCCGCGTCGGCCAGCGCACGGACTTCGACCGGCTCGAGGTGGACGTCGAGACGAACGGAGCCCTGAATCCGGCGGAAGCGGTTTCGCAGGCGGCGGAGATCGTCAGGCTGCACCTGTCGTATTTCAGCCAGATGGGGACCGTGCCCACGCTGCCGGACGCCCTCGAGCCCGTCGCCGAGAAGCGCGAGAGCGAGCCCGTCGATTCGGGGCTTGTCGAGTTGCTCGAAAGCTCGCTCGAGGAGTTCAGCGAGGTGTCGGCCCGTTCGAGAAATACGCTCGAGAAGCAGGGCATCACGACGCTGGGCGACGTCGTCACGCGGTCGCGCGACGACATCCTGCGGCTGGAGAACTTCGGAGAGAAATCTCTCGAGGAGCTGGCGGAGGTGCTCGGCGCGCACGGACTCCGGTTCGGCATGTCGTTCCTGCGCGATGAAGACGGGAACCTCTACCTGAAGGACGATCTGGCGGGAAACGGAGCTCGGGGCGACGATGAGGCATAGAAAGAAGGGGCGGGAACTCAGTCGGACGCGCAGCCATCGGAAGGCGATGCTGCGAAACATGGCGACGAGTCTCATCCTGCACGAGCGGATCCGTACGACCGAGGCGAAGGCGAAGGAGTTGCGGCCGTTCGCCGAAAAGCTCATCACTTTGGCGAAGAGGGGCGATCTGCATAGCAGGCAGCTGGCCGGCCGACAGATCGCGGACCGCGCCGCACTGCGGAAGCTCTTCGAGAAGATCGGCCCGCGTTTCGAGCATCGACCGGGCGGATACACGAGGATTCTGAAGTTGGGCGCGCGGAAGGGTGACGGAGCGGAGTTGGCGCTCATTGAATTCACCGATCGCGAGGCGTGAGGAACCGGGAGAAGAGACATGTCCAACAAGGGTGAAGGCGGGCTCGGCGTCATTCTCAGCATCGTCGCGCTGGCGGCCATCGGAGGGTTCATGTACTGGCTGAACCTCCAGTCGCGCGACATCGAGGAGGCACGCGCCGAAGCTGAAGCGGCCGCGATCGAGGCGGCCCGCGATCTGGACGCGTCCGACCTCCTGGCCGATCCGCAGGGAGCCGTCAACCGCCGCGTGCGGATTGCAGGGATCCGGGTGGCGACCGGGCTCGGGGAGGGCGCGTTTGCTCTCGAGCTTGCGCAGGGCGTCGCCTATCCCGTGCTCCTGGAGCCCGACCCGATCCAGATCCTCAGGATGGCCGAAGTGACGATCTACGGCGGCGACAGCGTCGCCGTCTCGGGACAGGTTTACACATTCAACGATTCGATCGCCGGCGTCTGGGTCGAATCCGGAGCGGTTCAGGAGGGCATGGGCGAGTTGATTCCTTCGTCCCCGACCTTCCTGCTCGCCGACTCCGTGCACGTGCACTGATCGGATACTGAGCGGGTCATGGCGAATTTCTGTTACGTCTGCGGCAAGGGACCCGGCGTCGGGAACCATGTCAGTAACGCGAACAACAAGCGCAAGCGGCGCTTCATGCCGAACCTCCAGCGGGTGAAGATCGTGGAGGATTCGGGCCGTCGCCGTGTGCGCGTCTGCACGCGGTGCATCAAGGCGGGAAAAGTCGTCAAGGCGTCCTGACGACGCGTCTCGGCGACGTTCGGACTGCTGACCGGGGGGGGGGGGGGGGGGGGGGGGGGGGGGGGCGGGGGGGGGGGGGGGGGGGG
>VXOJ01000029.1 GCA_009840115.1 Gemmatimonadales bacterium | reverse complement strand
AACCCGCCACCCCCGAGATCTACCCCCGTAAGATCGTCGGCAGCGTCAGATGTGTATAACCGACCGGCCTCGGGGGGGCGGGTCCTCCTCGAGGGGGCGCAGGGAGCGCTCCTCGATATCGACCACGGGACGTATCCGTTCGTCACCTCCTCGACGACGACGGCGGGAGGTGCCGCCTCGGGCGCCGGGATCGGGCCCACCCTGATCGACGAGGTGATCGGCGTCGTGAAGGCCTACATCACGCGCGTGGGCGAGGGCCCGCTGCCGACGGAACTCCCGGAGGCGGAGGCCGAGCGCCTGCGGCAACTGGGCGGCGAGTTCGGCGCGACCACCGGCCGCCCCCGCCGCCCGGGCTGGTTCGACGGCAGCGTCGCCCGCTACGCGGCCGGCGTGAACGGCCTCACCGGCCTCGCGGTCACGAAGCTGGACGTGCTCGACACGTTCGAGACGATCCGGCTCTCGACCGGTTACGAACTCGACGGGGCGCCGACCGCGTCGTTTCCGGACTCCGTCGCGGATCTCGCCCGCGTGCGTCCGGTCTACGAGCGGTGGCCGGGCTGGAACGCGGACACGACCGGCTGCCGGACCTTCGGCGACCTGCCGGATTCCGCGCGCCGCTACCTCGCCAGGATCGAGGAGGTCTGCGCCGCGCCCATCCGCTTCGTCGGTGTCGGCGCGGCCCGGCGCGAGACGATCGCGCTGTCCGCGGGGGCCGCGGCCTGAATTCGTTGCCCGGATTCGTTGCCTGAAGTCGCGATAATCCCTAAACTGCGCGGCTCAATACGGATCGGGTGCGGGCGGTTCGGTGCCTTCTCGAGACGCGAATGGAGACCTTCCAATCGCGTTTTTTTGATGCCTGGAACGGTGGATGTTCGAACGCCTGGGTGACCGGCTCGACGGTGCGCTGAAGAAGTTGCGCCAGCGCGGCGTCATCACGGAAAAGATGCTGGACGAGGGGCTGCGCGAGGTGCGGCGGGCCCTGCTCGAGGCGGACGTCAACTTCCGGGTCGTGCGCGACTTCCTCGCGAAGGTGAAGGAGCGCGCGCTCGGCGAGGATGTGCTGAAGTCGGTTCGGCCGGGCGATCAGATCGTGAAGATCGTCCACGACGAACTCGTCGCCCTGCTGGGGGAGGCGGCGCCGGAGGAGTCGGAGGCGTCGGTTCCGCCCACGGTGATCATGCTCGTCGGCCTGCAGGGGTCGGGGAAGACGACGACGGCGGCGAAGCTGGGGCGGCGCCTGGCGACGGACGGGCGGCGGCCCGCGCTGGTGGCGTGCGATCCCTACCGCCCGGCGGCCCCCGAGCAGTTGGAGGCGCTGGCGGAGCGGATCGGCGTGCCGCTTCTGGCGCGGCCGAGCGGCGAGGACATGTCGGAACTGGCCCGCGGCGCGCTGGACGAGGCGAGGCGGAGCGGGGTCACGCACCTGCTCCTCGACATGGCCGGCCGGCTGCAGGCGGACGAGGAGTTGCTGGACGAACTCCGGCGCGTGAAGGCGGCCGTGGAGCCGCAGCAGGTCCTGCTCGTGGCGGACGGGATGACGGGGCAGGAAGCGGTGCGGATCGCCGAGGGATTCCACGGCGCGGTGGGGCTGACGGGAATCGTCCTCACGAAGATGGACGGGGACGCCCGCGGGGGCGCGGCGCTCTCGATCTACAGCGTGCTCGGCGTGCCGATCCGATTCGTCGGAACGGGCGAGCGGCCCGAGGACCTCACGGTCTTCGATCCGGAGCGCATGGCCGGCCGGATCCTCCAGATGGGGGACATCGTCGGCCTCGTGGAGCGCGCGCAGCAGACGGTCGACCTCGGCGAGACCGAGCGGTTGCAGAAGAAGATGTTGGCGGGGAAGGGGGAGTTCGATCTGGCGGACTTCCTGACCTCGATCCAGCAGATCCAGAAGATGGGACCCCTGAAGGGGTTGCTGAAGATGATGCCGGGTATCGACGCGCGCATGCTGGACCAGGCGGACGTCGACCCTCGGCGGGTGAGGCATTTGGAGGCGATCATCCTCTCGATGACGCCGGAAGAGCGGCGGCGGCCGGAGATCCTCAACGGATCGCGCCGGGCGCGGATCGCGAAGGGATCGGGGCGGCCGGTGCACGAGGTGAACCGGCTCCTCAAGCAGTTCCGCGAAATGCGGAAGATGATGAAACAGATGGGCAAGCTCATGCCCCGGATGATGCCGGGAGGTCCCGGAGACCTCGGCCGGCTGGGCAAGGGACTGGGTTAGCAGGGAGACAATCGGAGAACCGAATGGCGACGACAATCAGACTCAAGCGGCGTGGGGCGAAGAAGGCGGCCTCGTTCCGCATCATCGTGACGGATTCGCGGGAAGGGACATCGGGCGCGTCGATCGAGCGCCTCGGGCTCTACAACCCGCGCACGCAGCCGTCGCTCGTGCGGATCAACGCCGCGCGCACGCTGCACTGGCTCAACGAGGGCGCGCAGCCGACGGACACGGTGCGCTCGCTCCTGCGGAAGACGGGCGTCTGGAAGCAGTTCCACGACGGCGTGGATCCGATGTCGCTCGAGACGGCGATCATCGAGATCGGTCCGCCGCCGGGACAGCGCGGCACGTCCCAGCGTCCGATGCCGAGCGCCGAGGCCCCGCCGGAGCCCGAGCCCGAGCCGCCCGCCGCCGAGGAGGCCGCGCCGGCCGAAGCGGAGGCCGAGGTGGAGGCGGCGCCCGAAGCCGAGGCGGCTGCGGAGGCGGAGGCAACGACCGAGGCAGAGGCGGCACCCGAGGCAGAGGCAGCGCCGGAGGCCGAGACGGCCGCTTCGGCCGACGACGCGGCTGAAGCGGACGACACCGCCGCCGAGGCGGACGACGCCGGCGACGAGGCGAAAGCCGGCGCCGACGCCGACTAGCCTCGCTGTCACCATGTCCGACGTGCCCGTGATCGTGGCCCGCATCGCCCGGCCGCACGGGATCCGCGGCGGGCTGCTCCTCGAAGCCGAAACCGACCACGCCGAAGCGCTCTTCCAGGCGGGTCGCCGGCTCCAGCTCATCGACGCCGGCGGGGCGCCCCCGCCCCAGGCGCTCACGCTGGAGACGGCGCGGCTCCACGGCGGGCGGTGGCTAGTCGAGGTCCGCGAGGTCGCGGACCGCACCGCGGCAGAGGGGCTCCGCGGCGCGCGCTTGGCCGTCGCCCGCGAAGAGCTGCCGGAGCTGCCGGACGGGGGCTACCTGCTGCACGATCTGATCGGCATGTCGGTGTGCGAGGGTGACACGACGATCGGAGTGATCCGGGAGGTCTACGATCAGCCCGGCGCGCCGCTCCTCGCGCTCGACGTCGACGGCCGCGAGCGGCTCGTCCCGTTCGAGGCGGACCTCGTCGTGGACCTGGACTTCGAGGCCGGCGAGGTCCGCATGAAGCTCCCCGCCGGCCTGCTCGACATCTGAGGCGAACGGTCCGATGCGAATCAACGTCCTCACGATCTTCCCGGACTACCTCGAGGGCCCGCTCGGGCTCTCGATCCCGGGCCGTGCCCGCGAGGCGGGGCTCGTCGACTACCGGCTCATCGACGTGCGCGCGTACGCGACGGATCGCCACCGGACGACGGATGACGAGCCGTTCGGCGGCGGGGGCGGGATGGTGATGAAGCCCGAGCCTTACGAGGCCGCGCTCACGGCGCTGGACCGCCCGGGGCGCGTGATCTCGCTCTCTCCGCGCGGACGGCCGTTCGACCACGAGACGGCGGTGCGCTTCGCGCTCGAGTCCGACCTCACGCTCTTGTGCGGACGCTACAAGGGGATCGACGAGCGGGTCGTCGACGCCTGGGTGGACGAGGAGGTCTCGATCGGCGACTACGTCCTCAGCGGGGGCGAGCCGGCCGCGCTCGTCGTCATCGACGCCGTGGTGCGCCTCCTCCCCGGGGCGCTCGGCGATCACGACTCGGCCTCCTCCGACTCCTTCTACGAGGGGCGCCTCTCCGCCCCCGCCTACACGCGGCCCGCCGAGCACGGCGGCCGACCGGCGCCGGACGTGCTCCGGTCGGGGGATCACGCCCGCATCGAACGCTGGCGCGCCGCGCAGGCCGATGCGGCGACGCGACGCCGCCGTCCCGACCTCCTCGACCTCGACGCGGCCGACTGATATAATAAAGGGCTGTGGCCGTACCCATCGTCACATCGCCGCTACCCTCCCGTGACACAGCATGGATACGCCGCCGGAAACGCACATGGAGACGCAGCGAACAAGGATAGACGAACGATGGATCCCAGAATCGCCGGTATCGAGGAGGGATATAAGCGCACGGACCTCCCGGCCTTCGCGCCGGGGGACACGGTGCGCGTTCGCGTACGCGTGAAGGAAGGCCAGAAGGAGCGCGTGCAGCCGTTCGAGGGCGTCTGCATCGGTCGTCGCGGGGCGGGGGTCAACGCGACCTTCACGTTGCGGCGGATCTCCGGCGGCGTCGGCGTCGAGCGGATCTTCCCCCTCCACTCCCCGTGGATCGTGGGGCTCGAAGTCGTTCGGCGCGGCGATGTCCGGCGGGCCAAGCTCTACTATCTGCGCAACCGCCGCGGTAAGCGAGCCCGGGTGCCAGAGCGAAAGTGGTGGCTCGACAAGACGCAGGACGACTGACACCGGCGACGCCCGCTCCGGAGGCGTCTCCGAAGGCGCCGGCCACGGCGCCGCTCGACTACGAGGAAGAGGGCTGGGCTTCCGGCCTCCGCGTCGTGGTCGGAATCGACGAGGCCGGGCTGGGTCCGGTGGCGGGTCCCGTGATGGTGGGCGCCGTGGCGCTCCACCCGGGACAGCGGTTCGAGGGGTGTACCGACAGCAAGCAGGTCTCCCCGTCCCGCCGTGAGGAACTCGCCCGCCGCATCCGCTCCGAAAGTCTTGCCTGGCGCGTCGCCGCCGCCTCCACCCGTGAGATCGAACGCCTCAACGTCCGCGCCGCGACCATCGTCGCCATGCGCCGCGCGCTCGACCGTCTCGCGGTTCCGGCGGAACTCGTGCTCGTGGACGGCAACCCGGTCCCGGAACTCGGCGAACACCGCTCGATCGTCGGGGGGGACCGGGCCTCGCACTCCATCGCCTGCGCCTCGATCCTCGCGAAGGTCACGCGCGACCGGCTGATGCGGCGGCTCGACGCGCGATACCCGCTCTACGGCTGGGCGTCCAACAAGGGATACCGGACCCGCGAGCACATGGAAGCGATCCGGCGGCACGGCCCGACGCCGCACCACCGGATCACCTTCCAGGGGGTCCTGCAGACCGAACTGGAGTTCAGTCCGGAGCCGGACCGGACGGCCGATCCGCGGCGCGATCCGCCGCGAGATCCAGAGGCGTGAGCACCGGCGGCGTGCCGGGACTCGCATCGCCGCCGTACCACGTGGCCATGACCGTCTCCGCCGGCTTGCCCTGGGGCGAGTAGTCGGTCGCGATCCACTCTCCGGACGGAGATCCCGCGTACCACTTCCACGCGAAGCCGCCCGCGAACCAGGGACGGTCCCACCACACGCGGAAGAGCGCCTCGTAGGCCCCGGACTGCGCCTCGTAGTTCGCCGGCACGCCGCGCGCCCGGCGTCCCTCCGGCAACTCCCACTGGCGGCCCGCCGCCCCGTCGACGCTGCGATACCCGTACTCGGCGAACAGGATCGGCTTCCCCGTGGCGACGGCGACCTCGCGCAACTCCTCGCTCCACGGCTCCCACGCCTCGATCAGCGTCTCCACGTCCGGCGTGGCGTCGTCGGCGAGCGGGAAGTAGGCGTCCACGCCCACGAGGTCGAGTGCGTCCCAGAACTCGATCCGCTGGTACTTGTCCCAGTTCGCCGCATAGGTGAGGCGGCCGCCGTAGATCGCCCGCACCTCCTCGATGAGCGACCGCCAGTAGTCGGGCCGCGCGAGCGCGACGAGATCGACCTCCGTGCCGACGCTGAACATTTCGACGTCCATCGAGTCGGCGACGTGGGCGAACCGGAGGATGTACTCCCGGTATCCCGAGAGGAACATCTCCCAGTCCTCCTCCGTGTCGGGCTCGAACTCGCCCGGCCAGCCCTGTCCGCGCACCCAGAGGTGCGGCTTGAGGAGCACGGAGAGCCGGCTCTCCCGGGCGTATTCGATGGTCTTTGCGATCCCCTCCGTCCTCTCCCCCCAGAACTGGCGTTCGCGGTCGAACGCGACGCGCGGCTGGGCGGGATCGACGAAGGCGTAGGGGACGACGGCGACCCAGTTCGCCCCCGTCAGCGAGGCGCGGACGAGGGCATCCGGCGCCATCTCGCGGCGCGGCGCGGAGAAGGAGACGCCGCGCATCTTCTCTTCCAGCCCGATGTCCGCCATTGCGGCGGCGGGCCGGCCGGACACGCCCGGATCAGTCCCCGTTCCGGCAGCGCCGCAACCGGCGAGGACGGGCAACGCGGCCAACGCCGCGAACAGCGCGCGGGCGGCCAATCTCTTCGTTTTCATCTATACCATCGTGCCTTTCGGCAATCTGAATCTCAATACGTCCGCGACCCTTTGCCATGCGGGCCGCTACCACCCTCCGTACGAGTCGCGACCTCGTTTCGGGTTCACGCCCCGCGCGTCCGCGACGTCACATCCGCAAGGCCGGGACGTCACACTTGAACGAATCCCGGGCCGGGGGTCTCTTGTGCCCATGAGTACACACGGGAGTGCGGAACCCTTCGACTTCGACGGAGACTACGGCGGCGACTACGAGTACATCGCCCGCACGGTGATACCCGGCTACCGGAGCTCGTTCCGACAGGCGCTCGCGCTCCTCGAGGGACGGGTCGGACCGTGCCCGCACCTGCTCGTGGTGGGGGCCGGCACGGGCATCGAGATCGTGACGTTCAAGGCCGTCCGGCCGGAGTGGAGGGTGACCGGCGTCGATCCCTCGGGGCAAATGATCGAGATCGCCGAACGCCGGGTGCGGGAGGCGGGCGTGGAAGCCGGCGTCCGGCTGGTCCACGGCCAGGTTCGCGACCTCGACGACGACCTTGAAGACGCCGGCTTCACGGCCGCGACCTGCTTCAACGTCATGCACTTCCTCCCGGACGACGGCGCGAAGCAATCCCTCCTCCGCGACATCGCCCGCCGCCTCGCGCCCGGCGCCCCCTTCCTCCTGTTCGAACTCCACGGAGACCGGACCGGCCCCCGCTTCGACGAACTCTTCGCCGCGTGGAGCCGATACTGGGAGATCCAGGGGATGGGAAAGGCGGAACGCGCCGCGTTCCGGGCGAAAATCGACGAGGGCATCCACTGGGCTTCCGAGGCCCGCATCCTCGAACTGCTGGCCGCCGCCGGATTCGAGCACACGTGGCGCTACTACCGCGCCCTCCTCTACGGCGCCTGGCTCTCCCGCCGCGCCGGGTAGCGTCGCCGCCGGTCGAAACGTTCCCGCGGGAACGCGGGGTCCGCCATGGTCATCGGCCCCGAATCGCCTCGATGTATTCGTCCGTGTTCCCGCCCGTCCCCAGGATGCCGTAAACCCGGTCCACGGGGTGTCGGGCGGCCGTCTTCTTTCGTAGGAGAAGGCCCTCTTCGGTTGGGACGAGTTCGACTTCGACGTTGCCGTTCAAGCCGTAACGGTCTCTCAGCTCTCTGGGGATCGTGATCTTTCCCCGTTCGGATATGCGCATGTTCCGGCTCCGACGATTTCGAGGTATGTAGTCGACGACGGAGTATCATATCGCGACGCGTTGCCTGACGCCGAGCTTTCGGACAGCATGATACCGGGATCCGTCAACGGAGGATCAACGGGTATGAGAGTTCATGCTGGAGCACTACGGGGAGCACTACCGGGGGATCGCGGGTAGTACCCCACCATGAACGGATTGGAAACGTTCCTGCGGCGGGTTGCGCTACAGACCCGCTTCCTCGCGCCCGCAGCGGCGGTCGCAGCGGCGGCTCTGGTGGCGGTGCCCGTCGTGGGGCAGGACCCGTCTCATGAGCCGGAGGAGTCGACGGTGCTCATGCTTTGGGGAGGGGTCCGGGTCGATGGGGAACTCGTGCTCGAGCCTGCTTTCGCGTACGAGGGGAGGGTGAGCCGTCCCGTGGCGTCCGGCGACTACCGGGTGCGGGGGCTCGACGACGAGGGGGAAACGCTGTTCTCGATCCGCTTCACGCCGGGCGAGATCTCGGATGGGAGCAAGGGTTTCTCCTACTCGATTCCCTTCGATCCTGCATGGACGGAGGCGCTCGACCGGCTGGAACTCAGCGGACCGGAGGGCGTGGCCACGGTGGATCGGGAGGCCGGCGCGCGGGCGATGATGGTGATCGACCGCGCCACCGGGCAGGTGCGGAGCCTGCTGCGCAACGCGGCCGCCGGGCTCCCGGCGGCACTGGCCGCCGACAGTTCCGGCGTTCGGATCCTCCGCGGGCTGCCCCGCCCCCCGGGCTGACCGCGTAAGGTGTACGGCGTCGGTGCGGGTGTTAGCTTGAGCCGCGCCGGGCGGAGGCCCCGTCGGGTCCGCCCCGCCACCCGGCCGGGTAGCTCAGTTGGTAGAGCAACGGACTTTTAATCCGCAGGTCGTGGGTTCGACCCCCACCCCGGTCACTCTCTCCTGTCCACTAGCGTCGCGCGCTAGTTCCAGCGATAGCCGAGGCGGAGGTAGTAGAAGCCGCCGTTGGAGCCGAAGGGGGTTCCCGGACCGTAGCGGTTGCCGGAGAACGTGGCGCCGGGATTCTCCGCCGGATACCGGTTCAGGGCGTTCTGGCCTCCCGCGGTGAGCGTCAGCGCGTCGCTGATCGACCACGCGGCCTCGAGGTCGACGAGATGGGCGCCGGGATACGAGACATCGTCCCGGGAATCGAACCAGCCGGCATAGTAGCTCAGGCGCCCCAGGAGGCTCAGCCGGCCGAGCGCGTGCTTCCCCGTGAGAATCCAGCGCGTGCCTGGAAGGCCCTCCTCGAGTTGCCGAATGCGCGTGTCATTGAGCTTGGCCGGATTGAACTCCGTGACCCTCGTCTGCGTGCGGTTGAAGGCGAGGCTCAGCGCCGTCCCGCCGGCGCTGGAGGCGGGCGCGTAGGTGGCGACGACGTCGAGACCCTGTGTGCGCGTGCTGAAGTCGTTCGTGAAGAAGCGGAATTCCTGCAGGTTGCGCGCGCTCACGATCCCTTCGTCGACGAGTTGGGACTGTTCGTCCGGGGTGAGATTGAAGGGCTGCGTCAACGAGATGCGGTCGGATACGACGACGCGGAAATAGTCCGTCGTGAGCAGGAAGGACCCGAGATCCAGCACGGCGCCGGCCGCGAAGTTGCGGGATTCCTCGGCGTCGAGCGGAACGCCTCCGCGGAGCGCCGCAACCGCCGAAGTGGAGGGAATGGTGCCGCTGTTCACGAGGTCGCCGAGTTCGCGGTCGAAGATGGTGGAGACGTTGAAGGCGTTCTGCTGGCCGGGCGTGGGCGCCCGGAAGCCCGTACTCAGGCTGCCGCGCAGACCGAGGCCGCCCGTGAGCGCGTACCGTCCCGCGAGCTTTCCGTTCAGCGTCGACCCGAAGTCCTCGAAGTTCTCGAACCGAAGGGCCCCGCCGAGCGTCCAGCGGTCGTTTCGGTAGTCCCGCAGTTCGGCGTCCGCGTAGAGGGCGGTGTTCGTGCGGTGCCAGTCGCCGGCCGCGATGGGACTGAAGCCGGGAAAGCCGTTGGACCCCGCGCTGAACCCCTGCGGCGCGAGGGAGCCGATCGTCCACGCGTCGTCCTCGCCCAGCCCGATGGTGAAGTGCTCGTCCCGCCACTCGAACCCGGCCGCCACGTCGAGCAGATCGCTCACCGTGTACGCCGCGTCCACGTTCAGGTCGATGTCCACCTGCCGGTAGAGCCCCGGATCGAACGCGGTGGGCGTGGCCCGGCCCAGCGAGGCGTTGACGGTGTTGAAGATGAAGAAGTCCACTTCGTTGCTGCCGTAGTTCCCGCTCACGTCCCACTGCAGGCGCCCGACCTGGCCCTCCACGCCGACGACGAGTGAGGCGTCCCTCACATCTCCCCCGAACTGCGGCGTGAAACCGCCCGGGAACAGTTCCTGGAAGGTGAAGCAGTTCGGATCGGAGAGGACCTGCTGGAGGGCCGCCGGGTCGGGCAGCCCATCGGTCACGCGGACGACGGGGCAGCCGGCGGAGCCGTCGAGGACCCCGTCCTGCGCGTCGAGCAGGTCGCCGACGAGGAGCGTCTCCCCGGCGTCGAGGCTGAACACGCCGCTCCGCGTGTTCGGGTTGCGGTAGAAGAAGCCCCTCGTGATGCGCTGGCTCGCGTAGTTCGCGTGCGCGTAGGCCTTCGTGCCGCTGCCGAGGAAGTAGCCGAAGTTGCCCCACAGCTTGAGGTCGTCCTCGATCTCCGGCGCGCCCCAGACCTGGGCCGGGTCCCGGACGTGCGTGTTCCCCCTGGAGACGAGGAGCGCGGCGTCCGCCCGCTGCACGCTGCGGCTGCTCGAGTTCGAGCGCCCGTACTCGGCCGTGAGGTTCGCGAAACCCGTCGCGCCGAGAGGCAGCCCCGTGTTCCCGGATATGGTGTAGCCTTCCCCGCCTCCGTCGCCGAAGCCGCCGGCCCGCACCTCGAGCGCGCCCCCGGAGCGGGCGTCCTTGAGGTGGAAGTTCATGACGCCGGCGATGGCATCCGAGCCGTACTGGGCCGAGGCGCCGTCCCGCAGCACCTCCACCTGGCGCAGCGCCAGGGTCGGGATGCTCGAGATATCCGGGCCCTGCGCGCCGTCGGCGACGCCGTTCCCGATCCAGGTGATGATCGCCGCCCGGTGGCGCCGCTTCCCGTTCACGAGCACGAGCGTGTGGTCCGGAGCCAGACCCCGGAGGTTCGCGGGCCGGATGATGCTCGCCGCGTCTCCGACCGCCTGCGGGTTGACGTTGTAGGAGGGGATCGTGGTCCTGAGGAGGTCGTCGATGTCCGTGTCCCCCTGGTCGAGCAACTCGGAGGGAGTGAGCGCGTCGATGGGGACCATGGACTCCGTGGCCGTCCGGGGTCGCGACCGGCTGCCGACGGCGACGAGGCCGGCGACGGAGATCACGGTCGGCGTCAGGGGGACCTCGAGCACGACGACGGAGTCGTCCACGATGGTCGCTTGCTCGCGCGCGATCGCGTAGCCGAGAAGCCGCACTTCGACCGCGACGGCGCCGGAAGGGAGGTCCGGCATGCGGAAGCGGCCCTCGACGTCCGTGATCCCGCCGTAGCCGAGTCCCGGCAGCGCGACCTGCGCCCTCGGCAGACCGGCCCCCGTCTCGGCGTTCCGCACGATGACCTCCAGCCCGCCCTGCGCGAGGACGCCGGCCGGCGCCGCCAACAGCCCGAGAGCCCCAACGACGAGGATCTTCCGCATTCTCCTACGCATCCTCCTGCGCCTCCTCCGCGTCGTTCGGGGCGGCCGAAAGCAGGTTCCGGGTCCAGGCGGCGACGTGTTCCATCTGCCGCTCGCGCTCGCCCGCCCACCGGGGCAGCCGGAGGGCATTGGCGACCAGCACGCCGCCCCCGCCGAACCCCATCAGCGCGGGGACCAACAGCGCCGCGCCCTCCCGGCCGTCCGCGACCATGATGAAGGCGACGATCACCGCCATGACGGAAAACATGGCGCCGACGAAGGTGGTTTCGAGCGCGTCGCCCTTGCGCGTGCCCAGCCGCAGGCGGTGGCCCGCCTCGGTCTGCTCGAGGACCGCGTGCAGGTTCCCGTTGCTCCATTCGCGGATCCCGCCTTCGGCCTTCACCTCGCCCTTCGCGTCGAACGTGGCCCGCAGCTCGGCGACGAGAAACTGCCACTCGCGATCCGTCAACTCCCGGGGGAGGTCCACGATCCGTCCGGCGGAAATCGGAACGCCGAGCAGCTTTCGCCGCGGCACGCGGCGCGGGGGCGCATCGAGTTCGGCGGCGGCGGCCGCGACGCGCTCGGGCGCGAGGCCGACCTCGAGGCCCACGGCCTGGAGTTCGCCGAGCGTCAGTCCGCCGTCCACGCGAGACGGCAGGCTGGCGCGCTCCTCCTCGGCCGCCTCGGCGGCGCGCGCGAAGACCTGCCGTATTTCGTCTTCCCCGTATCTGCGTTCGCGGTTCATGGCGCGTGAATCTGTGGTTCGTCGGCGGACGATGGAAAGATCGCGGCGGCCGGGCGCACGATGGCGGAACGGCCGCGGCGGACGCAGCTTGTCGTCGTGCGCTTTGCCGACGGGCGCGCCGGGAAGGGCGGGCAGCGAGACAAGGAGCGGGATGTGAATGCGATCCGGTGGTTTGCGGCGTTCGCGGCCGTCACGGCTCTGCTGAATCATGGATCCGCGGCGGCGCAGACGGCGTTCGGAGTCAAGGGAGGCGTGACCTGGGCGGACGCCGCCTTCATCGACCAGTTCACGTCGGAAGCGCTCCTGAGGAAGGCGGGTGGCGGGTTCGTGACCCTGCCCGTGTCGGAGCGCGCGGCCGTCCAGCTCGAAGCGCTCTATATCGAACGGGGGTTCTCGACCTCGGGCCTCCATCAGGACGGATCGAGGACGAGGATGTCCTACCTCGATTTTCCCATCCTCCTGAGGTTCCGGCCGACGCCTTCGGCCGCGCGCGTGCGCCCGATCCTCCTGGCGGGGGCCTACTGGGGGCACGAGGTGGGCTGCCGCCTGGAGGGCGGCGTGGCGCAGTTCGAGGAGAGCAACAGTTGCGAGGGCCGCTTTCGGCTGCGCGGCGTCGCCGACGTGGGTCTGATCGTGGGCGCGGCCATCGAGATGGCAACGGTCGATGCCTGGTTCGTGACGCTCGAGGCGCGCTACCACTACGGCGTGCGGAACCTCTACTGGGACCCGGCGTCCGATGGGGCGAAGGCGCGCAACCTGTCCGCTCTGGCCGGCGTTGGAGTTCGGGTCGGAGGGTGACCCGGATCTTCAGGACCGCCGGCGAACCGTCCTGTCGCCGGCCTACCTCCGGCCCGTGGTCGGCGGGGCCGGCTGTGCGGTGACCGAAAACGCCTTGATCCCTTCGACGATCCCGCGCGCCGCCCTCTCCGGCGCCCCGAGGATGATCTCGCGGTCCCGCGCGCTGGTCATGAACCCCGTCTCGATGATCAGGGCGATCGTCATCGGGTGGAGGGCGTGCTCGTACCGGCGGTAGTTGAAGGCGTAGTAGTTCCGCATGCGGCGGGTGGCGACCGGAAGTTCTCTCAGGCCGGTCGCGGCGCCGTACGCCTCGCGAAGCAAGCGCGCGGCGTCCTCGGCCCGTCCGGTGGCGTCGCGCCGCGGGGAGGCGACGCGGTATCCCGATGCGGCGGGGCTGTCGCTCCCGTCCGCATGGATCGAGATGAAGAGGTGCGCCCGGTAGCCCGGGGGCACGACGGCGGGCAGGATGTCGACTTCGTAGCCCAGTCCCTCGAGTTCCTCGGCCGCCAGCCGGGCGATGACGAGGTTCGCCTCCCACTCGGCGGTTTCCCGCCAGCGCGTGCCGTTGTAGCGGATGCGGCGGAGTTCGCTCGGGGCCTCGTCGGCCCGCCAGTGACCGGCCTGGAGGCCGATGCGGATCGGACCCGCGGGGGCCTCCCACTCCTCGGGCGTGGGGATGGGGCCGGGGTAGCGGTTGTAGTCCCGCCACCTGCGCCACCGCTCGCTCGCGGCGGCGTCACGTTCCGTAGCGCGCTGCTCCTGGGCCGCGGCGCTGCTCGCGCCGGGTCCCTCGAACCCGGCGAAAAGCACCACGGCGGCGGTGAGTACGGTCAGCTTCAAATCGGACCTCCTCGCGAGCGCAGTCCCCACGACCTCAACCCCCGACCCGCCCGAAGCGTTTGACGCTAACCCGCGCGGCAACAGCTCGGCAACGGTCCGGCAACGGCCTCGGCAACGGCGGCCCGCGGCGTTCTAGCGGCAGTTCAGCCCGGGGCTGGCGGGGAGTCCTTCCGTCGTGGAGGCCGCGAGCGCGTTGAACAGGAGCTTGAACGTGTTGCGCGGCTGGCCGCGGAAGTGGGGCCGGAAGGCGAAGAGCACGACCTGGCCCGCGCCGACCCCGACCTGCGCGGCCGCCGGGTAGCCGGCGAGCACCTCTTCGCCGCCCAGCGTCCAGCCGCTCACGAGGAAGTCCGAGTCGGCGTAGCACACCGGAGTCGAAATCCTGCCGACGTTGCCCGCCGCCCCGCCGCTCGTCCTCTCCAGCACCTGGCCGCGGGAAAAGAGGGCCAGCGCCTCCTCGTCCATCCCGTAGCCGAGCGGGTGCGAGGGGTCGACCTCGAGCCGGATCACGGATCCCGGGATGAAGAACTCCTGCGAGGAGAGCCCCCGCGCCCGGTTGCGGAAGGGGAGGCCGAAGGTCTCGATCGCGTAGTCCACCGCCTGGTCGGAGGCGACGAGCCAGCCCCCGCCCTCGACGAAGGCGCGCAGCGCCGCGGCGCCCTCGTCGCCGAGGCCGCCCGTGTACTCGTCCGGCATGGTGCCCGGCAGGTTCCCGCTCGCGATCCCGCCCGCGGCCTGCGAGGGGAGAAGGATGACGTCGAAGCGGGACAGGTCGCCGCTCCGCACGTCCGCGTCCCACACGTTCTCCCACTCGAAGCCGTACTCGTCCAGCACCCAGCGGGTCCAGCCCTCGGGCATCGGAGCCTGCCACGAGCGGTAGATCGCCACGCGCGGCGGCCGCGCCTCGACGAGCGCGTCGGAGGGCGGGGGTTCGGCCATCCCCGTCAGCGACAGGCCATTGGCCGCGGCGAGCGTGCGCGCGTCGTCGCTCGGCAGATGCGGGAGCCAGTAGGAGCCGGCGGCCACGTCGCCGTTCGGCGTCGACAGGTCGCGCGTGACCCGGAACCACGGTCCCGTACTGATCGCGCGGTACACCCAGTTCGAATTGCCGTGCAGCGCGAACCCGGCCGCCCCCTCGCCGCGCACCTCGCCGATGTCGGTCGCTACTTCGCCCCACTCGCCCGGCGGCATGTCGAACGGTTCGTCCACGTTCACCGCCTCCAGTCCCATCTGGAAGCGGAGTTCGTAGCCCGTCATGTCGTACGGCGGCTCCGGCGGCCCACCGGGATACTGGCGCCGGTCGGGATATTCCTTGGGCTCCATCAGGTCGACCACGTAGGGCCGGAAGGCCTGGGGCGGAATCACGTACGACCCGGCGGGGAAGGCGAGATCTCCCTCCGGCCCCGCCACCGAGAACGGCTCCGAGGCGCGCAGGAACTCGATCCCGGACTGCGACATCAGGCCCATGAACTCGACGACCGCGCCCGGATCGTGCGAGGCCCGGGGGTCGAGCACGTAGGCGAACGGACCGCCCTCCGCCGCGTTGCCGCGCTCGATCTGGCGCCGGCCCATGAGGTAGTGGTTGAAGAGGTATTCCTCCTTGAGCTTCGCGCCCATGTCCGCCACGGCCTTCGCCGCCGTCATCATGTAGTCCATGGCGTCGCGCAGGTGCCAGCAGCCGCCGAGCCACGGGTTGTTGTAGTTCGTCGACGGCGTCTTCGCGGGCAGGTTCCCGGCGCGCGCGCCGAACGTGTCCGGGATCTCGTCCTCGTGGTAGCAGCGGGGCGTCGCGTAACCCGCGCCCGCCGTCTCCGTCAGGAACCCGAGCATGTTGTGATAGTCGGGTCCGCCTCTCATGGAACCGTTCCACCACAGATCGAAGACGATGCCGCTGTTGACGCCCGGCTTCCCCTCCTCGTCGAAGCGGCGCCGCATCGAGTGTCCCATCTGGTTCAGGGAACTCACGACGAGCGGATCGAGGTGCGGGTTCACGGGGTTCTCGAAGGGCGGCATCCAGATCCGCCCGGGGAAGGGGCTCGACTGATGCTGATTATAGACGATCTGCGGAAACCAGTTGTGATACAGTTGCCGTGTCACCGCCTGCGTCTCGACCTGCGTCAGCATGTACCAGTCGCGATTGTTGTCGTGCCCGATATAGTGATGATAAAGCTCCGGCACGCGCGCCATCTCGAACTCGCCGCCCACGTTCGACATATACCAGTCGGCGACGATATTCAGACCGTCCGGGTTCATATTCGGCATCAGGAGGACGACCGCGTTGTCCCGCACGCGCCGGGTCTCCGGGGACTCGTCCGTGACGAAGTGGCGCGCCATCTCGGGCATCAGCTGCCCGTGCGCGACCTCGGTCGCGTGCAGCCCGCCGTCGATCCACACGATGGCGACGCCTTCGCGCGCCAGCGCCCGCGCCTCCTCCTCGTCGAGGACCGATCCGTACCCCGCCTCCGGGTCGCGGGCATAGGCGAGCGTCCGCGTGATCTCCTTGATCCGCTCCACGCGCCGGAGGTTGGACGGCGACGAGATCGCCGCGAGGTAGAGGGGTTCGCCGCGCGTGCTCTCTCCGATCTGTTCGAGCGCCATGCGGTCGGTGGAAGCCGCGAGCGCCTCGAAATACGCCTTGATCCCGTCGTAGTTCGTGAGCTTGTAGTCCTCGCCGGGCGCGAACCCGATGACGTCCGCGGGCATCGGCACGTCGGCGGTGCCGCCGCCCCCCGCCGAGCAGCCCGCGATCAACGCGGCGCCGATCCACGATCCGAGCACCATCCGCCGCCTGGCGGTGAGAGAGAGGTCCCTGGCGATCATCGGCTCCGTCCTCCGGTTTTTCGGTAATCCGATACCGGAAGAGACCGTCGGGCTGCGCGACGTGCAATCCGTCAGTTCGGGATGATGCGGACCACTTGGCCGTTGCGGTCGACGACCCGGATGGGGCCGCGGAGGATGTCGTCGCCGTAGGGGATTCTGCGTTCGGGCGTGGCGCGGGCGTCGCCCCCGGGGCCGGGAATCCGGTAGATCTCGGCGAGCGAGACCTTGACCGAATACCCGAGGTCCGCCAGCGACTGGACGGTGATGAGGCTCAGGAGATCGCGTTCGCCCGGCGCCTGGAAGGGCGTCATCAACTCGTGGCCCAGCACGGATTCCCGCCAGTGGGAGTCCGCCGCCCCCGGTCCCGACGTGTTTTCGACCGGCACTTTCTCGCCGTCGTCGTAGTTCGCTCCGCCCCGCTCGTCGAACGCGGCGATGGCCAGCGGTCCCGTGAAATGGGTGTCCGCTCCCGTATTGTGGACGGACGGGTTCCGGAGCAGGCCGTGGTCGACCCACACCGTCCCGATCCCCAGGACGTGGCCGATCTCGTGGAGGATCACTTCCTCGACATCCTTGAGGTTCCCCCGCTCCTCGAGCCGCGCGAGGTCCGTCGCGTCGAGTTCGAGGGCGCCGACGGCAGGCAGGCGGGACTCGTCGCGGACGACGCAGGGGCCGGCCCGGGCCAGGACGCCGTCCTGGCCGTCGATCTCCCGGACGGACGCCACGAACACGATGTCGTCGACGGTGCCGATACGCTGATCCGTGGTGATGTCCCAGCAGCCCGGCGCCACATCCTGGCCGAGCGGGACATCCGCCAGTTCCGTGTCCGCCAGTATGGCCGTCCAGAAGTCCACGGCGTCGGCGAACGCCTCCGCCTGCGAATCGGTCACTTCGTCCAGCAGGATGAGGTCGATGTCGAAGGGCCGCGACGCCGCCTCCCGCACGATCACGGGGAAGGAAAGCTCGGCGGTCGCGCCCGGCGGGTCGGTCGCCGTGAGGGTCACGGTCGTGGAACCCGCGGCGACCGGGGTCAGCGTCGCGACGCCGTCTTCGGCGGTCACCGTCGCCACGGCGGCGTCGGCCGTGGCGCCCGAGATCCGCACCTCGGCGCCCTCGGGATCGCGGAAGTAATCCGACGCCGTGAACGTGGTCGCGTGGGCGCCGGACTGCAGGCGCTGGGGCGCCACCTCGCGCTCCGGCACGGGCGGCGCGTTCGTCCCCTCTCCGAAGAGGATGAGCGGGTCGCCGAGTCCGACCTCGATGCCCGTCACGCGTCGCGGGACCGCGGGGACGGGGCCCGCCACCACCTGGACCTCGTCCTGGCCGCCCTCCGTCGCGGTCACGGTGATCTCCGCGCTCCGTTCACTCCCCGCTTCGAGGACCGCCATCTCCGCCGAGAGCACGCCCCCCCGGGCGGAAAGGGGAACCGGCATGGCGAACGGCGCTCCCTCGGCCACGGCCAGCGCGATCCGGGCGGGGCCCGTGGCGGCGGGGTCGGGATTGTCGGTCCGTTCGAGTTCGAGGGCGAGCGGGAACGGGGCTCCCGGATTCTCCGCGAGGAGGAGCGTGTCGAGACTGGACAGGCCGACGAACAGCCGCTCCGGCAGGGCGGCCAGGCGGTTCCCGTCCAGCCGAAGCACGCGGAGCGCGGAGAGGCCCGAGAGCAGCCCCGCGGGCAGCCCGGTGAGCCGGTTGCCGTACAGACGCAGCGACTCCAGGCGGGAGAGGTCCGCGAACGCGCCCTCCGGCAGCGCCGCGAGCGCGTTCCGGTCCAGCCGCAGCTCCCGGAGGCTGGAGAGGCCCGCGAACACGCCGGCGGGAAGCGCCTCGAGCCCGGTGTCCTGGAGCAGCAGGCTCTCCAGTTCGACCAGGCCGGAGAAGACGCCCGCTTCCAGCGCGCCGATCCGGCCGTTGCCGAGATAGAGCCACTTCAGCTTGCCGAGTCCCGCGAACGCGCCTTCCCCGAGGGTCGTGAAGTCGTTGGCGGCCAGGTGCAGCCGCTCCAGGCTCGCGAGTTCCGCGAACGTGCCCGCCGGCAGCGTGGCGAGCCCGTTGGCGCGCAGTTCCAGCGTCTGGAGGGACGGGAGTCCGGCGAACGATTCGGGCGACAGCGTGGTCAGCGCGTTGTCGCCCAGATCCAGCGTCGTCAGGCGCCCGAGACCCGCGAACGCATCGGCGGGCAGCGTTTCGAACCCGTTGTCCCGCAGCCGCAGCGTCTCGAGGCTCGTGAGATCGGCGAATACGCCGACCGGGAAGGCGGTGAAGCCGACGCCGGAGAGGTCCAGGTTCCGGAGGTTGTACAGGCCGGAAAGATCGCCCGGCCTGAGGGTGGGGATCGCGATGCCCGCGAGGTTGAGCGTCGTGACCCCCAGGTGCTCCGTCGTCACGGCCGAGCAACGGTCGGCGCGGCTCCGGACGACGAGCGCGTCCCGGATCTCCGGAGTCCGGTCGCAGACGCCTTCGGCGATCGTCACCCGCGTCGAGGTGGTCGCCCCGAGTCGATATCCCGCGTCCGTCGCCGGCGCATCGAGGCTGAAGAGGAAGGCTTCGCGCGCGGGCTCGATGTCGTCGTCATCGAGGATCGCGATCCGGACCTCCGCGACGGTCGTCCCGGCCGGAACGGGCACCGAACCATCCGCCCGGTAGTCCGCCGTGTCCGCGTCCGCGGTGGCCGCGTCCGCGTCTGCGCTCAGCGTGTAGCCGACGGTGATGGGCGAGGCCGGCGGCGGATCGAGACGGACCGACACGATCGCGTCCAGGCCCTCGGATACGCCTCCCGCCAGGGCGCTGACCGTCGCCACCGGCGTCCGCGCCGGGTCGGGCCCCGGGTCGGTGCTGCCGCCGCCGCACCCGGCGACCGCCGCCGCGACGCACCCCAGCGTCCACCTGCTCCGTGTCGGATCCACCATCAGGTCACCGTGAAGGCGCGCCGTCGTCGGCCGCGCGGGCCGCCGCGTCAGGGGAGACGTAGCCGTCGAGGACGTCTTCCCGTACCCGGTCCGGCGGGCGCCGTGCCGGGTCGCCGAGGCCGCCGCCCCCCGGCGTCTCCAGCACGATGCGCCGGCCGGGGGGGACGACCTCGCGACCCTTGGGCCGGAACTCGCCCACGCCCGGCACGTGGACTCGCCCCGCGGCCCCGTCCCCGCCTCCGTCCCGTCCCCGGGCCGGGTTGCGCACCCGCTCGAACATCTTGGAGACGGCGAACGCCTCGCCCTCCGCGTGCGAGATCTCCATCACCTGGCCGAGGCCGCCCCGGAACTCGCCGGGACCGCCGGAGTCCGGGAGATACTCCTTCCGCCAGAAGATGAGCGGCGCGACCGTCTCCGTGATCTCGATCGGCGTGCTGCGCACCCCGGAGGGGAACGCCGTCGCCGAGAGCCCGTCCTTCCCCGGGCGGGCGCCCGTGCCGCCGGCATGGAAGGGGTTCACGACGAACTCCGCGCCCCCGTACCGGTAGGCGCCGGTCAGTCCCGGACCCGCCATGATGACGGGGTTCCAGAGGCACGACGCCCCTTCCGCGGGGACGGCTCCCGGTTCCAGCGCCTGTTCGAGGCAGCCGAGCACGACGTCGGGCAGCATCTGTCCGATCGCGTGGCGGGCGGAGACGGCGGCGGGAGGGGGCGCGTTGAGAAGCGATCCGGGCGGGGCGGAGACTTCGATCGCCGCCAGCGACCCCGCGTTGTTCGGGACGTCGGAGCCCACGATGCAGCGCACGCCGAACGAACTGTAGGCGCGCGTATACGTCACCGGCACGTTGATGCCGCGCGAGGACATGGGCGAGGTGCCGTCCCAGTCGATCCCGATCGTTCCATCGGGCAGGACCGTGAGCGCGCACACGAGGTCGAGGTCCTCATCGTAGCCGTCGATCCTCATCCGGTTCCGGTACGTCCCCGGGCGAAGCGCGCCGATCCGCTCCCGCATCGCCCGCCGGGAGGTGGAGATGATCGTCTCCGCCAGCGGCTCCAGGGAATCGATCCCGAACTCCGTCATCATCGCCACCAGCCGCTCGCACCCCGTGCGGTTGCTGGCGGCCAGCGAGTAGAGGTCGCCCTGGGCGACGTCCGGGTCCCGTACGTTCGCCCGCACCAGCCGCATGAGCGTCTCGTCCACGCGGCCGCCGCGGATGAGGTAGCCGATGGGAAGGCGGATCCCCTCCTCGAACACCTGGTTCGCGTCCGCCCCGAAGCCGCGGCCCCCGACGTCGGCGATGTGGCTTGTGGCCGCGAACAGCGCCACCGGGCGCCCGTCCAGGAAGGTCGGCGTGACGACGGTGAAGTCGTTGAGGTGTCCCGTGCCCTCCCAGGGATCGTTCGTGACGAGAACATCGTCCTCGTTCAGAGTTTCCACGGGGAAGTCCCGGAGGAAGAACCCGACGGAGGCGGCCATCGCGTTGACGTGGCCGGGCGTGCCCGTGACGGCCTGCGCGAGCATGCGCCCGGAGAGGTCGAACACGCCCGCGGAGAGGTCGCCCGCCTCGCGCACCGGGGTGGAGAAGGCGGTGCGCACGAGCGTGCGGGCCTGCTCCTCCACCACGGACAGCAGCCGGCTCCACATGATCTGTCCTTCGAGCGCCGCGATGCCGGTTTGGGCGCCCGCCACCCCCTCGGCTGCCCCCCGCGCCGCAGCCTTCCGCTCGACGAGGAGGTGGCCGCCGGCGACGGTCCGCGCGTCCCAGCCGTCCGGGACCACGGTCGTCGTCTGATCTTCAGCGATCAGCGCCGGGCCCTCGACGCGGGTGCCCTCCGCGAGCGCCCCTCGCGTGTACACGGCCGCGCTCGCCGACTCGCCACCGGGCCCGTCCCACAGTTCGGTCCAGCGCTCGGGCTCCGATTTCTTCGCGGCGGCTTGCCCCCCGAGCGACGTTCCCGCGGGAACGTCCACGGCCTCCGCAGCGGGTGCGGCCGCCGTCGCGGGTGCGGCCTCCGTCGCGGGCGCCGACACGACGAGCGTCCAGCTCAGGACCTCGATGTCGAGCCCGGGAATCGTGCGTCCGTACACCGTCTCGTAGCCGCGGTCGAACGCGTCGCGCAGCGCCGCCGCGTCCCGGAGGTCGCCGGGGAGGTCGACGCCGATCTCATGTCCCTGTCCGACGTAGCGCATGTAGGCGCGCGCCTTCTCGGTCGTCGCCACCCCCGGCGCTCCGCGCGAGACCACGGCCTCCGCCTCCGCCCTCATCTCATCGAACACTTCCCCCACGATGCCGGGATCGAACCCGGACAGGCGCATGTAGCGGCTGCGCACGACCTCGTAGGAGATCGGGGCGAGGAGGAAGCCGACGGCCGACCCCACGCCCGCGTCGGCGGGCACGAGAAAGCGGTCCACCTCCAGCTTGTCCGCCAGACGGCCCGCATGGATCGGGGCGGAGCCGCCGAAGGCGATGAGCGTGCGTCCCGCCACGCCCTTCCCCCACTCGATCGCGTGGGTGCGGGCCGCGTTGGACATGTTCTCGTCCACCATCTCGCTGATCCCGAGCGCGGCGAGCCTCGCGTCGAGCCCGAGTTCATGTCCCACCCCGGATTCGATCGCGGCCTCCGCCCGCCCCCGGTCGAGGGAGATCGAGCCGCCGGCGAAGAGCTGCGGATCGATCCGCCCCAGGACGACGTCGGCGTCCGTGACCGTGGGCTCGTCTCCGCCCCGGCCGTACGCCGCCGGCCCCGGCTCCGACCCGGCGCTCCCGGGCCCCACCTGGATCCGCTCAAGGTCGTCGACGCCGGCGATCGACCCGCCCCCGGCCCCGATCTCCACCATCTCGATCACGGGAATCCGCACCGGCAGCCCGCTCCCCTGCTTGAAGCGGTAGCTGCGGGCGACCTCGAGCGTGCGCGAATGGAGCGGCCGCCCCCCGTCGATCACGCACAGCTTCGCCGTCGTCCCGCCCATGTCGAAGGAGAGGACGTCCCCGAGGTCGAGGCTTCGTGCGAGGTGGCTGGCGAGGATCGCGCCCCCGGCCGGCCCGGACTCCACTAGGCGGACGGGTGCGGCGACCGCCGTCTCCAGCGTCGTGAGGCCGCCGCCCGACGTCATGAGGAGGAAGGGGCAGGCGAGCCCCGACTCGCGCAGCGAATCCGCGAGCCCCGTCAGGTAGCGGGCCATGAGCGGCTGGACGAAGGCGTTCGCGCACGCCGTCGACTGTCGCTCATACTCCCGCACCTCCGGACACACGTCCGAGGCGAGCGTCACCGGAAGCCCCGGCCGCCACGCGTCGAGGATCTCCCCGATCCGCCGCTCGTGCGCCGGGTTCGCGTACCCGTGGATGAGTCCGACCGCGACCGACTCCACCTCCTCCGCCTCGAGCGTCGGGAGGAGCGCGCGCACCGAGTCTTCCTCGAGCGGGATGAGGACGCGGCCGCGGTGGTCGACCCGCTCTTCCACCGGAAGCCGGAGACGGCGGGGGACGAGCGGGGCGGGGCGGTCGACCCCGATGTCGTACTGCTCGAAGCGGTTCTCGTGCGCCATCTCCAGCGCGTCGCGGTGGCCGGACGTCACGATGAGGGCGGTGCGCGCGCCCCGCCGCTCGATGACCGCGTTCGTGGCCAGCGTCGTGCCGTGGATGACGAGACGGACGGCGGAGGGCGGGACGTCCGCCAGCCCCAGCACCTTGTGCACGCCCTCGAGGACGCCGCGTTCCGGCGCCGAGGCGGTCGTCAGCACCTTCGTCGTGACGAGGCGCCCGCCGGTCTCCAGCGCCACGTCCGTGAAGGTGCCGCCGATGTCTATGGCGAGCCGGGCGTCGCCGGTGGATCCGCCGCCCGACTCGCTTGTCGTCCTGCCGCTCACGCGCCCGTCACCCGTCTTCCCGCAACGGAACCGTGTAGTTCAGCGCGAGGCGCCCCCCGTCCGGGTAGATCGTCTCGCCCGTGAGGTACGAGGCGTAGTCGCTCGCGAGGAAGACGGCCACGGTCCCGATCTCGCCCGGGTCCCCGAACCGTCCCAGCGGCGTGCGGGAGAGGATCGTGCGCCGCGCCTCCTCGTCGGCGATCACCGAATCGAGGATGTCCGTGACGATCGTCCCCGGCCCGATCGCGTTGACCCGGATGTCGTGCGGCGCGAGCGCGACCGCCATCGCCTTCGTGAGCTGCATGACCCCGCCCTTGGAGGCCGCGTAGGCGAGCTGGTTCGGAATCGTCACCACCGCGTTTGTCGAGGACATGTGGATGATCGACCCCTTCACCCCGCGCGCGACCATGTCCTGCGCCACGAGGCGGGAAAGGAGGAAGGTCCCCCGCAGGTTCACGCCCAGCACCCGGTCGAAGTCCTCGACCTCGGCGTCCAGGATCGAGCCCGCGGCGATGATCCCCGCGTTGTTGAGCAGGATGTCGCAGCGGCCGAACCGTTCCGTGCAGGCGTCGAGCAGGGCCGCGCAGTCGCTCTCCCGGCTCACGTCCGCGAGCACGGCGAGCGTCTCCCGCCCCGTCTCCTCCGCGATGCGGCGGGCCGTGGCCGCGCAACGCTCCTCCAGCACGTCCCCCAGCACGACATCCGCCCCGTGGCGCGCGAAGGCGAGCGCGCACGCGGCGCCGATCCCCTTCGCCGCCCCCGTGACGATGGCGGTCTTCCCCTCAAGTGTGATCACGCTGAGCCCTTCCTGGTTCGTTGATCCCGAGTTGACCGCCGAAGCGAGGCTGGGGAGGTCGGAGCGACGGTCCCATGGTATCGACGAAAGCGACGTGTGGCATGCGGCGACAGAATCTCACCGAGGTCGGGTTACGAAGTCTACCTCTCGTGCCTCGGCCCTCGACATGGTATTCTCATGAAATATACCAGAAACACGGAGTATACCATGAAGAAAGAGAGCCGGAACTCGCCGCCCGAGGCTTCGCCGGATCCCATGTCCGATCCGTTGCCCGATACCGAACGCGTGACGATCGACGAAGCCGGCCGGCTGGTGGTCCCGGCCCGCTTTCGTCGCGCACTGGACATTCAGGGCCGGCAGCAGTTGATCATGGGCCTGGAGGGCGACACGATCCGGCTGCGCACCACCAGCGCCGCACTCGCCAGGCTGCAGGCCATCGTGCGCCGTCACCGGAAGGGCTCCGGGAGCGTCGTCGATGAGTTCATCCTGGAACGGCGAGCCGAAGCCGCCCGTGAATGAACCCGCCGAGGCTGTCCTTGACGCCTCGGCCGTCCTGGCCGCGCTGCTAAATGAACCGGGGGCGGTTCGCGTCGAACGCGCGCTCAAGCGAGGAGCCGCCATGTCGTCCGTGAACGTGGCCGAGGTCGCGGCACGTCTCTCGCAAGACGGCCTGCCCTCCGTGACGGTGGCGAGCGTCGTCCGGGGATTGGGGGTTGAAATCATTCCCTTCGGCCGCCAGGCGGCGCTGCTCAGCGGCGCCTATCGCCCGCAAACGCAGCGTCACGGCCTCGGACTGGGTGACCGGGCATGCCTGGCCACCGCACGCAGACTCGGCCTCCCGGTCCTCACCGCCGACCGAAGCTGGACCGATCTCAACATCGACGGCGTCAAGGTCGTGCAGATCCGGTAAAGGACCTGCCGAGCGTACGGGCGCCCCTCGAGGTTATTGGGGGACCAGTGCGTCTCGTTGCCGCTCCTTCACGTGACGGCGCATCCAGTCGAACATCTCCCACACGGTGTGCAGGACGGATTCCCGGGCCCGGTAGCCGTGGCTTTCGTGGGGCAGCATCACCAGGCGGACGGTGCCTCCCAGACCCTTCACGGCGTGGTACATGCGCTCGGACTGGACGGGGAAGGTCCCGGAGTTGTTGTCGATGACGCCGTGGGTCAGGAGCAGCGGTTCGTTGATCTTCTCCGCGTGCATGAAGGCCGACATGCCGAAGTAGACCTCCGGCGCCTCCCAGAAGGTGCGGCGCTCGTACTGGAAGCCGAAGGGCGTGAGGCTCCGGTTGAAGGCGCCGCTGCGCGCGATGCCGGCGCTGAAGTCGTCGGAGTGCGCCAGCATGTTGGCGGTCATGAAGGCGCCGTAGCTGTGGCCGGCGATCCCGACCCGGTCGCGGTCGGCCACGCCCATCTCGACGAGCTTGTCCACCGCGGCCCTGCCGTTGGCCACCAGCTGCTCCACGTAGGTGTCGTTCGCCGCAAAGCCGCCCACGATCGGCATCGCGGCGTCGTTGAGCACCGCGTACCCCTGCGTGAGGAGCAGGAGGTGCGAGGCGCCGGAGATGGTCGTGAAGCGGTGGGCCGAGCCCCTGACCTGACCGGCGCCGTCCTCGTCGGCGAACTCGCGCGGGTAGGCCCAGACGAGGACCGGGAGACGCTGGCCGGGCTCGTGGTCGGCGGGCAGGTACAGTTCACCCGATAGCGGGATGCCGTCGTCGCGCTCGTAGTAGATCTTGCTCTTGGTGATCCCCGCGAGCTGGGGCTGGGGGTTGGGGAAGGAAGTGAGGGCCGTGCGCTCGTTGTTTGCCGTCGCGACGAGGTGGTAGTTCGGGGGTTCCTCGCCGGTCTCGCGCCGGATGACGATCCGGCCGGCGCGTGCGTCCGCCAGACCGACCACGGACTCGTAGCTGTCCGCGCTCGAGTGGAAGAGCCGCTGCCGCTCGGCGGTCGCCAGATCGAGCCGGTCCAGGAATGGCCGGTCTCCTTCCGGAGATCCTCCCGGGCCCGCCAGAAAGATGCTCGTGCCCTCCATGTGGACGACCGGCTTGCCGGCGCCGTCCTGTTTCATGACCGGGTCGCCCGGATTGCCGTACCAGTCGTCCGTGCTGCGGTCCCAGAGGAGCGCGGGCTGGCCGCCGGGAGTGGAAGCCTGCACCGCCCAGGCGCGGGACCGCCGTGTCGGCCAGTCGAATTCGTAGACCAGGGCGGTCTCGCCGTCCTCGGCCCACAGGACCGGATACCCGAAGCCGAAGGCGCCCGAGCCCAGGCGGTGCTCGGTGCGGACGAGTTCCGTGCTCTCTCCGTCGAAGGGCGCCGCGAGCGTCAGCACCCGGTCGCGGTGGGGCACGTCGAGCGCGGGGTTGCCGCCGTCGAGGGCTTCCACGTAGGCCAGGGTGGCGGGTACGCCGGGGCGCCAGGAGAACTGGCGGAGACCGGCGCGGCGAAAGCCCAGGTGCTCGGGGCCGCCCTCGTCCAGGGGGAGCGTGGCGAGCGTGCGCAGGGGCGCGCCGTCGCTGCCGAGGACTTCCACCTCCCTGGGGAAGCGGGAGTCGGGCACGAGGTACGAGTAGGGGCGAACCGTGCGGACGGACAGGTAGTAGTCGCCGCTGGGTGAAGGGTCGAGGGATTCGTAGACCGCCGGGGCGCCGATGGGTTGTGTGGCTCCGGTGGCGGCGTCGACGAGGACCGGCTGCGATATGAGGTAGTAGTCGAAAAGCGCCTCGTCGTGGGCGTCTTCCAGCAGGTCCTGGAAGGTCCAGGAAGGGGCGGCCTCGCCGCCGGATTCCTGGGTGATGGGGCCAACGGGGATCGCCGCCGGGGTGGGCGGAGCGCCGCGGCCATCGGGGATGAAATGGCAGAGCAGCGAACGGCCGCCGGGCATCCAGGCGCAGGGTTCGCCGCGGGCGCCGTTCAGCGACGCGCTCGTAAGGGCCCGTGCGGTGCCCGTTTCCGGGTCGGCCAGCCAGAGGGCGACGCCGTCCGGGGTCGTTCGCGTGAAGGCGAAGCCGTCGCCGGCAGGTGACCAGAGCGGTGGGCCCAGGCCGTCCTCGGCGCCGGTTACGTCGCGCGTGTCGCCGCCGTCCAGGTCGACGACCGAGAAACGCACGAACGGCGGCGCGGCGTGCATGCCGTTGGTGACCGGACTGATCCGGCGTCCCGCCAGCCGCAGCATCGGCGCGGCCAGATCCGCGATCCCGGGCATGCTCTCGCTGTATGCGAGGACCATCCGGTCACCGGACGGACTGATCACCGCCTGGGGGAACGGGGAGGCCTCCAGGATGTCGACGACGTCCGGGGGTGGTGTGCGGTAGGCCTCCTGAGCAGCCAGCCGGCCGGTTGGCGGTACAAGCAGGGTGGCGAGTGCGAGGATCGGGGCGGCGAAGCGACGGATCGACATGGTGCAAGCTCCCGCGCGGATGGGTCCGGTTGCGCTCATAGTAGGCTTGGCGAGCCGGGCGTGACAGCGATGGGCGCACGGCGAAGCGCCGGGATGCAACCCTCCAGGGGGCGCCGCTGTCTGTGGGGTGTGTTGATTTTTCAGCACGCGGTACGCCACGTTGTCTCGGCGGAGGGTGTTTGGCCTCCCCGGAGAGGCTTGGGAGACGTCGCAGGGGACGGAGGACGATCGCTGTGAGCCCACTTGCGGAGCTGAGCAGGCGAGAACGCGAGGTCATGGATCTCGTGTACGAATTGGGGAACCCGACGGCGGCGCAGATCCGGGAGCACATGGCGGATCCTCCGACGTACTCCGCCGTCCGTTCGATCCTGCGGGGTCTCGTGAACAAGGGACACCTCGTGAGTGAGTCCGATGGTCCCCGCTACCTCTATTCGCCCACCATGCCGGCGCTGCGCGCCCGGCGCTCGGCCATGCGCCGCGTGCTCAAGACTTTCTTCGGCGACTCGGTGGAGGGGGCCGTGGCCACGCTGCTCGAGCTGCGCGAGGGCGGCCTCTCGCCGGAGGAGCACGCCCGCCTCCAGGAGATGATCGAGAAAGCGGCGGAGGAGGGACGTTGAGCCCCGTCGTGCTGATCGCCCAGGTCACGCTCCTGCTCCTGCTGGCGCTCGCGCTGGCGTGGTTGATGCGGCGGGGGGCTTCGAGGACTCTGCACCTGCTGTGGACGGCGACGTTCGCCCTCGTCCTCGCGCTCCCCGTCCTCGGCCTCTTCGGTCCCTCGTGGGAGATCCCGCTCCTGCCGGCCCGTAGCGGGGAGTCGCCCGCGGCCGCGATCGAGGGTGCCACTTCCGCGACCTTCGACCCCGCCCGCGCCCCCTCCGGTCTGATCGCGGCGCTGGAGGTGGCCGGAATGCGGGAGGCCCTGGTCCTGGCGGAACGGGCCCGGCTGGACACGCGTGCGGATGCGGCGGGGAGCGCCGCGAGCGCGGCCATGGGGCACTCCGTCGTCCGGGTCGCTTGGATCGTGTGGCTGGTCGGCTGCGTTCTCTCCCTGGCCTCGCTCGCGTTCGCGGCGCTCCGGCTCCGGAAACTGGTGCGGACGGCCCGGCCCGTGCGCGACCCCGAATGGGTGCGCGCGGCCGCGACGCTGCAACGCCGGCTCGGCCTCCGCCGCGAGGTCCGGCTGCTGTCCGGCGAGGCGGTTGCGACGCCGATGACGGGCGGGCTGTGGCGCCCGGTGATTCTGCTTCCGGCTGGGGCCGCGACGTGGAGCCCGGAGCGGCGGGCCGTGGTCCTCACGCACGAACTCATCCATGTGCGACGGCGGGACGCGCTCCGCCAGTTGATCCGGCGGGTCGTGCTCGCCCTGCACTGGTTCCATCCCCTCGCGTGGGTCGCCTCGCGCCGCGCCGGGCTCGCAAGCGAGAAGGCCTGCGACGAAGAGGTGCTCGCCCTCGGCGCCCGGCCCTCGGACTACGCCCGGCACCTCCTCTTCCTGGCCGCCGGCCTTCCCCGCGGTCCCAGGGCGCTGGCGCTCCCCCTGGCGCACCCCATCGTCCACCCCTCGCAGCTCGAGCGGAGGATCACGTCCATCCTGGCGCGTCGGCGTCCGCGCCCCAGCCTCGCGCGCGCGGCCCTGACGCTCTCGGTTCTCGGTATGGCGGGCGTATTCGTCGCCGCCGCGCGCCCGGTCCCGGTCGGCGAAGAAGCCGCCGCCATCTCGGAGGCCGCCCCCGAGGCTTTCACAATCGCCGCCGAGGTCCGGCGCGAGGCCACGCGCGAGCGATCCGCCCGAGAGGCCGCGTTCGCCACCGCACGGGCCGCCGCCGCTCGCGCCGCCACGCCCGCCGCCGCCGGCACGACTTCATCCGGCGCCCCGCACGAGGTGGAGTGCGTCGCGTCCTCCGATTCGATTCGGTCGTTCGCCTTTCAGGGTGGCGGCAGGGTGACGCCGAACTGGAAGTGGACGGATGGGAGATTCACGATGGTGAGACGCGTTGCGGGGATGCTGCTCTGCATGCGTGGAGATGGCGACATCACGCTGAACGACGACGGCACAGCGGTCCGCTCTCTTGGCGACGACAGCTGGCTCGTCATCGAATCGACGGGCGAGCGGACGCACCGCCTCGCGATCACCGGCGGTCCGGAAGGGATCGCACGCGAATGGAGCGTCGACGGCGTCCAACAACCCTTCAACGCGGAGGCCCACCGATGGCGCGACCTGATGTTCACCGTCATGAACCACTATCAGGACGCGTGGTTCTCCACCGCGGGCGGAGTCCTGGTGTACGGCCGGATCTCCGGGTACCGCGACGGTCTGGAGCAGCGGCTGGAGGAGGTGGAGCACTCGCTTCAGGACGTGCTCGACGAACTGCAGAGGGCGACCCGATGGCGGCCGGTACGCGCCGACGCGTCGGCGCCGGACTCGCGGCGGCCCCGGCAGCGGTCCTCGCCGCGGTCGGTTTCTACGCGCAGGCGGCGGTCGCGCAGGAGGTCGTGGATCTCCCCTCCGAGGATCGCCTGCTGTCTCCCGATCTCGAACTCGTGTACAGCATCGGGTCCGCCGCGCCGCAGGCTGCGTGGGCGGAGTTCTCGTCCATCCCGAGTCTGTGGTTCGATGGCTCGGGGAACCTCCACCTCATGGACCAGACGGCACCGCTCTCGGGCCGGACACGCATCGTTGTCGTGGACCCCACGGGCCGGCTCGCGACCGAGTTCGGACGCGATGGCGATGGTCCCGGCGAGTTCCGGGCCCCGAGGCAGATGTATGTGTGGGCCGACGGGAGCACGCTGGTTCAGGACATCATGCACATGGGGTATCACGTCTTCGCCCCGGGAGGCGAGTTCGAGCATATGCTCGGGATGGAACTGGGCAGCGACCTGCGACCGGAGCGCACCGGAATCCGGAGCGCCGTCGGCGGCGCCCGGGACAGGCCGACCGGCGAGGAGGGGCGGGCCATCCGGCGCTTCGACCTGTCATCGGGCGAGGTGTCGGAGCAACCGCTGGTGGAGGCCTGGGCGCCCCGCGCGTTGGAGGAGCGAGACCACGAAGCCGACGACCCGGAGGCGATGGGGTCGCGCCCCGAGTGGGGGTTCGAGCCGGGGCTGCTGTTCGACGTGCTGCCCTCGGGTGGGGTCGCGTTCTCGGACTCGTCGGCCTACGAGATCAAGCTCACCGATCCTTCCGGCCCGGTGTCGCGTATCCTGCGCCGGCCCATCCGGCCGCTCCCGGTCACGGAGTCCATGCGGCGTGAGGAGCGCGAACGCCGCCTCGAGCGGGTGAGGAATCCGATCATGACGGGTTCGAGGTCGCCCGAGGCGATGGCGGCGATGGACTTCCTCACGGGGGGGCGGAGGCAAGCGGTCGAGAACATGCGGTTCCATCCGGAGGTGCCCGTGCTCGCGGCCGTCCGCACGACGTGGGACGGTGCGCTGTGGATCCAGCGGAGCGCCGAGCCGGGCGCCGAAGAGCCGGGCCCCGTCGACGTGCTCGCGCCGGACGGCCGCTACGTGGGCACGCTCGCGCCGGATGTCCTCCGCATGCCGCGCGCCTTCGGCCCGGGCGGCCTGGCCGCCTTCGTCGAGCCCGATGAGTTCGACGTCCCCGTCATCACCGTACGGCGCCTGCCGCCCGAGATCCGCTGAGCCCGGTGATCCCCTCCCTCCTGGCCACCGCTCCCGGGGCCGTCGCGCTGACGGCACAAGTCACGTGTCTGCTCCTGCTGGCACTTGCGCTGGCGTGGCTGGGAAGGCGCGGGTCGCCCCAGACCCTGCACCTGTTGTGGACCATCACCTTCGGCGTGGTGCTTGCGCTGCCTCTGCTGGGCGTCCTGACACCCCGCTGGAACGTGCCGATCCTCCCTGATGTGGACGGAGCGTTACATCCACCCGCCGCGGAAGCCGCCGCTGTCACACCGGAGGCTGCCCCCATCGTGGAAGGACAAGGCTCCGCGGGTCCGCGCGGCGGCGCGGTTGGCGGTCTCGCGGTCGACGGGGCGACGCGGTCCTCCCCAGGCATTGCCCGTCTTCTGTTCGTTGCTTGGGTGCTGGGCTGCGCGGTGTCGCTGGCGTCATTGGCGTTCGGAGCGCTTCGCCTGCGCGCGTTGGTACGCGCGGCTCGCCCGCTTCGAGATCCGGACTGGCTGCGTCGGATCGGCGTCGTGCGCAAGCAACTGCGAATTCGCGGCCATGTCAGACTCCTGACGAGCGCACGGGTGCTGACGCCGATGACGGGCGGGCTGTGGAGGCCGGTGATTCTGCTCCCCGAGTCCGCTGCTGAATGGGGCCCCGAGCAGCGCGACATCGTCCTGACCCACGAACTGATCCACGTGCGCCGGCGGGACGCGCTGCGGCAGGTCATGCGGCGCATCGTGCTCGCCCTTTACTGGTTCCATCCCCTGAGCTGGATCGCCTCCCGCCTCGCGACCCTCGCCGGCGAGAAGGCCTGCGACGACGCCGTCCTCGCTCTCGGTATCCGTCCCTCCGACTACGCCCGGCACCTTCTCGTCCTGGCCAGAGGTCTCTCCGCCGGTACCCGCGTGCTGGCGCTGCCCATCGTCCACCCGTCGCAACTGGAGAGCAGAATCGTGTCCATTCTCGACCGCCGGCGTCCTGGTGCGAGCGCCTCCCGAACGGCCATGACGCTCGTAGTTCTCGGCGCGGCGGGCGTTTTCGCCGCGGCCGCCCGGCCCATCCCCATCGATGACGCGATCCAGGAGTCGGTTCAATGTTCCGGTGCCGCGGATGCGGCACCATCGATGTTCCCGCTGGGCGACGGCGTGCTGTTCGAAGACTGGCGCGCCGGCGAACGCGCGATCGAACGGTTCGTCGAGGGCATGCACTTGTGCATGCGGGAGAGCGGCGAGGTGGTCATGAGTGCGGACGGCACGACGGTCCAGGCCCTGGGGGCCGGCAGCTGGCTGGTCCTCGAGTCGCGGGCCGGGAGCGTCCACCGGCTCCTGATCACGCGCGGCTCAGGGGGTATCGAACGCGAATGGAGCATCGATGGTGTCCGCCGGACGTTCGACGCGGAAGCACGGCGCTGGCGCGACCTGATGTTCACCGTTCTGCATGGTTCCCGGGACGCGTCGCAGATCCGGGGCGAGGATGCTCGCCTGCGCGAGCGGATCTCTGAACATCGCGGACACGTTGCCGCCCGCCGGGGTCTGGTCGAGGCCCTCGAAGGACAAGTGGCCCGCCTGGCTAGGGGAGGAGCCCTGACCGAGCGACAGGTTGAGCTTCTGCGCGGCAGGATCACGGAGATCCGGGCGGAGATGGAGGCGTACGATCTCGATGGGAAGGTCCGTGAGGCTCGGCGCGAGATCGACACCCTCGACGCGGCGGCGCGAGCGGGCGAGGTCGACCGCGCGCTCGAGGACGAAATCGCCGAGCTTCAGCGCCTGATCGGGTGACGGCCATCCGCGCCCGCGCGTAGGTTGAAAGACGTTCCCGCGGGAACGTCTATTGCGCGCCCGCGGCCAGGAGCTTGCGGTGCATGCCGCGGACGTTGAGTTCGCGCCAGTCGTCGTAGCGGTCCCAGTGGCTGTAGTCCTCCATGAGGACGGTCGCGGCGGTCTCGTCCTCGCTCAGCCCCGCCTCGACGGCGGCCCGCACGGCCGCATCCAGGTCGCGATAGTAAGTGAGTTGCCGCTCGATGGCGGCCCGGTCGCCCGGCGGGCCGTGCCCGAAGACGATCGTCTCGAACGGGATCTCGAGCAGGCCTTCGATCGCGTCGAACTGGTCGGGGAAGTGGAAGCTGCCGAGGTCCTGGTACCCGAACCGGTCGCGCGCCACGAAGTCCACCGCGAAGGCGAGGCCGTGCGCCGGCAGGAAGCCGACGGCGATGTCGTCGCTGTGGCTGCGGCCCAGGTAGTGGAGTTCGATCTCGCCGCCCGCGAGCGTCATGGTCTCGTCGAAGGTGTCCGTGGGCGGGGGAAGGTCGGGGTTCGCGGCCTCCCTGAGCGGCGCGTCCGCGTTCCGGTGCGCGTAGATGGGGACGTCGGTCCCGAACGCTTCGCGCAGCACCTCGGCGCCCGTCGCGTGGTCCGCGTGGTTGTGGCTGTAGACGATGGCCGCGAGTTCCGTCCCTGGCGCGACCCGGCGGATCTCCTCCGCGTAGGTGCCGGCCGCCTCGACGGAAATCGGATCGAAGGCAAAGACCCCCTCCGAGGTCACGGCGAACAGGGCGTTGTGTCCGATCCAGCGGAACTGGTAGACCCCGTCGGCGACCTCGGTCGTCTCGAACTGCGGCGGCGCGTCGGCGGCTGCAGCCTCTGCGCCCCCGGCGGGTTCATCGGACGGCGCCTCTCCTCCTCCGCAGGCAACCCACGACAGCGAAGCGCCGAGCGCGACGAGCGAGAGCAGGGGGATGCGAGAGATCGGGCCGGAAGAGCGCTTGCGAATCATATCTACTACCTCCATAGTAGCTGGCGCGGAATCGCCCGGTTGAGATGGGGCCGGGCGTCGCGCCCACACTCGAACAAACCTAAGCCGCGACGGGAGGCTGCCAAGATGCCGCAGGGGGCTGCCAGGATGAGGCGGATGTCACGACGGAACGCCAGCCGTGGACCGCGGTTCGCCGCGGGGGCCGCGACGCGGTTCACCGCCGGGTGGCTGGCGGTGCTCGGGGCAGCGCTCGGAGGCGCCGGCCTTCACGCCCAGGAGATGGTCGACCTTCCCGGCGAGGATCATTCCGTCTCGCCGGACCTCGAGTTGGTGTACGCTATCGGATCCGCCGCGGCGGCGGCCGAGTGGGAGGAGTTCACGTCCATCTCCGGCGTCGCCTTCGACGGCGCGAGCAACCTGTATCTGCTCGACGGAGAGCGGACGTCGGCCAACGCGCGCGTCGTCGTGGTGGACGCGGTGGGGGGATTCGTGAACAGCTTCGGCCGCGCCGGCGACGGCCCGGGCGAGTTCCGCGCCGCGACGCAACTCCTGGTGTGGGAGGACGGTCAGATCCTGGTCGAGGACATGATGCACGCGGGATACCACGTCTTCAGCCCCGCCGGCGAGTTCCAGCGCATGGTGAGGGAGGGCGGCGGGGGCATGGGATTTGCCATGGCGCGCCGCCCGAACCTTCGACCCGAGCGGACGGGCGCTCGCACCCTGATCGGCCGCAGCGGACGCACGATCCAGCGCGTCGACATGTCCTCGGAGGACGTCGAGGATCACGTGCTCGCGGAGGCCTGGGCGCCGGTCGAGGACGATGGCCCGCGGAGCGGCGATCTCGAAGACATGATCGACGAGGAATGGGGGTTCGAACCGGACCTGCTGTTCGACGCGCTGCCATCGGGCGGCGTCGCGTACTCCGACTCGTCGGCCTGGGCCGTCAAGCTCACCGATCCGTCGGGCGCAATCTCGCGCATCCTGCGCCGGCCGATCCGGCCGCTGGCCGTGACGGAGGAGATGGAACGGGAGGAGCGCGAACGGCAACTCGAGGCCGAGAGCAACCGCACGATCACGCAGCGCGGGAGCGCACCGCCCGCCGCGGTCCGCGAGATGATCGACAACATGAGGTCGCTGCAGCGGGAGGCCCTCGAGAACATGCGGTTCTTCCCGGAAGTGCCGGTCATCGCCGCCCTGCGCGCCACCTGGGACGGCGCACTGTGGGTCCAGCGGAGCACGGAGCCGGGTTCGGACGAACCGGGCCCCATCGACGTGATCGCGCCGGACGGGCATTGTCTAGCGGATTCACATCTGATTGAGGTCATTGACGTTACG
>VXOJ01000025.1 GCA_009840115.1 Gemmatimonadales bacterium | reverse complement strand
GGCGGGAGAGGGTCCGGGCGAGTTTCGGGGCGTGTCCGCGCTGGCGCTCACGCCGGAGGGGACGCTCGTGGCGCTGGATGCGAGGCGGGGGGTGCTCAGCCGCTGGTCCCGCGACGGAGGGTTCGCGGGCGAGGAGCGGCTCCCCGCGAACTACTGGGGACCCGGGTTCGCGGTCGGCGAGGGCGAGGCGGCGGACTGGTTCGCGACCGTGGGTTCGGCCACGGCGGACATGTCGATGGACCAGACGCTGGCGGTTCACACGCCGGGCGGAGCGGAGCCGGTCCACGTGGTGCGGCGGGAACTGTCGCTGATGGAACTGCCGTGCGCCTCCATGCCCGCTCCGAAGGTGTTCGCGCCGGACGCGGTGTGGGCGAGCCGCGGCGACACGCTCTGGTTCGTGAACGGGGACGGGTTCCGGATCGACGGCTACGCGCGCGGAGAGGTCTTCGCCAGCGTGCGGCGGGCGGCGGCCCCGGCAATCCCGGTCACGCGGGAGATGGCGATGGCGTCGCTCTCGTTCGGCCCGGGCCCGTACGGGAGCCTCATGCGGCAGTGCGGGGTGACGGCCGGGGAAGTGGTCGACGCCACCGGATACGAGGAGGTGCTGTCTCCCATCGTCGGCTTCATGCCCGATCCGGCCGGCGGGCTGTGGGTGTCGCGGCGGACGCGCGGTCTCCTCCCCGAGGTCATCGATGTGGTCGGAGCCGGGGGCGGATACCTGGGGACGCTCGACATCGCCGCCATTCCCGTCGGATTCGTGTCGTCTTCGCGGCTGGTCGCGGTGCGGCCGGTAATGGAGACGGGGGAGATCCGAGTGTCGCTGTATGAAATCGGGACGAACGCGGCGGCCGGCGGATCGGGCGCGCGCGATGGCCGCGGGCTCGCCGGGGGGAGCCCGCCCCCTCGGATCGGGTCGGTACTGCGCGGCGGATCCACACAATCGTCCTCCGCCGCGGCGTTGGCCCCGCCCCGCCGTCCCCCGGAGCCCAACCCGGCGGGTCTGCGCGAGTTCAGCGACTGCGATCTCTGTCCGGTCATGGTGGAACTGCCGCCGGGCGGGTTCGTGATGGGGCGGGCCGAGGGCGAGGACCGGCGCCTGGGGCTCGACCGGGAGCCGGACCGGCCGGAGTTCAGCCGGGAGCGGGAGCGTCCCCGCGTGCGGATCGAGTTCGAGCACCGGTTCGCCATCGGCAAGTACGAGGTGACGTTCGACGAGTGGGACCGCTGCGTGGCGGCGGGGGGATGCGACTACCGGCCCGAGGACAGGGGGTGGGGGCGGGGCGACCGTCCCGTGGTCCACGTCTCCTATCTCGACGCGGAGATGTACCTCGCCTGGCTGGCGGAGGAGACCGGCCGCCCGTACCGGCTGCCGAGCAGCGCCGAGTGGGAATACGCCGCCCGCGCCGGGACGACGACCGCCCGCTGGTGGGGAGACGAGATCGGGAGCGGACACGCGGTATGCGACGAGTGCGGGCTCGAGTGGGAGGTGGGGTCCACCGCACCCACGGGATCGCTGCCGCCGAACCCGTGGGGCCTGCACGACATGCTCGGCAACGTGTCCGAACTCGCGGCCGACTGCTGGATGGCCACCTACGACGAGGTGCCCACCGACGGCTCACCCGTCCGCGAAGCGTCCCGCCACTGGAGCGAGGGCCGTTGCCTGCGCCCCACCTGGCGGGGCGGCGCCTTCAGCTACTTCCGCTGGACCGTGCGCGCGGCGTGGCGCAGCGGCGGCAGCATTCTGGCCACCGCCGAAGAGCGCCACGCCCACCCCCAGGTCGGCGGCGGGACAGGCTTCCGCGTCGCCCTCACCCTCGACGCGGCACCGCCGGGCGCCGCCCGCTAACCACTCTCTGCGACTCCCGCACCCGGCCCTGTTGCCCCGGCCCCGCGGCCCGTTCTAGACTGAATCCCCCCGGCCGACGGGCGGCCGGATGAGTCCCGTTCCGGGAGCTCCGTCGGCGCTCCCGCCGGCACAGGATCAGGAGTGGCCGCATGAAGCGCATCTCCATGACCGTGAACGGGGTTCGGCACGAGGCGGACGTCGAACCCCGCACCCTCCTCGTTCATTTCATCCGCGAACAACTCGAACTGACCGGCACCAACGTGGGCTGCGACACGTCCTCGTGCGGCGCCTGCACGATTCTGATGAACGGTCAGTCGGTGAAGTCGTGTACCGTGCTCGCCGTCCAGGCGGATGGCGCGGACGTCGCGACCGTCGAGGGGCTCGCGTCGAACGGCGACTGGCACCCGGTCCAGAAGGCGTTCCACGAGAACCACGGCCTGCAGTGCGGGTTCTGCACGCCGGGCATGATGATGGCCGCGGTGGGATACCTGGATGAAAACCCCGCGCCCACGGAAGACGAAGTCCGGCTCGCGCTGGAGGGCAACCTCTGCCGGTGCACCGGCTACCACAACATCGTCAAGGCGGTGCTCGCGGCCGCCGACGACATGGGCTCTTAGGGGAGGGGAGAGAGAACATGGCGACGGCTGAGAAATACGTTGGCGGCGGGGTCCCGAGGAAAGAGGATCCCAAGCTTCTCACGGGGCAGGGGACGTTCCTGGAAGGCCTCACGCTGCCCGGCATGCTACACGCGGCGCTCGTGCGCAGCCCGCACGGATCGGCGCGCATCAACTCGGTGGACGTCTCCGCCGCCGCGGCCGCGGAGGGCGTGGTGGCCGCGTACAGCGGGGCCGACCTGGCCGACGAATGGGCCGCGGGACTCCCCATGGCGTGGCCCGTGACGGATGACATCCGGATCCCCGACCACTGGCCGGTGGCGCAGGACGTGGCGCGCTACGTGGGAGACGCGGTGGCGGTCGTGGTCGCGACGAGCCGCAACGCGGCGCTCGACGCGGCGGAACTGGTGGAGGTCGAGTACGAGGTGCTGGAGGCGGTGGTGGACGTAGAGGCGGCGCTGGCCGACGACGCGCCACGCGTGCACGAGTCGTTCGACGACAACAAGAGCTACACGTGGGCGCTGACGAACGGCGACGTGGACGCGGCGTTCGCGAAGGCGGACGTCGTGGTCAGCGAGCGCTACACGCAGCCGCGGCTGATCCCGAACGCGATGGAGCCGCGCGCCGTCGTCGCGCAGTCCGTCCCCTCGACGGGCGACTTCACCGTGTGGTCGACGACGCAGATCCCGCACGTGGCGAAAGTCCTGTTCGCGCTCACCCTCGGCATCCCCGAAGGCCAGATCCGGGTCATCGCGCCCTCCGACGTGGGCGGCGGCTTCGGTTCGAAGCTCAACGTCTATGCGGAGGAAGCGCTCTGCATCGCCCTCGCGCGCCGGCTCGGAAAGCCGGTCAAGTGGGTCGCGGGCCGAAGCGAGGGATACCTGGCCACGATCCACGGCCGGGACCAGGTCCAGAAGATCGAGATCGCGGCGACCTCCGATGGCGACATCCTGGGATACCGCGTGAACATCGCGGCGGCCATGGGCGCCTACCTGCAGCTCGTGGCGCCGGGCGTTCCGCTCCTGGGCGCCTTCCTCTACTGCGGCTGCTACGGCGGCGAGGCGTACCACTTCGAGTGCACGGGCGTGTTCACGAACACGACCCCGACGGACGCCTATCGGGGCGCGGGCCGGCCCGAGGCCACCTACGCCATCGAGCGGGCGATCGACGCGCTCGCGCGGGAGGTCGGCGTGGACGCGGCGGAGATCCGGCGCCGCAACTTCCTCCCGGCCGGCGACATGGTGCAGAGCCCGGGCGGGCTCGCCTTCGACTCGGCCGACTACGAGCCCGCGCTCGACCGGGCGCTGGAACTGCTGGACTACGACGGGTTCCGGAGCGACCAGGCCGAGCGCCGGGAAGGAGGGGGCGGCAAGCAGATCGGGGTCGGGTTCTCCTCCTACGTGGAGATCTGCGGGCTCGCGCCCTCGCAGGTGCTGGCTTCGCTGAAGTACGCAGCCGGCGGCTGGGACGCGGCGACGGTGCGCATGCTGCCGACCGGCAAGGCGGAAGTCGTGACGGGCAGCTCGCCGCACGGACAGGGGCACGTGACCTCCTGGTCCCAGATCGCGGCGGACGCGCTCGGGATTCCGTACGAGGACGTCACAGTTCTCCACGGGGACACGCACGTGGCGCCGCACGGGATGAACACCTACGGGAGCCGCAGCCTCGCGGTGGCGGGGGTCGCCGTGCACAACGCGTGCGACCGTGTGGTCGACAAGGCGAGGGGGCTCGCGGCGCACCTGCTCGAGGTGGCGCCCGAGGACCTCGAGTACGAGGCGGGGACCTTCTCGGTGAAGGGGGTTCCGGACCGCACGAAGTCGATGCCGGAACTCGCCTTCGCGGCGTGGACGGCCCACAGCCTGCCGGAGGACTCGGAGCCCGGGCTCGAGGCGAGCTGCGTGTACGATCCGCCGAACTTCACCTTCCCCTTCGGCACGCACGTGGCCGTCGTCGAGGTGGATACGGAAACGGGCGCCGTGGACCTCGTCCGCTACATCGCGGTAGACGACTGCGGGCCCGTGATCAACCCCGTTATCGTGGACGGGCAGGTGCACGGCGGCGTGGCGCAGGGGATCGCGGCCGCGCTGTACGAGGAAGCGACGTACGCGGAGGACGGGACGCTCGAGACCTCGTCGATGGTCAACTACCTCGTGCCGTCCGCGGCGGAGTTCCCGTCCTTCGAGACGGATCGAACGGTGACGCCGAGCACCTCGAACCCCATGGGGGTGAAGGGGATCGGCGAGGCGGGGACGATCGGATCGGCGCCGGCGGTGATCAACGCGATCGTGGACGCGCTCTCGCACCTCGGCGTGACGGACGTCCCGATGCCGGCGAGTCCGGAACGGGTCTGGCGAGCGATTCAGGCGGCCCAGGGAGGTGAGGCATGATTCCCGCGTCTTTCGACTACGAGCGCGCTTCGTCTCTCGATGAGGCGCTGAATATGCTCGCCGCGGGCGGCGAGGACGCGCGGCCGCTGGCCGGCGGACATTCGCTGCTTCCGCTCATGCGGTTGCGCCTCGCGCGGCCCTCGCTGCTCGTCGATATCGGCGGCCTGGACGAACTGCGCGGCGTGCACGCGGATGGCGACTCGGTCGTCATCGGCGCGCTGACGACGCATCACGAGGTAGCCGGCGCGTCCGAACTCACGGGGGGCAGCGGCCTCCTCGCGAAGGTGGCGGAGGGGATCGGCGATCCCCAGGTGCGGCACCGCGGCACGCTCGGCGGCTCCGTCGCGCACGCGGATCCGGCCTCCGACCTGCCGGCTGCGCTGCTCGCGCTCGACGCCGAAGTCACCCTCGCGGGGCGCGGCGGCACGCGCTCGGTGGCGGCGGCGGACTTCTTCGTCGGTCCGTTCATGTCGGCCGCGGCGGATGGCGAGATCGTGACCGGCGTCCGGGTGCCGACGCGCGAGGGCTGGGGCAGCGCCTACCGGAAGTTCCAGCGCCGCGCGCAGGATTGGGCGATCGTCGGCGTGGCCGCGGTCGTGAACTGGACCGAGTCCGGCATCGCGGGCGCCGCGATCGGGCTCACGAACATGGGCGGCACGCCGCTCCGGGCGCCCGGGGTCGAGGCGGCCCTGGCCGGCACGTCCGAGAAGGCGCAGATCCTCGCGGCTGCGTCGAAGGTGTCGGAACTCGAGACGCCCCCGGCGGACGAGAACGCAAGCTCGGAGTACCGCGTCCACCTCGCGCAGGTGTTGATCGCGCGCGCCGTGGCCGAGGCCGCCGGCTGCCCCGGGATGCAGCCCGGCTAAGACGCCAGGCGGCCGGCCCGGGCGCCAGCCTCCCGCTAGTCTCGACCTCCGGCTGGTCCCGCCGGGCGGGGCGCCACGGCGGCGCCCTCCCAGTCGGGGTCGGCGGCCCCGATCCAGGTGCGGGTGGCAGCGTCGTACTGCAGGCCGTGGATGCGCCCGAACGCGCCCTGCCGCGGCGTGGGCGTGATCTCGAATCCCATCTCCCGGAATTCCTCCATCGAGGTCCCGGACCAGCCGTCCTCGGGGCCCGCTTCCACGGAGAAGCCCGCGAGCCCGTCCGGGCCCATGTCGGGATGCACGCGGGGGGCCGCGAGCGCGGCGGGTAGCGCGAGGCCATCATCGATGACCCGGGTCACGGCCTGGACGACCGCCGAGATGATCCGGATGCCGCCGGCCGCGCCGAGGACGAGGAACGGCTCGCCGTCGTCGAGGACCATGAAGGGCGTGATGCCGGACCGCGCGCGCTCGCCCGGTTCGCTGATCCCGAGGTAGCCGCCCAGGGTCACGGCGTAGAGGAACCCGAGTCCGGGGGTGGCGACCTTCGCTCCCATGCCGGGGCCGATGGTCTGGGTGAGCGCGATGGCCATGCCGTTTCCGTCGGCGGCAGAGAGATGCGTCGTGTGGCCGTCTTCCGGCGGCAGTCCCAGCGCCTGAGCGCTGGCGGCGGACCATGAACCTGCCGGCCCTGATGCGGCCCCCGACGCGGCCCAGGATTCCGCGCCGGATTCGATGGCCGCCTCCACGGGCACCCGCACCTGCTCGGCGAGCTGACGGGCGAACGCCTTCGACGTCACGCGCACGGCGGAGGAGTCCGAACTCGGCCGTCGGTATTCCGTCATGGCGATGGCGAGGGACTGGGCGATGACGGAGGCCCACGCCTCGTCGCTCATGCCGTCGGGATCGAAGACCTCGGCGATCTGGAGGGCGAGGATCGCGATCGCCCCGGAGGCCGGGATGTCGGAACCGACGATCTCGAACCCGCGGTAGGATCCGCGCACGATGCGCGAGTCCTCCGCTTCGTAGGCCGCCAGCGCCTCGCGGGTCAGGAAGCCGCCGTTCGCCGCCATGTCGTCGGCGATGCGGCCGGCGATCTCCCCGCGGTAGAAGGCGTCGCCGCCGCCGAGGGAAATCGTCCTCAGCGTGGCGGCCATGTCCGACTGCACGAGCCGGTCGCCGGGGCGGTAGGACGACCCGTCCGCCTTCAGGTAGTAGCGCTGGGCGCCTTCGGACTCCGCCACCTGGTCGCGCGATCCCGCCTGGCGGCGCGCTTCGCCGGGCAGCAGCCGGAACCCGTGCGCCGCGTAATCGATCGCCGGGGCCATGATCGTGGTCAGGGGGAGCGATCCGTATTCCTCGTGCAGGCGCATGAGGCCCGCGACCGAGCCGGGCACGCCGACGGTCGGATAGCCGTAGGCGGCGCGGGGCGCCGTGGCCGGATCGTATCCCAGCGGGACCGATGTCGTCCCGTCGATGCCCGCGACCCCGCCGTCGGGCGTCCGAATGAGGATCTGGTTGCGCCCCCCGATGCTGTTCATGCTCGGTTCGACCACGGAGATCGCGAACGCGGCGGCGACGGCCGCATCCGCGGCGTTCCCCCCGAGTTCCAGCATCCGGGCGCCCGCGGCGGCGGCCAGCGGCTGCGCCGCGACGACGACCCCGTCCGCCGAGCGCGCGACCTGCGGCGCGCTCTGCGCGCCCAACCCGAGCGGAACCGCCGCGAACGCGAGTAGCGCGAGAACGGTCGTGCCGTACATCCGGATGCCTGGCTTCATCGATCCTCCGTCGGTGTCGCGGTCCCCGGCAGCCCGTGGCCAATGCCCTGCCGGAGTCGGGCGGCGATGCATCCCGCCGCGGGAAACTTGCGCCCGGTACGAGCCGTGACTAGGGTGCGACCCGTCTTGACAAGACTGTTAAACGATTTGGATAACGCGAGGATCGCGATGGTGCCGCAAGCTCCGGCCGCGACCCGGCCGCCGGATACCGAGACCCGACCGCCGGATACCGAACAGAGGATCTTCGACGCCGCGCTGACCGTGTTCGCCCGCAAGGGACGGGACGGCGCCCGATTGCAGGAGATCGCGGATCACGCCGGGATCAATCGCGCGCTGCTGCACTACTACTTCCGCACCAAGGAACAGCTCTACGAGGCCGTGTTCGAGCACGGGTGCCGGCAGTTCATGGCCGGGCTCAGCCAGTCGCTGCGGGCGGAGGAGGGGGTCGAGGACAGTCTGCGCGCCTTCGTGTACGGCTACATCGACTACATCTACGAGCACCAGGACATGGCCCGCCTCATGCTGAACGAGTGCCTGTGCGGCGGCGGCGTCCTGGAGCGGCACCTCACCGCCGCGATCGAGGCCCGCGAGGAGGTGCCGGGGCTCCTGCTCGAGGACCGGCTGCGCGCGGCCCTCGGCGCGGGCGAGATCCGCGAGGTCGACCTCCGGCACACGCTGCTCACGATCGTGTCCGCCTGCCTGTTTCCGTTCGTCGCGCTCCCGACGGTGCGCCTCTTCCACTCCCGGGCCGTGGAGGACTTCGATCGCTTCCTGGAGGAACGGAAGGCGCACATCGTCGACCTCCTGCTGGCGGGCCTGCGGCCGGCCGAGGAAGTCGTTCGGACGGAGGCGCTCGCGTGACCGCCGCGACGGCGGTTTCCGGGGTCGGCGCGCGCGGTTGGCTGCGAGCGGGCGGATTTCTCCTGCTCGCGGCGGCAGGCGGGTGTTCGTTCGCGCCGGGCCCCCGGCTCCCGGCCCCGGTCGCCCAACTCCCCGCGGCGTACGATGCGGAAGCTCCTCCCGCCGAAGCGGCGCCCGAGCCCCGCGACTGGTGGCGTGCGTTCGACGACGCGACGCTGGACCACCTGATCGAGACGGCGCTCGTCGCCAACCTCGACCTGCACGAAGCTGTGGCGCGGCTCGAGGAACTGCGGCACCGGTACCGGATCGCGCGGGCGCCGCTCTTCCCGGCGCTGACGCTCGACGCGAACGGCAACCGGTCCAGCACTCCCGCCAACACGGGCCTGGGGTCGCAGTTCGGGGGCGACGATGGCGGCGAGAGCCCGATCCCGGGGCTCAGCTTCGATTTTCCCGACCGGTTCGAGTTCACGACATATTCGGCCTCGCTCGGCTTCGCGTACGAACTCGATTTCTGGGGCCGGCTGCGCAACGAATCCGGGGCGGCGGTCCGCGACTTCCTGGCTTCCCGGGCGGACGCGGAGACCGTACGGCTCACGGTCATCGCGTCCACCATCTCGACGTATCTCGAGGTCGTCTCCGCGCGAGCCCAACTGGCGATCGCCGAGGACAACGTCGACCTGCTCAGGGAGCGCGCCGAACTCACCCGGGAGCGGTATCAGGCCGGCGTCACGAACACCTTCGAACTCTACGCGATCCGGCAGCAGTACCGGACGGCCGAGTCGAACCTGCCGGGCCTGCGCACGGCCGTGGACGACGCCGAAGGACGCCTGGCCCTCCTCGTGGGACGATACGCGGGGATGATCGAAGATCTTCTGCCGCCGGCACTCGAGCCGGCGGTCGATACGACCCCGATTCCCGGCGGGCTGCCGGTGTCGCTGCTCGAGGACCGGCCCGACGTCATGGCCGCGTTCGAGCGCGTCGAGGCGGCGCGCCGCAGGGTGGGCGCGCGCCGGGCCGAACTGCTCCCGACGATCTCCCTGAACGGGGCCGGGGGCCGCCAGGCGGGCGAAATCGGAGATCTGCGGTTCATCGACCAGTGGTTCACGAACCTGATCGGCGGCCTCGTCGCGCCGATCTTCCAGGGCGGCCGCCTGCGGGCCAACGTCGGGGCGGCCTGGGCCCAGTACGACCAGGCGCTGATCGCCTACGCGCGCACGGTGCTGGACGCCTACCGGGAGGTGCGGACGAGCCTGCGGCAGTTCGAGAACGAGCGGGAGCGGTACGCGCAGGTCATGGAACAGGTCGCCGACGCCCGCGCCTCGCTGGAGAACCAGTTGGAGCGGTATCAGAGCGGGGTGGGGGATTACGTCGAGTACCTGGACGCGAGGGTCAACCTGAACGGCGCCGAAACCACCCGGGTGCTCGCGGAACGCGGCATCGGAGAGGCGCGGCTCGCCGTGCACCGCGCCCTGGGCGGCGCGTGGGTGGCGGAGGATGTCGAGGACATCGAAGCGAATGAAGACGCGGGGGGCGCGCCGTCGCTCCCCGATCGGAGATAGGGCGGAATGATGGAACACGGTACGCGGCAGACGCCGCACGAGGCCGGGGACACGGGGGCGCCCGGGGACACGGGGGCGCCCGTTGCCCCGCCCACGTTCATGAAGCGGTTGGTACAGGGGGCGATCGTCATCGGCGTGGGAGTGTTCGGCTTCGCGCTGCTGTTCGGCATGCGCGCCGAACCGGCGGAGGTGGAGCCGCCGCGGGTGATCCCCACGGTCAGCACGGTGCCCGCCCGCGTGACGCAGGGCGCGATCAAGGTGCGAGGCGGCGGCACCGTCCGTCCCAGCGCGGAGGTCACGATCGCGTCGCAGGTCGGTGGGCGTGTGATCTGGACCTCGGCCGCGCTCGTGAGCGGCGGGCGCTTCGTCGAGAACGAGCCGCTGCTGCGGGTAGACCCGGCGGACTACGAGAACGCCGTCGAGGCCGCGGAGGCGGATGTCGCCCAGCGCGAGGTGGCGTTGCTGGAAGCCGAAGAGAACGCGCGGCTGGCGCTCGACGAATGGAGGCGCCTCGCCGCCCGCGAGAACCTCGACCCGACGCCGCCCAACGCCCTCGTCACGCGGCAGCCCCAGCTCGATGCGGCCGCCGCGGCCCTCCGGAGCGCCAGGGCCAGGCTGGAAGACGCGCGCCTGGCGCTGGAGCGGACCTGGATCCGGGCTCCGTTCAACGGAATCGTGCGCGAGGAGACGGTCGATCCCGGACAGTTCGTCGCGGCCGGCCAGGCCGTCGGCCGTCTGTACGCGACGGACGCGGTGGAGATCGTCGTGCCGCTGAGCGACAACGAGGCCGCGCTGATCGAGCGCCTGTGGAACGCGCGGGCCGGCGATGCCGCGACCCGCATCCCGGTCGAGATCGTGTCCGAGTACGGCGGGGTCGAGTACGCGTGGTCGGGATACGTGGACCGGGCGGAGGCGGCGCTCGACGAGCAGACGCGGACGGTCGACGTCGTCGTCACCGTACCCGAGCCGTTCACGGCCCCGGAGGACGAGCCACGCCGCCCGCCGCTCCTGCTCGGCAGCTACGCGACGGTGGACATCGAAGGCACGAGCTTCGAGGAATACGCCGTCGTCCCGGCCGCCGCCGTCCGCGACGGCGATGTCCTGTGGACGGTGGCGGACGACACCCTGCTCGTCATGACCCCGGTCGAGCCGATCCAGGAGGTGGACGATGAAGCCGTGGTGCTCGGGCCCATCCCGGACGGCACCCCGGTCATCGTTTCGATGCTCCTCTTCGTCACCGAAGGCATGACGGTGCGGCCGGTTCAGCTCCTGGAGAGCGCGGAGCCGTGGGAGCGCGGCGCCAACGGCGATGAGCGGGAAGGAGACGGCTCATGAGGCGGGCAATCGGGTGGATGGCCAAGCATGGAGTCGCCGCGAACCTGCTGATGGTGCTGATCATCCTGGCGGGGTTCGTGAGCCTCGTCAGTCTGCCGCAGGAGACGTTCCCCGAGATCTCCCTCGACACGATTCAGGTGCAGGTCCAGTACCCCGGCGCGTCGCCCGACGAGGTCGAGCAGGCGATCGTGCGGCGGGTCGAGGAGCGGATCACCGGCATCCAGGGCGTCGACCGCGTCACGGGCGCCGCTTCGGAGGGCGTCGGCATCGTGCTCGCCGAACTGTCGCTGGGCACGGACGAGTCGAAGACGCTGGACGAGATCAAGTCCGCCATCGACCGGATCACGAGCTTCCCCGTCGATGCGGAGGAGCCGGAGGTGGTCGCGCTGTCGGCGCAAGGCCGCGTCATGGAGATCGCGATCTTCGGCGACGTTCCCGAGCGGACGCTCAAGGAGATCGCGAACCGCGTCAAGGATGACCTCACCTCGCTGCCGATGATCTCCCTCGTCCGCGTCTCCGGCGTCCGGCAATACGAGATCTCGATCGAGGTGTCGAAGGCGGCCCTGCGCGCCCACGGTCTGACGCTCGACGAGGTGGCCGCGGCGGTGCGGCGCGGCAGCCTCGACCTTCCCGGCGGGAGCGTCGAGACGGACCGCGAGGAGATCCTCGTTCACATCCGGGGCCAGAACTACACGCGGGCGGACTTCGCGGACCTCGTCGTGCGGGCGAATGTCGACGGGTCAATGCTCCGCCTGTCCGACGTCGCCGACATCCGGGACGGCTTCGAGGACGTCGACCTCATCAACGCCTACAACGGGCAGCCGACGGCCTTCGTGCAGGTCCTGCGGACCGGGGACGAGCGCGTCCTGGAGATCTCCGACGAAGTCGAGCGCTACCTCGAAGAGGAGTTGGCGATCTCGCTCCCGCGGGGCGTCGACTACAGCATCTGGCGCAGCGAAGCCTCGTACCTGCAGAGCCGCATCGACCTCCTCATCAAGAACGGCCGGCTGGGTCTGATCCTGGTCCTCATCGCGCTCGCCCTCTTCCTCGACCTGCGCCTCGCGTTCTGGACCGCCGTCGGGATCTTCCTCTCCTTCGCCGGCGTGTTCGCGGTGATGGCGTGGTTCGGGATCTCCATCAACATGATGACGCTGTTCGGCTTCATCCTCGCGATCGGGATCGTGGTGGACGACGCGATCGTGGTGGGGGAGAACATCTTCGCTGAACGAGAGAAGGGCACGGCCGCGTTGCGGGCGGCGATCAGGGGCACGAGACGCGTCTCCGTGCCCGTGATCTTCGCCGTGTTCACGACCGTGGCGGCGTTCACGCCGCTGCTCTTCGTGCCGGGCAGTCTCGGGAAGTTCCTCTACGTGATCCCCGCGATCGTGATCTCCGTGCTGCTGCTCTCGCTCGTCGAGGTTCTGTTCATCCTCCCGTATCACCTCTCGCACCTCCCGGCGCCGGGTGCGAGCCGCGGGAAGGGAGGCTGGCTGGGGCCCGTCTACCGCCTGCAGGCGCTTGTCCAGACGAACCTGCAGCGCTTCATCGACGGGCCGCTGGAGCGCTCCGTGCGGTTCGCGGTGCGGCGTCCGGGGCTGACCGTGCTCGGGGCGGTCTCCGCCCTGATGATCGTGGGGGGGCTGGTGGCGGGACGGCACCTCCGGTTCAGCCTTCTGCCCGTGATCGAGGGCGAGGAGGTCGTCGCCTACATCGAAATGGCCGAAGGCACGACGAGCGAGCGCACGGCGGAAGTCGCGAGCTACGTGGAGGGGCAGGGATACGCGGCGATCGCGGAACTGGAAGCGCAGTTGCCGGACGACGAGCCGCCCCTGGTCGAAGCGGTCTTCACGAGCATCGGGCAGCGCCCCTCGCAGGCCGGAGGCCCCGGGATGAGCGCCGAGGCGAGCTTCGTCCGGTCGAACATCGCCGAGGTGAGCCTGCGGCTGACCGACCCGGAGATCCGGGACCTGCCGGCCATCGAGGTGGAGCGGGCCTGGCGGGAACGCGTCGGGCCGGTCGCCGGCGCGCGGGAACTCACGTTCAGTTCCATCCTCATCGACCTGGGGTCGCCGGTGCAGGTGGAACTCTCCCATCCGGATACGGCGATGCTGAACGCGGCGGTGCCGGAGTTTACGAACCGCCTGGTGCGCATCGCGGGCGTGGCGGAGGTCCGCGACGACCGGGGCCGGGGCAAGCGCGAGCTGGAGCTGGAACTCAAGCCCGCCGCCCGGACGCTCGGGATCACGCTCGACGACCTGGCGCGCCAGGTGCGCGGGGCGTTCTTCGGGAACGAGGTCTACCGCCTCCAGCGGGGCCGCGACGAGGTGCGCGTCTACGTCCGGCTCCCGGAGTCGGAGCGGAACACGCTCGCCGACCTGCAGGACTACCGGATCCGCACGCCGACGGGCGGCGAGGCGCCGCTGTCTGAGGTCGCGGACGTGTCCTTCGGGGTTGCCTCATCGACGATCAACCGGATCGATGGGCGCCGCATCGTGACGGTCACGGCGGATGTGGACGCGGCCGTGATCACGGGACAGGAGGTCAACACGGAGATCACCTCGGCGATCCTGCCGGAACTGCAGGCCCGGTATCCGGGTCTTCGCTACGGGTTCGGCGGAGAGCAGCGCCAGCAGACGCTGGCGTTCGAGGGGATCGCCCGCGGTTTCCTGCTCGCCCTGCTCGCGATCTACGCGCTCCTCGCCATCCCCTTCCGCTCGTACCTGCAGCCGCTCGTCGTCATGGCCTCGATTCCGCTGGGGCTCGTGGGCGCCGCGATCGGGCACCTGATCATGGGACTCGACCTCGGCATGCTCTCGATGTTCGGGCTCGTGGGCCTGTCGGGCGTGGTCGTGAACGACTCGCTCGTCCTCATCGACTTCATCAACGAACGGTACCGGGCGGGGCTTCCCATGTCCGAGGCCATCGTGCAGGGAGCGAAGGTCCGCTTCCGCCCCATCATGCTGACCTCCGTGACCACCTTCCTCGGGGTCTCGCCGATCATCCTCGAGCGCAGCACGCAGGCGCAGTTCCTCTCGCCCATGGCGGTGAGCCTCGGGTTCGGGATCCTGTTCGCCACCTTCATCATCATGCTCGCCGTGCCGGCCCTGGCGATGATGAACTACACGTTCACGGTGCGGGCGAAGCGGGCCTTCGTGCGCTGGCGGCGGAAGCCCCGACTGGGCCTGGCCGCGGGAGGGTTCGAGCGCTGAACGATCTCTCGGGCGCCTGGCTGGCGTCGCTCGAGTCCGAAGCCATAGAAATCCTCCGGGAGGGCCTCGCGGCGGCGTCGCGGCCCGTGATGCTGTATTCGATCGGGAAGGATTCCTCGGTGCTCCTGCACCTTGCCCGGAAGGCCTTCCGGCCGGCAGCGCCGCCCTTCCCGCTGCTTCACATCGACACGACGTGGAAGTTCCGGGAGATGATCGCGTTCCGGGACCGGGCGGCGGCGGCCGCGGGCGTGGAACTCCGCGTTCACACGAACGAGGATGGGCTGCGCGAGGGCGTCAATCCGTTCGATCACGGATCGGAACGCTACACCGACATCATGAAGACGGTCGCGCTGCGGCAGGCGCTCGACGAGGGCGAATACGACATCATCTTCGTCGGGGCGCGGCGGGACGAGGAGAAGTCGCGCGCCAAGGAACGCGTGTTCTCGTTGCGCGACGCGGCCCACCAGTGGGACCCGAAGGCGCAGCGCCCGGAGCCGTGGAACCTGTACAACACGCGCCTGGGACCCGGAGAATCCCTGCGCGTGTCGCCGCTTTCCAACTGGACCGAAGCGGACGTCTGGCGATACATCCGCGCGGAGGAGATCCCGATCGTACCGCTCTACTACGCCGCCGAACGTCCCGTCGTCGAGCGGGACGGACGGTGGATCATGGTCGACGACGACCGGATGCCGCTGCTCCCGGGCGAGGAGCCGCGGCCACGGCGCATCCGCTTCCGGACGCTGGGCTGCTACCCGCTGACCGCCGCCGTCGAGAGCGACGCGGATACGCTCGACGCGGTCATCGCCGAGACGCTCGCGACGGATCGCTCCGAACGGGCGGGACGCCTCATCGACCATGACCGCGACGGCTCGATGGAACTCAAGAAGAAGCAGGGCTACTTCTGATGCCGCCGTCCCTGCCGGCGACCCTGCGCTTCGTGCTCTGCGGCAGCGTCGACGACGGCAAGAGCACCGTCATCGGCCGGCTTCTGTACGATTGCCGCCAGGTCTTCTCGGACGAACTGAGGCGCGTGGAACACGACTCCGCCCGCTACGGCACGCAGGGGAAGGCGACCGACTTCGCCCTGCTCGTCGACGGACTGCGCGACGAGCGCGAACAGGGCATCACGATCGACGTCGCGTACCGCAGCTTCGAGACGCCGCGCCGCCGGTTCATCGTGGCCGACGCGCCGGGCCACGAGCAGTACACCCGCAACATGGCGACGGGCGCCTCGACCGCCGACCTGGCCGTCGTCCTGGTCGATGCGCGCCGGGGGGTGCTTCCCCAGACGGCGCGGCACACGCGGATCGCGGCCATGTTCGGCGTCCGCCACGCGGTTCTCGCCGTGAACAAGATGGATCTCGTCGAATGGGATCGGGATGTCTTCGAATCGATCCGCGCGTCCTGGCGCGCGATCGCCGACGAGATCGGCCTCGCCGCGGTCGAGGCGATTCCGGTCTCGGCGCTGACGGGGGCCAACCTCACCCGAAACGGCACGTCGGCGTCGTGGTACGACGGCCCGACGCTCCTCGCCCATCTCGAGACAGTGGATGTCGACGGGGCCTGCGCCGACCGGCCGTTTCGGATGCCGGTCCAGTACGTGAACCGGCCGCACTCCGACTTTCGGGGATACTGCGGACGCGTGGCCGCCGGCGCGGTGGCGGTCGGCGATGCCGTCCGCATTTCGCCCGCCGGAACCGGGAGCCGCGTGGCGTCGGTCGCGGTCGGCGACGATGCCCGCGACCGCGCCGCCCGCGGCGACTCGGTCACGTTGACGCTCGCCCCCGATGTGGATGTCACACGGGGCGATGTCGTCGTGAGCGCCGACGACCCCGTCGAGGTGGCGGACCAGTTCCAGGCGCGCCTCGTCTGGATGCACGACGAGCCGCTCGCGGTGGGCCGCCGGTACGCGATGAAGCTCCACTCACGGGAAGTGGGCGCCGCCGTCACCCGGATCCGGCACCGGCTGGACGTGTCGAACGGCCACGAACTGGCCGCTTCCGTGCTGCGCCTGAACGATCTCGGCACGGTGAACCTCGCGACCGACCGCCCGGTGCCCTTCGCGCCCTTCGACCAGTCGCGCGAACTGGGCGGCTTCATCCTGATCGATCTCGCCACGAACGCGACGGTGGCCGCCGGCACGATCGTCTTCCCGCTCATGCGGGCGGCGAACGTGAAATGGCAGCATCTGGACATATCGAAGGATGTCCGCTCGCGGCTCAAGCTCCAGCGCGCCCAGTGCGTGTGGCTGACCGGGATGTCCGCTTCGGGGAAGTCCACCATCGCCAACCTGCTCGACCGGCGTCTGACCGCGGAGGGACGGCATACGTATCTGCTGGACGGCGACAACGTGCGCCACGGCCTGTGCCGGGACCTCGGCTTCACCGAGGCCGATCGGGTGGAGAACATCCGGCGGGTGGCGGAGGTCGCCCGCCTCATGGTCGACGCGGGTCTGATCGTCATCGTCGCCTTCATCAGCCCCTTCCGGTCGGAACGCGACTACGCCCGCAGCCTGTTCGCGCCCGGCGACTTCGTGGAGGTCTTCGTGGACGCGTCGCTCGAGGCGTGCGCGGAGCGCGACCCGAAGGGCCTCTACGCCAAGGCGCTCAGGGGAGAGATAAGGAATTTCACGGGCGTCGACAGTCCCTACGAACCGCCTGAGCACGCCGATCTCCACCTGGACACCGAACGACTCTCTCCCGAAGAATGTGTGGACCGGCTGACGGAGAGACTCGACCGCGAGTTTCCGGCTCCACCTTCCCCCGTGACGGAGGATCGCTGATGGCGAACGGACCCGGCTCGGACGTCGCGAAGCTGCGATTCGCCGCGGACGAGCATCCGCCGCGCGCGGTGAGCCTCGTGGTCGGCGCGCAGACGGCGGTCCTCGTCTGCCTGCCCCTGGTGGTGGTCACGACGATCGTCGCGCGCGTCGCGGACCAGAGCGCCGAATACCTCCGCTGGGCGATCTTTGCGAGCATGGTGATCGGCGGCCTGCTCACGATCGTCCAGGCGAAGCGCTTCGCCGGCCTCGGCGGGGGGACGCTGACCGTCATGGGCGCCTCGGGGGCTTCGATCGGGGTCGGCGCGCTCGCGCTCGTGGCGGGCGGCCCGGCGCTGCTGGGGGTGCTGGTCCTCGCCGCGGGGCTGTGCCAACTCGCGCTGGCGGCCCGCCTGGCGCTGCTCCGGCGCATCATCACGCCGGTCGTGTCGGGCACGCTGACGGCGCTCGTGGCGGTGACGATCATGCCGCTGGCGTTCGCCATGCTCACGCGGGTGCCGGAGAACGCGCCGCCGGCCGCGGCCCCCACCGTCGCCGCGGTCACCATGCTGTGCGTCGTCGGCCTCCTGCTCCGGGGCAAGCGGTGGGTGCGCGCGTGGAACGCCGTCATCGGGATCGCCGCGGGCTGCGTAACCGCAGCCCTGTTCGGGATCCTCGACTTCGGACGCGTGGCGGAGGCCCGCTGGATCGGGATCCCGACTCCCCCGGCCACCGGCCTGGACCTGAGCTTCGACGCGAGTTTCTGGCTCCTCCTGCCCGGGTTCCTCTTCGTGTCCTTCGTGATCACGATCCGGCAGGTGACCGACAACGTCCGCATGCAGCACCTCTCCCGGCGCGAGCCGCGGGCGGTCGATTTCCGCCGGGTCCAGGGCTCCGTCGCCGCGTGCGGGGCGGGCACGCTCCTGTCGGGTTTCGCCGGCGTGCTGCCGCCGTGGCCCTACGTCGCCGGGATCGCTCTCGCGAGCGGCATCGGCGTCGCCGCCCGGAGGGTCGGCGTCGTCATCGGGGCCGGTTTCATCGCTCTCGCCTTCGTCCCGAAGATCACGGCCGTCATCCTGGCGATCCCGGCGCCGGTGCTCGGCGCCTACATCACCGTCGTGTTTGGCCTCATCTTCGTACAGGGCATGCGGATCCTCTTCCAGGAGGGGATCGACCGGCAGTATTCGCTGATCGCGGGCCTGGCGTTCTGGATCGGGGCGGGAATCCAGTTCCAGGCGATCTTCCCCGCCTACCTCGCCACCCCCATGGGCCGCATGCTCGCGAACGGCCTCACCGTGGGCGGGCTGTCCATCCTGCTGCTGAACCTGTTCCTGGACGTGACCGGACCCCGCCGCCACAGGCTCGAACTGGCGCTGCGCCCGGAGAACCTCCCGGAACTCGACAGGTTCCTCCGGGACTTCGCGGCCAGGTACAAGTGGAGCGGCAAGGCCACGGACCGCCTGCGGGCGGCCGCCGAAGAGGCGCTCCTGAGCCTCCTGCGCCAGGAAGAGGACGAACACGCCCCCGCCCCCGGAGGGCGCCGGCTGCGCGTCGTGGCCCGGAACCTCCGCTTCGGCGCCGGGCTGGAGTTCACCGCGGCGACGCACGAGGGCAACCTGGAGAACCAGATGGCCCTGCTCGGCGACCGCCCCGACCCGACGAGCGAGCGGGATCTGTCGCTGGCGCTGCTGCGGCATCACGCCTCTTCCGTCAAGCATCACCAGTACCACAACGCCGATGTCCTGACGGTGCACGTGAACCGCGCATGGACCGCGGGCAGGGGTGACGTGAGCAAGGTTGACTAAATCCGCCCACGGCCATTCATTCTGTGGCAGGAGCAATCCCCGGCAACCCATTCCACGAGGATAGAGCGGATGAGCGATCCACGACCGGCCCCAGCCATGAGGAACGCGGTCGATTTCGGCATCGTCGGAGACAACATCCTGGACATCGCCGACTTCGCGATCGAGAAGTACGAGTTCACGACCGGCACGACGCTGTCCGACGAGGCGCGGGAGGAAGCGGTGGAGCGGGTCCGCGACGCGCTGTGGGAGATGGTGAAGGCGTTCCGGAACCGGCGGAAGGAATGGCGCAAGAAGCTGTTCGACGCCGCTGACAGCGTGGTGAAGGACTCCGTCGAAGGCTCCTGATTCGCATGGAATGACTGGCTGGCGGCCGGAGTAGGTCAACATGCCCAATGCCCTGCTGCTCTATCCCAGGCATCCGCCCACGTACTGGGGCAACAACTATGCCCTGGATCTCATGGGCATCAGGGCGGCCTTTCCTCCTCTCGGCCTGCTCACCGTCGCCGCGATGTTCCCGTCGCGGTACAACCTGCGCGTGGTCGATCTCAACGTGACTTCGCTGGAAGATGCCGACCTCGAGTGGGCGGATCTGGCTTTCACGTCGAGCATGATCCCGCAACGTCCCTCGCTGGAGCAGGTCGTGGAGCGGTGCAACCGCGCGCAGGTTCCCGTCATCGCCGGCGGGCCGCATCCCACCACCTTTCACGAGGAGATGGCGGGCGTCGACCATTTCGTGCTCGATGAGGTCGAGGAGACCTTTCCGAGCTTCCTTCGCGACTTGGAAAACGGCACGGCACGGACCGTCTATCGCGCCTCGAGAAGGCCGGATGTGACGCTCGCTCCGCTGCCCCGGTTCGACCTCATCGACTTGAGCGACTACTACTCGATGTGTCTGCAGTTCTCGCGGGGATGCCCCTTCGATTGCGAGTTCTGCGACATCACGAAGCTGTACGGCCGTGTGTCCCGAACGAAATCGCCCGAACAGATGGTGGCCGAGTTCGACCATCTGTATGAACTGGGATGGCGGGGGCCTCTCTTTCTCGTTGACGACAACTTCATCGGTAACAAGCGCGAGGCGAAGAAGCTCCTGCCCGCGATCGCCGAATGGCAAAGGGAGCGCGACCACCCCTTCTCCCTGTTCACGGAGGCAAGCGTCAATCTCGTCCGGATGGACGACTTGATGGATGTGATGATCGAGGCCGGCTTCGACGCCGTCTTTCTGGGCATTGAGACGCCCAACCCGAAGGCGCTCAAGAAGATGAAGAAGCCGCAGAACATCGACATGCGCGATGACCACTACCTGTTCAAGGCGGTGCGCAACATACAGGAGAAGGGGATGCAGGTGCTGGGCGGCTTCATCCTCGGGCTCGACGACGACGATGACGACGCCTTCGATGCCCAGATCGACTTCATTCAGGAAACCGGGATTCCGATGGCGCTGATCGGGCTGCTTACCGCGCTCAAGGGAACGAACCTGTGGACCCGGCTGGAGCGCGAGAATCGATTGTTGGACAAGCCCGTCGAAATCGATGACACCGCCCTGAACTTCAAGCCGCAGATGGATCCTGGGACGTTGGTCGAAGGGTATCTCCGGGTCATCGGGACCATCTACGATTCGACGCTGGAGAACTACTTCGACCGCTGCCTTACTCTGCTGGAGCACCTCAGGCCCGTACCGCACCTCCACAAGCCCGTGAACCGTCACGTCCTCTATGCGGGCATCATGGGAATCCGCCGGCGCCTGACGCCCGAGCAGTTGCCGGCGTTTACGCGCTACATCGGCAAGGTCTCAAAGGGCCACCCGCTGTTCCTGCCGCTGGCCCTGCGTCTGGCCGCCGTCGGCCATCACTGCGAGAAGTTCACGCGTCAGCAGACCGTTCTCCGAAGCTTCAAGGAGCACTTGAAGGCGGAGTCGGCAGCGTTCCATGACGCTGGATGGGGTTCCGGTTCAACCTCGGGCTCGCGGGACGATTTCAGACGCAAGGCCCTCCAACGTGCGGAGGCGCACCGGAACGCCATCCCCGATGAGTTCCGGTTCGCCGGAGACGGTGTCGGCGAGGCTCTGGCCGCCTTCGAGCTTGCGTTGAGTGCGGAGCCGCCACCCTCCGTGTCGGCGAAGGCCGCACTGCCGGTCCTGGGACCCACGGCACACTCCTGAGAGGCGTCGAGCCCTACCTGGAGCGGACCAGGCCGTCGTCCAGCAGTTGCTGAAAGTGCTCCACGACCGATTCCGCGGCCGGACGGAAACGCAGACCCAGGTCCGTTCTGGCGCGCCGGTTGTCGAACTTCAGCGGATACCCGACGTTGCGCTTCGCTACCGCGTGGGTGATCCCGATTCGCGGTGCGTACATGACCGTCGCCCGTTTGGACACGGTGCGGCGGGGCAACGGGAAGCCGTCGCCGAAACGGGCCCGCAACACGTCGGCCATCTTGATGAGGCTGAGCGTCTCGCCGACCAGGACGTACCGTCCCGCGGCCTCCGGCATGAGAGCCGCCCGCAGGTGGCCTTCCGCGACATCGCGCACATCGACGATGGCAAAGTCCAGCTGGGCGGCGCCGAAGCCGTGGGAGCCGTTCCCCAGATCGCGCATGATAAGGACGCCTTCCGCGTTCGTGTGCCGGCTGAGGCCGGGACCGAGCACCAGCCCGGGATTCACGGCCACCAGATCCCACCGGGCCTGTGCGTCCGCCATCCTCCAGGCGAGCTGTTCCGACAGGGTCTTGGAGTAGGAGTAGGGCTGGTGGCCCTCGTGGCTCGTCGTGTTCCAGTGGTTCTCGTCGAACCGATCCGCCTCGATTTCCTCCAGATCGACCGCATCCCCGTAGATGGCGACGATGCTGGAGGTCAGGACGACGCGCCGGACCGAAGGCGTCCGGTTGGCGGTTTCAAGCACGTGGCGGGTGCCGCGTGTGGCCGGCTCGATCACATCGCGCCCGGGATCGTCGACTTCGCGCACGATGAGCGGGGACGCCGTATGGAAGACCAGCCCGCAGCCCTCCATCGCCCGGTCGAACCCGTCCGGGTCGAGGAGGTCGGCGCGGAACAGCGACAGCGTGCCGGGACAGTCCCGGGCGATCGCCCGCAGGTGCCCGGTCTTCGCGGGGTCCCGGGGATCACGCACCGTGCCGTGGACATCGAGGCCGCGTTCCAGGAGCCGCTTCACGAGCCACGACGCGATGTAGCCGTTGGCGCCCGTGACGAGGGCCGGCCCACCGGGTCGCACCGTCGGGTCGAGCACCGTGCGGTCGAGCATCGTTCTCCGATGAGGATTCGGTGTTGTCTGGCCGCCTTCAACGTAGCAGAACGAGTCGAACGGAGCGCGCGCCGGGGACGTTTGCTGGCCGGTAGACGCCTCGCTAACGTTGCGTCGACCATTCCGGGAGCGCTCGAAAGCAGCCTCAAGACAGAGAACGGCCCGGCGTCGCGGCGCTCGCGGACGCCCGCCGAGCGGAGACCATGGTGACTTCCGTCGCAGGTACATCCGGCGATCCTATCGCAATCGTCGGCTACAGCCACCGCATGCCGGGCGGCATCCATACGGATGACGACTTCTGGCGGCTCCTCGCCGAGCGCGAAATCGTTCAGGAACCCGTCACCGAACGCTACGGACGGGGCTACCGGCCGATCGGTGGCTTCTCCGGCCCCGGACGTTTCGCCAGCGCCTGGGAGGGCCTGATCCGGGACGACATCGAGCTGAAGTTCGATCGTCGCCTGTTCGGGATGTCCTACGGCGAGGCGTCGATGGCCGACGGGCAGGTCCGGATGCTGCTCACATGCGCCTGGGAGACCTTCGAGCGCGTCGGATGGGGTCTGCAGGAACTGCGCAACAGTCCGACCGGCGTCTTCGTGGGCGCGCAGGTCCCCGCCGTGGCGAGTTGGCGTCCGATGACCGGCGCCGGCCCCTTCGATGTGACGAGCATCAGCCTCGCCATGCTCGCCAACCGGATCTCGTACCACTTCAACCTCATGGGACCGTCCACGACCTACTGCACCGCGTGTTCGGCAAGTCTCACCGCCATGCACGCGGCGATGACGGCCCTGCGCAGCGGCGACTGCGAGCAGGCCATCGTCGGGTCGGTCAACTATCTCGGGACGGCCAGGCTCAGTGCGTCCTTCAATGCGCTCGGCGTCATCAGCCCGGATGGCAAGTGCCATTCCTTCGACGCCGACGCGAACGGGTACATCCGCTCGGAGGGGGCATTCATCTTCGCCCTGAAGCCGTTGGCGGCTGCCGAGAGAGATGGAGATCGCATCCACGCGCTGGTGGATGCGACCGCCGTGAACGCGGCCGGTGCCGCCGACGGAAGCTCGGGACTCGCGCAAGGCCGCTACATCACTGCCCCAACGCGTCACGCGCAGGTCGAACTGATGCGCACGGCCGCCGCGCGAGCGGGCATCTCGCCAGGCGATTTCGACTACATCGAGGCGCACGCGACGGGCACCGTGGTCGGAGACCGCATCGAAGGGAACGCGATCGGCGAGGCGTTCGGCGGCTTCGAGCGCGAGACGCCGCTTCGCATTGCCAGCGTCAAGAGCAACGTGGGTCACATGGAGGCGGCGGCCTTCCACGCCGCGCTGCTCAAGGTGCTGCTGATGATGGAGCGGCGGACCTTCGCGCCCATCTCCAGGAATTTCCTCGTGCCGAATGCGGAGATCGATTTCGACAGCTGCCCCATGCAGGTGCAGACCGCGTGCGAGGATTTCCCCGATCGTCCGGTCGTGGTCGGAATCAACTCGTTCGGCTTCGGCGGCGCCAACGGCCACTGCGTTGTGCGGGAATACCGGCCGGAGCGGCCCATGATGTGGTCGATTCCGGCCGCCCCCGCGGGCGGCTTCATGGTGCCCCTGTCGGCCCGCAGCGCGGGGGCTCTGACGGAGAGCGCCCGGCGGCTGCGGGAAACCCTCGACGAACTGGACGAGCCGGAGACGGACTTCCAGACGCTCGTCGGGAACCTCTGCCGCCGCCGGACGCACTTCCCGGTACGGACCTCCTTCGCCGTCCGCGACCGCGCCGAACTCGCGGCGGCCCTCGACGCCTTCGTCGACGATCCCGCGCCGGTCGCCACCGCGGAGGATCGTGGCGGCCGGGTCGCGATGGTGTTCTCGGGTCAGGGCACGCAATGGGCCGGATGCGGGAAGGCCCTGTACGAGGCCGACCCCGTCTTTCGGAGAATAGTCGACGCCATCGAGGAGGAGTGGCGACGGTACTCCGACACGTCGCTGAGAGAAGCCTGCTTCTCGGCCGGCCAGGAGGAGCTGAACGAAGTCCAGCTCGCCCAGCCCGCCATCTTCATGCTGCAGTGCGCCCTCGTGGAGTTGTTGAAGACATGGGGGGTCCATGCGGACTGCGTCGTCGGCCACAGCTCCGGCGAGGTCGCCGCCGCGTACGCGAGCGGCGCGCTGTCGCTGGCCGACGCGACCCGCCTCGTGTACCACCGGGCCACCCAGCAGCAGCGCGTCGCCGGTTCGGGACGCATGCTGGCCGTCGGCCTCGACCGTCCCGGAGCGGAGGGATTCCTGGTCGAGTCGGGCGTCCAGACGGGGCGCAAGGGCGAGCGGCCGGGGGACGTCGAGATCGCGTGCGAGAACTCGCCGGCGAACACGGTGCTCTGCGGGAAGGAGGCGGCCCTGCGCCCCCTCATGGCCGAACTCGACCGCCGCGGCCTGCAGAACCGGCTGATTCCCGGCAACATCGCCTTTCATTCCAGCGCCATGGATCCGCTCCATGACAATGTGATGAAGGTCCTCGACTTCCTGGATGATGGCGCCTTCGACGCCGACGTGCCGATGGTGTCGTCGGTGACCGGAGAGACGACGCGCCGGCTGGACAGCGCGTACTGGTGGTCGAACATCCGCCAGCCCGTGCGGTTCGCCGCCGCGATGGAAACGGTCCGGCGGGAGTACCGCCCCGATGTGGTGCTCGAGGTCGCGCCCCACGGCGCCCTGCAGCCCCTCATCGCCCAATGCCTCGAGGGGCCCGCTCCGGTTCCCGCCTGCGTTCCGACGCTCATGCGGGACGAGGACACCTGCCTGCGCTTCCAGGAGTCGCTCGGCGCCCTCTTCCGGGCCGGCGTCGAACTCGATTTTGCCGCCCAGTATCCGCGGCCGGAACCCATCGTCCATCGCCTCCCGGGTCATCCGAGGGAGGAGGACGTGTTGATGAACATCATGTGCGACGACGAGATGTTCGTTAAGCAGGGTCCGTATTCCCACGGCCCATTGGTGGGTCGCAGGGTGCCGAGTGACCACCTGCGCTTCGAGGCGCGACTCTCGGAGGCGGACTTCCCGTGGCTGGCCGATCACCGCGTTCATCGCACGCCCATCATCCCGGCTGCCGGCTACATCGAGCTGATCCTGGAGGCGCTGGAGGGAGTACCGGTCGTCATCGAGATCCTCGAGTTCCTCCAGCCCTGCCGCATCGACAGGACGCCGGTCCGGCTGCAGACGACTCTGTATCCGGCGTCCGACGTTCCGGACGAGTTCACGTTCACCATCTCTTCCCGGCCGTACGAGATCGATGCCGAGAGCACGCTGCACTGCCGGGGCAAGGTGCGGCGAGTGGACGACGAGCATTCGCCGGATGCGCCCGCGAGCCTGGCCGACATCCGGGCGTCCGGTTTCGATCCCGTGCACAAGATGGATGGCGACGAGTTCTACGATCAGGTCGAGGCTGTGCTGGGAGATGCCTTCCAGTACGGCCCCGCCTTCCGAAACATCCAGGGCATCCAGGCCGATACCGGCTCAGGGCAATGGCTGTTCGACGTGGAAGTCGACGAAGAGGCATGGGCCGCGGCTCAGGAGGAGGGATACGTCCTCTACCCGGGGTTGGGCGACGGCGGACTGCAGATCTTCCTGCGCCATCTGATGCGGATCCCCGACCTCTTCGCCATCCCGCTTCGGGCGGAGCACGTCACGTTCCTCCGTCCACCGACTTCCTCGCGCATCACGTGCCACATCACGAAGGGCACCTACGAGTTGTCGCAGGTCGACGAGCGAGGCCAGATTGTCGTGGAACTCGGCGAGAAGTCACTCGGAGGCATCGGCTTCTACGACCGGGAGACCGGTCGGCTGTTCGCGCAGATCGGAAACTACACATCCTTCCACAGCGATCCGCGCTGGGCGGATCTGCCGCATAGCAAGCACGTCGTGCGGTGGCAGCCCAGGTTCGTGCCTCCGGCTCCGGATTGCTTCGCCGATCTCGCCGACGAAGAACTCACCGCTGCAGGCCTGATCGCGGCCCTGGAACGGGGGGATCCCGGAGAGCGCTACGCCTGCCGCGTCGTGGAGCTGGCCGGTCTGCGAGATCCCGAAGACACTCTCCTCGGGGACTGCCTGCCGCGCCTCGCGAGCGCCGGGTCGCAAACCGAGTTCTGGCTCATTGGCGACAGCGAAGAAGCTGCGCGGACCCACTACGACGCGTTCCATCACCACGAAGCGGCCCTCCGGTTCGATAGCCTGGATCTCGCCGCGGAGTCCGAGCCGAAGATGGACGCCGGGCTGCTGCGTCCCGCGATCGCGGAACTTCTCCTCCTGCACGGGGAGGCGGCGGCCTTCGGTCCGGAGCGGTGGAGACGGTGCCATCGGCTCATGGTCCCCGGCGGCCTCGCGCTCGTCGCGCACGATGAGGGTGATGTGATCGACGCCGGGCCCGGGTGGACCACGCTTCGAGCCGCGGAGCGTTCCACCCTCCTCCAGGCCCCACACGAACGCGCCGACTTCACCTCTCCGACGCGGACCCCCGGCCAGCGGTGGGTGCTCGGCGAGGGCGACACCGAGGCCTCCGCATGGGCCGCGCGCTTCGATCCGTCCGAGACCCACCGGGTGCCGGACACGGTGCTTGCGGCGGGCGACTTCGAGTCGCTGGAGACCTGGCCCGGAGCGGCCGACCTGGAGTCGATCGAGTTCTTCTGCGGCAGCGATCCGGAGGATCCCACCGGCGAACGCGCGGCGTCGCGCCTGATCGCCTTTCTACAGGCCCTGATTTCGTACCGCATCGAGTACGCCAGCCGCCCCTGCCGCCTCACGGTGGTGACCCGCGACGCCGCCTTCGAGGTGGACGATCCCCGCGGCAGCGCGCTGTGGGGCGCGATCCGAAGCATCGCGCTGGAGCTGATGGGCGAGGGGACAACCCTCGATCTTCGCCTCGTGGACATGCACGAACCGTCCGACCTGGAGACGCTGGCCCGCCTCGACGGGTGCGATCTTCGGGAGCGCGAACTGGCGATCCGGGAACAGCGCCTGTGGGCGCCGCGCATCGTCAGCATCCGGGACCGTTTCCCGGTCGTGCCCGCGGGCGAAGACCCGGCCTACCGGCTGCGTCTGGACAATCCGGGCCAGGTGAGCGGGTTGCAGATGAAGACCTGCGAGCTTCCCCCTCCGGGTCCGGATGAGGTGGAGATCGAGGTCGCCGCGGCCGCCCTGAACTTCCGGGACATCATGGTCACCCTCGGGCTGCTGCCGGCGCTGGCCTACGAGCGCTCGGGGCTCGGGCACGAGGTGGGCATCGAGGCGAGCGGCGTGGTGCGGCGGGTCGGTCGCGGGGTGGAGCGGATCGGCGTCGGCGACGAGGTGGCGTTCATCAAGGGGGGCTGCATCGCCAACCGGGTCGTGGTCGACCAGTACAAGGTCTTCCGCAAGCCGGCCGGGATCAGCCTGGAGGACGCGGCCGCGTCGCTTTCGGTCTACGTGACCGCGTACTACTCGCTCGTCCACCTCGCCCGCCTTCGGAAGGGGCAGCGGGTGCTCATCCACTCCGCCATGGGCGGCGTCGGACAGGCCGCGATCGCCCTCGCCAAACACGTCGGGGCCGACATCTACGCGACCGCCGGCAGCGAGAGCAAGCGGGATCGGCTCCTGGAACTCGGGGTCCTGGGCGCGTTCGATTCCCACAGCCACGACTGGTACGACGACCTCATGGAAGCCACCGGCGGCGAGGGCGTCGACGTCGTGCTGAACTCGTTGGCCGGACGCCACATCGCCCTCTGCCTCGAAGCCCTGCGGCCCGCGGGCTGGCATTGCGAGATCGGCAAGGTCGATGTCTACGCGGACAACGCGCTCAGCCTGCGCGTGTTCCGAAAGAACCTTCGCTTCGCCGCGATCGACGTCGACCGCCTGCTGCTCGACGACCCGTTCCTGTCCCACGAACTGTCGCGGGCCTGCCTCGACCTCCTCGATCAGGGCGCGGTGCCGCCCCTGCCGCTCACGGTCTTCCCGTATGCCGACTACGACAAGGCGCTGCGCCTCATGACGAAGGGCGAGCACGAGGGGAAGCTGGTCCTGACCGCGCCGCCGGAGCCGCGCGATCCCGGCTTTCCGGTCGCCGACTTCCGACCGTTCCTCGACCCGGAGGCCACGTACCTCGTCACCGGCGGCCTGGGCGGTTTCGGTCTCCGCCTGCTCCCCTACCTGGTCGCCGCCGGAGCGCGACACCTCACCCTTCTGGACCGTGACCCGGAGCGTCGCCGGACGGCGGAGTGGGTGCGTCGCTCGAGCGCCCTGTGGAAGCTGAGCGAGCCGTGTGAACTCGACATCGTCCAGGGTGACGTTCAGAGCGAGGAAGACGTACGGCGGTGCGTCACCGGGATGGAGCGACCGCTGAAAGGCGTGTTCCACCTCGCCGGGACCTTGGAAGACCGCATCCTGGTCGACGTGACGCCGGAGTCGCTCGACACGGTGTTCGCTCCGAAGGCTCGTGGCGCGCTCAACCTCCACCGCGCCACCGCCGAATGTCCGCTCGACCATTTCGTGCTGTTCTCGTCGGTCGCTTCGACGTTCGGCAACGCGGGGCAGATCAACTACAGCGCCGCGAGCGCCTTCCTGGACGGACTGGCTGCCTGTCGGCGCCGCCGCGGGTTGCCCGCGCTCGCCTACAATCTCGCCGCCGTCGCGGAAGTGGGGATGGCCTCGCGCAACCTTCACGTCATGCGCGTGCTGAGGGCCACCGGCATGTCTCCGGTCAGCAGCAACTTCGCCGTGGCCAACCTGGACTACGCGATGAGGACCATGCGTGAAGCGGACCATCTCGTGACGGCCCTCTTCACCCGCGCGCCGTGGAACGTCGATTCGCCCGACTACACCCGTAACGGGCGGCTCATCAGAAACCAGGACGGCTTCGCGGCCGACGTCGAATCCCAGCTGACGCTGGACGGCGTTGCGGCGCAGATTTCCGCCAAGGTGGCAGAGCTGTGCGGCCACACGGAGGGTGGCGTGGAGGAGCCGCTCGCGAGCTTCGGCCTCACCTCGATCTCGGTGGCCGAACTCGGGGCGTTCATCCAGATGCAGTTCAACCACCAGGTCAGCGCGCTCGAACTGATGACCACGGCCTCCACGCTCTCTCTCGCGCAGGCCATCGTCCACGGCGAGCGATCCGACGGCGAAGCGCAGCCGGAGGTGGAAACCGAGCGGACCACCGATACGGCGCGCGATTTCACGCAGCGCGTCCGCCGCCGCTCGATCTTTGCCAATGCGCCGGAAGCCTACTTCCCAAACGGCGTCGGGACTTGAGTTCCGCGGCACCTCTGCGCGGTGCCCTGCCGCCCGATTGTCAGAGGGATTTCGACACGCTGCGCAGGTTCGTCCGCTCCTGCGTTTCCGGCGGGATGCCGGATCCCGCGGTTCCCGCCGACGAGGTCCGCGAAGTTCTCGTAACCGGGGGGACAGGCTTCATCGGCCGCTTTCTCGTGCGGGACCTGCTCGAACACGACGCCGGCACGATCGTTCACTGCATCGTGCGGGCGCCAGACATCGATTCGGGGCTCGAACGGTTGCGCGCGGGCATGGAGGAGGCCGAGGTCTGGGACGACGCCTTCGCGGCGCGGATCCGCGTACACCCGGGCGACATCGCGCAGGCCCGGTTCGGACTGGCGGAGGACGACTTCTCCCTTCTCTGCGGGCAGGTCGACGCGGTTCACCATCTTGCCGCGTCGCTGACCCTCGCTTCGTCCTATGCTGCGGTGCGCCGGGTCAATACGTTCGCGATCCGGAACGTGCTCGAACTCTGTCTCCAGACCCGCCTCAAGCACCTGTTCTACGCCTCGACGCTCGGCATCTTCCCCGAGTATTTCTGCGGCTTCGCCAAGGAATACGAAGACAGCCGCATCGAGCACCAGATGCAACCGGATCTCCAGGCCATGAAGAGGCATTTTCCGCTGGGCCTGCTCGGGTATCCGTGGAGCAAGCTGGTTTCCGAGCAGGCGGTCCTGTTTGCCCATCGGGCAGGCCTTCCCGTGGGCGTGTTCCGGTTGCCGCAGAGCTGCCTGACCTCCGCTGGCTTTGCCCAGCCCGGCGACATCACGATGCGCCTCTTCTCGGCCATCACCGACGTCCGCATGATTCCCGCCGGGTTCGTCTTTCAGAGTGCACACGAGGCGGTCGACGCCCAGACGGCCATCTGGCGCGACATTTCGCTGAATCCCGGACGGCGTCACGCCATCTATCATTTTGCCGACAGGCGCCCGGCCGAGCGGCACTTCACGCTGGACGAGTTCGGGTGGCACTATCCCGAAGTCCCGTACGAGACCTTCAAGCGGGCCTGCCGGGTGCGCGGCAAGGCATCTCCCCTGTCCGGACATTGGGCCCTGCTCGATCACTTCTCGAGCTACTGGTTCCGCGGCGGGAGGATCAGGACCGAGATTCCGATATCGGACCGCGCGATGCGGGAGGATTGTCCGCGCCCCATCGAGTGGCCCGGGCCGCTCACCAAGCATGTGCGACACTACCGGTGGGTTCGGCGCCAGGGTGAGCGCTGGCCGTATCCGACCCCTCCCGACGGACGGCTGGAGTACGATCGCCTGGTCGCCCAGGCGAGAGACTATGCGGCAGAGGCCGGAGTGCCATTCGAGCGCGTCTATCCCGACTGGTTGCTCGACGGGCTCCGCCGCCTGGTGCGCGCCGTCAAGGCGCCGCCGGCCCGCATGCGCGACGACATGACCAGCTTCGTCGTGTACGATTTCTGCCGACTCCTCCGAAACGGCGCGGCTCTCGCGCGCGAGCGCCGGCGCTTTCCCGAGATCGATGAACAGAAAATCGTCCGGCCGGTCTTCATCGTGGGAATCAACCGGACCGGCACCACCTACCTCCACCGGCTCATGGCCCGCGATCCCCGTTTCTGGACGCTGCGCAGCTACGAGTACGTGGAGCCCGTGCTTTCCGGCGGCGACTATGCCGGCATCGAACACTTCCGCGACGACCCCCGCCGCGCCTTCGCCGCGGACGCGCTCGGCGCCTCGGGAGTCGTCGAGGCCTTCAAGGGCATCCACCACATCGACATCGACGAACCGGAAGAGGATTTTCCGATCCTCCGGATGACATTCTCGGCGTGGACGCCCACCACCCGGTATCGGGTTCCGGAGTACGAGGACTGGCTCAGCGAGCACGGCTGCCGGGACGCCTACGGCTTCCACCGCCGCGTCATGCAGCACTACACGTTCCAGCGTGCGCAGCGGTGGCCGGATTCTCCCGGGCAATGGCTCTTCAAGATGCCCTATCACCTGCTGGAAATGGAGAGTCTCGTCGAGATGTATCCGGATGCGCTCTTCATCCAGACGCACCGGGAGCCCGAGCAGTTCATGGGCTCGTGGTGCAGCCTGGTGGGGAAGGTTCGCGAGCTCTCCAGCGAGCCCCAGCCGGCCGATGAAATGGGGGTCGAGCAACTCGCCTTCATGAAGCGCATCATGGAGAGGGGCGTGGATTTCAGGATGCGCCACCCGGAACTCGAGCCGCGCTGGATCGACGTCAGCTACTACGACCTGATCCGGGACCCGCTGGCGGTCGTGGGTCGCGTCTACGAGCACTTTGGCTGGACGCTCGAGCCCGAAGCCGTCGAGGCGATGGACGCCTGGCAGACCGAGCAGGAGGAGAGGCGACGCCACGAGAAGCGCCATCGATACGACATCGCGGACTACGGGCTGACGCGCGAGATGATCGACGACGCGTTCGCGCGCTATCTCGCGTTCGTCTCCGAGAGGGGGGTCCGGGAGTCACCCTAGCCTCCGCCCCGACGCGGGGTTTGCCACGGCCCGGCAAGTCAGTCGCCGACCCACACCGTCTTCACGTTCACGAACTCGCGGATCGCGTGGGGGCCGAGTTCCCGCCCATAGCCTGAGCGTTTGACGCCGCCGAAGGGGACGCGGGGATCTGAAGCGGACATCCCGTTGATGAAGACGCCGCCGGCCTCCAGGTCGCGGACGGCGCGGGCCCGTTCCTCGGCATCGTTCGTCCAGATGGCGGAGCAGAGGCCGAACTCCGTGGCGTTGGCGCGCTCGATGGCCTCGTTCATGTCGGCGACCGGGAACACGCTGGCCACCGGGCCGAAGATCTCGTCATCCGTGGCCGGGGATCCGTCCGGGACGTCGGTGAGCACGGTGGGTTCGTAGAACCATCCGGGCCGGTCGGGGACGCGCCCGCCCGTGGCCACGCGGGCGCCGGCGGCCACGGTGGCCTCCACCTGCTCCGCAACGTGGTCCCTCAGGTCGCGGCGGGCCAGCGGTCCGATTTCGACCTCGGACTCCCTCGGGTCGCCGACCTGAAGCGCCGCCACGCGTTCGACGAGCCGCGCGGTGAACTCGTCGACGATCGAACGCTGGACCAGCATCCGCTTGGCGGCGATGCACGACTGGCCGTTGTTCCACATGCGGGCATCGACGGCGGTCGCGACGGCCCGGTCGAGGTCCGCGCTCTCCATGACGATGAAGGGATCGCTGCCGCCGAGTTCGAGCACCGTCGTCTTGATACGGCGTCCCGCCTCGGCCGCGAGCGCGGAGCCGGCCGCGACGGAGCCCGTGAGCGAGGCGGCCTGCACGGTCGGGTCGTCGAGCACGCCCGGGATGTCCTCGACCTCGACGAAGACGTTCTGGAATACGCCCTCCGGGAATCCGGCGCGCGAGAACAGTCCCTCGAGCGCGACCGCGCACTGCGGCACGTTGGGCGAGTGCTTGAGCAGGAAGGCGTTGCCCGCCAGCACCGTCGGCATGGCCGAGCGCATGGCCTGCCAGAACGGGAAGTTCCACGGCATGATCCCGAGCACCGCGCCCAGGGGATGGTACTCGACCCAGCAGTGCGTGCCGGTGGACTCGAAGCGCTCGGGCGCCAGGTGGGCGGGCCCGTGCTCGGCGTAGTACCGGCACACCCAGGCGCACTTCTCCGCCTCGGCGACCGCGCTGGCGAGCGGCTTGCCCATCTCGCGCGTCATCAGCAGGCCGTAGGCGGCCTTGCCCCGCTCGACGAGTTCCGCCAGCGCGAGGAGGCGTTCGGCCCTCTCGGCAACCGGCACCCGCCGCCACACCTCGAACCCCGCGCGGGCCCGTTCCAGCGCCTCGCCGATCCCGTCCGCATCGAGGGCGGGGAACGACGCGAGCCGTTCTTCCGTGGTCGGGTCTATGCTCTCGAAAGGCATCTCGTTCTCTCTCACGAGACGTTACCATTGGCACGGCCTGACAAGCGAAATCGTCCGGTTTCGGCGCGCGACCCGCAAGCCCCGGCCGGACCTGCCCCGGAGCCGTACATGACCGAAGCCGACGCTGTGGCCGATGCCACGACCGACACCGCCGCCGCCGCGGACGCGTTCGAGGCGGATCTCGCCCGGGACCTGCTTGCCGCCCGCGACCGGCGCGAAACGGTCCGGCCGCCGACGCAGCGCACCGGGGAGTTCGGTCTCGAGCGGGCCTATCGCGTCGGGGCCGCGCTGGACCGCAGCCTTCAGGAACAGGGATACGGTCTGCTGGGCTGCAAGGTCGGGTTCACGAACCGGGAGATCTGGCCGCGATTCGGGCTCGACGAGCCGATCCTCGCCCCCATCTACGCGCGCACGCTGCGCCTGGCGAGACCGGAGGCAGAGGTCTCCCTGGCGAAGTTCCGCGCCCCGATGATTGAAGTGGAGGTCGTCTTCGGCATCGAGCCCGAAGGTGACGCTCCCAACGGTGACGCTCCCGGCGCCGGCCGGCCGAGCTGGGTCTCGCTCGGATTCGAGATCGTCGACTGTCACTATCCGGACTGGCATCTCACGCCGGCGGATTCGGTGGCCGACTTCGGGCTGCACGGCGCGCTCATCGTCGGCCGGCCGGTCAACCGGGAGGTGCCGGACTTCGACGAACGGGTGGCCCGCCTCGACCGGCTCGAGGTGCGGCTCCTGCGTAACGAGACACTCGTGGCGCGCGGCCGGGGAAGCGATGTCCTCGGGCATCCGCTCGAGGCGCTGGAGGTCGTGCCGCGGCTGTGGCCTCGCTTCTCCGATGCCGGGATCCCGGAACACGGCTTGGTCGTGAGCACGGGGACGATGACCCCGCTCGAGCCGCTTTCCCCCGGCGAGACGTGGCGGGTGGAGGCGAAGGGCATGGACCTCCCGGGCCTCACGATGGTGCTGACGGACTGACGGGCCGACGGACCGACCGATGGAACGGGCTTGCCCGGTCCGGCGCGACGGTGGAACATAGGCCTGCCGGCAGCGCCATGTGACCGGAGACCGCCGGCCCGCGCGAGCGCGAGGCCGCGACCGCACCGACCCTCTCACGGGGAGCAGGCATGCCAGACTCCGCCGCGAACGGCGGCAGCCCGACCGGCCGCTGGGCAAAGGTCATCGACCACACCCGCTGTATCGGCTGCCACGCCTGCACGACGGCCTGCAAGTCGGAGAACGAGGTCCCCCTCGGCGTCACGCGCACCTACGTGAAGTACGCCGACGTGGGGACCTTCCCGGCCGCGCGACGCGCTTTCCAGGTCACGCGCTGCAACCAGTGCGACGACGCGCCGTGCACGACCGCGTGCCCCACCCGGGCCATGTTCCGCCGCCCCGACGGGATCGTGGACTTCGACAAGTCGATCTGCATCGGCTGCAAGGCGTGCATCGCCGCCTGCCCCTATGACGCGATCTTCATCAACCCCGACGACCACTCCGCGGAGAAGTGCAACTTCTGCGCGCACCGCATCGACATGGGGCTGGAGCCGGCCTGCGTCACGGTGTGCCCGACGGAGGCGATCATCGTCGGCGACCTCGACGACCCGGAATCGAAGGTCTCGCAGTACGTCGGGCGCGACCCGGTGAGCGTCCGGCGGCCGGAGAAGGAGACCCACCCGAAGCTGTTCTACAAGGGGGCGCACCAGGCGACGCTTGATCCGCTCGCCGCGGTCCGTCCCGGGGGTGGACTGTACATGTGGAGCGAGCAGCCCGAGGGCCCGCACGAGGTCGGCTCGGGCCAGCCGCACGCAATGGGCACGGACGGGCGGCACGGCCCGAACTCCTCGGCCGCCGCAATCCTCTCCTACGACGTGTCGCACACCGCGCCGTGGGACTGGCGGGTGAGCCTGTACACGCTCACCAAGGGGGTCTCCGCCGGCGTGTACCTCGCCGCGCTCCTCCTCTGCCTGCTGGGCGGGCTCGCGTGGCAGGGCGGGACCTGGCTCACCCTCACGCCGCTCCTCGGTCTCGCCGCGCTCGCGCTCACCGGCGGGCTGCTGATCTGGGACCTGGAGCACCCGAAGCGCTTCCTGCTCATCTTCACGAGACCCCACATGAAGAGTTGGCTCGTGCGGGGGGCGTTCGTGATCGCGGGTTACGGCGCGGCCCTGACCGCGCACCTCGCGGCGGGGCTGGTCGG
>VXOJ01000051.1 GCA_009840115.1 Gemmatimonadales bacterium | reverse complement strand
ACGAGGACCGCCTGAAGACGCCGGGCTGGTCCTTCGTCGGAGGCGAGGACTCCCAAGCGTGGGCGAACTACGGGATCACGGCGCTCCCCCACCTGAGCGAGCTGATGGTCACGGGTCCCCGCCGCAGCGGGGGACTCTCCGAGACGGCGAGCCGCCGCAAGGTCTTCCACTGCCACCCGGGACGGAGCGGGGCGGAGGGTGTGGTGGCCGCGACATCTGATGAAGCTCGGGCGTGCGCGGCGTCGATCGTGAGCCGGCTCGCGCGAGCGGCGTACCGGCGGCCGGTGACGGAGGACGATGTCGCGGGGCCGATGGCCTTCTACGATGACGCCGCGGCCGAAGAGGGCTTCGAGGTCGGCGTTCGGACTGCGCTGCAGGCGATTCTCGCCAGCCCATCCTTCATCTTCCGTCTCGAGCAGGCGCCGCCCGAAGCCGCGCCCGGTGAGAGCTACCGGATCGCGGACGTGGACCTCGCGTCGCGCCTCTCCTTCTTCCTCTGGGCGGCGAGCCCGGATGACGAACTACTGACGCTGGCGGCGGAAGAGCGGCTGTCGGATCCGGCGGTCCTCGAGGCGCAGGTGCGGCGGATGCTGGCGGACCCGCGCGCGGAGGCGCTCTCGACGCGCTTCGCCTCGCAGTGGCTGCGGCTTCAGGACGCGGAGGACAACCAGCCCGAGCCGTACCTCTATCCGGACTTCACCGGCCAGCTTCGCGAGGACCTGGTCCGGGAGACGCAGCTCTTCTTCGATCACCTCGTGCGCGAAGACCGGAGCCTGCTCGAGCTGTTCACGGCGGACTACACCTTCCTGAACGAGCGCCTCGCCGGGCACTACGGGATTCCGGGCGTCTCGGGACCCGGGTTCCGGCGGGTGACATATCCGGACGACAGCCGGCGTGGGGTGCTGGGGCACGGGAGCGTGCTGCTCCTCACGTCGATGTCCGCGCGCACGTCGCCGGTGCTGCGCGGGAAATGGGTGATGGAGGTGCTCATGGGCACGCCGCCTCCGCCCCCGCCGCCCAACATCCCCGCCTTCGACGACACGGAATCCGCCCGGGGCGGGCGGCTGCTCACGACGCGCGAACGCCTGGAAATGCACGCGGCCAATCCGACGTGCCGCGCCTGCCACCGGTTCATGGACCCGATCGGGCTCGCGCTCGACAACTACGACGTGACGGGACAGGTGCGGGTGCGCGAGAACGGCGTCGCGCTCGACACGCGAGGGACCTTCTACGACGGGTCCGACGTGAGCACGCCGGCGGAGCTGGTCGACCTCCTCATGAAGCGGCCGGTCCCGCTCGTCCGGAACTTCACGGCGCACCTGCTCGCGTACGCGATCGGGCGCCGCGCGGAGTACTTCGACCAGCCCGGGATCCGGGCCATCGCACGCGAAGCGGAAGCCAACGACTATCGCATGTCCTCGTTCATCCTCGGCGTCGTGAACAGCGACGCCTTCCGCCTGGCGCGTCCCGCGCCCGCCGTGGAAGAAGTGGAGGGATCATGAACTTCATCACAGGCACACACCTCTCGCGCCGCACCTTCCTGCGGGGTGCCGGCGCCGGCGTCGCGCTGCCCCTGCTCGACGCGATGGTTCCCGCGGGGCGGCTGTGGGCCGACCCGATGAAGGCGGCGGAGTTCACGCGCCTCGTCTGCATCGAGGAGTCGATGGGGGTGGCGGGCTCGAGCGACTGGGGCGACGAGCGGCACCTGTTCGCGCCGGCGACGACCGGGCGCGACTTCGAGCTGGTGACGGACAGCCAGCTCCGGCCGCTGGAGGCGTTCCGCGAGCACATGACGATCGTGAGCAACACGGACTGCCGCTCGGCGGAGGCGTTTCGGGCGGAGGAGATCGGCGGCGACCACGACCGTTCGACGGCGGTGTTCCTCACCCAGGCGCACCCGAAGCAGACGCAGGGGTCGGACATCTTCCTCGGCACCTCGCTCGACCAGTTGCACGCGCAGCGCTTCGGGCGCGAGACGGTGCTCCCCTCGCTCGAACTCTGCATCGAGGGGATCGATCGCGGCGGGGGCTGCGCCTACAACTACCACTGCGCGTACACGACGTCGCTCGCGTGGGCGTCGCCGAACCAGCCGCTGCCGGCGATCCGGGAGCCGCGCGTCGTGTTCGAGCGCCTGTTCGGCGCCGGAGACTCGGCCGAAGACCGCGCGGCGCGGCGCCGCACGGACCGCAGCATGATCGACTGGATCGCAACCGAGGTCGCCCGACTCAGGAGGAGCCTGGGCGCGGCGGACCGGGTCGCGCTGGACGAATACGTCGAACACATCCGCGAGATCGAGCGGCGGATCCAGCTCGTCGAGGCGCGCAACGCGAGCGGGGAAGAGCGGGAGATGCCGGAGGCGCCCTCCGGAGTGCCGGACTCCTTCGAGGAGCACATGCAGCTCATGTTCGACCTGCAACTGCTCGCACTGCAGACCGATCTCACGCGCATCATCACCTTCAAGACCGGCTTCGACCAGTCCAACCGGACCTTCCCGGAGAGCGGGACGACGAAGTCCGTCCACGGGGCCTCGCACCACGGGAACGTCCCCGAGGACATCATGGACTTCAACAAGATCAACACGTACCGGCTGGGGCAGGTCGCGTACTTCCTGGAGAAGATGCGGGACACGATGGAGGGCGAGGCGTCGCTGCTCGACAAGACGGCGATCGTGTGGGGGTCGCCGATGGCGGACGGGAACCTGCACAACCACCGGCGCGCGCCGCTGCTGCTCATGGGCGGGGCGAACGGCGCGCTCGAAGGTGGCGTCCACCTGCGGGCCCCGGACGGGACGCCGATGGCGAACGCCTTCGTGAGCCTCATGCGGAAGATCGGACACCCGGAGATGGCCTCCTTCGGCGACAGCGACGGGGCGTTCCCGCTCGAGGCGGCGCGATGAGAAACGGGATTGCGGCGGCGCTCCTGGTTTCGGCGCTCCTCCCGGTGGGTTCGGCCGCGCAGGAGGGGGCGACCTCCAGCGACCGGCTGCTCGAAGCGGCGCGCGACGGGGCGGCGGAGGTCGTGCGCGCGCTCGTGGCGGAGGGCGCGGACGTGAACGCGGCGCGGGGCGACGGGATGACCGCGCTGCACTTCGCCGCCGAGCGCGGCCACGCGGCCGTGGCCCGGGCGCTGATCGATGCGGGCGCGGCGGTCGACGCCGGGACGCGGATCGGCCGCTATGCGCCGCTGCACCTCGCCGCCCGCGGAGGGCACGGGCCTGTCGTCGCGCTCCTGCTCGAGGCCGGGGCCGACCCGAACGCCGCAACGACGAACAGCGGCGTGACCGCGCTGCACCTCGCCGCCGCCGCCGTGGACGGCCGGTCGGCCGTGGCCGCGCTGCTCGACCACGGCGCCGATCCGAACGCCCGGGAGGGGTCGGCGGGGCAGACACCCCTGATGTTCGCCGCCGCCGCGAACCGTCCCGCCGCCACCGCCGCACTGCTCGAAGCCGGCGCCGACCCCGGCATCGCGACCGCCGTGGTCGACGTCCTGCCCAGCCTGGCGCTGGACCGTGAGGCCAACCGCCGCATGCGCGACCTCATCGGCGCGCCGCGAGAAACGCTCGGCCCGTACGGGCCCGAGGTGGACCCCGAAGCCGAGTGGCCGGGCGAGCCGAGCCCGGCCCATGTGCAGGCGGCGATCCGCGCCCAGCGCGAGTTCCTCCGCTCCGGCTTCGATGTCGGCGACGTCAGCGCCCATTCGCTGGGCCGCGTGGGGCCGGACTATCCGGGCGGCCCCGACCTCATCCGTCCCCCGTACCGCGAGGTGCTCGTGGGCCGGACCGGCGGCATGACCGCGCTGCTGCACGCCGCCCGCGAGGGCCACATCGAGGCGGCGACCGCCCTCCTCGACGGGGGCGCGGATATCGACCAGGCGAGCGCGGACGCCACGAGTCCGCTCCTCATGGCGGTACTCAATGGCCAGTTCGACCTCGCGCTCGCCCTCATCGAGCGCGGGGCCGATCCCGATCTCGCCGCCTCGACGGACGGGGCCACGCCTCTCTTCGCCGTCCTCCAGACGCAGTGGGCGCCGAAGTCCAACTACCCGCAGCCGCGCGCGCAGGACCTGCAGGACGCCGGGCACATGGACGTGCTCCGCGCGCTGCTCGAGGCCGGAGCCGATCCCAACCCGCGCCTGAACACGCACCTGTGGTACTGGGAATACGGCCTCACGAAGATGGGGATCGACCTCACGGGGGCGACGCCGTTCTGGCGGGCCGCCTTCGCTCAGGATCTCGAGGCGATGAAGCTCCTCGTCGCGCACGGCGCGGATCCGAACATTCCGACGCGCTGGCCCGAGGTCGGAATGCGCGAGCGTCGGCAGCAGGACGGCCGGCAGCAGGAGGATTCCGCGCTGCCCTGGATCCCCGAGGGCGCGCCCAACGCATGGCCGATCCACGCCGCCGCGGGCGGAGGCTACCTGGGTCTCGGGGCCTTCAGCGTCCGCAACCGGCCCGACCAGTTCATCCCCGCCGTGAAGTACCTGATCGAGGAACTCGGCGCGGACGTCGACCAGCGCGACTCGTGGCTCTATACGCCGATGCACTACGCCGCCTCCCGCGGCGACAACGAACTCATCGAATACCTCGTGTCGCAGGGCGGGGACGTCAGCGCGATCACCCGCCTCGGACAGTCCACGGCGGACATGGCGCGCGGCGGCCGGGCCGGGTTCTTCACCCGCGTCCCGTACCCGGAAACCGTCGAACTGCTGACCGGTCTCGGCGCGACGCTCGAGTGCCTCCACACGCACTTCCTCGACACCGGCGACTCGTGCCCCGGCGCCGGCATCGACGACCCGTGGGCCCCCGCCGCGACGGATGCGGAGGAGAAACGCTCCGACAGCGGGAAGAGGGAAAAGTCATGAAGACCCAGCCGTCTCTGGTGACGTTGGCGCTCGCGGCCGCGCTCGCCATTCCGGGGTGCGAAAGCGGGGAGCGGGCCGCCGCGGCGACCATGGACGGAGCCGGGGCATCCAACGGCGCCGTCGTGAAGGGGGGCGACGACCGCACGGGGCCCTACGATCCCGTCGCCGGGTGGTGGAAGGGCGCGCCCGACCACGACGACGAGTGGGGATGGGGGCAGGTGGCCGGCGTCGCCGTGGACCACCCGGACCGCATCATCGTCGTGACGCGCGGCGACTGGCCCGCCGACCGGTCGGACCCCCGCGAGGACCGGTTGCGCCGCACGAACTACATCGTCGTCGCGAACGGGAACGGCGAGATCGTGGAACAGTGGGCCCAGTGGGACTCGCTCTTCACCCTTCCGCACCAGGTGTACATCAACCCCTACGACCCCGACCGGCACGTGTGGGTGGTCGACAGCGGCGGCGGGGCAGGGCACATGCAGGTCGTCAAGTTCACGAACGACGGCAGCGAGATCGCCATGCGCCTCGGCGAGCGTGACCACCCGAAGACCCGCGAAGCCGCCCGCGCCCGATCCGACTGGGGACCCTACACCTACGGCTGGCCGTCGAAGCTGGCGTTCCTCCCGGACGGGAGCTTCCTGCTCGCCGACGGGTACTGGAACTCACGGATCATCAAGTATTCCGAAGACGGAGAGTTCATCATGCAGTGGGGCGCCCTCGGCACCGGCCCGGGAGAATTCGATCTCCTGCACGGCCTCGCGGTGGACGAGGACCGGGTCTACGTCGCGGACCGCCAGAACGAGCGCCTCCAGTTGTTCACGCACGACGGCGAGTTCATCGAGGAATGGCCGAACATCTTCGATCCCGTGAACATCTGGCTCGACGAGAACGGCGCCGTGTGGGTGCTGGACGCGAGCCTGAACCGCATCCTGAAGTACGATCGGGACGGCGTCCTGCAGGACTACTGGGGCGCCTACGGAGCGGCCGGCGCGATCGGGCGGGGGATCTGGCCCGGCGGCCTCTCGCTCCCGCACCAGATGGACATGGACGAGGACGGCAACCTGTATATCGCGTCCTACAGCGGCGGCTGGATCAACAAGTTCACCCCGAAGCCGGACGCGGACCCGGGCCGGCTTCTGGGGCCGCGGCTCCTCCTGACCCACTGAGACTCACCTGATGCGCGCCTTTGTCCCCCTCCTTGCGCTGGTCGCGGTCGCGACGGTCGCGTGCGTGGACCCCCCGACCGGTCCGCCCGATCCGGAGCCGCCCGACCCGCCCGAGCCGCCGCCTCCCATTGCGGCGCAGATCGTGCCATGCGAGGGCGGTTCAGCCAGCGGGTTCCCGTGCAGTCGCGTGGATCTCGCAGCGCAGGTGCCTTTGCGCGACCTGAGCCCCGGACGGACGCCCGCGGGATCGGAGAACCGATGGGCCGTGAACGACATCTGGGGGTGGACGGACCCGCAGACGGGTGTTGAATACGCGCTGGTCGGACGGCACGACGGACTCGCGATCGTCGATCTCTCGACGCCGACTGAGCCGCGCCCCATCGCCTTCATGCCCTCGGCGACCTCGCACAGCGGCTGGCGCGACATGAAGGTGTATGCGGATCACGCGTACGTCGTCGCGGACAACATCACGGGCCACGGGATGCAGGTCCTCGACCTCACCCGGCTTCGCGGACTGACGGAGTTCACGGAACTCGGCGCGGACGCACGCTACCGGGAGGTGAGCGCCGTCCACAACATCGCGATCAACGAGGAGACCGGCTTCGCCTACGCCGTTGGCAACAACTCCGGCGCCGAGACCTGCGGGGGCGGCCTCCACATGATCGACCTCTCGGACCCGAAGAATCCGAGCTTCGCGGGTTGCTACGCCGCCGAGGGGACGGGACGCCGCGGCACCGGCTACACGCACGATGTCCAGTGCGTCGTGTATCGGGGGCCGGACGCGGAGCACGCGGGCCGCGAGATCTGCATCGGTTCGAACGAGACGGCGATCGTCGTGTCCGACGTGACCGACAAGGCGAACCCGGTCACGCTCTCGACCGCCACCTACGCGGACCGCGACTACATCCACCAGGGGTGGCTCAGCGAAGACCACCGGTACTTCTACCAGAACGACGAAAACGACGAGAGGAACAACCGGGTCTCGCGGACGCGCCTGCTCGTGTGGGACCTCGCCGACCTCGACGATCCGGTTCTGGCGAAGGAGCACCTGGGTCCGACCGAGGCGATCGACCACAACCTCTACGTGCACGGCAGCCTGATCTACCACTCCAACTACGCGTTCGGCGTGCGGATCCTCGACATCTCCGACCCCGCGAACCCGCGCGAGGCCGGGTACTTCGACACCGTACCCGAGCACAACGACAAGAACTTCGACGGCTCCTGGTCGACCTACCCCTGGTTCGAGAGCGGCATCTTCGTGGCCTCGAGCTGGGACGAGGGCCTCTTCGTCCTCCGTCTGCAGCAGTAGGGCTACCGCCGCTCCCAGGCCCCCGCAGCGGGAATCCCGCGGCTCAGGAACTCGTCGTAACGGCGCGGGTCGATCCCCGTCGCGCCCGCCTGGTCGGCAAACGCCCGTGCGACGCCGGGCTCACCTCGCAGGATGGCTCGCACCTGGCCCGTGAGCGGATCGCGCAGGATCGCCATCAGACGATCGGTGGTCTCATCCAGGATCGCGGATCCCCCGGGCCCGGACAGCGTTATGGCAGCGAGCGTTTCCGCCCAGCCGGGCTGCACCGGGAGCGCGAAGGCGAACAGGGAACGTCCGTCACCATCGGCCACCTCCTTCATCGCGAAGCTGAGCCTGAAGAGTTCGCGCCCGTTCTCGTCCGCACCGATGAGGGTGTGGTCCCCTCCCGCCCGCGGGAGCGAGGGCGGAGCCGACAGCGCGAAGGCGGGCTCCAGGAAGGGCTCGCCGTCCGGTCCGGTGCCGCCCCAGAGGAGGAGCGCCGGGCGCTCGGCAGCCGCGCCGGCCGAACCCTGTGGCTCGTCGACCAGCCTGTACCGCAGCGCGTTCGAGAAGCTGAAGTCGCTGATCCAGCGGTCCCGGCAGTAGCTCATGAGATCCGGGGTACTCGGAGGCACGAGCGCGCCGGTCCCGAAGTCGTAGCCCCAACTGCCGATCGAGCCGTCCGAATTGGGAAAGGCCGGGTCCGGGGCACCCGGGCGGCCGCATGGAGCATGCTGGAGATTCATGTTGTGCCCGAGCTCATGAGCGATCGTCGACGAGTTCGTGACCGAGAAGCTGGTCCGGCCCGGAGTGGCCGCCACGCCCGCGGCACCGGTGACGGTACCGGCCATCAGTCCCTGATAGTGACCCTCGCCGCCCTCGACGACCCGGATCGCTTCCGTCGCCCTCAGGATCTCGAAGGCGTGGTTGCTGGAAACGGTGACGGCTTCGTGATCCGTGACCTCGAGTTCGGCCACCGGCAGGAGCACCCGCGCATCCTCGAGGAGTTCATGTCCCATGGGATCGGCCGCCATCCCGGCCGTCGCCGCCAGCACCGAACGGTCGGGGGCTGAGGCCCACAGGAACGGGATCACGGTCAGGTCGAGCACGGGCATCGCGCGAATATCGAGCCTCAGGCGTCCCTCCTCGGGAATCCGCCTCGTGATGTTCACGCCGGAGCCCAGCGTTCCGTCGGGATCGATCTCGATCACGATCTCCGTGTCCGGCTGCAGCACATGCCCGGGAATCTCGGCGTTGGCCGACCGGGTCAGGTCACCCTCGTTGACGCTGGTCGGGATGGCCGTGGATTGTCCGGAGATCTCGGCGACATGGACTTCGCTGCCGTCCGAATGGAAGCTGGCGCGCACGGGCGGGATCGTGGCTCCGCCCGCGGCTGCCGCGGTGACGAAGACGCGAAGCAGGGCGGGCTCCCCGGCCACGAGCGGCACGGGAAACGACCTCGACTGAACGGCCTGTGTCAGCAGGAAGGCGGAGCCGCCCGAGTCCTCGCACAGCGCCACCCGCTGTTTCCAGATCCGGCCGAGCCAGTTTGCGAACGGCTCTCCGCGGGGCGCGCAGAGGTCGGTGCCACCCGTGAGCAACGCCTCCATCCGGCCGAGCTGCGTCAGCGAGGCGGGCAACGGACCCGACATGCGCGGATTGTCGGTGACGTCCAGCTGCGTCAAGGCGGTCATCTCTCCGAACCGCTGCGGCACTCCGCCCTCGAGATCGTTGTCTCCGAGCCACAGCCACTGGAGCGCCCCGAGATCGCCGAGCTCCGGCGGAAGCGGCCCGCTGAGGCGGTTTCCGAACAACAACAACGCCTGCAGGCCCGTCATGCCTCCCCACTCCGCCGGTATCGGGCCCGTGATCTCGTTGTTGTACAACTGCAGATCCTCAAGGCTGGTCAGCCGTCCGAGCTCCGGCGGCAGAGGGCCGGTGATCCCGTTTCCGCGAGCGTACAGCTCCTTGAGGCTGTGAAGATCGCCAAGCTCCGGCGGCAGGGGTCCCGTCAGGTCGTTCTCCGAGACATACAGCCACTTCAGCCGCGGGAGGTTTCCGATCTCCGCCGGGAGGGATCCCGTCAGGCCATTGAACTGGAGGAGCAGGGACTCCAGGCGTGTGGTCCCGGAGAAGAGCCCGGCGGGGATCGGGCCGGTGAGGTCGTTGATTCCCAGGTGGAGGAACTCGAGGCTGGCAAGCTCGCCGAGTTCCGGGGGAATCCTGCCTGACAACGAGTTGCCCGCCAACGCCAGGGTCCGAAGACGGGACAACCGGCCCAACTCGGGAGGGATGGGGCCTTGCAGGTCGTTCGAGAGCAGCAACAGGCGTTCGAGCTTCGACAGGTCGCCGAGTGCGCGAGGAATGGTGCCCGAAAGCGAGTTCTGGTTGAGGTCGAGTTCCACCAGTTCCGACAGCTCACCCAACTCGGCGGGGATGGCACCGGAGAGATCGTTGCTTCCGAGATGGAGGTTTCTCAGGCGCGTAAGGCTTCGGAGTTCGGCCGGTATGCGGCCACTCAGACCGTTGAAGTTCAGGTTGACCCGCTCGATCGCCGACAGGCGGCTCAACGCGGCCGGAATGGCGCCGACGAGGTTGTTACCTTCCAGCTTCAGCTCAACCACACGCCCTTCGTCGTCGACCGAGACTCCCTCCCATTCGCGGACGTGCCGGTCGCTCAGCCAGTTGCCTGCCCGCTCCCAGTTCGGCCCCCCCGTCGCTTCATGGAACGCCACCAGGGCCGCCCGGTCCGGCGACGGCGTCGGCCGCCTCACTCTCACGCGGGCCTCGCCCGAGACTTCGCCGGAGGTCGCGGTTACCGTGGTCTCGCCGTCCCCGACGGCCGTGACCAGCCCCGCATTGTCCACCCGCGCCACGGAAGGATCGCTGCTCGCCCACGTCACGGTCGCGCCGGACATCACCTGTCCGTTCTGGTCGCGCACCTCCGCCGACAGCTGGACGGTGGCGCCCAGCGCGGTCAACTCGGCGGTCGCCGGGCTCACCGTCACCGCGGTCGGCCGAGGCGGATCCGGGGGAGAGGGGGGAGGAGGCGGTGGGTCGACAGTTCCGTCGCCGCAGGCGAATGCCCAGACGGCCGACGCCAGCAGGGCTGCGCCCAGCGATACACGCGTCGATCCGTCCCTGCGCTTGATCATTCGTCCGGTCCCTTTCGCGGTGCCCTGATCGAGCACGCCTGCCGTGGCTGTTGCCCCACAGTCACACGCGCGGGCGCCGCACACTACTCCCCAAATAGGGGGGTAAAGGTCCCGTCAAATGGACGAAGTTTGTTACAGTTTCAGGGGCCGCTTCTCGATCCTGCGGAGGCCGAGCCACGCGATGCCGGTCCACAGGAGGAAGTGATAGATGGCCACTCCCGTCGCTCCCCAGTCCCAGGCCACGCCGGACGCGAACCCCGCGACGAGATCGTTGATGACTCCGATGGGGAAGATGACGAACGACAGTACCGTGCTGACCGACTCCGCCGCCGACCAGTTCTCCAGAATGATGGGGTTTTCGAGCAGCGACCCCACGGCCCCGGAGAGCAGGTAGTACAGCAGCGCGAAGAGCGCGGCACGGCGGATCCCGAGTGCCGTGATGGCGAAGCTGATCGCGCATGCGAGCACGCCCCTGAGGCAGACGCTCAGGACCTCTCCCAGTTCCGTGGCCGGCACGGTTCCGGACGGCAAAACGGCGACCGCGCCCGTCACACCGAAGATCAGGAGAGCGGCGAACGTCGCGACCTGTATGCCGGCGTACTGCCGGAGATAGAAGGACCGTAGCGGCATCGGATGTTGCGCCCACAGCATGATCGCGCCGCTGCGTCGCTCGTTCGCGACCATCCCGCCCGGCATCAGGAAGGCGAAGAGGATCGTGCCGAAGCCGAAGGCGAGGTTCAGCAGGCTGAAGAGGAGGACCGTGACCGCCCCTCGCGTCATGGTTTCGATCTGCTCGCTGGTCGGCTCGGTGCCGCCTTCCATCGCCTCACCCACGGCCTGCATGCGCTCGAGGGTCTCCGCCACGGGGTAGGCGTGCGAGAGGACGAGGACCCCGGCGCCGAACAGGAATACCACCAGCGCGAACTTCCACCTGCGGTGCAACGCGTTCCGGAGGGAAGCCTTGAGGATGTTCATGACACCGCCCCTTCCAGTCCGACGAACTCCGTCTCGAGGAACTCGCGCGTGAAGCCGCCTTCCGGTGGCTCCACGATGCGTCCGCGCCCCCGGTCGATCAGGAGGACGCGGTCGCTCATCATCGCGAGTTCGCCGAGGTCGTGGCTGGCAACGAGGATCGTGGACTGGCCGCGAATCTCCTCGATCCGCCGGCGGAGGCGGATGCGCTGCCCGGGGTCCAGTCCCGATTCGGGCTCGTCCAGGAAGAGCAGCCCGGTCGGCCGCATCAGAGCCATGGCGAGCGCCAGCCGGCGCCGCATCCCCTTGGACAACGAATCGGCGGGACCGTCGGTGTCGTAGTCGAGCCCGGCCAGCCGGCAGGCGCGCTCGATGTCGGCGTCGGGACCGGCCGCGGCCGCCGCGAGCGCGAGCAGGCCGTCGCACGTCCACCCGGGCGGGAGCACCGTGTCTTCGGCCAGGTAGCCGATCCCGTGCCGGCGCCGGTAGTCCGCGGGGTCGGTGCCGGACACGGTGGCCTCGCCGTCCATCGGAGCCAGCACACCCAGCAGCGTGCGGAAGAGTGTCGTCTTGCCCGAGCCGTTGGGGCCCACCACCGCGAGCACTTCGCCGGGCACGATGTCGAGCGAGAGCCCGCCCAGCACCCACTGCCCCCGGCGATACCCGATACGCAACTCGCGAAGCCTCAGCTCCGCCGGTCCGTTTGCGATGGTCATATGCTCCTCATGCTTCGTCATCCCTCGTCGATTTCACTCTTTGTCATGTTTTTCAGCGCTCAGTAGCGTCCGAGTCGCTCCCGATACGAGCGCATCTCCCGCTTCAGGACCGGGGCCAGCAGGTACAGGCCGAGCAGGTTGGGAATCGCGACCACGTAGATCACCGCGTCCGAGAGATCGATCAGCGCTCCCAGTTGCAGGCTGGCGCCCAGGACCACGAAACCGCAGAAGAACAGCTTGAAGCCGGCTTCCACGGTTCGGTTCTCGCCCGTCAGATAGGTGAGAGACTTCAGGCCGTAGTAGCTCCACGAAATCATCGTCGAGAAGGCGAACAGCACCGCCGCCACCGAGAGGGGCACGGGCGACCACGAGAGCGTGCTCTCGAAGGCCGTCTTGGTCATCTCGATGCCGGTGATGCCGGTGTCGGCCAGCGTCGGATCGTAGACGGTCGTGATGATGACCAGCGCCGTCATCGTGCAGATGACCACCGTGTCGATGAACGGCTCCAGCAGGCCGACGAAACCCTCGGTGCACGGTTCGTCCGTCTGCACCGCCGAGTGCGCGATGGCGGCGGAGCCCAAGCCGGCCTCGTTCGAGAACACGGCCCGCCGGAACCCGATGATCATCACGCCGATCATGCCGCCACCGACGCTGTCCGCCGAGAACGCCCCCTCCCAGATCTGAACGATGGCGCCGGGCAGCCGGTCGGCGTTCAGCCCGATGATCGCCAGCGCCGACAGCACGTAGAGCACCGCCATGAAGGGCACCAGCCTGGAGGTGACGCGGGCGATGCTTCGGATCCCGCCGACCGTGACCAGCGCCACGGCGCCGGCCATGAGGACGCCCAGCAGCCAGGCCTTGTCGCTGAAGAAGCTGCCCTCGGCGCCCGTCACCTCGATCAGGATGGCGGCCGCCTGGTTGGACTGGAACATGTTGCCGATGCCGAGACAGCCCAGGACCATGGCGCCGGCGTAGAACATCCCCAGGCTGCGGCCGATCCCGGGCAGGTTCCGCAGCTCCAGGCCGTGCTGCAGGTAGTACATCGGGCCGCCGCTCACGGAGCCGTCCGGGTTGGTGCGGCGATACTTCACCGCCAGCGTGCACTCGGCGAACTTCGTGCTCATGCCGAGCAGCCCGGCGATGATCAGCCACAGCGTGGCCCCGGGCCCGCCCAGCGAGATCGCCACCGCCACGCCCGCGATGTTCCCGATGCCGACCGTGCCCGACACCGCGGTCGCGAGCGCCTGGAAGGGCGTCACCTCGCCCGGCTGCGAGGGATCCGTGTAGCGGCCTCTGACCAGGTCGAGCGCGTGCCTGAAGCCCCGCACGTTGATGAAGCCCAGGTACAGAGTGAAGAACGCGCCCCCGGCGATGAGCCACGCCACGATGAGCGGAATCTCGACCCCGCCGACCGGCACGGAAAAGAAGATGAACTCCGATACCGCGTCCGCGACGGGGCGCATGATCCGGTTGACGAGTTCGTCGACCCCCATGGGCGGCGCCGCTACCGCCTGAATACCGACCTGCCCCGCGAGAACGTCTCCAGGATCGGAATGAACTCCAGGTTCTCCGGATCCGCAGTCAGCGGGTTCTCGCCCAGGATCACGAGATCGGCCTGCTTGCCGACCGTGATCGAGCCCTTGGCGTCTTCCTCGAAGTACTGGTAGGCGGCTCCGAGCGTGACGGCATGCAGCGCCTGCAGCACCGTCGGCCGCTGGTGGGGCCCGAGGATGTGCCCGCTGCGGGTCGTGCGGTTCACGGTGATCGAGACGAGTCGCATGATGTGCGGCGGGACCACGGGGGCGTCGTTGTGGACGGTGAAAGGCACCCCGCGTTCGAGCGCCCAGCCCACCGGGCTGATGTTGTTGCCCCGCTCCTCGCCGAAGCTGCGCCGGTGCCAGTCGCCCCAGAAGAAGGCGTGCGCCGCGAAGAACGAGGGCACGACGCTCAGCTCGGCGGCGCGGTCCAACTGGTCGGCGCGCATGAGCTGCGCGTGGATGATGACGGAGCGGTGGTCGGGCATGGGATCCATGTCCGCGACCGCCTCGTCCACCCCGTCCATCATGAGATCCATGGCCGCGTCGCCGTTGGCGTGGACGAGGATCGGGACGCCCGCCTCGATCAGCTGATCCGCCTGGGCCTTGTACTCGTCGGGGTCCATGACGCCGTAGGCCACGTAGTCCGGCGGGGTGTTGGGCGGACGCTCCTCGTACGGGATCGTGACCCAGGCCGTGCGCCCCTGCGGGGAGCCGTCCAGCATGAGCTTCACGCCGGCCACCCGGAAGCCGTTCCGGTACTCGCGCACATAGGGCACGTCAGCGACGTCGCCGGGCGCGCCGCGGCGGCGCACGAAGGCCGCGACATCGGCCTTGAAGGGCTCGCGGTCCGCGGCCGCCTGGAAGCGTTCGGCCTGCGCCGCGGAGGTCCCGCCGTCCTGGATGGTGGTCGTGCCGTGGCTCAGGTAGACGTCGATCGACCGGCGGATCAGGTCATCGAATTCCTCCGGGGACGGGGCGCCCCCGCGCTGAATGGCCAGCAGCCCGCTGGCGGTTTCCTCCAGCACGCCGTTGGGCTCCATCGACCCCTCGATGCGGCGCACATGGCCGCCCGGCGGGTCCGGCGTGTCGGCGGTGATGCCGCTGGCCGCGAGCGCGGCGGAGTTGGTCGTGCTTAGGTGCCCCGACACATGGGTGAGGACGATGGGGTGCTCGGTCGAGGCGCGGTCGAGATCCTCGCGGGTGGGGTGCCGGCCCTCCTCGAGCAGGGAGTCGTCGTAGCCGCGCCCGGTCACCGGCTCGCCGGGGGGAATGTCGTGCTCGTCGATCCACGCCCGCACCTTGCGCACGATGTCGTCGATGTTGCTGACATCGCCCACCGGCGGCGGGTGCAGCAGCAGGGAGGTCTGGTCGCGGCCCGGGCCCAGGAAGTGGCCGTGAGCGTCGATGAACCCGGGCAGGAGGGCGCCTTCGCCCAGGTCCACCACCCGGGTCGAGGGCCCTTCCAGCGCCATCACGTCGTCCCGCGAGCCCGCCGCCACGATGGTCTCGCCGCGCACCGCGACCGCCTCCACGGCGGGCTGCCTGGGATCCATGGTGACGATGTGGTCGCCGAAGAAGATGGTGTCCGCGGGGTCGGCTCCCGGGTCGGCTTGCGGGGCGCACGCCGCGACGGCGAAGGCAAGGGCCAGCGCGAAAGCTGCGAGGGCTTCTCCGGATCTTCTCACGACTCCCTCCACGCCTTCCGTGGGGACCGGCTACAGCCTGCCGTGGGGACCGGCTATACTACGTGCTCCGCGTTGCATGCGCCCGCGCCGGGACAAACGGAAACTGGAGGCCGGACGTGCCGAAAAGAACGATGACGCCCTCCGAAGCGCTGGTGGAGACGCTGGTGGCGGAGGGCGTGACGGAGGTATTCGGGTTGGTGGGCTCGGCGTTCATGGACGCCCTCGACCTGTTCCCGGATGCGGGCATCCGCTTCATCTCGGTCGCGCACGAGCAGGCGGCCGCGCACGCCGCCGACGGGCTCGCGCGGGTCACGGGAAGGCCCCAGGCCTGCATCGCCCAGAACGGCCCCGGCGCGGCCAACTTCGTCTCCGCGATCGCGGCCGCCTTCTGGGCGCACTCCCCCGTCGTCGCCATCACCCCGGAGACGGGATCGCTCGGCATCGGCACCGGAGGCTTCCAGGAACTCGACCAGATGCCGATGTTCGAGGCCCAGACCGTCTTCCAGGTACGCGTCAACCGCCCGGAGCGCATGGGCGAACTCGCGCGGCGCTGCTTCTACCGCGCGAAGCTCGAACTCGGCCCCACGCACCTCAACATCCCCCGGGACTACTTCTACGGCGACATCGAGGAGGAGATCTTCGCGACGCCCGTCCTCGGCCCCGGCCGGCCTCCCAGGGCGGACATCGAGGAAGCGGTCCGGATCCTGAGCGGCGCCCGCTATCCGGTCATTGTCTCCGGAGGAGGGGTCAGCCAGGGGGACGCCATGGCCGAGGTCACGGCGCTCGCCGAGCACCTGAGCGCCCCGGTGGTCAATACCTACCTGCACAACGACACCTTCCCCTACAGCCACGAACTGGGGTGCGGGCCGATCGGCTACTGCGGGTCGAAGGCCGCCATGCGCACCATCGCCAAGGCCGACGTGGTGCTCGCCCTCGGGACCCGGCTCGGGGTCTTCGGCCTCCTGCCCCAGTACGACATGACCTACTGGCCCGAAGACGCCACCCTCATCCAGGTGGACCGGGACGCCCGGCAGTGGGGGATGAGCAAGATCCCGGCCCTCTTCTCCGTCGCCGACGTGAAGGAGTACGCCGTCGAACTGCTCGACGAGTTGAGAAGCGCGCTCCCGGACCCGGGACGAAACGAGGCGCGCATCGCCGACGTCGCCCGCGAGAAGCGGGCCTGGGACGAGGAACTCGAGGACTGGTCTTCGTCCACCAACGCCCTCATGCACCCCCGGCGCTTTCTCTGGGAGTTCACGCGCGCGCTGCCCGGGGACGCGCTGGTGAGCACGGACATCGGCAACACCTGCTCGATCACCAACGGGTATCTCCGCTTCAACGGCCCGCGGCAGCACCTCGCCGCGCTCACGTGGGGGAACTGCGGCTTCGCGTACGGCGCCGCGCTGGGCGCCAAGGTCGGCAATCCGGCCGCTCCCGTGTTCGCGATTCAGGGGGACGGCGCGTGGGGCATCAGCGGGATGAGCGAGGTGATGACGGCGGTGCGCGAGGAGATCCCGGTCATCGCCATCGTCATCAACAACCACGAGTGGGGCGCCGAGAAGAAGAACCAGATCGACTTCTACGGCAACCGTTTCGTGGGCACCAACCTGCGCGCCAACCCGGACTTCGCGAAGGTGGCCGAGTCGATGGGCGCGAAGGGCTACACGGTCGAGGACTACCGCGACGTGCAGGACGTGGTGCGCGACGCCGTGGCGAGCGGCCAGCCGTGCGTCATCAACGCGGTCGTCGAGGGAGGCGCCAACGTGCTCGCGGAGCCGTTCCGCCGGGACGCGCTCGCGATGCCCACCCGTCACCTGGAGAAATACGCGCACCTCAGCCTGAGCTAGCAGGCTGCGGCGGCCCGCCAAGGAGAGCCGGATGTCCGACACACAGGCGTTGCTGGCGGACTACGACGTCCAGGACGTCATCGAGAAGGACCGCAAGCACCTCTGGCACCACCTGTTCCAGCACAGCGTCTTCGAGACGCAGGACCCGCAGGTGTTCGTGGAGGGCCGCGGCGCGCGCGTCCGCGACATCCACGGGAAGGAGTACCTGGACGGGACCTCGGGCGGCGTCTGGTGCGTGAACGTCGGCCACGGGCGCGAGAGCATCGCGCGGATCGTCTACGAGCAGTTGACGCGGCTGCCGTACTACGCGGGCGTCGTCGGCACCGTCCCGGCCGCCCAGTACGCGAGCGCGCTGGCCGAGTGGCTGCCCGGCCTGGACCACCTCTACTTCGCCAACAGCGGTTCCGAGGCCAACGAGAAGGCGATCAAGATGGTGCGCCAGATCGCCCACCTGAGCGGGAGCCGCAAGTCGAAGGTCCTGTACCGCGACCGCGACTACCACGGCACGACCATCGCCTGCCTCGCCGCCAGCGGACAGGAGGAGCGCAAGGAGGCCTACGGGCCGTTCCCGGACGGGTTTTCGGGGATTCCGCACGCGATGTGCTATCGCTGTCCCTTCGGAAAGACCTATCCGGACTGCAACATCGAGTGCGCGCGCGCCCTCGGGGATGCGATCGAGGAAGAGGGGCCGGAGACGGTGGGGGCCGTGATCCTCGAGCCGATCACCGCAGGCGGCGGGGTCATTCCTCCGGTGGATGAATATTTTTCAATCATCCGCGAGATCTGCGACGAATACGGCGTCATCCTGATCATCGACGAGGTCGTGTGCGGATTCGGGCGTACGGGGACGATGTTCGGGTTCGAGCACTACGACTTCGTCCCGGACATCGTCACGATGGCCAAGGGGATGGCCAGCTCCTACGCCCCGATCTCCGCGGCCGCGGTGCGTGGCGAGGTGTTCGACCGGTTCCTCGGCGATCCGGGCGAGAAGCTCGACTACTTCAGGGACATCAGCACCTACGGCGGCTGCACCGTCGGGTTCGCGGCCGCGCTCGAGAACCTGCGCATCATCGAGGACGAGGACCTGATCGAGAACAGCCGCGCGGTCGGTGCCTACCTGCAGGACCGCCTGCGGGAGCTGCTCGACCACGACCACGTGGGCGATGTCCGCGGCAAGGGCCTGTTCGCCGGCGTGGAGCTGGTGGAGGACAAGGGGACGAAGGCGCCCGTGAGCGAGGACGTCATGGCGGCCGTCGTGGGAAGGGCCGCCAAGGAGGGCGTGCTCGTCGGCAGGACCACGCGGAGCATCCCCGGCCTGAACAACACCGTGACCATCGCCCCGCCCCTCGTCGTGACCCGGGCGGACATCGACGAGCTGGTCGAGGCGGTGAAGACCGGCATCGAAACCGGCTGCAGGGATCTCTGAATGGACAGGGTCAGGGACAGGGAAGCCGGCTTCGACGTCCGGGAGGACTTTCGGCGCTTCTCACAGCGGGACGACATCTTCTGCCGCTCGTTCTGGGACCCGGAGGTGCGCACGCACCGCTCGGACATGTTCTACGAGACCTACCGCACGCCGAAGCTGACCTGGCGCTCCGTCGACGGCTTCACCCAGCGGGACTACGCGCTGCGCAACGCGTCCTGGCACGTGACGGACATCTTCGCCGAACTGCGCGACGGCGACGACCGCCGCGAAGGGTTCCTGGACCCGTACACCAGCGTCCGCGAGGGCCCGGGGAGCACGCTGCCGGTGGAGTCGCCAGAGGAGATGGCGCGCGAGATCAAGCACGCCGCGAAGACCCTGGGCGCGGATCTGGTGGGGATCACGGGCAACGACGAGCGCTGGCTCTACACCCACGCCTACAGCCGCGAGAACGAGCACGAGAAGCCGCAGGAGATCTCCACCGATCTCGAAAACGTGATCGTGATCGCGCAGTCCATGGACCGCGAACTGCTGAGCACGGCGCCCTCCGCGCTCAGCGGCACCGCGACGGGCGCCACCTACTCCCGGGACACGATCGTGCTGCTGGCGATCGCGCAGTACATCGTCAATCTCGGCTACCGGGCGGTGGCCAGCATGAACGACTCGGCGCTCGTCATCCCGCTCGCCATCAGGGCCGGGCTGGGCGAGTACGGGCGCCACGGTCTCCTCATCACCCGCGAGTACGGTCCCCGCGTCCGGCTCGGCAAGGTCTTCACCGACATGCCGCTCGCCCACGACCGGCCCGTCCGTTTCGGCGTGAAGGAGACGTGCGACCTCTGCCGCGCGTGCACCAAGGGCTGCCCCGCCGGGGCCATCGACGACGGCGAACCCTCCACGGTGGTCCACAACCGGTCGAACATCCAGGGCATCCGAAAGTGGACCACGGATGCCGAGAAGTGCTTCCGTTTCTGGGCCAACCAGAACACCGACTGCTCCATCTGCATCCGCGTCTGCCCCTACAACCGCGACTATCGCGACCGCTGGAGTCGGGTGTGGCGACGGCTGGCGGGCACGCGGCTACGGCGGTTCGCGCTCTGGCTGGACCGCATCAGCGGTCGCGGCGAGCGCCTCAGGCCATCCCGCTGGTGGGCGGCGTCCGGCGGCGCCTGACGAAGCGTCGCGGCTCGACGAAGCGTCGCAGCCGGCGCAGCGCCAGCGAGAGGCCGGTCCACACCATCAGCGCGGCCGCCAGCGAGAAGAATCCGGCCAGCAACTGCCCCCCCAGCCCCCAGTACTCCCCCGTGTGCGCGTAGCGCAGGAACTGCTGCGCGCGGCGCGCGGGCGTGTCGTCGGCGAAGGCCTCCCACGCGCGCACGCTGCCGGTGGCGGCGTCCAAGGTGAGGGTGCCGGTCCTCTGAGGCTGACCCGCGCGGCCTCCGTGCACCTCGACGCGAACCTCGGGATCCGTAGGACGCGGCATGTGCAGGGTCAAAGTTCGCCACTCCGGCGCCCACCCCTCCGCGGTGGCGAGCACGGCGCGGAGGTCCGGGTCCGGGGCGCGACGGGCGTCCACCGAAATCGCCGTCCCCTCGATTCCCGCTTCGGACGCCGATCCGGCCGGCCATGCCCCGGCGGGCACGAGGCTTCCCACCGCGGGATAGACCCGATCCCCCACCGCCGGATACGACGTGGCGACCCCCGTGGCCGCGATCACGGCCAGGGGCAGGACGGACCAGATCCCGACCGCCTTGTGCCAATTGAGATCGCGGGCGGCGCCTCTGGCCCGGGGACGTAGCAGTAGCCCTTCGGCGAGCGACCGCCGGGTGACGGGCCACGGGATCCACAGGATCGGTCCGGTAAGCAGCAGAAAGAGGAAGGCCACGTTCACCGCCCCGGTCACGGCCCGCGCTCGCCGCACCGAACCTCCGGAGACGTTGAACCAGCGGTGCCAGTCGTGAACGCCCTCGAAGAACCGCTCGAGTCCGCCGGGTCCCCTCCCCAGCACCCGCCCCGTGTACGGATCGAGGCGGGCGTAGACGTCCTGCCCCGCGTGGACGCGTACGGGCGCACGCGGATCCGACCGATAGCTCAGCGAAGTCGCGGTGAGCCCCGCCGCCGCCACGAGCCCCTCCGGACGCAGCCGTGCGGCGCCTTCCGGCGCGGCCACGAAGTACCGTCGCTCCGCCAGCCCCGTCACCGTCTCCTCCAGCGACAGCACCGCCCCCGTCGCCGCCAGCATGAGGATGACCAGCCCCGCCGTAACGGCCACCGTGAGGTGCAGCCAGAAGACGATGGTCCGGATCATCGCCTGGACCTCGCCCGGTCGCCCCCTATCCGCCCGGGGTCAGCGTGACGTAGCGCTCGAACCGCGCGACCTCGTTCTCGTCCACGTACTTCCCCATCTCGCGCCGGAACTGGTCCAGGTCGGTGTACGGGCGGTACTCCTCGAACTCGTGGGCCATGCGTTCGCTCATCCCCGGAACCGCCATGATCTCGTCGCGGGTGGCGCTGTTCAGGTCGATCGGGACGTACACGTAGCGCGCGAGCCGCTCGACCTCTTCCTCGTCCACGTACTTCCCGATCTCCATGCGGAACTCACCCATGTCCGCGTAGGGCCGGTACTCCTCGAACTCATGCGCCATCCGATCCCCCACGCCCGGGATCAGCAGGATCTCGTCGTTCGTCACGTCGTTGAGGTTGATGGGCAGCCAGAGCCCACCGTACGCCGCCAGCGCCGCCTCGTCTCCGACCGCCTCCGCCAGCGCCGCGTGCAGATCCGCCGCGCGCAGGTAGGGCCGACCGCCGACCACCGCCGCGGCCACCTCGGCCGTGATCCCCGGGGCCGTGGCCAGTTCGTCTTCCGTCGCGAGGTTGGGATTCAAGAGAGTGGCGGTCGCGCCGGCGTCGGCCGCCTCCGCGGCGGCGGGCTCGGATGCCGCGGCCGGTTCGGACTCCGCCGTATCATCGCCACCCCCGCCACAGCCGACCGACAGCACCGGAATCATGAAGAGGGCGAGAATTGCGCTGCGACTGCGGAACATGACTCCTCCGTTACTGGAACCAGCAGCCCGTGGCTGCCAGAATGAGATTCATTCTCAACTAACCCCAAAATCCGCACGCGGAGGGGGCCGGGTCAAGTTCGAGAGACATCGCCCCCATCACTGCATGGGGTGTGTAACGTGTCACGTCCCGACACCCGCACCAGATGGCAGCTGCTTGATGCCTGCCAGTCGTCGATTCGTATCGACAAGCTGTCGAGCAGGTGGGCGATGGCAGACTTGTCGCGGTACGGTTGGGTCTCGGGCGCCGCTTCGATGAAAGCTTCGGGATCCCCGGACTGAGCGATCAGCCGCCGCATCGCGAGGGCTATTGCGCGTTCCTGTTTCGTCGATCCGAGGCCCGTGCCGATGCATAACAGAACGGCTTGGAACGTGCTGATCCTGGCCATCTTCGCGACCCACGCCACCATCGCACCGAAGCCGAGGCGATGCAGCGCCAGGGCCGACCGCATGTGCAGTGTGTCCTCGCGCAGGAATCCAAGCGAGGTCAGGAAGCGCTCCTGGGCCGCACTGAATCTGTAGAACGCGACGATGACGTTGCCCGTCCCGGAGACGATCCGGGTCGCCTCGCGCATGACCGTCTCGATGTCCTGCAGATCGGCCATGAAGTCGATGACGCCGGTCGCAAGGATGATCGTCTCATAGGACCCATCGACGAACGGCATCGAAGTCGCGTTCGCGCGAACAAGCGTCAGGCCTCTTCGGGACCTGGCGTATTCCAGCATCCTGGCGCTCAGATCGATGCCGTCGCAGCGCAGCCCCTGACGCCGCAGCTCCTCGACAATCAGCCCTTGCCCGGCACCGATGATCAGAACGGGCTCCCGAATGTCGCCGAGAATCCGACGCAGGCTCGACACGTCCAGGTAGTTGTCTTCGATGCGCCAATGATGCGGTGCCAGCGTATCCCAGTAGTTGGACGCGTTGCGCGGGGCCGATTCTCCGTCGCCCTCGGTCACCGTCCATCGCCTCCTTGATCACCGGCCACTCGCAGAGCCTCGATACGCCCACTCCTGACCCCGATTCATCCATTCTTGGCTCCGGCCGAATATAGACCCTCGGAGCGAGGCTCCGTAGAGTGACGCACCGTGATCGGAGGCGTGCGTTGCGTAGACTGACCCTTCTGGCTGCTTTGCTCCTTTGCGCCCCCGGTGCGCTGCGCGGGCAGAGCGTGTGTCCGACGCCGTGGCGGTTGGAGGAGGTCCTGCGGATCGGATCCTTCGAAAGCACGGACCTCGTTGCGAGCGTCCTGGATCTCGCGATCGGTCCCGACAGCGCTCTCTACGTCGCTCAGGCCATGGTGCCGGCGGTCACGGTCTTCTCGCTTGATGGCCAAGTGCTTCGCCGGATCGGTCGTGCGGGCCAGGGGCCTGGTGATATAGAGCTTGCCGCGCGCGCCGTAGGCTGGGTCGGAGACACCCTCTGGATAGCGGACTTCAGCCGGGTCCAGCTGTTCACCACGGACGAGCGCCGTCCGGAGCAGATCATTCAGTTCTCTCGGAGCGTGCCCGAAGAGGGGTCGCTGCTGACCCCGGGCCGCATGCTCGCCGACGGTACGCTCGTTGGCAGGCGTCGCATTACGGATGGGGGGGCCTTTTCATCCCGAGGCGAGGACCCCGGACTCGCGTTGCGCCGCTTCTCACGATCCGGCGAAGTCCTGGACACCATCGCCACGATAGAATGGCCGGGAAACGGCATCGAGAATGAGGTGGACGCCCGGTTGTTCCCCGGCACACACCCCCTCAGAGACCTCCCGCCTCTCGGACTCGGCGAATACCTCACCGCGGTCACGCCCGACGGCTCAGCGGTCGTACGGATCGGGAAAGTGCATGACGACGCGATGCCACCGACGTTCGACCTTCTGGTGATATCGATCCGCGGAGACACGCTCCTGCAGCGGTCCGTCGAGTACGAACGACGCGAAGTCACCCGTGCGATGGAACGCCGTCTGGAGGAGGAGTACGCAGGCTGGAGGGCCGGAGACTACTACCCTTCAGGCCTCCAGCTAACCGAGACAACGCTTGAGCGCAGGCGTCGTGCGGCTCGCAGAGTTTTCTGGGTTCCGGAATACCTTCCGCCGGTCCGGCAGGTCGTGGCCGGAACGGACGGGACCATCTGGTTGCTTCGAGAGATGCGCGAGGACCGCGTCGACGTGTGGGAGGTCTACGATTCCGGCGGAACGCTGGAAGGCACGGTAGAGATCGGACAGGGTCGCACTTCGGCAGTTCCCTGGGATCCTCGTCTCGCGGTTGCCGTCGCCAGCCGCGACGAAGTCTGGGGCGCCACGTACGGCGATTTCGGGATCCCCTACATTCACCGATATCTGGTCGATCGGACGTGCGCGACGTAGAGCCGGGGAGAGCTTGATTGCATTGCAATCATTCGGTAGCTTCTCCGCCCGTTCCCGGACCGCGAGGAGGCACGGCCGATGGCGAGCATCACGATCCGCAATCTTGACGACGACATAAAGACGCGCCTTCGCGTACGCGCGGCCGAGCATCACCGTTCGATGGAGGAGGAAGTGCGTATCATCCTGCGCGATGCCGTCACCGGTCGTCGCACCGGTCCGCGAAACCTCGCGACGTTCACCCGCGAGTGCTTCGCGTCCCTTGGCGGCGTCGAACTCGAACTTCCCCCCCGCGGCCCGATGCGTGCGCCTCCGGATTTCTCCTGAGCGGCTCTCATGTTCGTAATAGATACGAATGTCGCGTCGGAACTGATGCGCTCTGACCCGGCGGCGGCAGTAGCGGTCTGGATTGCTGAGCACGATGCGCAGGACATGTACCTGACGGCCGTCAGCGAAGCGGAACTGCTCTACGGTGTCGCGATCCTGCCGGCCGGCAAGCGGCGGAACGCGCTCGAAGCTGCCATGACCCGCTGGCTCAATCTCGGCTTCAGAGAGCGTATCCTCCCGTTCGACAGCGCTGCCGCCCAGGCCTACGCGGAGATCGCCGCGGAACGCCGCCACGTCGGCCGACCCATCGGCGAGGCCGACTGCCAGATCGCTGCCATATCCCGCATACGCGGAGCCGCTCTGGTCACGCGCAACGTACGGGACTTCGAGGGTACGGGACTGAATGTGATCGATCCCTGGTCGGGATAATGGTTTGTTGCGGGTGAGACGCGGGTGGCCTAGCGTCGGCGGCGACGGCTTTTCGGTCTAGTTCGTGTAGCGCGGGAGATTGCATGTCTACGTTCGTGATGGTTCGCCGTGTCCAGGCAACGGGCACCCAGGCGTGCGGACCTTTCGCAGCACTTCCTCCGGAGCAGGTCGCTTGCGGCTAGCCTGATCGCTCAGGCTCCCGTCGCACAAAACGATCTGGTCGTCGAGGTCGGTGCGGGCCGCGGCATCCTCACTCATCGTCCGGCGGCTCGTCCGGTCCGATCCTCCGCCGCGGGACGCCTGGCTCGTGGTCCAGCGTGAAGCGGCCGAGCGGTTTGCCGGCCGTCCCTGTGCCCGGGAGACCCAGTCCTCGCTGCTGCTCAAGCCGTGGTGGCAGATCGAGATCGCGCGGCGCTTGCGCCGTACCGACTTCGATCCTCCTCCGAGCGTCGACGCCGTCGCCCTCTGGCTGGCGCGACGCACGCGACCGCTCGTGGACCGCTCCCAGGCCGCGGACTACCGGCGCTTCATCCGCAGTTGCTTCGGCCGCGACGGCCGCTCGATCCGGCGGTGCCTGCGATCCGAATTCACGCGAACGCAGATTCACCGGCTGGGTCGGGATCTCCAATTCGATCCCTCCGGACCGCCACACAGCCTCACCTTCGACCAGTGGCTCGCACTGTTCCGTTTCCGAAGCCTCACCCGATCGTAGGCGCCGATGCGGAAGAGGAGAAGCACCCGTGCTCCGGACACGTTGGGGGGGATACGGTGGTACAGCTATCATGGCAGGCATGAAAACGACGAGCGATATCCCGGATAAACACGAAGCATGGCTGCGCTCATGGCTCGATGCCGCCGATGAAGCGGTCAGGCAGACGCCCGCGGGCCGTTCAGCGAGGGAAGAGTTGGCCGCCGACCGAAACCGGCTGGAGCCAGTGATTCACAGGAGTGCGCGATGACTTGGACCCTCGCCTCCCGTTTCCGGACGTTTGCGACGCTCGCCGCACTTGGCGGGCTCGCGTTCGGCCTTCCGTCCTCCGCTTCCTCGCAGGAGCGACCGCTCGTCACGCCGGACGACTATGGCCGCTGGGAGCGGCTTGGGGGTGTCGAGTTCTCACCGCTCGGTGACTGGATCGCCTACGAGGTCACGCGGGTGGACGAGACGTCGGAACTCCGCGTGCGCAGGATCGACGAGGACTCCGCTCGCGTCTTTCCGTGGGGGTCGGAGCCGCGGTTCTCCCCCGACGGGCGCTGGCTGGCCTGGACCATCGGGCTGCCGCCGGAGGAGCGGGAGCGGCTGGCGGAGAGCGACGAGCCGGTGCGCGAGAAGGCTTCGGTGATGGATCTGGAGACCGGGGAAATCCGCGAGTTCGAGGCGGTCTCCGAGGGGCGCTTCGACGCCTCCGGGCGGTACGTGGCGCTGCGCGGCTATTCGCCGGACGAGCCGTCGGGCAAGGGCGCCGACCTCCGCATCGTCACGCTGGCGACGGGGGCGGAGACCTCCTTCGGGAACGTGAGCGAGATGGCCTGGAGCCCAGGCGGATCTCTTCTGGCACTCGCCATCGCGACGGGCGCCGATGTGGGGAACGGCGTGCAGGTGTACGACGCCGATGCCGGGATCCTGCGCTCGGCCGACGCTTCCGGTTCGTCCTACCGGAGCCTCCGCTGGCGCGACGACTCGGTGGATCTGGCTGCCCTCCGCTCCCGCCAAGCGGCTTCGGCCGACGGCGCTGCCTACGACGTGCTGGCGTGGCGCGGTCTGGACCGCGGTGTCGAGACGATGGTCCTCGGCGCGGACGCGGCCGGCATCCCGGGCACGCTCGAGGCGGTCCGGCACCGCGCCCCCGCCTGGTCGGACGACGGCCGCATGATCTCCCTGGGGCTCCGGCCGATCGAGCCGGAAGCGGGCGACGATGCCGATGAGGGCGGCGCGGACGACGAGCCGGAGGACGGTGACCCGGACGGTGAGGACGCCCCGGCCGACGATGCCGAACCCGACCTTCCCGGCCTGCAGATCTGGCACACGAGCGACGTCCGCCTCTTCCCGGAGCAGAGGGTGTCGGAGGACCGCGACGCCGCGCGCTCGCTGCTCGCCGTCTGGCACCTCGACGACGACCGGGCGGTCGTCCTCGGGTCCGACCTCATGGCCGGGACCCAACTCCTGGAAGGCTGGGAGTACGCGCTGGAGGACATCAGCGAGCCCTACCCCTGGGGCGCGATGTTCGGCCGTCCGTACCACGACGTGTGGGCGATCGACGCGGACACCGGTGAGCGCCGCCGGCTCCTGACCCGCGTGCGCTACGAATGGCCGAGCGCGGGCGGCGACTGGCTCCTCTCATGGGATGGCTCCGCCTACCACAGCCTCCACATCGCCACGGGCGAACGGCATGACATGACGTCGGCCCTGGCGGCCGAGTTCGCGGACACCGGCTACGACACGCCCACCGACGTCATCCCCCCGCACAGTTTCGGTCCCGGCGGCTGGCTCGACGGGGACGGCGCGGTCCTGCTCTACGACGAGCACGACATCTGGCGGGTCGCGCCCGACGGCTCGGGAGGCGAGCGGCTGACGCGCGGCGCGGAGACGGGGATCACGCACCGATTGACCCGCGTCACCGATGACGACGCGCCCGGCATCGATCCCGACTCGCGTCCCTACCTGTCTCTCCACAACGACGGGACGGAGCAGCGCGGCTACGCCCGCTTCGCCGGCGGCTGGGCCAACGCGAGGGGCGGAGACGTGGCCGAGACCCTGATCCTGGAGGACGCGCGCCTGGCCGGCCTCACCCGCGCCGACAGCGCCGACGTCCTGCTCTATCGTTCGGAGCGCTTCGACGACCCGCCGGACTACTTCGTCGCGGGCCCGGACCTCGCCGACCCCTCCCAGGTAACGGCGATCAACCCCTTCATCGACGAAGTGGCGTGGGGCCGGGCGGAACTCGTCGACTTCACGAGCGAATCGGGCCGCGACCTCCAGTTCGTCCTCCTTCTCCCCGCGAACTACGAGGAGGGCCGCGCCGTCCCCACGATCGTGTACACCTACGAGATCCTCTCGCCGCAGATGCACTTCTTCCGAGTCCCCAGCGAGCGGGACTACTACAACTACACGGCCTGGACCCAGCACGGGTACGCGGTACTGCTGCCGGACATCGTGTACCGGGCGCGGGATCCGGGGGTGAGCGCGCTGGAGTCCGTGCGCGCGGCGGTGGCGAAGGCCGTCGACATGGGGGTGACGGACCCGGACGCGGTCGGCCTCATCGGACACTCGTGGGGCGGCTACCAGGCGACGTTCCTGCCCACGCGCACCGACATCTTCGCGGCGTCCGTGGCGGGCGCGCCGCTCACCGACTTCGTGAGCTTCATGGGCCAGTTGCACTGGAACCCGGGTATCGCCGAAGTGAGCCACTGGGAGACCGGCCAGGCCCGCATGGAGGTGCCGTTCTGGGAGGACCCGGAGGCGCACCGGCGGAATTCGCCCATCCACGAGGTGCAGAACATGGAGACGCCGCTGCTGATGGCGTTCGGCAACGAGGACGGCGTGGTGGACTGGGACCAGGGGACCGAGTTCTTCAACTTCGCCCGCCGCGCCGAGAAACAGATGGTGCTCCTGGTCTACGAAGGCGAGGATCACGGTTTCCGCGAGGAGGCGAACCAGAAGGACTACCACCGGCGCATCCTGGAGTGGTTCGGACACTACCTGAAGAGCGAGCCCGCACCGGCGTGGATTACGGAAGGGGTGGCGCTGGACGCGCTGGAGGAGGAGAAGAAGCGCGTCGCCGGGAAGCCGTGACGCCGTGACGGCCGTGACACCCGCGGGCGCGCGCACCTGCCCGAACTGTGGGCGCGACCGGCCGGAGAGCTTCTGCGCCCACTGCGGGCAGAGCGACCGGGACTACGCCCGCGCGCTCTGGTCCGTGGCCGGCGAATTCGTGCGCGAGACGTTTGAGGTGGATTCCAGGCTCTTTCGCACGTTGAAGCTGCTCATGTTCCGCCCCGGAAGCCTCACCAGGGAGTTCTCCCGCAACCGCCGCGCCGGCTTCGTGTCGCCCGTCCGACTCTACATCTTCGCCAGCTTCCTCTTCTTCCTCCTGCTGTCGCTGCGGGGAGACTTCCGTAGTGCGGGCGTACTGAACACGACCGAAGAGAATTTCGGGAGCAGCCTGACCGAAGAGCAGGCGGAAGACGCCACGGCCCAGCCTCCGACGGAAGAGCGCCTCGAGGCCTTCAGGGCGGGGCTACCGCCGGAGCAGCAGAGGAAGGCCGACGACATTCTTGCCCGGCCGGCCGGCAATGTCGCAAGGCAGATCTTTGTTGGCATGGGCGGGGGCGCCGGCGTCGCGGAGTTGGGGTGGGTCGAGAGATCCGTGCAGCTCTCGGCGATCGACATGCTTCACGATCCGTCGGTCATCCCCCGCCGTCTGATCGCGAACATGCCGATCGCGATGTTCTGCCTGCTTCCGGTCCTCGGGCTGGTCCTCGCCGTCTTCCATTTTCGGAAGAAGCGCTTCTACGTAGAGCACCTGGTCTTCGCCATCCACGTCCAGACGTTCGCGTTTCTCATCTACTCGGTCGCGCTTCTGCTCCCCGAATCGGGGCCGGGGTATTGGGTCCGGGTGGGCTGCCTGCTGGCTCCGTACCCCTATTTTGTCATTGCCCTGCGACGCTACTACGAGAACGGCTGGGTACTGACGCTGGCGAAGTCGGTCGGCATGTACGTGCTCTACTCGCTGGCGCTGATTCCCGCCTTCGTGATCTCCGTGTTCGTGACTGGCTAGCGCAGGCGGCTAGGCCGGGCCGAGCAGTTCGAGGGCGGCGAGCGCGAGGGCCTGCGTGCACGCCACGAGGTCGTCAATCGCGCAGGACTCGTCCGGCTGGTGGGCCTCCTCGAGGGGGCCGGGGCCGTAGGCGACGCAGTGCTCGATGCCGGCGATGCGGGCGAAGTGCTTCTGGTCGTAGGTGCCGGGGCTCGCGACGAGTTCCGGCGGGCGGCCGGTCGCCGTTTCCACCGCGCGCGACAGGGCCGCCACGAGCGGCGAGCCGGGCGGCGCGGAGGTCGGGTGCACGATCATGCGCTCCTCGATCGTGAACCGGCGTTCCGGGTCGTCGCCCTCCACCGCCGCGACGAGGCGCGCGATCTCGCCGCGCACCTCCTCGAAGGACTCCTCGGGGATGAAGCGGCGGTCGAACGTGGCCACGCAGCGGTCGGCCACGCAGGGCGACTGGGTCGCTTCGCCGGCCTGGCCGCCGGTGATCGCGTTGACGTTGAGAGAGGGACGCCGGGAGGGTTCCGGCACGACAGGCAGCGCGGAAAGCCGCGTGGCGAGTTCGGGGGCGAGCCGGGTGCGGAAGGCCTCCAGCAGGGCGCCCATGTCATCGATGGCGCTGCGGCCGAGGTGGCTCATGCTGCCGTGGGCCTCGTGGCCGTGCGCGATCACGTCGAACCAGTAGACGCCCCGGTGCCCCAGGCACACGCGCGCGGGTCCGAACGGCTCCGGGATGATGGCGTACCGGGTGTCGTCGCTGGAGATGATCCCCGCTTCGCACAGGTGCGCGACCCCCGCGAAGCCGCCGCTCTCCTCGTCGACGGTGGCGCTGATGTCCACGGCGCCGGCGAGTTCGACTCCAGCCCGCCGCAGCGCCTCGACCGCGAACACCGCGGCGGCGATCCCCGACTTCATGTCCGACGCCCCCCGCCCGTAGATGCGCCCCTCGCGCACCACGCCCGCGAACGGGCCGACCGTCCACTCCTCGCCCGGCGGGACCACGTCGAAGTGGCCGTTCAGGTGGAGCCGCGGGCGTCCCGGCCGGGCCGCTCCCCGTCCCACCACGTTCACCCGCGGGTGATCGGCGGTGTGCTCCGGGCGCCCCTCCGCCTCCACGTACTCCACGGCCAGACCCGCCGTCTCCAGCCGCCGGCCGATGAATTCGGCGCACTCCCGGTAGCACGCCCCGGGCGGATTCACGGTGGGGATCCGGATCATCTCCGCCGTGAAGGCGACGATCTCGTCGCGCACGGCCTCCACTTCGGCGAGGACGCGGTCCTCACGGCGAAGGACGGTCGGTGGGGTTACGGAGTGCATGCCTGTACATTGCGTCGCGCCCTGTGCCATACGAAACCCTGCACACCACACGAAACCCTCCCAGAGAATCCCATGACCCACATGTTCAGCCTCGAGGGACGCACGGCCGCGGTCGTCGGAGGCGGCTCCGGCATCGGCGAGGCCGTCGCGATCGGGTGCGCCGAGGCGGGCGCGCACGTGTCCTGCCTCGACATCGACCCGGACGCCGCCGCCGACACCGCGACCACCATCCGCGCGGCCGGAGGCGAGGCCGATTCCGCCCACCTGGACATCCTGGACGGCGCGGCCATCACCGCCGCGTTCGAGGAGATCGCGACGACCCACGGGTCCCTCGACGTCGTCGTCTGCACGCCCGGCGTGAACGTCCGCAAGCCCCTCCTCGACTACACCGACGAGGAGATCGACCGCGTCCTGGGCCTCAACCTCAAGGGCGGCGCGCACGTCATCCAGTCCGCGGGACGGATCATGACCGCGCAGGGATCCGGGTCGATCATCCTCTTCAGTTCGATCCGGTCGGTGGTGGTCGAGCCGGGGCAGAGCATGTACGCCGCCACCAAGGCGGGGATCGTGCAGATGGTGCGCACCGCCGCGGCCGAACTCGGGCCCAACGGGGTGCGGGTGAATGCGGTCGCGCCGGGCGTCATCGACACGCCGCTCACCGCCCCGATCAAGGACAAACCGGACTGGTACGGCGCCTACGCCGCGCGCAACATCATGAACCGTTGGGGGAGCGCCGCGGAGATGGCCGGCCCGACGGTCTTCCTCGCTTCGGACGCCGCCAGTTACGTGACCGGCACGGTCCTGTTCGTCGACGGCGGCTGGACGGCCATCGACGGGAGGTACACGCCGCCCGCAGGTTGACTCAATCGCCCGTAACCTCCTCCCGGGAGAAAGCACATGGACGACGCCAATCCGGCGACCGGCGAAGCGACGGGCCCTGACGCCGGCTTCCAGGACCCGACCTCACTCGCGAAGTGGACAAAGGTCTTTCTCTACGCCGGCATTGCGGTGGCGATCGTGTCGGCATGGGAGGTGGCCGGCGGGCTGGAGCTATACGGAGGTGTGACGGCCCTCTCGATCCTCTGGTCCCTGGTGGTCATCGCGATCGGGCTCACCACCGCGATCCTCGTGCTCATGTGGATCTATCGCGCCAATCACAACGCCAGGCAGCTGGGCGCGGCCGACATGCGCTTCACGCCGGGATGGGCGGTCGGCTGGTATTTTATCCCGATCGCGTGGTTCTGGAAGCCGTATCAGGCCATGACCGAGATCTGGCGCGCCTCCGTGAACCCCTCCGATTGGGGCGCGACGCCGGTATCGCCCCTGCTGCGCTGGTGGTGGGGCCTGTGGATCGTGCCGTCCTGGGGTCTGGACGGCGTGGATCTGGTGGCGAGCTTTCGTCTGGACGAGGCGGGCTTCGAGACCGTGGACGCGGCCACGAATCTGGTCGAAAACCTGCTGGACATTCCGCTGGCGTTCGTCCTCGTAGCCATCATCACAGCCGTCACCCAGCTCCAGACCGCACACCACCGGCGCCAAAGCGAGCCTTGATCTGATCAAGGGCTAGACCATGGCGGTCGACTTCACATACGCGCTTCCGTACCTGCTCCTGTGGGCGGCGTTCGGAGCCGCGATGGTGACGGGTCGCCGTTCCGTTGCGCTGGGCTTCACAGCCCTCTCCCTCGCCGCTGCGGTGCCCGCCGGCATCGTCGAGTGGGCGGGGCTCGCCGTGCTCGCGCTCTTCGCCGGCGCCTGCCTCGCCGCCGTTCGCCCCGAATCTCCCCGGACTCGCCGGGCCCTGGCGTGGGGCGTCGTGGTCGTCCTCACCGCAGCCCTGGCCACCAACCAGGTGCCGTGGGTCCACAACGTCCTCGCCCTGGACCGCGTGTACGTCTCCGCCTCTTCGGCCGACTTCACGCTGTACTGGGACTACGACAAGGGATTCGCGGGCATCTTGCTCTACCTGGCGTGCGTCCAGCCGCAGGAGAACCCGCCCTGGCGGCGCGCGATCGTCGCCACCGGGGCCATCGCCATTCTGGCGACGGTCGTGACGCTCGGAACGGCGACGGCGGTGGGGTACACGGCGTGGGACCCGAAATGGCCCGCGATCCTCGGCGTGTGGGTGCCGTCGAACCTGCTCCTGACGTGCGTCTCCGAGGAGACGGTTTTCCGCGGGATCCTGCAGCGGCACCTGGGACGATCCCTGCGCGGGAGGGTGCCGGCGCCGGCCCTCGTGGCCCTCCTCGCCTGCGCCGCCGCGTTCGGCGTCGTGCACATCGCCGGCGGAACCACGTATGTCCTTCTGGCCACCCTCGCCGGCATCGGCTACGGCGCCGCCTATTACGTCACGGGACGCGTGGAAGCCAGCATCCTAGTGCACTTCCTCCTCAACCTGACCCACCTCTTCCTGTTCACCTACCCGTTCGCCGCCTAGCATGGGGGCGAAGCGAGCCGGCCACACCCAACGGATGAGGGCAGCGAGGAATGAGAATCTACCTGACCAGCGTCGTCGTGAACGACCAGCAGAAGGCGCTTCGATTCTACACGGACATCCTCGGCTTTCAGGTGAAGCACAACATCCCCATGGGGGAGTACGCGTGGATCACCGTGGTATCCGCGGAAGATCCCGATGGGACGGAGTTGCTGCTCGAGCCCGACGCCCACCGTGCCGCCCGTACGTTCAAGGAGGCGCTCATGGAGGACGGGATCCCGAGCGCCTCGTTTGCGGTCGATGATGTCGAAGCCGAGCACGAGCGTCTCGTGGCAAAGGGCGTGAAGTTCGTGCAGCCGCCGAAAGACCTGGGGACCGTCATCACCGCCGTCTTCGACGATACATGCGGCAGCCTGATCCAGATTCTCGAAGAAAAACAGCAGGGAGGAACATGATGCTCAGGAACATCCTCGCCGCCATCGTCGGCTACATCGCGATCGTCGCCGTGCTCTTCGCGCTCTCCTCGCTTCTGTGGCTGGTGCTGGGCGCCTCGGGCGCCTTCCAGCCGGGGACATGGGAGGTCGCCAGCGGCTGGATCCTCGGCTCGATCGTGATCGGATTCGTGGGGGCGTACATCGGCGGACGGGTCTGTGCCCGCATGGCGCACGACGCCAAGGGCGCCCTGATTCTGATCGGCATCCTGGTCGTGCTCGGGGTGGTGTCGATCCTGATCCCGGTGGAGGTGGCGACCGGACCGCGCCCCGACGACGTAGGGATGCTGGAAGCGACCATGAGCGCCCGCCAGCCGACCTGGCTCACCTGGCTCAACCCGGTGATCGGCGTCGTCGGCATCTGGCTCGGCTCCCGCAAGCTCCGCGCCTAGCAGAGACGTAGCAGAGAAGAGGAGACGAATGCGATACAAGTTGCTGGGAAGGAGCGGCCTCCGCGTGTCCGAGGTCTGCCTGGGCACGATGATGATGTCGACGGAGTCGCCCAGCTCCGCCGGGCCCGAGGAGAGTCGCCGGATCCTGGAAGCGTTCGTGGACAAGGGCGGCAACTATTTCGACACGGCCAACGAAGTCTACAATGGCGGTCTCAGCGAGCGGATTCTGGGGGAATTCGTCGCTTCCGAGCGCTATCGCTACGTCGTGACGACGAAGTACACCAACACCCTGCACAGCGGCTTCGACCCGAGCATCCGGGACCATCCCAACGCCGGAGGCAACCACAAGAAGAGCATGGTGCAGTCGGTCGAAGGGAGCCTGAAGCGCCTCGGCGTGGACTACATCGACCTCCTCTGGATTCACTTCTGGGAGTACAGCACCGACATCGCGGACGTGATGCGGAACGTGAACGACCTCGTGCAGCAGGGGAAGGTTCTGCACTTCGGCCTGTGCAACACGCCGGCCTGGGTGGTGGCGCGCGGCCAGACCGTGGCCGATCAGAGAGGCTGGGAGCCGATCTCGGCCCTACAGTACCAGTACAACCTGGTCTCGAGGGATCTGGAATTCGAGATCATCCCGTGCGCCCGCGCGCTCGGAATCAGCGTGAACGCGTACTCGCCGCTGGCCGGCGGCTTCCTGACCGGCAAGTACACGCGCGGCGACAGTACGGAGAGCCGGCGCTTCGACAGCGAGTTCTTCAAACAATGGGCCTTCCAGTTCGACGAGAAGGCGTACGACGCCGCCCGCAAGGTGGACGAGATCGCCGACCGCCTCGGCACCAGCTCGGCCGCGGTGGCCCTGGCGTGGGTGCGCGACCGCGGCGTGATCCCGATGATCGGGGCCCGGAAAGTCTCCCAGATCGAGGACAGCCTTCAGTACCTGTCACTCTCCCTGCCGGCCGACGACATGCAGGCGCTGAACGAGGCGAGCGCCCCCGTTCTGCCCTGGACGTACTACCTCCTCCATGGCGAAGACAGCCGGATCCGCCAACTCGCCGCCGCCGGCATGCTCGAAGCGATCGACAACGAGCACTTCCCCGCCTGACACCGGCGCATCAACCGGCGGCTAGCGGCGGCCGTCGTCTCGGGTGAGGGGGCTCAGGTAGTCGCGGTTGCCGAGGCCCAGCTTCCGGAGGGCGATGCCCGTCATGCACTCGTCCACGATCTTCTTCGCGTTGAGCATGGTCGTGTAGCCCGGGTCGACCAGCGGGTTGAGTTCGACCAGGTCGAAGCCCACCACGTTGTTCTCCGAGCAGAGCCCGCGGACCATGTAGAACACCTCCCGGGGCGTCAGTCCTCCCGGCACCGGCGTCCCCGTGCCCGAGGTGTAGGCCGGGTCCATGACGTCGATGTCGAAGGAGATGTGCAGGTACTCGGGGCCTTCGTTCGCCTGGTCGAGGACTTCCGTCATGACGTTCGTCCAGCCGTCCCGGTCGATCTCGGCCATCGTGTGGTACCGCATGTCGTTCGCGCGCATCCACTCGAAGCCCGACGGCCCCGGCCAACTGCCCCGCAACCCCACCTGGATGAAGTTCCGGCCGAGGATGTGACCGTCATCGATGAGGCGGCGCACCGGCTGCGCGTGCGAGATCAGGTGGCCGTGCCGGGCGTCCCCCGCATCGTAGTGCGCGTCGAAGTGGATGACGCCGACGTTCTCCTTGCCGTACACATCCGCGAGTCCCGCCACGTTGGCGAACTCGATCGAGTGGTCGCCCCCGATGATCACCGGGATGGCGCCCGTCTCCGCGATCTCGCGCACCATCCGGCGGATCGGCGGCATGCTGCGCTCCACGCTCAGGTTGTCGATCGGCGCGTTGCCGTAATCGACCGCCGTGAGTTCGCTGCGCCACGAGATCATCGTCTCCATGCTGCCCACGCTGCGCCGCATGGCCCGGAGCGCGGTCGGCCCCTCACCCGCCCCGCGGTACCCCACCCCCATGTCGAC
>VXOJ01000061.1 GCA_009840115.1 Gemmatimonadales bacterium | reverse complement strand
TGCCGGTGATAAACCGGAGGAAGGTGGGGATGACGTCAAGTCATCATGGCCCTTATGTCCAGGGCGACACACGTGCTACAATGGCCGACACAAAGGGCAGCAATACCGCGAGGTGGAGCGAATCCCAAAAAGTCGGTCCAAGTTCGGATTGGAGTCTGCAACTCGACTCCATGAAGCCGGAATCGCTAGTAATCGTAGGTCAGCCATACTACGGTGAATACGTTCCCGGGCCTTGTACACACCGCCCGTCAAGCGATGGAAGCTGGGGGTACCCGAAGCCGGTGGCCTAACCTTCGGGAGGGAGCCGTCGAAGGTAAACTCAGTGACTGGCGCTAAGTCGTAACAAGGTAGCCGTAGGGGAACCTGCGGCTGGATCACCTCCTTTCTAGGGAGATGTCCTTTCGATGAGAAAGGCACACCTGGACCTCCTGCAAGTCACTCGCCTTCTTGTTCAACCTTCCGGCACCGTCGCCGGCCCGCTCCAACCCGTGGTCCGCCCATGACGTTCAGGGCCGGTTTTGTGGCCATCGTCGGGCTTCCCAACGTCGGGAAGTCCACGCTGCTCAACGCGTTCCTCGGAGAACGGCTCGCGGCCGTCACGCCGAGGGCCCAGACGACGCAGCGACGACTCCTCGGCATCTTCTCGGACGAGACCGCGCAGGCCGTGTTCATCGACACGCCCGGCCTCGTCGAGCCCCGCTATACCCTGCATCGGTCGATGAGGGAGGAGGCGCTCTCGGCGCTGGAAGACGCCGATCTCGTGCTCGCCGTCGTGGACGCGGGCTTCCCTCCCAGTCTCGACTGGGCCGGGGAGTTCGCGGGCTCGATCCGCCGTCCGAAGATCCTCTGCCTCAACAAGACCGACCGGGTCGCGCCGTCCGACCTCGAAGAGCTTCGAGCCCGATTCGCGGGCGGCGGCTGGGACGGCGTACACGGGACCTGCGCCACGAGCGGCGAGGGGGTGCCGGAGGTGCTCGAAGCTCTGTCCGCGCGCCTTCCGGAGTCACCGCCCCTGTATCCCGTGGATGAACTCTCCGACGCACCGGTCCGGCACTTCGTCGCAGAGATGATCCGTGAGACGTGTCTCGAGGAGCTGGCGGATGAGGTCCCGTACGCGGTGGCCATCCGGATCGAGGAGTTTCGCGACCGGGAAGGGGGGAAACCCACCTACATCGAGGCCCTGATTCACGTCGAGAAGGAATCCCAGAAGGGAATCGTCGTCGGGGCCGGCGGAAGGACGATCCGAAAGCTGGGGACCCGCTCCCGCCGGAAGATCGAACGCTTCCTCGGGCGGCGGATCTACCTCCGGCTGCGCGTCAAGGTCCTCCCGAACTGGCGGAAGAAAACGCACCACCTTAGGGTGCTCGGATTCCGGGTGCCCCCGCGGGAGAACTGATGCCCCTCGACGACAGACTGCTTGAGATCCTCGTCTGCCCGAAGTGCAAGGGCGAGCTGGAGTACCGTGCCGGCGAAGGCCAGGAAGCCCTGCTCTGTCACCCCTGCCGCCTGAAGTTCGAGGTCGACGAGGGGATCCCCATCATGCTCATCGACGAGGCGAAGCCTCTCTGACCGCCCGCGGCCGGTCCGGCAGCCGCGGCCGACCGGGGGGCCGCAGCCGATCCGGAGGCCGCGGAGGATCCCGGGGCCGCGGTCGCTCCCGGGGTCGACGGCCGGTCAGCGGACGGCTGCAACGGATCGAGAGCGGCGCGGCCTTCGTCATTCCGGACGAGGGGGGCGACGACGTCTTCGTCCGCGCCCGCGATCTCGGCACCGCCGTGGACGGCGACCGCGTCGCCGTGCGGATCGAAGACCGCGGACGGCGCGGACCTCGCGGAACCATCGTCGAGGTGCTCGACCGGGCCCATCGGCATGTGGTCGGCGTCTTCCGGGGCGAGCGCGGGCACGGTTGGCTCGCCGCGACCCGGCCGAAGCTCGGAATCGACGTATTCATCCCGGCGCGCGACCGGGGAGAGGCCGAATCCGGCGATCTCGCGGTCGTGGAGGTCACGGACTGGGGAGAAAAGGGTCCCGGCCCGGCGGGCCGCGTCGAACGTGTGCTAGGGCCCTCCGAAGATCCCGGCGTGGAGGTGCTCGCGATCCAGGTCGGCTACGGGATCGAGGATGCGTTCCCCGAAGCCGTCGAGGAAGCGGCGGCGGCCCTGGTCGCGCGGGGGATCCGGCCGGCGGATCTCGCGGGGCGGGAGGATTGCCGGGGCGAGCGCGTGATCACGATCGACCCCGTGGACGCCCGCGACCACGACGACGCGATCTCCATCGCGCGTCTCGCGGGGGGCGGGGCGCGGATCGGCATTCACATCGCGGATGTGTCCCACTATGTGCGCGAGGGAGATCCGCTCGACACGGAGGCCTGGGAGCGTGGCACGAGCGTGTACCTGGTGGATCGCGTGCTGCCCATGCTCCCCCACGCGCTGTCGAGCGACCTCTGCTCCCTCGTGCCCGGCGAAGACCGGCTGACGCTCGCCGCCTTCCTCACCGTCGATCGCCGGGGGGCGCTCCAGGGGACGCGCTTTGCCCGGGCCGTCATCCGAAGCGCGCACCGGCTCTCCTACGAGGAGGCGCAGGAAGCGCTGGACTGCGCCAGGACGCCGGCGACGGAGCGGGATCCCGGCCTGGGCGAGGATCTTCGGGCGTTGCTCGAGGCGAGCCGGAGCTTCCGTCGGCGGCGCAGGGCGCGCGGGAGCCTGGACTTCGACCTGCCGGAGTCCCGTGTCGTACTCGACGAGGAGGGGGCTCCCGTCGACGTGCGGCGGCGCGAGCGGTTCGACGCGCACCGGCTCATCGAGGACCTGATGATCGCGGCGAACGAAGCGGTGGCGAACTGGGCGCTCGAAAATGGGGTGCCCGTACTCTACCGCATCCACGGAGAACCGGACCCGGAGAAGCTCGACACGCTGCGTCTCCTGGCGGCCGAGTTCGGATTCTCCTTCCCCCGGGGGGACGCGCGCCCCCGCGATTTCCAGCGCCTGCTCGACGCGGTGAAGGGCAGGGTGGAGGAGCCGGTCGTCTCGGTTCAGGTGCTCCGGAGTCTCGCAAAGGCACGCTACGAAACGGGCAACGAGGGCCATTTCGGGCTCGCTTCCCCCGCCTACCTCCACTTCACATCGCCGATCCGCCGGTACCCGGACCTCGTCGTCCACCGGCAACTGTCCCGGTGGCTCGCGGAGCCGCGCACCGTTCGCGACATCGACCGGGAATGGCTCTCGGCGACGGCCCGGCACGCTTCGGCGCGCGAGGAGAACGCGGCGCGGGCGGAGCGGGATTCGGTGGAGCTCAAGAAGGTCGAGTTCATGGCTCGTCACGTGGGCGATCACTTCGAGGGCACGATCAGCGCCACGGCCCGGTTCGGTTTCTTTGTCCGGCTCGATGCGTACGACATCGAGGGACTCGTCCACGTGAGCCGGCTCGCGGGGGACCGCTACGCCTACGATCCGGCGAAACACGCGCTCCGGGGCCGTCGCACGCGGACGAACTACCGCCTGGGCGATCCCGTGGAGGTTCAGGTCGTCCGCGTGGATCGCGACGCGCGACGGATCGATTTCGACCTCGTCACGCCGCCGCCGGCACTCGTGTGACGCAGTCCCGGAAAGTTCGCCTTCGGCGGGGAAACGTGGTCTATTTACGGCCGGTGCGGTTCCGAGGCACCACACGCATCACACCCCATGCGGACCTGACGCGCGAGCGGAGGGACGGGAGCCGGAAATGACGGAGTTGGCGAGACGAAAGGAACGCGCGGAGGCGCTGCGCAGCCGGCTCGATGAGCTACGGGGGTATCTTTGAGATCCCCGGGAAGCTGATCCGCATCGCGGAACTCGAGAAGAAGATGGCGGCCCCCGACTTCTGGAACGACCGCGACGGCGCGAAAGAGGTCATCGGCGAGGCGAACCTCCTCAAGAGCTGGACCCGTCCATGGGGCGACTGCTCCGCCCGCGTGGACGACCTGTTCGAGATGGCGCTTCTGCTCGAAGAGGAGGACGACGCCGAGCTGGAGGCGGAACTCGAGGCGGGGCTCGAACGGACGGAGATCGAAGCCGCCCGCCTGGAGTCCCGGAACATGCTGCGGGGGGAGGACGCCCACCGCAGCGCGCTCGTCACGATCAACCCGGGCGCCGGCGGGACGGAGTCGCAGGACTGGGCGGAGATGCTCATGCGCATGTACCTGCGCTGGGCGGAACAGCACGACTACAAGGTCGAGGTGATGGACCTCCTTCCGGCCGAGGAAGCGGGGATCAAGTCGGCCACGCTCGATGTGGATGGTCAGTTCGCCTACGGGTACCTCTCGGCGGAACGGGGCGTCCACCGCCTCGTGCGCATCTCCCCCTTCGACTCGCAGGGGCGCCGCCACACTTCTTTCGCTTCCGTCTTCGTCTATCCGGTCGTGGACGAGGACATCGAGGTCGCGGTCAACGACGAGGATCTCCGGGTCGACACCTTCCGCGCCTCCGGGGCGGGAGGGCAGCACGTGAACAAGACGGACTCCGCGGTGCGCATCACGCACCTGCCGACGGGTATCGTCGTCTCGTGCCAGCAGGAGCGCAGCCAGCACAAGAACAAGTCCAAGGCGATGAAGATGCTGCAGGCCGCCCTCTACCAGCGGGCCGTCGAGGAACGGGAAGCGCGACGGGCCGAACTGGAGGGGGCGAAGACGCGGATCGAGTGGGGTCGGCAGATCCGGTCCTACGTCCTGCAGCCCTACAAGATGGTCAAGGACCACCGGACGAACCTCGAGGTCGGCAACGTCGACGCCGTGCTCGACGGCGAGATCGACGGGTTCATCCAGGCGTTTCTCCAGGAATCCGGCAAGACGGGCACGTGAACTGCCCCTCCTGCGGCTCCGGCACCCCCGGACTCCGGGACGGCGTCTGTACCGCATGCTGGTACGCGTCGACCGAGCGGCCGAAGCCGGTAAGGGACCGCTTCGCGAAACTCGCCCGGCTGCGCGAACTCGGCGTCGAACCCTACGGCCGCGCCTTCGACCGTTCCCACGAGCTGCGCGAGGCTTTTGCCACGTTCGAGGAGGCGGAGGCGGTCGCCGAAGAGGCAGCGGACGGGGGGGACCCTCCCGAGCTCGAGGGGGTCCGGGTCGCGGGGCGCATCCTCTCCTACCGCGATCTGGGAGGGAGCGCCTTCGCGCATATCGGCGACCGCGACGGGCGCCTGCAGATCCACATGCGGCGCAACCTCCTGGGCGATGAGGGGTCCGCGCTGATGGATCTGCTCGACCTCGGGGACTGGATCGGGGTCGAGGGGGCCGTTTTCCGGACCCGGCGCGGAGAAGTCACCGTGCGCGCGGAATCGCTGGCCCTCCTGACCAAGACCCTCCGCCCGCTCCCGTTCGGGAAGGAGGAGGTCGGCGAGGACGGGCGGCGCGTCGTGCACAGCGTGTTCAGCGACCAGGCCTCGCGCTACCGGCAGCGGTACGCGGACCTGGCGGTGAACCCGGACGTCCGCGAGGTGTTCCGGATCCGGGGCAGAGTCGTCACGGAACTTCGCCGCTGGCTCGACGCACGCGGCTTCCTCGAGGTCGAGACTCCGATCCTGCAGCCGCTCTACGGCGGGGCGCTCGCCCGGCCCTTCTCCACCCACCACCACCGGCTCGACCGGAAGATGTACCTGCGGATCGCCGATGAACTCTACCTGAAGCGGCTCATCGTCGGGAATCTCGACCGCGTGTACGAGATCGGACACGACTTTCGCAACGAGGGGATCGACCGCACGCACAACCCCGAGTTCACGATGCTCGAGCTGTACTTCGCGTTCGCCGATTACGAGGACGTGATGAGGCTCACGGAGACGATGATCGGCGACGTCGCGCGGGAGGTGATGGGGACGACGCGCTTCACATACGAGGGGACGGTCGTCGACCTCGCCGCCCCCTGGGCCCGCGTCCGGTGGGATGAGGCGTTCTCGGAGGCCACCGGACTCGATCCGCGGGAGGCGGGAGACGAGGATCTCCGCGCCCTGGCAAGGGAGACCGGGCGCGCCGACGCGGACGAACTCTCCCGCGTGCAGATGCTGGACGCCCTGTTCTCGGACCTGGTCGAAGGCCGGATCACGAACCCGGTCTTCGTGTACGGTCACCCGATCGAGATGAGCCCGCTCGCGAAGCCGAAGCGGGGCGAGCCGGCGTTCGCGGAGCGCTTCGAGGTCATCGCGTGCGGCTTCGAACTCGTGAACGCGTTCAGCGAGCTCAACGACCCGGCGGACCAGTGGAACCGGTTCGCGGCGCAGCAACGCCTGCGGGAAGCGGGCGACCAGGAGGCGATGGAGATCGACGAGGACTACGTACGGGCGCTGGAATACGGGCTGCCGCCCACGGGCGGGTTCGGGCTCGGGGTCGACCGCCTCGTGATGCTGATGACGGGACAGACTTCGATTCGCGACGTCGTCCTCTTCCCCATCCTCCGTCCCGAGGAGGGGCGCTCGTGAGCGGAGGGCGGGGGCGCTTCGAGCGTTTCGTCGCCCGGCGCTATCTGCGGGGGACCGGACGCCGCATGTCGCTCTTCGGGGGGGTCCGCGCCGTCGGCCGCTTCCTCCGCCGGCCGTGGCGACCCCTCGCGGGCGCCGGCACCGTGGACGAGAAGGACTCGAGGCTCGTCGCCTTCATCTCGAGTCTCGCCGTGGGAGGCGTGGCCGTCGGCGTAATGGCCCTCATCGTCGTGATCGGCGTCCTCAACGGCCTCCAGGAGAGCCTGAGGGACCGGATCCTCAGCGGCGGTCCGCACGCGCACGTAATGGAACTCGACAGCGGCTTCCAGATGGCCGACTGGGAAGCGGTCCTCGACCGGGTCCGGCAGGATGACGACGTGGTCGCGGCCGCCCCGTTCGCCTTCAACAACGTCATCCTCACCCAGGAAGGCGACCGGTACAACGAGTCCGTCGTCCTGCGGGGGATCCCGGACGACCCGCAGGGGATGCGGATCGCCGGGCTCATGGAGCACCTCATCATCGGGGAACCGCCCTTCGGGCCGACCGAATCCGGCAACCCGGGCATCGTGGTGGGACGGGGTCTCGCCCAGAGGATGGGCCTCTATCAGGGAAAACTCATCGCCGCGGCCTCCACCCGGGACGCGACGCTGTCCGCCGCGGGGCTCTCGGTCTCGCTGAGACGCTTCGAGGTCACGGGGATCTTCCAGACGGGCCTCTACCAGTACGACGACGAGCTTGCGATGGCCCCGCTCGCCGAGGCGCAGGCGCTGTTCGGACTCGGCGACGCCGTGACCGGGATCGAGTTCGACGTGAGCGACCCGTGGGAGGCGACGGAAGTGTCCGCGCGCCTGGAGGAGGCGCTCGGCTGGCCCTACCGGGTAGAGGGCTGGCAGGAACTCAACCGGAGCCTCTTCTCCGCGCTCCGGCTCGAGAAGCTCGGCATGGCCGTCGTCCTCATCCTCATCGTCCTCGTCGCTTCGTTCAACATCGTCTCGACGCTCGTGATGATGGTCGCGGACCGCACGCGCGAGATCGGCATTCTCCGCTCGATGGGGGTGAGCGCCGGCAGCGTGGGGAGGGTGTTCACGAACATGGGGCTCTTCATCGGCGTCGTCGGCACGACCCTCGGCGCCGCGCTCGGCGCCATCCTCGCCTGGGCGCTGTCCCGCTACGAGTTCATCTCCCTGCCGAGCGACGTGTATTTCATCGACCGGCTGCCGATCTCGCTCGCGCCGCTCGATGTCACGCTGATCATCCTCGGATCGCTCCTCATCTCCTACCTGGCCACGATCTACCCGGCGCGAAAGGCCGCGGCGCTCGCGCCGGTCGACGCCATCCGGCACGAATGACGGCGCATCGCGAGGGAAGCGCGGCGTCGGCGGTGCGGGCGGTGGGACTGGAGCGGACCTTTCCGAGCCCCGATGGCGGTCTCCTCTCCGTCCTGAAGGGGATCGACCTGACCGTGGACCCCGGAGACGCCCTGGCCATCGTGGGTCCGAGTGGGTCGGGGAAGTCCACACTGCTACATTTGCTCGGCGCCCTCGACCGGCCGACGGCGGGAGACGTCTGGCTCGGGGGCGAGCGGGTGTCGGAACTCGGGGGAGAGCGGCTGGCCGAACTGCGGAACCGGTTCGTCGGCTTCGTGTTCCAGTTCCACCACTTGCTGCGCGACTTCACGGCGCTGGAGAACGTGATGCTGCCGCGGCTCATCGCCGGGGCGTCGCGGGAGGAAGCCCGGGACCGGGCCGCCGAACTGCTGGCGCAGGTGGGGCTGGCGGAACGGGCGAGCCACCGGCCGCGCCGCCTCTCCGGGGGCGAGCAGCAGCGGGTCGCGGTGGCGCGGGCGCTGGCGAACGCGCCGCCGCTCGTGCTGGCGGACGAGCCGTCCGGGAACCTGGACGCCGAGGCGACGCTGCGCCTGCACGACCTGCTGTTCGAACTGGTGGACGGACACGGGGCGGCGCTGGTCGTCGTGACGCACAGCCGCGAACTGGCGGGTCGCGCGGGTCGCGTGCTGCGCATCGAGAGCGGGGCGCTCGTCGCCGCGTGATGGAACGCCGGGCGACGTAACGGAGAACGGGATGGACTGCGAGAACTGCGGGGAGCGCAAGGCGAAGATCACGCTCACGGAGATTGAGAACAACGAGATGCGTACGCTCAATCTCTGTTCGACGTGCGCGACGCTGAAGGGGGTGTCGGCCGGCGGCGGATCCGCGCCCATGGCGGACCTGCTCGCGCACCTCGGCGGGAGCGCCGGGGACACGCTGTTCGACGAGGCCGGAGAGGCGTGCGAGTACTGCGGCACCGGGGCCGGCGACTTCCGCAAGTCCGGGAGGCTGGGCTGTCCGCAGTGCTACGCGCACTTTCACCGCCAGCTCCGCGCGCTCCTCCGCCGCGTGCACGGCTCTTCGCAGCACATGGGGAAGGTGTACGTGAGCACGGCCCCGGACGCGGACCCGGAGCAGGTCCGCCTCTCCACCCTCCGGCGACGGCTCGAGCGCGCGGTGGAAATCGAGGACTTCGAATCCGCGGCGGACCTCAGGGACGCGATCCACGCGCTGACGGAGGTCTCGTGACGGACGGGCCCGCGGCCGCACCGCCCATCGGGACCCACGGTCTCGACTGGCTGGATGACGAAGGGCCCGACGGAGACATCGTCGTCTCGAGTCGCGTACGCCTCGCCCGCAACCTCCAGGGGTATTCGTTCTCGGCGCACGCGACCGGAGAGGAACGCGAAGCCCTGCTCGAGAAGGCGCGGGCGGCGACGGAGGCCGCGGGCGTGCTCCAGGAGGCCGACTTCTGGGAGATCTCGCGCCTCGACCGGGTGGACCGCCTCCTCCTGCTCGAGCGGCGCCTCGTAAGCAAGGAACTCATCGGCAAACCGGACGCCGGACCGCGTCGCGGCGCGGGCCTCGCCCTGTCCCGGGCACGGACGCTCGGGATGATGGTGAACGAGGAAGATCACCTCCGGCTGCAGACGCTGCGCGGGGGCTTCCAGCTCGCGGCCGCATGGCGCGACCTCGATCAGCTCGACGAGGAGATGGGGGCGCGTCTTCCGTACGCCTTCCACCAGGAGTTCGGCTTCCTCACCTCCTGCCCGACCAACGTGGGGACCGGGCTGAGGGCCTCCGTCTTCATCCACCTGCCCGGTCTCGTCCTCACCCGTCAGATCCGCAAGGTGCTCGAGGGGATGGGGCAACTCGGCGTGACCTACCGGGGTCTATACGGAGAGGGTTCGAGGATCGTGGGGAACCTGTTCCAGATCTCGAACCAGACGACCCTGGGGAAGACCGAGGAGGACCTGATCGACCAGCTCGAACGCCTGGTCGGGCGCGTCATCGGATACGAGAAGCAGGCGCGGGCCGTCCTGCTGCGCGAGGCGCCGAACGTGCTCGAGGACAAGGTCTGGCGCGCCTACGGCATCCTGTGTCACGCGAGGAGCCTGCCCTTCGAGGAGATGATGAACCTCCTCTCCGGAGTCCGTCTCGGCATCTCGCTGAAACTTCTGAAATCGCCTCGGGTAGACGTGATCAGCCGCATGATGATCCATGCCCAGACCGCCCATCTCGCGCGCGCGGCCGGGCGGCGGCTCGACGAGGCGGATGCGGACGCGTTCCGCGCGAGCTACGTTCGAAGAGCCCTTGCGTAGCACGGGATCGAACCGGTCACGACGCCGGCCGTCGCGTCGGCGCCACATGAGGCTCGGATGAACTACAACTTCACGGATCGTGTTCGGAAGGTGCTCGCCATGGCGCGCGAGGAAGCCATCCGCCTCAAGCACGATTACGTGGGTACGGAGCACATCCTCCTCGGCCTGATCCGCGAAGGGGAGGGCGTCGCCGCCGCCGTTCTGGCCAACCTCTCCGCCGACCTCGACGAGTTGAAGCGGCTCGTGGAGGGGAACATCCGGACGGGGAAGAGCAGTTCGTCGATCGGCGAACTCCCCTACACGACGCAGGCGAAGAACGTGCTCGAGCACGCCATGGCCGAAACGGAGGAACTCAACCACACCTACGTGGGGACGGAGCACCTCCTGCTCGGGCTCCTCCGCCAGGAGAAGGGGCTCGCGGCGAAGGTGCTCGGAGAGGCCGGCATAGGGCTCGACGGCGCGCGGGCCGAGACGCTGAAGCTGCTCGGGACGGACATGCCCGCCAGCGGCACGCCCGCCACGGCCTCCGTCTCCGATCCCGCGAGTTCGTCCGGCAAGAAGGGCGACAAGAAGTCGAAGACCCCGGCGCTGGACCATTTCTGCCGCGACCTCACGCAGCTCGCGAGGCAGGGGAAACTCGATCCGACGATCGGACGGCTGGGCGAGATCGAGCGCATGATGGAGGTCCTCTCGCGCCGCAAGAAGAACAACCCCGTGCTCATCGGCGAGCCGGGAGTGGGCAAGACGGCGATCGTCGAAGGGCTCGCCCAGGCCATCCAGCGGGGCGACGTGCCGGACAGCCTGAAGCGGCACCGCGTCCTGGCGCTCGACATGGCGGCGGTCATCGCCGGCACGAAGTACCGGGGGCAGTTCGAGGAGCGGCTCAAGGCGATCGTCAACGAGACTTCGCAGGCGAAGGGCGTCATCCTCTTCATCGACGAATTGCACACGCTCGTCGGCGCGGGCGCGGCGGAAGGCGCGATCGACGCGTCGAACATGCTCAAGCCGGCCCTTTCCCGGGGCGAGCTGCAGTGCGTGGGCGCCTCCACGCTCAACGAATACCGCAAGTACATCGAGAAGGACGGGGCCCTCGAACGCCGCTTCCAGACCGTGATCGTCGAAGCGCCGACGATCGACGAGACCGTCGAGATCCTCCAGGGTCTGCGGAAGTACTACGAGGACCACCACAACGTGGAGATCCCGGATCCGTCGCTCTCCGCCGCCGCCCGGCTGGCGGAGCGCTACATCACGGACCGCTTTCTCCCGGACAAGGCGATCGATGTGATCGACGAGGCGGGCGCGCGGTCGAGGCTCGCCGCGCAGGTGCCGCCGGCCGAGGTGCAGGAGTTCCACACGAAGCTCGAGGAACTCGCGGAGTGGAAGGACCAGGCGATCAGCGACCAGGACTTCGAGCGCGCCGCCTACCTGAGGGACCGCGAGAAGGAGGTTCAGGAGGAGATCAAGCGCCGGCGCGACGAATGGGAGCGCGCGCGGGCCGAGTTCCGCCCCACGGTCGACGAGGAGGACATCGCCTTCATCGTGGGCCGCTGGACGGGGATCCCCGTGACCCGGCTGCGGGAGGCGGAAACGGACCGGCTGCTCCGCATGGAGGACGAACTGCACGAGAGCGTCGTCGGGCAGGACGAGGCCATCGAAGCGGTGAGTCGCGCCATCCGCCGCGGGAGGGCGGGCCTGAAGGACCCCAACCGGCCCATCGGGAGCTTCATATTCTGCGGTCCGACGGGGGTGGGGAAGACGGAACTGGCGCGGGCGCTGGCGCGCTTCCTGTTCGCGGAGGAGAGCGCGCTCGTGCGCGTGGACATGTCGGAGTACATGGAGAAGTTCTCCGTGAGCCGTCTCATCGGCGCGCCCCCGGGCTACGTCGGCTACGAAGACTCCGGGGCGCTCACGAAGGCCATCCGGCGGCGGCCGTACAGCGTGGTCCTGCTCGACGAGATCGAGAAGGCGCATCCCGATGTCTTCAACATCCTCCTCCAGGTCCTCGACGAGGGCCGGCTCACGGACAACTACGGCCGGGTCATCGACTTCAAGAATACTGTCGTCATCATGACGTCGAACGTCGGCAGCCGGGACATCGGCAGTTCGACGCGCGTGGGGTTCACGGAGGACAAGGGCGGGATCGACTACGACCGGATCCGGGAACGGGTGTCGGACGAGATCGACCGCGTGTTCACGCCCGAGTTCCTGAACCGGGTCGAAGAGACGATCGTCTTCCATCCGCTGTCGAAGGAGCAGTTGGGCGAGATCGTGCACATCCAGCTCAGGGAGGTGCAGAAGCGCCTCGCGGAGGAGAGGCTCGAGCTGGAGCTGACCGATGCGGCGATCCGTTTCCTGGTGGACCGCGGATATGACGAGAAGTTCGGGGCGCGCCCGCTCAAGCGGACGATTCAGCGGCACGTCGAGGATGCGCTCTCCGAGCGGATCCTGATGGCCGATTTCGAGCCCGGCGACCGGATCCGGGTGGACATCGCCGACGACGAGGACAGCCTGGTGTTTGCCACGCCCACGACGTCCTCGGCGAAATGAACCGCCGACGGCCGCCTGCCGGAGCGGCGGGCGGACTGTGGCTGACGGGCCTCGTCCTCGGGCTCTCCGCGGCGGAGCCGGCGGCGGCGCAGCTTCAGCTCGACCAGTCGTCCGTCCGCGTCGATTCGGTCGTGGTGGTGGGGAACGAGCGCCACTCCGCGAACATCATCATCACCCGGAGCGGGCTCCGCGCGGGCAACGTCGTGCGGCAGCCCCAGATCCAGGACGCGATCCGCCGCCTGTTCAGCTCCGGAGACTTCTCGGACGTCGAGATCGGCGTGGAGGAGTCGGAGGATCCCGAGCGCGGCGTGTTCTACATCCGCGTGGAGGAACGGCCCTACATCACGCAGTACGCGTTCCGCGGACTGGAGCGGGTCGACGAGGATGTCATCCGGGACACGATCGGCCTCGCGAGCAACAGCCCGCTCGACCCCAGCCGCATCGGGCGGGCGCGCGTCACGCTCCTCGAACTGCTGTCGAACGAGGGATTCCCGACCGCGAGCGTGGACACGCTCATCCGTCCGGACCCGGCGTTTCCGCGCGACCTTCTCGTCGTGTTCGACGTGGACGAAGGGCCGCGGCTCGGGGTCACCGCGATCACGTTCGAGGGGAACGAAGCGTTTACGGACGCGGACCTGCGGGCGGCGATGGCCACGGACGAGGAGGGGTTCTTCTGGTTCGATTCGGGCGAGCTCAAGAAGGATGAGTTCCGGCGCGACCTGACGGAGCGGCTCCCGGAGTTCTACCGGGCGAACGGCTTTCTCGACTTCGAGGTCCTCGGCGACACGGTCATATCGGACCGCCTGACCGGGAAGGGCCGGATCGAGATCCGCGTCGAGGAGGGCGCCCGGTACCTGCTCGAGGACCTGAGGATCACGGGGAACCGCGCCTTCCCGCTCGCGACGATCGAGCCCATCGTCCGCCGCGGCCAGCACGAGGCCGAAGGGGACGAGGAGTATCCGCCCTTCAACTTCACCGCCTTCTACGCTTCTCCGGCGGACCTCGGCGACCTGTACCGCAACAACGGATACCTCGGGTCCCGCGTCACGCCGGACGTGCGGCGCGTGGAGGTCCCGGAGGGCGAGGCGCCCCGCGTCACGGCCCACCTCGTGATCCAGGAAGGCCCGCGGAGCTATATCCGCGAGATCGCGATCGAGGGGAACACGGCCACGCACGACCGTGTGATCCGGAACCGCCTGCTCATCTTCCCCGGCGACGTGTACTCGCAGGAACGCCTGATCCAGTCGTTCCAGAACATCCAGGGGCTGAACTTCTTCGAGCCGCTGCCGCCGGACGAGGCGATCGACATCCGGCCGCGCCCGGACGGGGACATCGACATCTCGCTGCGCGTCCAGGAGAAGCAGACGGGGACGCTGAACTTCGGGATCACGGCCTCCGGCTACACGGGGCTCGCGGGGTTCATCGGCTATACGCAGCCGAACCTCTTCGGGCTCGCGAAGACGGGGAGCCTGCGCTGGATCTTCGGCCGCCGGCAGCGGGACCTCGACATCAGCTACTCTGATCCGGAAGTCCTCGGAAGCCACTACTCCGCCAACGTCTCGCTCCGGGATTCGCGCGACCAGTTCACCGGTTTCAGCCTCGGGGACCGCCGCCAGAGGGGCGGCCTGACCGAGGTCGGCGTCCCCATCTTCGGGATACGGAACACGCGCGTGTTCGTCGGCTACTCGCTCTTCGACGACGACGTGCGGGGGCTGGACACGACGAACGTGATCGGGCGGCGGTTCTCGCTCTTCTCCGGCCTGCGGTCCACGCTCTCCGGGCGCCTGGTCCAGGACAGCCGGAACAATCCGCTGTTCGCGACCGCCGGCGCCCGCAACCAGATCGCGTTCCGGCAGACGGGCGGCTTTCTGGGAGGCGACGGGAACTACCAGAAGCTCGATCTGACGAGCGAGTGGTTCGTGCCCGTGGGCCGGCTCGGCGGAGGGCCGGGGAGCACGAGCCCCCCCATCGAACTCACCTTCGGCCTCAGCTTCGAGGCGGGGCTCATCCTGGGCCGGAATCCGTTCTTCACCGAACGCTACTACGCGGGGGGCACGCAGGCGGGGATCCAGTTACGAGGGTACGACGAGGCCTCGATCACACCGTCGGGGCACATCCCGGACAACGCCCCCTTCAGCGACCTCGACCGCGTGGGAGAATCGTTCTTCCGGACCGGGGTGACTTTCGGGATCAAGCTCACGAGCAGCATCTTCATGAGCGCCTTCATGGACGCGGGAAACGTCTGGCTGGACGCCAGCCAGCTCAACCCGACGGATCTCCTGGTGGGGGCCGGGATCGGCGCGAGTCTCGTGACGCCGTTCGGTCCGCTGGGCCTCGACTACGCATACGGGTTCGACCGGCGCGACATCCTGGGCCGACCGGATCCGGGCTGGCAGTTGCACTTCAAGTTCGGACGTGTGTTCTGAACCGAGAGGGATACCGACATGAACTGGATTCACAGGGGCGCGGGGCCGGCGGCGCTGGTCGCGCTTGGCTCGCTGCTCGCGGGCCCTCTGGCCGGGCAGGAGCCGGCGGGGGCGCCACCGGTGCTGGAGGCCGTCCCGCTGCCCCCCGAGGGGACGCCCATCGTCTACGTGAACACGCAGGCGATCCTCCCCGTCGCGCCCGGCGCCGATTCGGCCGGCGCGGCGTTTCAGCAGCTCTCCGTCGAGTTCGAGGGTGAGCTCGACGCCTTCGCGGCGGAGATCGACTCTCTCATCACGGCATACCAGCAGCAGCAGTCCCTGCTCGACCCGGCGGGTCGCCAGCAGAAGGAGCAGGAGATCCGCGACAAGCAGCAGGAGGCGGCAACGAGACAGCAGGAACTGAACGTGGAACTGGACCGGCGTCGCGCGGCACTGCTCGAACCGATCGTGGTCCGCGTGAACGAGGTGATCGAGGAGATCCGGGCGGAACGCGGCTACTCGATCGTACTCGATGTCGCCGCGGGCGTGGTGGCGGCGGACACATCGCTCGACATCACCACGTCGGTGCTCGAGCGCCTCGGCGTCGATCTCGCCGCCCTGTCGGCCACGCCCGGCAGCTAATCCGGCTGCCACCGGCGCGGCTCCGGCTCCGTTCCCCGAATGCCGGCGTTCACGGTCTCCGATCTCGCCCGTCGCGTGGGGGCGGATGTACTGGGGGATCCCGACCGCCGGTTGACCGGAGTCGCCTCACTCGACGTGGCCGGCCCGGAGGACCTCGCATTCTTCGCTCGTGAAGCGATGCGGGAGGCCGTTCGCGGAACCGGGGCGGGGGCCGTGTTGACCCCCCGCGGCTTCGAAGCGGGCGCGGTCCGGTTCAGCGTCCTCAAGGTCGACGACCCCCAGCTCTCCTTCGCGAGGATCGTGCGGCTGTTCCATCCGGAGCCCGCGCCGCCGCCCGGGATCGACCCCTCCGCCCGGGTCGACGATGGGGCCCGGATCGGAGAGGCGGTGTCGCTCGGCGCGGGAGTGGTCGTGGAAGATGGGGCCGTGATCGGGCACGGAACGTGGGTGGGACCGGGGACGCTGATCGGCCGTGGAGCCCGGATCGGGGCGGACTGCCGGCTCGGCCACGCCGTTTCCATCCTCCACGGCGTCGAGTTGGGCGACCGTGTGCGAGTGCACGCCGGGGCGCGCGTCGGGACGGATGGTTTCGGGTACGTGCCGGGGCCGGACGGCGCGCACAAGGTACCGCAGATCGGCGGCTGCGTGATCGGCGCCGACGTCGAGATCGGCGCGAATTGCACGATCGACCGCGGCGCGCTCGACGACACGCGGATCGGGGACCGGACCAAGCTCGACAACCTCGTGCACGTGGCGCACAACGTGCGGATCGGGACCGACTGTCTCATCGCCGCCCACGTCGGCATCGCCGGAAGCTGCGAGATCGGCGCCGGAACGCAGTTCGGCGGGCAGGCGGGGGTGGCTGGCCACCTGACGATCGGAGCCGGCGCACGCATCGCGGGCCAGACGGGCGTCGTGCGGGACGTACCCCCGGGAGCGGAGGTGGGAGGGACGCCGGCCCGGCCTCAACGGTCGTGGCTGAAGGAGGCCGCGCACCTGAGCCGGCTGCCGGACCTCTTCCATCGCGTCGCGCGGCTCGAGCGGCGAGCCGGCGCGGATGGCGACGAGGGGCACGTCCGACTGGACGGGCCGGACGATGGAAGCGCTTGACGGCGAAACAGCGCACGATCGCGCGGGCCGTGGAGGTTCGCGGGTACGGAATACACACGGGCGAGCCCTCCGTCGTGAGGCTTCGCCCCGCGCCCGAACACGGCGGCCTGCGCTTCCGCCGCACGGATCTGCCGGGCGCGCCGGAGATCCCCGCCACGGTGGAGTCCGTGCACTCCGCCCACCGCGAGACCGCCCTCCGGAAGGGCGAGGCCGTGGTTCGCACCGCCGAACACGTGCTCGCCGCGGCGCACGGGCTGGCGCTCGACAACCTGTGGATCGACGTCTCCGGGCCGGAACCTCCCGCGCTCGACGGGAGCGCGGCCGCGTGGTGCGACCGGTTGCTGGACGCCGGGCCGGTCGCGCAGGAAGCGGAGGCGCCGAGCCTCCGGATCGACCGTCCCCTGCATCTGAACATCGGGGGGACCAAGTACGACGTCCTCCCCGCGGAGACCGGCCGGATCTCGGCGACGATCGACTTCGACCACCCTCTCATCGGGCGGCAGTCCGCCAGCGCGCGCCTGGAGCCCGTGGAGTTCGCGCGGGAGGTCGCGCCGGCCCGCACCTTCGGCCTGTCCGCATGGGCGGAGGCGCTGCGGGAGCGAGGACTCGCGCTCGGAGCGACGCGGGAAAACACGCTCGTCCTCTCCGGGGACGGGCTTGAAGCCGGGCAGGAACTCCGGTTTCCCGACGAGTTCGTGCGCCACAAGATCCTGGACATCATCGGCGACCTCGCACTCGTGGGCGCGAGGCTGCAATGTCATGTGGTCGCGGAAAGGCCGGGACATCGCGGCAACCTGGAACTCGCCCGCCGGCTGGCAGCAGCCCGTGCCACGGCACAGGGACGCGGGTCGAAGGAGAACGAGATGAACGAGGAAGGGTGATGGACGTCACCGAAATACTGAACATCCTCCCGCACCGGTATCCGATGCTCCTGGTGGACCGCGTGCTGGAAATCGAGCCGGGGCAGCGGATCGTCGGCCTGAAGAACGTGAGCGCGAACGAACCGTTCTTCGCCGGGCATTTTCCGGGCCGTCCCGTGATGCCCGGCGTGCTCATCATCGAGGCGCTGGCCCAGTGCGGGGGCGTCCTGCTGATGAGCGGCCTGCAGAACCCCGAGGACAAGGTCATCTACTTCCTGTCGGTGGACGGCGTGAAGTTCCGGCGGCCCGTCATCCCCGGCGACCAGTTGGTCCTCGAACTGGACCTCGTTCAGGGACGCGGCAAACGCGGGAAGCTGAAGGGGATTGCGCGGGTGGACGGCCGGGTGGCGGCGGAGGCCACGATTCTCGGACAGGTCATGGACCGGTGACCTCGGCGGGCTACGCTCCCGGGCGCCACGCGACGGCCGTGATCGATGCGTCGGCGAGCGTCGCTTCCAGCGCCACCGTGGGCCCGTACACCGTGATCGGCCCCGACGTGGAGGTCGGCGAACGGGTCCGGATCGGCCCGCACGTGTTCATCGAACGGGATACGCGCGTGGCGGAGGACGTGCGCATCGCGAAGGGCGCCGTCCTGGGTTCGGACCCGCAGGACCTGAAATACGCGGGAGAACGCACCTTTCTGGAGATCGGCCCCCGCACGGTCGTGCGCGAATTCACGACGCTGAACCGGGGGACCGCCGCGAGCGGCCTGACTTCGGTCGGGGCGGACACGCTCGTGATGGCCTACGTGCACGTCGCCCATGACTGCCTCATCGGAGACCATGTCGTGCTCGCGAACGGCGTGACCATGGGGGGACACGTGGAGATCGGCGACTGGGGGATCGTCGGAGGGCTGACGGGCATCCACCAGTTCACGCGCATCGGGCGGCATGCGATGGTCGGGGGTGGCGCCCGCGTCTCGCGGGACGTCGCACCGTACACCCTCGTCGGGGGAGGCCGGACCCGCACGTACGGCGTCAACCGCATCGGCCTCGAACGCCGGGGCTTCGAACCGGACGCGATCCGCGCCCTCCAGGCCGCATACCGGACGATCTTCCGGTCGGGCGAACCCCTCCGGGCGAGTCTCGACCGCGTCCGGCAAGGCGAGATGACCCCCGAAGTGCGGGAACTCGTGGACTTCATCCGCGATTCCGAGCGGGGCGTGACCCCGACCCGCGTCGGACCGGACGACGACCTGCCGCCGGAGCCGCGCGAGGCGACCCGGCCCTCCGTTTGAGCCGGATCCCGGCCGGCGTCGTCGGGGTCGGGAGGCTGGGCGCCCAGCACGCCCGGCTCCTGGCGCAGAGCGACGCGTTCGAGTTGGAGGGGGTCTACGACCGGTCGACCGCTCGGGCGAAGGAGGTCGCGGACGCGCTGTCCGTGCCGGCCTTCGCGGAGGCGGAAGCGCTGCTCCGCCGCGTCGAAGCCGTCATCATCGCGGTGCCCACCGTGGCGCACCACCAGGCCGCGGCGGGCGCGATCCGCGCCGGCTGCCACGTCCTGGTCGAGAAACCGCTGGCCGCGACCCTCGCCGAGGCGAACGAGATCCTCGCGCTCGCGGAGGAAGCGGGGGTCGTCCTCGGCGTCGGGCACGTCGAGCGCTTCAACGGCATCCTCCTCGCCGCGGATCCATGGCTGGATCGCCCGCGGTTCATCGAGTCGCTGCGCATGGCGCCGTTTCAGACCCGCGGGGCGGACACCACGGTGATCCTGGATCTCATGATTCACGATATCGACCTCGTTCTCACGCTGACGGAGGCTCCGCTGGCGGACGTGCGCGCGGTGGGCGTGCCCGTCATTTCCCCCCGGATCGACCTCGCCAACGCGCGCCTCTCCTTCGAGGACGGCACGGTGGCGAACATCACCGCGAGCCGCGTGGCGCTGAAGCCGCTGCGGAAGCTGCGGTTGTTCCAGCGCTCCGGGTACTTCAGCTTGGACCTGGCGGCCGAAACGGGGCATCACTACCGGCGGCGCGATCCACGGACCGGGAACGCGATCGAGGGAGTGGAGGCCCTGGTGGAGCATGTGCCGCTGCAAGCTCGCGGCGGCGAGGCGCTCGCCCGGGAAATCGCGGCCTTCGCCGACGCGATCGCAGGGCGTCCGAGCCGCCTGGTATCGGGTCGCGCGGGCAGGGAGGCGCTGGAGATCGCGATCCGGATCACCCGCGAAATCGAGGAGTTCGTTCATGTCGTTGCTCAAGATCCGTGAGGAGCGGAAGAAGCTCGGAGGGGCGGTCAAGCGGGGACCCCGGACGCTGGTCCTCCTCATCCTCCTCGCGCTCGTCCTCATGCTGATGGCCTACCTCGGCCGGGTGTCCTGACCCCGGAACCGACTCCGCGGCCGGCGATCTTCATCTCCGCCGGCGAGTCGTCGGGAGACCACCACGGCGCGGCGGTCGCGCGGGAGATTCGCCGGAAGCTGCCCGACGCGAGGCTGTTCGGCATTGGCGGCGGCGAGATGGACGCGGCCGGAGTGTCGAGGCTCGCCGGGCTGGATGAGTTGTCGGTCATGGGGGGGATGGAGGTTCTGCGGCGCCTGCCGGGCTTCCTCCGACTGGAGCGCCGGATCCGGCGTCTCTTCGTGAGGGAGGATGTGCGGCTGTTTCTTCCGATCGACTACCCGGGGCTGAACCTGCGGCTGGCCCGGAGCGCCCGGCGGCAGGGGCGGCGGGTCCTCTACTACATCGCGCCTCAGGTGTGGGCCTGGCGGGAGGGCCGGGCCCGCAAGCTGCGGCGCGATTGCGACCGCGTCCTCACCGTCCTCCCGTTCGAAGCGGCGCTGCTCGAGCGGTACGGTGTCCGCGCCGAGTTCGTCGGACACCCTCTCATCGACGAGACCTGCGCTCCCGAAGGCGGCCCCGGAGGTCGCGCGGCCGCGGGGCGGCGTCCGTCGGGTGGGAGGAGGGTGGTGGGACTCTTCCCGGGATCGCGGGCGCAGGAGGTCCGGTACATGCTGCCCGTCTTCGCGGAAGCCGCGCGGCGCCTCGCGCGGCGGCATCGGGATCTCGACTTCATCGTCGCGCGCCCCCCCCACCTCCCGAAAGCGCTCTATGCGAAAGCGGGCTTCCCGACCGCGGGGGCGCGCGAGGCGACGGCGCGCTCCTGCGCGGCTCTCACGAAGTCCGGCACGATCACGCTCGAACTCGCGCTCGCGGGCGTGCCGATGGTCGTGGGCTACCGCATGGGACGGGTGGAGTGGGCGATCGGCCGCCGGCTCGTGCGCGTTCCCTCCATCGTCCTCGTCAACCTCGTGGCGGAGGCCCCTGTCGTCCCGGAGCTCCTCCAGGACGGGCTGACGGCCGGGCGCGCGGCGGAGGCGCTCGAGGCGCTCCTCACCGAAGGAGCACCCGCGCGGCTCGAGATGCTGCGCGGCTTCGACGTCGTTCGCGAGCGGCTCGGGCAACCGGGGTGTTCGGCCCGGGTCGCGGAACACGCGGTCGAACTCCTGGCAGGCGGCGCGTCGGCGGGGCCGGGCGCGCCGTGCTGAGCGCCCGCCGCATCCCGCTGGGCATCGCCGTCCGGCTCGTGCGGGCCGCGCTGCCGATCAGCCGGACGTGGCGTTTCCGGCATCCCGACGACCCCGGCCGGCCGTATCGGCCTGTGCTGAAGCGCGAGGTCCACGCGTGCTGGCACGAACACCTTCTTCCGCTCACATGCCTCCTCGCGGGCCAGGAACTCGCCACGCTCGCGAGCCGCGACCGGGATGGCGAGATCATCTCGCGCGTCCTCCGGCGCCTCGGTTATGAGGTGGCCCGGGGCTCCAGCACCCGCGGCGGTTCGGCCGGGTTCCGGCAGTTGGCCCGCTCCTTCGCGGCGGGGCGCGGGGTGATTCTCACGGGGGACGGACCGCGCGGCCCGCGACGATCGCTGAAGGAAGGAGCGGCGCGCATCGCGAAGCTGACCGACAGCGCCGTGACCGTCGTGGGCGTCGCGGCCTCTTCGGGCCGGCGGCTCCCGAGCTGGGATCGCTTTCTCATCCCCGCTCCGGGGGCCACGGTGTTCGTGTCGCTCGCGCCGGTCGTCGCGGATGGCGCGCCGGGCACGGGGGATATACAGGCCGCGCTCCGGTGCCAGGTGGCGCGCTGCGAGCAGGCGGCCCGCGAGGCCCGCTGGTCCCGTCCTCCGGGAGTCGTACGGAGCGGACGGGGGGCGGCGCGGGACGCTTCGCCGCGGCCCGGCCGCGGGACCCCGGCGCGGCGCTCGCTCGAACTCCGCCTCCGCCGCCACTGGCGCCGTTCGCGCGCGGCCCTGCCGCTGAGGGGGCTGGCCCGCATATACGGCGGCGTCCACGACGCCCGGGGCCGCCTCTACGACGCCGGTTTCCTGCTCACGCACTCCGCCGGCATCCCCGTGATATCGGTCGGCGGCGTCACGGTCGGGGGCAGCGGCAAGACGCCGCTCGCGGCCTCCATCGGGCGTATGTTGCGGGAGGCCGGGCATCGCCCGGCCCTCCTCGCGCGGGGATTCGCCGACGAAGTCGACCTGCTCGCGCACGAGGCGCCCGGAGCGTCGATCCGGGGTCACGCGGACCGGCTCCGATCGGGCCGGCGGGCGTCGGCGGAGGGAGCGACGGTCGCCATCGTCGACGATGGCTTTCAGCATCGGCGCCTCTTCCGAGACCTGGACCTCCTCGTGCTCGATCGGGACGCCCTTCGCCGCACGAACGGAGCACGCCTCCCGGCCGGTCCGTTTCGCGAGCGCTGGGATCGCGCCGTCGTCCGCGCGGACGCGATCATCGTCACGGGACGGGAGTCCTGGACGGCCGAAGTGTCCCGCTTCGACGCGGAACTCCGGGACCGCCTGTGGGATCTGGCCCCCGGCGTTCCGGTGGCAACGGCCGTGTTCGGGCACGGACCCCTCGAGGCCGCCAGCGCGGGGGCGCGCGGCTGGCCCGGGTCTCCCGCCCCCCGGCTCGCCTTGACCGGGATCATGAAGCCCAATCTCTTCTTCGCGCAGGCCGGCGCCGCGTGCGCGTCGGTTCGGGAGCGCCTCGCGCTGAGCGATCACGGGAGCCCCTCGCGGCGGGAGCGGACGGCCGCGATCCGGGCGGCGAGACGGGGCGGCGTGCTCACCACGCGCAAGGATCTCGCCCGGCTCCGCCCGTTCTTCGACCCGGGCCTGCCGATCTGGGTACTTCCCGAGACTCTCGCATGGAAGGCCGGGTGGGACGACGTGAGACGTGTGATTCTCGATACGGCATCGGGCCGGCAGGACCGTGATCCGGCGGCCGCGGGGTGACGCGGATCCTCGTGGCTTCGGTCGGGCGGAACCGGGCGACCCTTCTTCGAAGGGCGACGGAGGAGTACGAGGACCGGCTGCGGCGGTACATCCGGTTCGACGCCGTGGTGGTCGAGCCAGCGGGACTTCCGGATGCGCGCGCGGCGGAAGCGCGGGAGCGGGAGGCGGCGGCCCTCGAGCGGCGCCTCCCCGACGAACTGGACCTCATCGCGCTCACGCGCGAGGGCCGGAGCTGGACCACGCGGGCCCTCGCGGACTACCTGGACGACATGCGGACGTACGGACGGCCCGGTGCCGCGTTCGCGATCGGCGGGGCCCACGGGCTTGCCCCGCGGTTGCTCGCCCGCGCACGGACAAGACTCGCGCTTTCGGCCATGACCCTCCCGCACGAGGTGGCCCGGCTCGTCCTCACGGAACAACTCTACCGCGCGGCCACGATTCTCCGTGGCGAGCCGTACCACAAGGGCCCCTGAGCCGCTTATGAGCGGACCGACGAGCGCCCCCGCCGAGTGGTTCAGGGACTGGTTCGGCAGAGCCTACCTCGAGCTGTATCCGCATCGGGACGAGGACGAGGCCGCCCGGGCGGTCGCGCTCTATCGCGAGCGCGCGGGCCTCGCGGCGGGTGCCCGCGTCCTCGACCTCGCCTGCGGTGCGGGCCGGCACCTGCAGCGTCTCCGGGCGGCGGGCCTGCGGGCGGTCGGGATCGACCTTTCCGCCCCGCTCCTGGATGCGGCGCGAACGCGGCCGGGCGTGGATGGGTCCCTCGTCCGGGCGGACATGCGCGGACTCCCCTTCGCGGCCGGGGCGTTCGACGGTCTCGTGAACTTCTTCACCTCCTTCGGCTACTTTCTCACGCCGGAGGAGGACGTCGAGGTCCTGCGGGAGATCCGGCGCGTGCTGCGGCCCGGCGCCCCTTTCCTGATGGACTATCTGCACGCGGCCTGGGTCATCGACCGTCTCGACCCCGAATCCGTGGGCGAGATCAACGGTACTCCCGTGAGGCAGACGCGGTGGGTGGAAGGAGATCAGGTCTTCAAGCGAATCGAGATCGGCGGCACCGCGGACCGGGAACCGGAGGTCTATCACGAGCGCGTGCGCCTCTATTCCCCGGAGGCGCTGCGGCGGCTCCTGCGCGAGCAGGGACTCGAGGCGACGAACACGTTCGGCGGTTATGACGGGGCGCCGTTCCAGAGCGACTCGGCTCGCCTTCTCCTGCTGGGACGGACCCTTTGAACCTGTCCGACAACCCGGAAATCCTCCCCCGGCCCCTGGGCGTCCCCGGCTCCATCGCGCACGCGGTGCTGGGAGCCGATGATCCCGGCCTTCTGCCGCTCGCCAGCCGTTTTTCCGGGATCCACCCTGCGCCCTCGCGCCGCTCCCGGCTGGAGCCCGATGCCTTCGGCGTTTCCGGGCCCGGCGTCCGCGCGCGCCTCGAGTCCGTCCTCCGGGGGCAGGGAGCCTTCGTCACGACGGGGCACCAGCCCATCCTCCTGCTCGGACCTCTCTACGTCCTCTACAAGGCCCTCACCGCCATCTCGCTCGCCGCCAGGCTGGAGAAGGCGCTCGGCGCGCCCGTCGTCCCCCTCTTCTGGATCGCCTCGGATGACCACGACTGGGCCGAGGTGGGAGGCACGACGATCCTCGACCCTTCCGACGCGCCGCGGACGCTCGCCCTGCCGGTGCCCGCCGGTGGCGAGCGCCGATCCGTGGGATCCCATGTCCTGGACGGGCGCGGAATGGAGGTCCTTGACGCCCTCCCCGAAATCGTTCCTGAATTGGAGTTTACGGCGCACTACCTCGAGCTGGTGCGAGATGCCTATGCGGAGGGACGGTCCGTGTCCGCGGCCTTCGCCCGGCTCCTCGCGGGGGTCCTCGGCGATCGGGAGTACGCGTGGATCGATTCCGCGCGGCCCGAGGTTCGGCGCGCCGCGGCTTCGTTCCACCGGCGGCTTCTCTCCGACTGGGACGGCATCCTCGAGGCCGAGGCGGCGGGCGTGCGTGCGCTGCGGACGTCGGGGTTCGAGGCGCCGATCCCGCGCGTGGAGGATGCGCTGCCGCTGTTCTTCGACGCGGGCGGCGGCCGGCATCGCGTCCGGCGCGGCGGGACGGCGCCCCCGGAAGCCTGGCTCGAACGGCTTGAATCCGCGCCCGAGGGGTTTTCGCCGAACGTCGCGTCACGCCCTGCGCTCGAATCGTACCTCCTTCCCGTGGCCGCAACGGTGCTGGGACCCGGCGAAATCGCGTACTGGAGCCAGCTCGGGCCGCTGTTCGGCGCCCTCGATGTCCCCCTGCCGCCCGTCCAGCCGCGCGCGGCATGGACGCTGGTCGAGGCGCGCACGCGACGGATTCTCGAGCGCACCGGGCTTTCGCCGCAGGATCTGGCCATGGGGGCCGACCCGGTCGTGGAACGGCTCACGCGGGAGGCGCGGCCGGAAGCGGTGGTGCGGGCCCTCGGCCGTTTTCGGGAGGGGATCGAGACCGGCATGGCCGCGATCGAGGAGGCCGTGGCCGAAGAGGTGCCGGGACTCCGGGGGGCGGCGGGGAAGATGCGGAAAGGCATCCTCGACGCGGCCTCCGAACTGTCCCGTCAGGTGGACCGCGCGACCCGGGAACGGCTCGACGTCCGGCTGGGCCAGGTGCGTCGCGCGGGGGCGAACCTCTTCCCGCGCCGGCGCCCTCAGGAACGCGTGCTGAACCCGCTCTCCTTCCTCTGCCGCTACGGGCCCGGACTCGTGGGGCGGCTGGCCCGCGAAACCGACCGCCGGGTCGCGTCCTTCTTGGCGGGTCGCGCGGAAGATGGATAGCTTTCGGCGTTCGCGGGTACATCGTCCCGGAGCAGGCGCCTGGCAAGGCCCCGCGAACGGACGTTCTTCCACGGAGGGCGCGACAATGAGCGGCACGGGAGATCCGAGATGACCTTCGCCTTCATGGTCGTCCTCGGGCTGATCGTCCTCATCCCCGTGCTCGCCATCGTGATCGACTCTCCCCTCTCCGAAGCCCTGGCGCGGCGGATCGGGAACACCGACTCGGGCACGAACCAGTCGGCGCGCATCGACGCCCTGGAACAGGAGATCCAGTACCTGACGCAGGCGGTCGAGGGCATCCGGGAAGAGACCGCCTTCGTGCGCGCACTCGTGGAGGGAGACGAAGCGTTCCCGGCACTTCCCGCCCGGGACGCGGGCCGGCCGGCCGGAGACGACGGGGAGCGTTGATCTGACCGAGGGGAAGGCGCCGGGGCAGGGCCGTTCCGCGACCCGCGTCGCCGCCGGTATTCTCGCCAGCCGCATCACCGGGTTTCTGCGAGACGTCATCATCGCCGCCACGTTCGGGGTCGGGCCGGTCACGGACGCCTACGCGGCCGCACTCAAGATCCCGAACGCCTTTCGCAACCTGCTCAGCGAAGGCGCCCTCTCGGCCTCCTTCGTGCCGGTGTTCTCCTCGTTGACGGAGCGGGGCGACACGGCCGGCGCGCGCAGGCTCGCGCAGGGCGTGCTGGGCGGCCTCCTCATCCTCTCCGCCCTCGTCGTGGCCGCGGTCGTCGCAGCCGCGCCCTGGCTGCTGGGGATCCTCGCGCCCGGCTACGACGCCGAGTTGAGCGAGCTTACGACGCGCCTGGTGCGCATCCTCTTTCCCATGTCGGGCGTGATGATCGTCGGTGCGTGGTGTCTCGGCATCCTCACGAGCCACCGCCGTTTCTTCCTCCCCTTCGCCGCGCCGGTCGTCTGGAACCTGTCCCAGATCGCCGGCCTCCTGCTCGGGGCGCGGCTGGGCTGGGCGCCGCTCATCGTCGTGCTCACCTGGTCGACTCTCATCGGGAGCGTACTGCAGGTCGCGGTCCAGCTCCCCGCCGTGTACCGCCTGCTCGGGACGCTCCGGCCGCGGGTCGACCTCCGCTTCGAGCCCACGCGCCGCGTCGCGCGCAACGCCATCCCGGTCGCGGCGGGACAGGGGATCTTCCAGCTCTCGAGCCTGACGGATGTGTTCGTCGCCAGCCTCCTCGCCGAGGGCGCGCTCACGGGCATCTACTTCGCGCAGCGCATCGCGATGGTGCCGATGGCCCTTTTCGGCGCCTCCGTGGCGGTGGCCGCGCTACCGGAGATGTCCCGCGAGAAGGGGGTCGAGGCCCTGCGGTCCCATCTCTCCACCGGCGTGCGGCGGGTCGCCTACTTCATCCTTCCATCGGTCGCCGTGCTCCTCCTGCTCGGGGACCTCGTGACGTCGCTCATCTACGAACGGGGGGCCTTCGAGGCCGAACACGTCCCGGTCGTGCGGTGGGCCCTGGGCGCCTACGCGCTGGGGCTCGTCGCGACCGGCCTCACGAAGCTGTTCGCGAGCGCGTTCCACGCCCTCCAGGACACGCGCACGCCGGTGAAGTACGCCATGGCCGGGGTGGGGACCGGAATCCTCATCGGAGCGGCGACCGCGCTGTGGATGGAGGACCGCGGGTTCGGGCTGCGCGCCGCGGCCGGCCTCGTGTTCGGCAGTTCGGTCGGAGCCTGGATCAACCTCATCCTGCTCGTGCGCGGACTGAGCCGGCGGGGTGCGGGGGGATGGTTCCTCCCGGTGCGGCGTTCGCTCGGCCGCATGGCGGCCGGCGCCGGCCTCGCGAGCGGCGCCTTCCTGGCGATCCGCTCCCTGCTCGGGGCCCGCGTCCCGGACGGATTCCTCGGCGACGCAGCCCTCCTCGCGGCCGCGCTCATCGCGGGCGGGCTCTGCTATGCCGGCTGCGCCGGTCTCCCGACCGGGCTGCGGACCGTCGGGGCGCCCCCGCCCGAGGAGCGAAGGGGATGAGCGGGGAGGGGGTGTCGCGAGGGCCGGATCGCGACGCACTTCGCGCGCAGGCCCGGGGGCTGGGTCACGAGCCCGGCGTGTACCTGTTCCGGGATGCCGCAGGTGAGGTTCTCTACGTGGGAAAGGCGAAGTCGCTCCGCTCGCGCGTCGCCTCCTATTTCGGCGCCGAGGCGAGCCGTTCCGTGAAGCTCGTCCGTCTCGTGCGGGAGATCGACAGCATCGAGACCTTCCCCGTGCGCTCGGAAGCCGAAGCCCTCCTCCTCGAATGGAACCTCATCCGCGAGTTCGGCCCGCGCTTCAACATCCAGCTCCGCGACGACAAGAGCTATCCGTACATCAAGGTGACGGTCGGGGAGCCCTTTCCGCGGATCTTCGTGACGCGCCGACTGAGGGATGACGGCTCGCGGTACCTGGGTCCCTTCACCGATGTCGGGGCGATGCGGCGCGCGCTGCGCACGATCAAGAAGATGTACACCGTGCGGTCGTGCCATTACCGAATGCCGGCGGAGCTTCCGCCCCGGCCCTGTCTCGACTACCACATCGGGCGCTGCAAGGCGCCGTGCGCGGGCCTCCAGTCCGAAGCGGACTACCGGACGATGATCGACGAGATCCTCGAGATCCTCGGAGGGCGGACGGGGGCCGTGAGGCGCTCGGTGGAGGACCGGATGGAGGAGGCCGCCGAAGCGCTGGACTACGAACGGGCGGGGGAGTTGAGGGACGTATTGCGCGGCCTTGACCAGCTCGAGAGCCGGCAGGCGGCGATCGACCCCAGGGGCGGGAGCCACGACGCGATCGGATTTGCGCGCCAGCCGGCGGGCGGCTCGGTGTGCGGGATCGTGTTGAGGGTGAGGGAGGGAAGGCTCGTCGGCCGCCGGGTGCACTATCTCGCGAACGTCGGGGATGAGCCGGACGAAGCCGTGCTCGGCGCTCTGGTGAAGGGGTACTATCTGCGCCAGGCGGATGATGTCCCGTCGGAACTGCTCGTTGCTGACCCGTTCGACGAGCAGGATCTCGTGGAGGAGTACCTTTCCGGCGTCGCCGGACACCGCTTCCGCATCCGCGTGCCGGCGCGCGGGCCCGGGCTGGAACTGACGCGGGCCGCGAGCCGGAACGCGGCGCATGTGCTGGAGCGGGACCGGTTGGAGCGCGGCGACGAGGCGGAGGTCGGGGTCGAAGCGGCGGGGCCGCCGCCCGCCGCGGCGCGGCTCGCGGAGGCGCTCGCGCTGGAGGCGCCCGCGCGGGACCTCGTCTGCTTCGACGTGTCGACGCTCGCGGGCCGGGAGTCCGTCGGCAGTTGCGTGTGGCTGCGGGACGGCCGGCCGCACAAGGATGAGTACCGCAGGTTCCGGATCCGGGACTCGGAGGAGGGGCGGACCGATGATTACGCCATGATGCAGGAGATCGTCTCGCGCTACTTCGACCGGCGCGTCCGGGAGGGGCGTGCGCTGCCCGACCTCGTCGTCGTGGACGGGGGCAGGGGGCAGCTGTCGGCGGCGCGGCAGGCCATGGATGGCGCGGGCGTCTCGGACCTGCCCACCGTGGCCCTCGCGAAGCGCGAAGAGGAGGTGTTCCGGCCCGGGACCCCGACGCCGCTGCGGCTTCCGCGCGCGGACCCGGGCCTGCACTGGCTGCAGCGGGCGCGCGATGAGGCGCACCGCTTCGCGCTCCGCTACAACCGGACCCTGCGCCGGCGCCGCGCCCTCAGATCGAGGCTGAGCGAGATCCCGGGGGTGGGACCGGAGCGCGAGCAGCGCCTGCTGGAGCGGTTCGGCAGTCTCGACCTCATCCGCCGGGCCACGCCCGCGCAGCTCGCGCGCACGCCGGGGATCGGCCCGGCGACCGCCACGTCGATCCTCGCCGCGCTCCGCGACGACGACCCGGCCCGGGGAGCCGCCTCGTGATGCGGGGAGGACGCCCTCCCGCGGGTCTGTGCGCGCGCTGCCGTCACCGCCGGTGGATCCGGAGCGACCGCGGATCCGCTTTCCTCCTGTGCCGGCTCTCGCGCACGGACCCGCGCTTCCGGCGCTATCCGACGCTGCCCGTGCTGCGCTGCGCCGGCTTCCAGGCGGAAGAGGAGGCTCCGTGACCGCTCCGACCGCCCTGCCGGCGCGGGTCCGAACCCGTTTCGCGCCGAGCCCGACCGGAGCCCTCCACCTGGGCAACGCCCGCACCGCGATCCTGAACTGGCTCTTCGCGCGGCGGCACGGCGGCGACTTTGTGCTCCGCCTCGAGGATACGGACACCGAGCGGGCCGTACCGAGGGGGGAGGAGATGATCTACGAGGCCCTCGACTGGCTCGGCATCGCCCCCGACGAGGGCCCGCGGGAGGGGGGGGCGTTCGCGCCGTACCGCCAGTTGGCGCGCGCCGACCGGCATCGGGCCCGGGCGGCGGCTCTGCTGGAGTCGGGGAGGGCCTTCCGCTGCTACTGCCGGCCGGACGAACTCGAGGCGAGGCGGGAGGCCGCGATCGCGGCCGGGGAGCCCACCGGACGCGATGCGCGCTGCCGCGACCTTCCCGCCGAGTTGGCGCGCCGCCACGAGGCGGAGGGGCGGGAGGCCGCGATCCGGCTTCGCGTGGACCCCGGGCCCGTCGAGTTCACCGATCTCCTGAAGGGCACCCTCTCGATCGACGGCGACGACCTCGGGGACCTGGTCCTCGTACGGAGCGACGGGCGGCCCACATACAACTTCGCCGTCGCGGTGGACGACATCGAGATGGAGATCAGCCACGTGATCCGGGGCGTGGGCCATCTCTCGAACACACCCAAGCAGGTGCTCCTGTACCGCGCCTTCGGAGTGAGGCCTCCGGAGTTCGTCCACATCCCGACCGTCCTCGCCCCCGGGGGAGGGAAGCTTTCCAAGCGGCGCGGCGCGGCCGGGGTCCTCGACTACCGGAAGCGGGGGTTCCATCCGGATGCCGTGGTCAACTACCTGTCGCTCCTCTCGTGGTCCTCGGAGGACGGGGAGGAGTTCCTGAGCCGGGAGGCGCTCGTGGAGCGGATCGACCTCGCCCGGCTGGGGGCGGCCGATACGGAGGTGGACGAGGAGAAGATGACCTGGCTGTCGGGACAGCATCTGCGGGCGGAGCCGGCGGGGCGGCTGGCCCGCGACTGGGCGGGGCGGCTCGACGTGGAGGGGCTGGGGCTGAACGACGCCGATCTCCGCCGCGCGGCGGAAGTCTTCGCCAAACGCACGCGTCTCCTCTCCGATGTCGCGTCCGAGGTCGAGCCGATCTACCGCGCGCCGGAGACCGGCGAAGCCGCCGCGCGGGAGTCGCTCTCCGCCCCGGCGGCCGCGACCGCGATCCGCCTCGCCCGCGCGGCGTGGGCGGACACGGCGTGGCGACCCGAACCCCTCGCGGCGGCGCTTCGCGGCGCGATGCGCGACGCCGGGCTCGCGGGGCGTACCTTCTTTCCGCCCGTCCGGGTCGCCCTGACCGGGCAGCTTCACGGCCCCGACCTGGGCGAGGTCGCCTACGCGCTCGGACGGGAGCGCACCCTGGCCCGCCTCGCGGCGGCGATGCCGTCCGCGCCATCGGAAACCGGCGATTGACGAACAAGGAGCGAAGCGTATGAGCTGGCGCCTCGAATGCGGCCTCTGCGAGCGACCCGTCGCCCGCGGGCTGGCCACAGTGTGCCCGGACCCGGACTGCTCGAAGCCCCTGCTGGCCCGCTACGACCTCGGAGCCCTGGACGGGGAGGCGCTGCGGCGGGCATGGACGGGGCGACAGGGCGGCATGTGGCGCTTTCGGGAGATCATGCCCGTCGAGCCGAGCGAGGATCCGGTGACGCTCGGGGAGGGCGGCACGCCGCTGCTCGAGATCGAGATCGGAGGGGAGTTCGAGGGCCTTACGCTCATGGTGAAGGACGAGGGCCTCAACCCCACGGGAAGCTTCAAGGACCGGGGCCTCTGCGCGGCCGTCACGCGGGCGGTGCACGAGGGGGCGACCGACCTCGTCATCCCGAGCGCCGGAAACGCGGGTGCGGCCCTCGCGGCCTACGCGGCGCGCGCGGGCGTGCCCTCTCGCCTCTTTATCCCCGAAGACACGCCGGAGGGCGTCGCCCGGCGCTGCGAGCACTACGGCGCGGACATCGTCCGGGTCGACGGACTCATCGACGAATGCGGCCGCCTCTCCGCCGAATACGGCGCGGAAACGGGCGCGTTCAACATCTCCACGCTGAAGGAGCCGTACCGGATCGAAGGGAAGAAGACGATGATGCTCGAGATTGTCGAAGCCCTCGGCTGGAGGGCGCCCGACGCCATCGTCTATCCCACCGGTGGCGGCACCGGCCTCATCGGCAGCGCCAAGACGCTGGCGGAACTGCGGGAACTCGGCCTGGTCGACGGGGACACGCGGCTCTATGCCGTGCAGGGCACGGGCTGCGCGCCCATCGTGCGGGCGCATGCGGCGGGCGAGACGTACGCCGAGCCGTGGCGAAACGCCTCGACCGAAGCCTGGGGGCTTCGCGTCCCGGGCGCGCTCGGAGACTTCCTGATGCTGGAAGCCATCCGCGAATCGGGCGGAGGCGGGGTCGCCGTTTCCGACGAGGCGATGAAGGATGGCGCCCTCGAACTCGGCGCGGCCGGCGTGGGGGCCTCGATCGAGGGCGGAGCTACGCTCGCGGGAGCGCGCGAACTCCGGCGAGCCGGGGAGTTGCGCGATGGCGAGACCGTCGTCCTCTTCAACACCGCACACCTCCTCACGTACTAGCGCGGGCGGTCGCAACCCCGCGCGGGGCTCCGTGCGCTGCGGGGGGCTTCCGGCTACCTTGACCGTGGTTGCGACTCAAAACAGAAACAGGGGTTCAGAGCGATGTCGAACATGGTGCGTACTGGCGCGAGAGCGGCGACCGCCGCCACCCTCGCGTCGATCTTCACTTCCGCGGGACTCTTCGGGCAGGAATGCGAGTTCGACGCGAACAGCGCGGCCTCGACGGCTTCGGAGGCGATTCAGAGACTCACCGAGGCCCCGACGGCCGCCGACAGCACGACCATCTTCGAGGAGGCGTGGGCGGCGCTCGGATCGGATCTGGACAGCGACAACCCGGTGGTCCCCCTGCTGGGCGCCCAGATCCAGATAGGTCTCGGCAACTTCCCGGCTGCCGTGGAGTTTCTTGACCGCTACGACGCCACCGCGGCGCCCGAGTGCATGATGCACGGGCAGGCACAGCGGTACAACGCCTGGGTCCGGCTCTACAACCAGGGTGTGACGGCCTACGGCGCATCCGACTACGAGACGGCGCTCGACGCCTTCGTGCTTGCGAACGATTTCAATCCCGACCTCCGCACGTACAGCAATGCGGCCCTCCTGCAGTCCCAACTGGGCGACAACGCGGGTGCGATCGAGACGTACCAGGCCGCGCTCGCCGCGGACATTCCCGACGCGGACACGGAGTCGCTGCGCGGCATCGTCCGCGGACTCGGCGAAATGCTGGCGGCGGAAGGCAGGGCGGATGAAGCCCTCCAGACGTACCGCGACTACCTCGCCGGGAATCCGGACGATGTCGTGATCCAGATCCAGTATGCGGGAGTCCTGGCCGATGAGGGGCAGGCCGAGGAGTCGGCCGCGATCTATGCCGAAACCCTGGAGCGAGCGGATCTGACGTACCAGCAGTGGCTCGAAGTCGGTGTGGGGTTCTACAACGCCCAGAATTTCCCGGACGCGGCGACCGCCTTCGCGAACGCCCGCGAGGGGAACGCCTACAGCAAGGAAGCGATGGAGAACTACGTCAACGCCTCCATCCAGTCGGGCCGGCCCGGGCCCGTCATCGCGCTCGCGGACACCTTGACGCAGTGGTATCCCTACGATGCGCTCGCTCACCAGTTGAAGTTCCAGGCGCTCGGACGCGCCGAAATGAACGAGCAGGCGATGGAGGCCATGGGCGTGGAGCAGGAGTTGCCGCTCTCCGTCACGTTCGCGCAGATGGCCCCTGCCGCGAACGGCCGGTACATCGTGCAGCTCGCGTTTACGAACCGCACCGCCTCCGGCACGCTGCAGATGGCGTTCGAGTTCGTCGACGGCGGCGGGCAGGTCGTCACGGAGCATACGCAGGCCTTCGGGGCCGATTCCGGCAGCTTCACCTTCGAGATCCAGTCCGACGTGCCCCTGGCCGGGTTCCGGTACGGAACGATCGGCGGCTGACCGCCCGGCAGACCGTGCCTGGCCGGGGCATGGCCCGCCCGGCCGCGGATCCAGGCACGGGCCGCTCCCGGGAAGCCGGGGCGGCCCGCTAGCCTCGCGCTAGCAGGGGTTTGCCACGGGCTGCTAAACCATGATTCGAATCGCCAGCGTCGAGCCGGGTTCGATCGCCGCAGATCTCGAGCTGCCGGCGGGTCTCGCCGTGCTCGAGATCAACGACAAGCCCATCCGGGACGGCCTGGACCTTCTCTTCTACCAGGCGGAGCCGACGCTCCGGGTGCTCACCGAGCAGCGGTCCGGTGAGCGGTTCCTGTTCGAGATCGAGAAACCGGCGGACGAACCCCTCGGCATCGTCCCGGAGCCCGACAAGATCCGCCGCTGCACGAACGCGTGCCCCTTCTGCTTCGTGAAGGGAAACCCGAAATTCGACAAGCTTCGGGCGCCCCTCTATGTGAAGGATGACGACTATCGGCTGTCCTTCCTGCACGGCCACTACATCACGCTGACGAACCTGCGTCCGGATGACTGGGACCGGATATTCGAACAGCGGCTGTCCCCGCTCTACGTGAGCGTCCACTCGACGGACCCCGCGGTCCGGCTGGGGATGCTGAAGAACCCTCGGAGCGCGAATATCGGACAGGATCTCGACCGGCTGGCCGAGGGCCGCATCGTCGTGCACGCGCAGGTCGTCCTCTGTCCGGAGGTGAACGACGGCGAACACCTGAGGCGAACGATCGAAGACCTCTATCGCCGCGGGGAGGCGATCCGGTCGCTCTCCATCGTACCCGTGGGCCTGACCACGTGGAACGCGGCGCTGGGCGGGCGGACGCTCGAACCGGAGGAATGTCGCGAGGCGCTCGACGCCGTGGACGCGATCCGCGAGCGGGCGCTGTCGGAGCGGGGGCAGGGGTGGTGCTACGCCGCCGACGAAATGTACCTGCAGGCGGGACTCGAGCCGCCCGGCGCCGGGTACTTCGACGACCATGAACTCGAGAGCAACGGCGTCGGGGCGATCTCTACCCTGACGGATCGCGTGACCGGACAGCTGGAGGCGCTCCACCCGCTGGAAGGGTGCCGCGTCGTAGCGGTCACGGGGACCTCGATGGGGCCGACGCTGACCCGCCTCGCGGGCCGCATCGCGCGACGCACCGGCGCCGAGGTGTCGACGGTGGCGGCCGAGAACACGCTGTACGGGCCGACGGTCACGACGGCCGGCCTCCTGCCGGGCGCGGATCACCGGAGCGCACTTCGCGGCGCGGGGGACTTCGACGTGGCCCTGTTCTCGGCGCAGGCGCTGAACGACGGCGACCTCTTTCTCGACGACGTCAGCCTCTCCGAACTGCAGGCCGATTTTCCCGGCCGCCGGGTCGAGCCTTCCCACGACCTCGTCGACGTCCTCTCGCGGCTCTAGCGGCGATACCGATGGCTCTCCGCACGGTCGCCATCGTGGGCCGCCCAAACGTCGGCAAGTCGACGCTCTTCAACCGGATCCTGAGGCGCCGCGTCGCGATCGTCGCCGAACGCCCCGGCGTCACGCGGGACCGGCAGTTCGCCGAGGCGGAATGGGCCGGGCGGCGCTTCCTGCTCGTCGACACCGGGGGCCTCGTCGTGCGGCCGGATGAACGCATCGACGTCGAGGTGCGCCGCCAGGCCGAGACCGCGATCGGCCACGCGGACGTCGTCGTCTTCGTCGTGGACGGCCGGGACGGGGTCCAGCCCGTGGACCGCCACGTCGCGGACCTCCTGCGGCGCTCGGGCCTGCCCGTGATCGTCGCCGCGAACAAGCTCGACGAACTCGGCGGCGCGATCGGGCACGTCGACTTCTACGAACTCGGCCTCGGCGACCCCACGCCGCTCGCGGCCCTCAGCGGCAAGGGGTCGGGGGACCTCCTCGACCGCGTGGTCGCGGCCCTCCCGGAGTCGCCGGAGACGGAAGAGGGCGACGCCGACATCCGCATCGCGGTCATCGGGCGGCCCAACGTGGGCAAGTCGAGCTTCGTGAACCGTCTCCTCGGAGAAGACCGCGTCATCGTCCACGAGGAGGCGGGGACGACCCGCGACGCCATCGACACGGACCTCGTCCTGGACGGGCGCCGCATCCGTCTCATCGACACCGCGGGCCTCCGGCGCCGGGCCCGCATCGTGGATGACCTCGAATTCCTCGGGCGGCTGCGGGCGGCCTCGGCCATCGACCGGGCCGATGTCTGTCTCCTCCTCGTGGATACGCAGGCCGGTGCGGCGAACCAGGATTTCCGGATCGGGCACGAGGCGTGGGACGAAGGGAAGGGCCTCGTGTTCGTCGCCAACAAGTGGGACCTGATCGAGGACCGCGGACCCTCGGCGCTGGCGGGCTTCGAGCGCGAACTCCGCGAGCGCGCGCACTACCTTCGCTGGGTGCCCATCATCACCTGTTCGGCGTTGACGGGGAAACGGGTGCGGAAGGCCATCGACCTCGCGTTCGAGGTGCGGGAGGCGCGGGCGCGGCGGGTGCCCACGGCGGAGGTGAACGAAGTCCTTCAACAGCTCGTCGCGCGCCGGCAGCCTCCCCAGGGCGGGCGGGGCGACGTGCGGCTGCTGTACGGCAGCCAGGTGGCGGCGTCCCCGCCGCAGTTCGTACTCTGGTCCAACCGGCCGCACGACCTGAAGGAGCACTATGTGAGATACCTCGTCGCCGGCTTCCGGGAGGCCTGGGGATTCGAGGGATCTCCCATCCGGATCAAGCTCAGGAAGCGTTCGGGGCGGGAATGACCGCACCCCTCCTGACGCTCGCCGCCTATCTCATCGGGGCCTTCCCCACGAGCTACCTCGTCGGGCGCGCCTACGGGTACGACCTCCGGCGGGAGGGGAGCGGCAACCTCGGCTCCACGAACGCCTACCGGGTCCTCGGGTTCTTCCCGGCCGTGGGTGTGCTCGTCGTGGATCTGCTGAAGGGGTTCGTGCCCGTGTGGCTCTTCCCGGCGTGTTATAAAAATAAAACAGCCCCCCAGACGTAGAAGAAAGAGGGGTATGGCGGAGTGGATGGGAATAAAAAA